>NZ_DATCSC010000101.1:0-4315 GCF_036568685.1 Chitinimonas sp.
TGCAGGCCGGTCGAATTGGCTGATTTTACCATTCCCGCGTCGGATCAAGCACTTTTGGCGGGTCAAGCAGTTTGGCAAGCGCAGTCAGGGGCAGCTATACCGGTTCGGGCAGGCGTCGCGCGACAAGCTCACCGCCGCGCATCTCCTAACCCGTGGAGACAGGCAGCACCATAACTCAGCAGGGAGACCCTCACATGACGTCATCCGTAGCGCTGTATTTCGCCCTTATCTGCGGCCTTGTGGCCGTGGTGTTCGGTTTTGTGTCACGCAACTGGATCCTGGCGCAGGACGCTGGCAACCCCCGTATGCAGGAGATCGCCGCTGCCATCCAGCAGGGAGCGGAGGCATACCTTGCCCGCCAGTACAAGACCATTGCCCTGGTAGGGGTGGTACTGGCCATCTTGATCGGCGTCTTCATCAGTCCGCTGACCGCGGCAGCCTTCGTGGCCGGTGCCATCCTGTCGGGGGCCTGTGGCTTTATCGGTATGAATGTCTCGGTGCGGGCCAATGTGCGTACCGCCCAGGCAGCCACGCTCGGCATCCAGGAGGCGCTCAACGTCGCTTTTCGTGGCGGGGCCATCACCGGCCTCCTGGTGGTCGGGCTGGGCCTGTTGGGCGTCGGTTTGCTGTATGGTTACCTGATCAGCCATGCCGGTGCCGGCGTGGCCCTGTCCGATACGCTCAAGCCGCTGATGGGCTTTGCCTTCGGCTCCTCGCTGATCTCCATCTTCGCGCGTCTGGGGGGAGGCATCTTCACCAAGGGTGCCGACGTGGGCGCGGACCTGGTTGGCAAGGTCGAGGCTGGTATCCCCGAGGATGACCCACGCAACCCGGCGGTGATTGCCGACAATGTCGGCGACAACGTGGGCGACTGTGCCGGCATGGCGGCCGACCTGTTCGAGACCTATGCGGTGACCCTGATTGCCACCATGGTGCTGGGGGCGCTGACCATCAAGGGTGCGGCGGCCGAGGCTGCGGTCTACCCGCTGGTGCTGGGTGGCTTCTCCATCATCAGTTCCATCATCGGTTGTTTCTTTGTGAAGGCTACGCCAGGCAGCAAGAATGTGATGCCGGCACTCTACAAGGGCCTGATCGTGGCGGGGCTGGTATCGCTGGTGGGCTTCTTCTTCATTACCCGCGAATTTTTGCCGGACAACGCGCTTGGTGCCGCAGGCAGCCAGATGCGGCTGTTCGGCTCGGCCGTGGTGGGCCTGGGCCTGACTGCGCTCCTGGTATGGATCACCGAGTACTACACCGGCACCCAGTACGGTCCGGTGCAGCATATCGCCAAGGCGTCCACCACCGGGCACGGTACCAACATCATTGCCGGCATTGGCGTGAGCATGAAGTCCACGGCCTGGCCGGTGTTGTTCGTCTGTCTCGCCATCCTGCTCGCCTACTGGCTGGCCGGGCTCTATGGCATCGCGGTGGCGGCGACCTCCATGCTGTCCATGGCCGGCATTGTGGTGGCGCTGGACGCCTATGGCCCGATCACCGACAACGCGGGCGGTATCGCCGAGATGGCCGGCCTGCCGGATGAGGTGCGCGACATCACCGACCCGCTGGATGCGGTCGGCAATACCACCAAGGCGGTGACCAAGGGCTATGCCATCGGCTCGGCCGGCCTCGCGGCCCTGGTCCTGTTTGCCGACTACACCCATGCGCTGGCCGGCAGTGGCAAATATGTGAGTTTTGATCTCTCAGACCATATGGTGATCGTTGGCCTCTTTATCGGTGGGCTGATCCCCTATCTGTTCGCCGCCATGGCCATGGAGGCGGTGGGCCGCTCGGCTGGCGCGGTGGTGGAGGAAGTACGGCGGCAGTTCCGTGACATCCCCGGCATCATGGAAGGCACCGGCAAGCCGGAGTATGGCAAGGCGGTGGATATGCTGACTTCGGCAGCGATCAAGGAAATGATCGTGCCTTCGCTCTTGCCGGTAGTGGTACCCATCCTGGTGGGGCTCGTGCTGGGACCGGTGGCCTTGGGCGGCCTCTTGATGGGGACCATTGTCACCGGGCTCTTCGTGGCGATCTCCATGTGTACCGGCGGCGGTGCCTGGGACAATGCCAAGAAGTACATCGAAGACAACCACTTCGGCGGCAAGGGCAGCGAGGCGCACAAGGCGGCGGTGACCGGCGATACCGTGGGCGACCCTTACAAGGATACGGCCGGCCCGGCGGTCAACCCGCTGATCAAGATCATCAATATCGTGGCGTTGCTGATCGTGCCGCTGTTGCCGGGTACCTTGAGCCATGAGACGCCCGCCACACCACCGGTGGGGCAGCAGCAGGTGGTGCCTGCCAAGTCGGCAGCCCAGCCATTGGCGCAGACCCAGGTAGCAGGCAAAGCGCTATAGCCGGCGCGCCGGTCTGTTCCACATCAAGCAGCGGGCCCCTTTGAGGGGCCCGCTGCTTTGCCTGGCCGGCTTTTGCCGGATAATGATCGTATCTAGACTGGCTTGGAGACGGACATGGAACAGCAATTCCAGATCGAGGGCATGAGCTGCGGCGGCTGCGTTGCCTCGGTGGAGAAGGCGCTCAAGGCGGTGACCGGTGTCACGGCCGTTGCGGTGGATCTGGCGCTAGGCCAGGCCAAGGTGGACTATGACGCCAGTCGCACCAACCCGACCGTACTGCGCCAGGCGATCGAGGATGCGGGTTACGACGTGACCGGCTGAGCCTGGTCTGGACCCGAACACACTACACTGACGCCACTAGCCTGCTTGCGAGTAAGCCATGGATCGCTGGACCGCGATGAAAGCCCACTACCTGACGCCGCTGTTCCAACCCAGCTGTGTGGTGGTGATCGGGGCCTCTGAAACCCAGGATTCGGTGGGTGCGCGGGTCTTCCGCAATCTGCTCGACGCCCCCTTCAAGGGCTGCCTGTACGGGGTCAACCTGCGCCACCCCAAGGTCTATGGGGAGACGGTCTACCCGCGCGTGGCGGCTATTCCGGAAGGGGAGATCGACCTCGCCATCATCGCCACACCGGCCCGTACCCTGCCTGACTTGGTGCGCGAATGTGGTGAACGGGGCGTGAAGGCGGTTCTGGTGCTGTCGCGCGACTTTGTGGCGGTGGACCGTACCAACCGGGCGCTGCTGCAGGAGGCGGTGGCCATCGCCCACCGCTACGGTGTGCGCATGCTGGGCCCCAACCTGCTGGGTATGATGCGGCCCAGCTGCGGTCTGATCGCGGCCAACTACCAGGGCCAGGTCAAGCGCGGCAATCTGGCCCTGGTGGCGCAATCAAGCTCGGTTGCCAGTGCCATCCTGGATTGGGCCGAGGCCCATGAGGTGGGCTTCTCGGCGGTGATCTCGCTGGGGGCGGCGGCCGACGTGAACTTTGGCGAAGTGCTGGACTTCCTGTCCCAGGACAGCCAGACCCGCGGCATTCTGATCTACCTTGAAGATGTGGGCGAGGCGCGTGGCTTTATGAGCGCCCTGCGTGCGGCCGCACGGCAAAAACCGGTGGTCTGCCTCAAAGTTGGACGCGAGCCGCCGGATTGCTCGCGGGCGGCACGCACCCATTCGGAACGCTTGATCGGTAGCGATGCCGCCTTCGATGCAGCCCTGCGTCGGGTCGGTGTGCTACGCGTGCCGACCATGGTGCACATGAATATCGCCACCCGCATGCTGGCGGCCAACTACCGGGCCCGTGGCCGGCGGCTGGCCGTGATCTCCAATGGCTACGGAGTGGGCCGTATGGCGGTGGACCGGGCTCGCGAGCTGGCGGTGGAGCTGCCCAAGCTGGCACCGGCCACGGTGGCCCTGCTGGATGAAGTACTCCCGGAGATAGGCAGCCACGACAACCCGGTGGATATTCTGGGCGATGCGCCGCCAGCGCGCTTCCTGGCCGCGGCCGAAGCCTGTCTCGCCGACCCTAACGTGGACGGCGTGATGGTGATGCTGACGCCGCAGGCCGGTACCGACCACCTGGGCACGGCTGAGCGCATGATCGAATTGCGCGAGCACAGCGACAAGCTCCTCTTGCTGGTATGGCTGGGTGACAAACGCATTGCGCTGTCGCGCAAGCTCTTGGAGCGGGCCCGCATGGCCTACTTCTCCTCGCCCGAGCATGCGGTGGAAGCCTTCTCCAGCCTGGCGACCTGGAGCTATGCGCAGGAGTTGAGCCTGCACACGCCGGGCCCCCTGGCCAGCCGTAGCGAACCGGATATCGCCCGGGCGCGGCTGGTGATTGCCGGGGCCCTGGCGGCGGGACGCAGCCTCTTGACCATGACCGAGTCGCTGGCGGTACTCGACGCCTTCCATATTCCGCACCCGCCTACCTTGCCGGCCGCGACGCCGGCCGAGGCGG
>NZ_DATCSC010000102.1:0-10686 GCF_036568685.1 Chitinimonas sp.
ACCTTGCCCAGGTCGCGGTAGGCGACTTCGGCAGCGAAGTTGGGGTGGAACTGGTAGCCACCGAACACCGAGTAGGTGGTGTCGGTCTTGCTGATGTCAAAACCGTTGCCGGCGTCGGCTTCGATCTTGCTGCTGCCAACGTCGCCACCAACGTAGAAGTTGTCAGCGAAAGCGGGAGCGGCCAGTACGGCGGCGATAGCGAGCAGGGAGAATTGCTTCTTCATGACTTTGTCCTCTAGTCAAATTTATGTTTTGAATCCCCTCCTCTGGAGGGGAGGGGTGGCGATAATACCAGCCCGCAAAAGCCCGTCCTAGCTAGGGGAAGCGATAATATTTACATGGGAACCTATTGCCCATGACACGGTCTTCTGCCGGTACTGCCACCGCCACGACGGCGGGTGCGCCAGTCGGGGTGATCCAAGTGCCTTGCCCGCCAAGGGTCGGTCGACAGCGACCGACCACCAAGTCGGGGCGCGCACCGGCAACAAAAAAGCTGCCCTGGGCAGCTTTTTTGTTGTTACGGGAGAGAGGCTCAGTTCGAGAAAAAGTCCTTCACCTTGTCCATCCAGGAATTGGCGCGTGGGTTGTGCTTGGCGTCATCCTGCAGGCTGATGTTCTCGAACTCGCGCAGCAGTTCCTTCTGCTTGTCGGTCAGCTTGACCGGCGTCTCGACCACCACATGGCACATCAGGTCGCCGGTAATGGCGCTGCGCACGCCCTTGATACCCTTGCCGCGCAGGCGGAATACCGCCCCGGTCTGGGTCTCGGCCGGGATCTTGAGCTTCACGGCGCCTTCCAGCGTCGGGATCTCGATCTCCCCCCCCAGCGCCGCCACGGCAAAGCTGATCGGCATCTCGCAATGCAGGTCGTTGCCCTCGCGCTCGAACACGCTGTGCGACTTGAGGTGGATGACCACATACAGGTCACCCGGCGGACCGCCGTTGACGCCCGGCTCACCTTCACCGCTCAGGCGGATACGATCGCCCTCGTCCACGCCGGCCGGGATCTTCACGTTCAGCGTCTTTTGCGACTTCACACGGCCCTGGCCGTGGCACGACCGGCATGGGTCGGGAATCACCTTGCCGCTGCCGTGGCAAGTCGGGCAGGTTTGTTGCAGCGAGAAGAAGCCCTGTTGCACCCGCACCTGGCCATGGCCGCCACAAGTACCGCAGGTCTTGGCCTGGGTACCCGGTTTGGCACCGCTGCCGTGGCAGACCTCGCACTCCTCGTGGGTCGGAATCTTGATCTTGGTCTCGGTACCGCGTGCCGCTTCCTCAAGACTGATCTCGAGGTTGTAGCGCAGGTCCGAGCCCCGGTAGACATTGGAGCGGCTACCACGGCCACCGCCGAAGATGTCGCCGAAGATGTCACCGAAGGCATCGGCAAAGCCACCGCCGCCAAAGCCGCCACCGCCCATGCCGGCCTGCGGGTCTACCCCGGCGTGGCCATACTGGTCATAGGCAGCGCGTTTTTGCTCGTCAGAGAGAATCTCGTAGGCCTCCTTGGCCTCCTTGAATTTCTCTTCGGCTTCCTTGCTGTCCGGGTTGCGATCCGGGTGGTACTTCATTGCCAGCTTGCGATAGGACTTCTTGATGTCCTCGTCGCTGGCGTCCCTGTTTACCCCCAGGATTTCGTAGAAATCTCTTTTTGCCATGCTCTTTCCTTACGGCAAAGGCGCAGCACAGTCCGGGAACAGTCCCGGCCCATGCTGCGCCCAGCGATCAAGCGATCTTACTTGTCGTCTTTGACTTCGGTGAACTCAGCGTCGACCACGTTGCCGTCGTCCTTCTTCGCCTCGCCACCCGCCGGGGCCGCGCCTTCAGCACCTTGCTGGGCGGCGTACATCTTCTCGGCCAGCTTGTGCGAGGCAGACATCAGGGCCTCGGACTTGGCGTCGATCTCGGCCTTGTCCTCGCTCTTGACCACGCCTTCGGCATCCGCCAGGGCGGCTTCGATGGCGGTCTTTTCCTCGGCAGTGATCTTGTCACCGAATTCGGAGAGCGACTTCTTCACCGAGTGGATCAGGCTTTCCAGCTGGTTGCGAGCAGCCACCAGTTCGGTCAGCTTCTTGTCTTCCTCGGCATTGGCTTCGGCGTCCTTCACCATGCGCTGGATCTCTTCTTCCGACAGACCCGAGTTCGCCTTGATGGTGATGTTGTTGGCCTTGCCGGTCGCCTTGTCCTTGGCCGACACATGCAGGATGCCGTTGGCGTCGATATTGAACTCCACCTCGATCTGCGGGGTACCGCGGGCAGCAGCCGGAATGCCTTCCAGGTTGAACTGGCCCAGCGACTTGTTGGCCGCAGCACGCTCGCGCTCCCCTTGCAGCACGTGGATGGTCACCGCGCTCTGGTTGTCCTCGGCAGTCGAGAACACCTGCGAAGCCTTGGTCGGGATGGTGGTGTTCTTCTGGATCAGCTTGGTCATCACGCCGCCCAGGGTTTCGATACCCAGGCTCAGCGGGCTCACGTCCAGCAGCAGCACGTCCTTGCGGTCGCCCGACAGCACCGAACCCTGGATGGCGGCACCAACGGCCACGGCTTCGTCCGGGTTCACGTCACGGCGGGCTTCCTTGCCGAAGAACTCCTTCACCTTGTCCATCACCTTGGGCATACGGGTCTGGCCACCGACCAGGATCACGTCGTCGATATCGGTGATCTTGAGGCCGGCATCCTTCAGCGCAATGCGGCAGGGCTCGATGGAGCGCTCGATCAGGTCCTCGACCAGGCTCTCGAACTTGGCGCGGGTGATCTTCATGGCCAAGTGCTTGGGGCCGGTTGCGTCCATGGTCACGTAGGGCAGGTTGATCTCGCTCTGGGTGGTGCTGGAGAGCTCGATCTTGGCCTTTTCCGCGGCTTCCTTCAGGCGCTGCAGGGCCATCACGTCGTTCTTCAGGTCGATGCCCTGTTCCTTCTTGAACTCGGTGACGATGTAGTCGATCAGGCGCTGGTCGAAGTCTTCGCCGCCCAGGAAGGTGTCGCCATTGGTGGCCAGCACTTCAAACTGCTTGTCGCCATCGACATCGGCAATCTCGATGATGGAGATGTCGAAGGTACCGCCGCCCAGGTCATAGACGGCGATCTTGGCATCGCCCTTTTCCTTCTTGTCGAGGCCGAATGCCAGCGCAGCCGCGGTCGGCTCGTTGATGATGCGCTTGACGTCCAGGCCGGCGATACGACCGGCATCCTTGGTAGCCTGACGCTGGCTGTCGTTGAAGTAGGCCGGCACCGTGATCACGGCTTCGGTCACTTCTTCACCGAGGTAGTCCTCGGCGGTCTTCTTCATCTTGCGCAGCACTTCGGCCGAGATCTGGGGCGGGGCCATCTTCTTGCCCTTCACTTCCACCCAGGCGTCACCGTTGTCGGCCTTGGCGATGGTGTAAGGCATCAGGTCGATGTCCTTCTGCACTTCCTTCTCTTCGAACTTGCGGCCGATCAGGCGCTTCACGGCGTACAGCGTGTTCTTGGGGTTGGTGACAGCCTGCCGCTTGGCGGGGGCGCCGACCAGGATTTCGTCGTCGTTGGTGTAAGCAATGATGGACGGCGTGGTGCGAGCGCCTTCGGCGTTCTCGATCACCTTGACGTTGCCGCCTTCCAGTACGGCCACACACGAGTTGGTGGTGCCGAGGTCAATACCAATAATCTTGCCCATGTCCTTGTTCCTTTCCTGTTTCGAGTGCCAGCAGGGCTGGCCCGATATTCTGAATAACCTTGTTGGCTAAGTGGGGATGCGTCCCAGGGCTTTCAAGACCCGGCGCATTCAGCCTTCGCTCTTGGCCTTGGCGACCACCACCATGGCCGGCCGCAGCACGCGCTCGGCAATGGCATAGCCCTTTTGCATCACGCTGACCACGGTATTGGCCTCTTGCTCCGCTTCCACCGCGCTCATGGCCTGGTGCTTGTGCGGATCGAGCTTCTCGCCCACCTGCGGGTCCACTTCCTTGATCTGGAACTTGTCGAAGGCGCCGGCGAGGTTGCGCAGGGTCATATCCACACCCATCTTGATATTCTCGATGGACGAGTTGTCCTTGAGCGCCATCTCAAGGCAGTCTTTCACGATCAAGAGCTCGCTGGCGAACTTGCCGACCGAGTATTTGTGCGCCGCGGCAACGTCTTCCTGGGCACGGCGGCGGATGTTCTCGCCCTCAGCCTTGGCATAGAGCAGCGCACTTTGCAGTTCCGCCACCTTGGCTTCCAGCGCAGCCACCTGGGCCTCCAGGCTCTCGGCCGCTACGGCCTCCTCGTGCTCGGCAGGCGCCACGTCCTGCTCAAGCGCTTGATCCACGGGGTTGTCAGCTTGGTTTTCCTGTTGCATGGCCTGTTTCTCCAAAAACGATAGCCCTGATATGGAGATGGTTATTCCACTTTCAAGACCCGAAAAGCGCGACATGTTGCCATAGCAACACAGGCGCAATGTTGCAGTTTTCTATAAATCAGACGCTCGTTTGAAAAAAATGGTGCACTGCACATGAAACTCCTTATAATCGACTACACAAGTTAAGGAAAACCCTAGCTGGCCCACCCTTCGCCAGACCCGGGTCCATATCGCCCCAAGCCGCTATCCAGCCTGGGCGCCGGTTCGCCGAAGACTGCGAGCCCCTCCCGAGCTAACTCCCCAATGATTTGCGTGCCACCGGCTCGCCGGGGCATGCCGCCCAACGAGGTATAGAGATATGTCGACTCGCGAACAACGTATTGCAGCCATTCAACAGGACTGGGATACCAACCCCCGCTGGAAGGGTATCAAGCGTGGCTATACCGCCGCCGACGTCGAGCGTCTGCGCGGTTCCGTCCAGAACGAGTACAGCCTGGCCCGCCGCGGCGCCGAGAAGCTGTGGAACCTCGTCAACAATGAACCCTATATCAACTGCCTGGGCGCCCTGACCGGCGGCCAAGCCATGCAGCAGGTCAAGGCTGGCGTGAAGGCCATCTACCTGAGCGGCTGGCAGGTTGCTGCCGACAACAACGGCTACTCCGCCATGTACCCCGACCAGTCGCTGTACCCGGTCAACTCGGTACCGGCCGTGGTCGAGCGCATCAACAACGCCTTCACCCGCGCCGACGAAATCCAGCACGCCAAGGGCATCGAAAAAGGTAGTAAGGACTTCATCGACTACTTCGCCCCCATCGTGGCCGATGCAGAAGCCGGCTTTGGCGGCGTACTGAACGCCTACGAGCTGATGAAGTCCATGATCCGCGCCGGCGCCGGTGGCGTGCACTTTGAAGACCAGCTCGCCTCGGTCAAGAAGTGTGGCCACATGGGCGGCAAGGTACTGGTCCCGACCCAGGAAGCCGTCCAAAAGCTGATCGCCGCCCGTCTGGCTGCCGACGTCTACGGCGTACCCACGCTGGTGATCGCCCGTACCGATGCCGAAGCCGCTGACCTCTTGACCAGCGACTACGACGAGAACGACAAGCCCTTCCTGACCGGCGAGCGTACCGCCGAAGGTTTCTACAAGACCAAGAAGGGTATCGAGCAGGCTATCAGCCGCGCTGTGGCCTACGCCGAATACGCCGACCTCGTCTGGTGTGAGACCGGCACCCCGGACCTGGAGTTCGCCCGCAAGTTCGCCGAGGCCGTACACGCCAAGCACCCGGGCAAGCTGTTGGCCTACAACTGCTCGCCGTCCTTCAACTGGAAGAAGAACCTGGACGACGCCACCATCGCCAAGTTCCAGCGCGAGCTCGGCGCCATGGGCTACAAGTACCAGTTCATCACTTTGGCCGGCATCCACTCCATGTGGTACAACATGTTCGATCTGGCCCAGGACTACGTGGCCCGCGGCATGTCCGCCTATGTGGAAAAGGTGCAAGAGCCGGAATTCGGCGCCCGCGACCGTGGCTATACCTTCGTCAGCCACCAGCAGGAAGTCGGCACCGGCTACTTCGATGATGTCACCACCGTGATCCAGGGTGGCCGCTCGTCCGTGACCGCGCTGACCGGTTCGACTGAGGAAGAGCAGTTTCACTGACCTGGTTTGAGGTTTTGGGGTGAGGTGCAGCGCTCGACCGGCAAAGCCGGCCGGGTTATGCCGGTAGCGAATATCTAGGTCAGTCCCTTGATATCTCGCCTCCCCCCCGCCCCTCCTCACGGAGGGGAGCCTCGCTGACGCTCGTTAGTGACACGCTCTACCTGATAACGCCGCCCGCTCTTTAAAGAGCGTAGGCGGCGTTTTTACTCGCACACGCGGACTAGGCGTTTATGGTCTTCTTCATCATCACTCGGGCCGGTTATAAGAGCTTTCTCTCGCTGAATTTCAGCGGCAGCTGCGCGCTATGGCTGGGTGGAAGCATCCTCACTCCCGCAGAGGAGCTTCAGTTCGATGCTGCACCTATCGCACTGACCTACTTCGACGATGAAATCAGCCCTGATGATCTAGGCCGCATCCAAGAATGCATAGAGACCATACAACTGCACCACCCGGGTAAAGTCATCTGGGCAGAGTCTCAGGGCCTAGGTTGAGCTCTCTATACATATATAAGGAGCATTGGAAGCATGACTGAACGTATCCAACACGGCGCGCTCGCCATCGACTCGCAACTCTACGCGCTGGTGCGCGACGAGATCATCCCGGGTACCGGGGTGGAGAACGACGCTTTCTGGTCGGCTTTCGAGCAGATCGTGGCCGATCTGACGCCGACCAATGAGGCACTGCTCCAGAAGCGCGATGTGCTGCAGGCCAAGATCGACGCCTGGCACCAGGCCAACCCCAAGTTCGACGCCAGCGCCTACCAGGCCTTCCTGACCGAGATCGGTTATCTGGTGCCGGAAGGCCCGGATTTCTCGGTCACGACCGAGAATGTGGACGCCGAAATCGCCACCCTGGCCGGTCCCCAGCTGGTGGTGCCGGTCAAGAACGCCCGTTATGCGCTCAACGCCGCCAACGCCCGCTGGGGCTCGCTGTACGACGCGCTCTATGGCACCGACGTGATCCCTGAGGCCGGAGGCGCCGACAAGGGCAAGGGCTACAATCCGGTACGTGGCGCCAAGGTCGTCGCCTTCGGCCGCCAGTTCCTGGACGACACCTTCCCGCTGGCCAGCGGTTCGCACGCCGATGCCACCCAGTACGCCGTCGCAGACGGCAAGCTGCGCGTCACCCTCAAGGGCGGCGAGGAGAGCGGCCTCAAGAACCCGGCGCTGTTTGTTGGCTTCACCGGCTCGGCCCCGGTACCGGCCAGCGTGCTGCTCAAGCACAACGGCCTGCATGTCGAAATCCAGATCGACGCCAACCACCCCATCGGCAAGGACGACCCGGCGCACGTCAAGGATCTGTGCCTTGAAGCCGCCGTCACCACCATCCAGGATTGCGAAGACTCGGTCGCCGCGGTCGATGCCGAAGACAAGGTCGAGGTCTACCGCAACTGGCTGGGCCTGATGCTGGGCACGCTGGAGGATACCTTCGAGAAGGGCGGCAAGCCCGTCACCCGCCGCATGAATGGCGATCGCGTATTCCACGCCGCCACCGGGGGCGAATTGCGCCTACACGGCCGGTCCTTGATGCTGCTGCGCAATGTCGGTCATCTGATGACCAACCCGGCCATCCAGCACCAGGGCAAGGATGTGTTCGAAGGCATCATGGACGCCGCCATCACCGCCCTGATCGCCAAGCACGACATCCTCGGCCGCGGCAAGCTGCGCAACTCGCGCACCGGCAGCATGTATATCGTCAAACCCAAGATGCACGGTCCTGAGGAAGTCGCCTTCGCAGTCGAGCTGTTCGCCCGCGTCGAGGCCGCCATCGGCCTGCCGCGCAATGCGCTCAAGATCGGCATCATGGACGAGGAACGCCGCACCACGGTCAACCTCAAGGAATGCATCCGCCAAGCCCGCGAGCGCACCATCTTCATCAATACCGGTTTTATGGACCGCACCGGCGACGAGATCCACACCTCGATGGAAGCCGGCGCCATGGTCCGCAAGGAAGCCATGAAGAAGGAACGCTGGATCGCCGCCTACGAGAACTGGAACGTCGATGTCGGCCTGCTCTGCGGCCTCAAGGGCCGCGCCCAGATCGGCAAGGGCATGTGGCCCAAGCCCGACCTGATGGCCGAGATGCTGGCTACCAAGCAGGGCCACCCCAATGCCGGTGCCAACTGCGCCTGGGTACCCTCGCCCACCGGCGCCACCTTGCATGCCTTGCACTACCACCAGATCGACGTGGCCCAGCGCCAGGTCGAGATCGCCCAACGCCAACGTGCTGCCCTGGCCGATATCCTGACCATTCCGCTCGCCCCCAGCACCGACTGGTCGGCGGCCGATATCCAGGCCGAGCTGGAGAACAACTGCCAGGGCATTCTGGGCTATGTGGTGCGCTGGGTGGACCAGGGCGTGGGTTGCTCCAAGGTACCGGACATCCACGACGTGGGCCTGATGGAAGACCGCGCCACGCTGCGCATCTCCAGCCAGCACGTTGCCAACTGGCTGCGCCACGGCGTGGTCAAGGCCGAGCAGGTCCGCGAAGTGATGCAGCGCATGGCCGCCATTGTCGACGGCCAGAATGCGGCTGACCCGCTGTACCAGCCCATGGCGCCAGACTTTGCCGCCAGCATTGCCTACCAGGCCGCTTGTGAACTGGTGTTTGAAGGCGTCAAGCAGCCCAATGGCTATACCGAACCGGTGCTGCACCGCAGCCGCCTGGCAGCCAAGGCAGCTGAACGCCGGTAGAAACCGTAGCGAGGGTATTGAGGGCTATTCACCGCCCGGCAAAGCCGGGCGTTTTAGGGTACCGAATCCTCAACCATTCCTTGCTGATTAATTCCGCTCCCCCGCCCTCGCCGCCGCGAGGGAGCCTCGCTGGCGCGAGTGGGCTTACTCTCAAAGTGCAGCGGGTACGGTACGAAAAAGCCCCTGGCATCACGCCAGGGGCTTTTGCTTTTCCGGACAGCAGAGGCTTACTTGCCCAACGCGTCGTTCAGCACATTGGCAAGGCGCACACCGCCCTTGAACAGTTGCTCCGGCACCAGCTCGTCACCCAGCGCCAGGTAGTCCTTGTCCAGCGTCAGCTTGTCCTTGCTCGGCGCAGCGCCGCAGGCAAAGCCGGGCAGCTTGCCGTAGGTCACGGTCTCGGCCAGCTTGTGCGATTCCTGTATCCAGTCCTGCACACTCCCCTTGCTCCAATCACCGGCCTTGGCCTGGTAGCGGGTAGCCAGTGCATCGGCATAGTCCGCTTCCTTGAGCTTGCTCACGCGCAGCGCCTTCTTCACCCAGTAGCCATCCCACAGGCTGTGCAGATTGTCGTAGAAGCCGTAGGACTCGAACACCGGGTTGAGTCGGATCGCGTTGCCACCCTGGTCATGGTTGTCCGAGGCATGCAAGGGCTGCTGGATGTCGCCAATGATATGGCTGACATAACGCAGTGCCTGCAGCTTGATGCCGTCATGGTTGGCCGGGTCGGCCAGCATGGCGATATGGCGGTTGATGGCGGCCGAGGCGCAGGCGCCGTTCTGGCAGAAGGACGGCGTACGCTGCTCGCCACAGATCTCCAGATCGTCGTAGTGCCAGGTAGTGGAGCCAGGCTGCTGCTGGGCCAGCATGGGCTTGTGGTCGTCGAGGTAGATCGCAGCGGTGGCCAGGCTGCCCGGCACATCGGTCGAGCCCAGGATGCGGCGCAATTCGGCGCGGGTCTTATCGGTCAGGAAGCGGTCGGCCACGCGGGCGACAATACGGTGCCCCTCGTCATGCCAGGCCTTGGCCGGCAGGGCAGACAGGCCCAGCGCGGCGGACAGCAGCAGGGCAAACGGGCGGGTTGGGAATTTCACGGCTCTCTCCGGCAGGAATACTAGATAGGCGGCAGCCTAGCGTATAAACGTGACGCCGCCATGGCGGCGCACAGCATACCGGGAACTTCCAGAAACCTCATTACCGCCGCAATGCGGCGTTGCTCATAAAAAATATCTCCTTACCTATCCGCTATATGCTGCGTCGAGATTTGTTATTCGCGCCTTGCCTTGCTTAGGTACTGAGGCTTCTGGAAGTCCCCAGGCCTATTCCACCAAGGGCAACAAGCCGGCCATGAATTGCTTCACCCGCTCCGAGGCTTCATCGCTACGGGTGGCCGCCGCCATGGTCAGAAAGGCGCCGTCATCGCGTAAAGGCAGGTAGCGCACCCCGTCGATCCGCACACAATCGAGCGGCGCCGGCAGCACCGCCACGCCAAAGCCGGCCGCCACGAGGCCGATCTGGGTGATGGCTTCGCCCGCCTCCTGCGCCAGCCGCGGCTGAAAGCCCGCCCGCGCGCACAAGAGGTTGAGGATGGCGCGCAGACCGGTACCGGCGCTGGGCGGGTAGCCGACAAAGTCCTCGTCGCGGAACTGCGCCAGCGAGACCGAAGCCTCACCGGCCAGCCGGTGCCGGCTGGGCATGACCAGGCGCAGTGGGTCGCGCCGTAGCGGCTGGCAGACCACGCCCGGTGGCAACGCAGTATCGCTATAGCGCACAAAGCCCACGTCCAGCTCATTGCGCCGCAGCGCCTCGAACTGGTCGTCGGTATACATCTCACGCAGGCGCAGGGTCACATGCGGGAAGCGTTGCCGGTAGTCCTGAGCCACCGCCGGCAGGATGGGCGTCAGCGGCAAGGTGGAGGTAAAGCCGATACGCAGTTCGCCGGTCTCGCCGCGCGCCAGCCGGCGCGCCTCCTCACCCGCATCGGCGGTAGCGGCCAGGATGGCCCGCGCCCGCAGCAAAAAG
>NZ_DATCSC010000103.1:0-31158 GCF_036568685.1 Chitinimonas sp.
GCCAGGCCGGCGATCAGCACAGCCAGCTGAGTCTTGCGAAGTTTCATACAGCTCTCCCTAAGAGCGGCGCCGGGTAACGACGCCTGATTTTCGAAAACGATGACGGTCACCGCTTGTTCCGCTGCAATCCGCCGGGCGACATCCCCTGTCGCCACACCACCGCGTCGAACTAGCAAGAAGCGCCCCCGTAAAAAAGAAAACAGCTGATCCTGCGGCAGGCACGGGGCACCGCTAGGGAACAGCCATTGACTTGAAAGGGATTCTTGCTCGCGGGAACACAGCCCAAAGCCGCTGCACCCCAACACGCGATTTACGAATTTTTACAAGCAAAACAAACAGATAGACCGCACTAAGCAGCCCTACACCCTGGATAAGGGCGGTGGGTAAACGCGGGCAGGACAAGCATGCAAGCCATACAGCAAGGCAGAGTGTCAGCCTGGCGCGACAGCGCCATGCGTCAGGACAGATAGTGGATATCTGTTATTTTACTGTAACGACTTGTATATGCATCGAAAAATCAGCACAAAAAAGTAATCCCTTGCACCAAGACGGGTCGGAAAGTTGTCAAAAAGCACCACAGGCTGACATTCCCGCCTCGCCAGCTTTACTGAGCGATCGGCCGCCAAGCCCTGCTACAAAAGCAAACAGGCCGCCTTGCGGCGGCCCGTTTGCAGGCATCGGCGGGAACGGGCCACCGTTGTAAAACGGCGTCAGCCTACTACTGGGCGGGCACGCCTTGCTGCCATTGCGGCCAGCGGGCAACCAGATCCTTCACCCACAGGCCGCCAACACGATAGAGGTTCTCGGTTGCGATAGGGAAGCCGCCGGACTCGGCCTTGAGCGAATCGTAGGCAGTCTGGCCAGGGTGTGGCCGGTCGAAGTTGGAAGCAGTGCGCAGCACGGCCAGGCGTTTGATGTCGAGCAGGCCGGCCTGCTGACCGCGCAGGAGCGCGTTGTAGGTGGCGTTGTCCTCTTGCTGGGTGGTGCAGTAGACACCCTCACCATCGCTCAGGAGCTTGGTCCATTCGCGGGCATGCTGGCCCAGGCGGTGGCCGTGCCACCAGGTATCGCCACCGAGGGTGTCGCACTGGATCACCCTGGGTGCCGCGCTGGCTGCCTTGTCCTTGTATAGCTTGCGATAGGCGCGGGCTTGGTCGTTGTCGGCCAGCTCAGCCTTGCCGGTAATGGCCAGCACGCGTTGCAGCAGGGTTTCGTCGAGCTTGAAGGCCTCGGTCTTGTAGTCGAACACCGGCTTTACGCCCGGGCCATTGGTCATCACGCCAAAGTAACCGGTCTTCCAGCCCTTGGGGGCTTCACGCACGTCGATCTCGTGGGCAATGCCGAAGTCCACCAGCCAGCGGGCCCAGGCCGCCGAGCCCAGGGTGCCCTGGGCCGGGTCGATACCGGCAATGCCGGCGATCAGGAAATAGCTCTGGCGCAGGTCGAACTGCTTGGAGAGGATCACGGCGGTGGTCGAGGCCGCCACGTTGGCGTGGCCCATGCCGGTGGTCAGCAGGCAGACGTCATCCTTGTTGCACAGCACATTGGGGTAGTCGGACGAGAGGCCAACGACCGGCACCTTCTGGTCCAGCGCCATATTCTTGATCCAGGGCTCCGCCTCTGGGCCGAACATGCTGATGATCAGCACCTTGACCGGGCGCGGGGCCACGGTGTCTGCCCAGCTGGGCAGGGCGCATACCAGCAAGGCGGCGCCCGCCAGCAGGGCGCGTAGGGGTTTGGTGAACATGGATACTCCTGTGTCGTCGAATCAGTTAGGGCTTGTTACGCGCCTTCCAGGCGGAGAGGAAGGCCAGGGTCACCTTGGCTTCGTTGGTCTCGGCCAGACCGCTGCCGAAGAAGGCACCGACTTCACGGAAGTCGTTGCCACCGGCAAGGTCGGACAGGCTACGGAAGGCAATATAGGGAATCTGGTTGGCGTAGGCGACATGCGCGAAGGCGGCAGTTTCCATATCCACGGCCAGGGCCTGCATGGATTGCCACAGATAGTCGCGATAGCCCGGGTTGGCCAGGAAGAACGGTGCGGAGATGGCGCGGCCACCCACCTTGAGGTGCGGGGTGGCATCGACACAGGCCGGCGGCTGCTTGGGGCCGCAGCGGTCCAGCTCGACCTTGAGGTTGCGGGCCACGGCCAGCATCTCGGCATCGGCCGCATAGTCGAACTTGAACTCGCCCTGCGGGGCGGTACGGCTGTTCAGCACATAGTTCTCACGCAGGTAGAGGCCGGTCTCGACCTTGCCCTGCGGGGTATCGAGCACAAAGGCCGAAGGCTTGCCGTTCGGGCGGGCCAGCTTGAGGCCCAGGCATTCAATATCACCTTCCTTGCCACAGGCGGCCGGCACCTGGCCGTCGCCATTCCAGTAGGTCTCCATCGGCAGCGCCCAGCGCTCGGGTACCAGCACGTCGCCCACCTTGCTGTCCGGCGCAATGCCGCCGGCAATGCCGGACAACATCAGATGATGGACCCGGAAGTGGTCGATCATCAGCTGGGTGACCATGGTGGCATTGGGAATGCTGACACCGGACAGCACAATCACCACCGGGTTGCCGCGCAGCACGCCGGTGGTAAAGCGGTTGCCATTGATCAGGTATTCGCGCTTCTTCTGCGTCTCCGCCACCAGGATGTCGGCCTCGGCACCAAAGGCCGAAACGATGCCGATGCGCGGGCTGCATTCGGTCAGGCAGGCCTTGGGCTTGGCCTGGGCAAAGAGACCCAGGCCGGCCAAGAGGGCCAAGGCGGCGGTACGGAACAGTCGTCCGGGCTGCATGTATTTCTCCATTACGCTCAAATGTTCGGCTGGGCTCAAGCCGGCCGCAGATAGGCCGGCTGGCCCAGGATATGGGTAGCGCGCACGCAGCGCTCATCCCCCAGGATAGCCAGGGCAAACAGTCGTTCGGCCAGGCTATGGCAGCTCTCCAAGCGCCAGGCCAGCTCGGCGGTGGCGCTCGGGTCCAGCACCACGAAATCGGCCTCGCGCCCGGTCTGGAAGCTGCCTATGCTATCGGCCAGACCCAAAGCCTCGGCACCACCCAGTGTCGCCAGATAGAAGGCGCGCATGGGCGGCAACGCGCCGCCGGCAGCCTGCGCCACCTTGTAGGCCTCGGCCAGCGTACGCAAGAGACTGAACGAAGTACCGCCGCCCACATCGGTGGCGAGGCCGACCTTCAGCTGGCTGTCGCGGGCCGCAGCATAATTGAAGAAGCCGCTACCGAGAAACAGATTGGACGTCGGGCAGAAAGCGGCTGCACTGCCAGCATCGGCCATCCAGCGCCGCTCCGCCTCGCTCAGGTGGATGCAATGGCCATAGATGGCGCGTGGGCCGAGCAGACCGTGATGGGCGTAGACATCGAGGTAACAGCGCCGGTCCGGAAACAGCTCGCGCACCCAGGCCACCTCCTCGGCGTTCTCGGCCAGATGGGACTGCACATGCAGGTCCGGCCAGGCGGCGTAGAGCGCCCCGGCCACGTCGAGCTGGCCCGGGGTGGAGGTGGGGGCGAAGCGCGGTGTAAGGCTATAGCGCAAGCGCCCGCGACCATGCCAGCGCTCGATCAGCGTACGGCAATCACGCTCGGCGCTGGCAGCAGTATCGAGCAGTTCCGGCGGGCCATTGCGGTCCATCATGACCTTGCCACAGAGCATGCGCAGGCCGCGGCGCTCGGCTGCTTCGAAAAAGGCATCCGCCGAATGGGCGTGCACCGTGGCGAAGACCGATGCCGTGGTCGTGCCGTTGGCCAGCAAGCGGTCGAGCACATAATCGGCAGTGCGGGCCGCCACGGCCGGGTCGGCGAAGCTCGCTTCGGCCGGGAAGGTGTAGTGGTTGAGCCAATCGAGCAGCCGGTGGCCGTAGGAGGCAATGATGCCGGCCTGCGGGTAGTGCAGATGGGTATCGATCAAGCCCGGCAATACCAGGCTGCCGCGGTAGTCGTAGTGCTGGATGCCTGCCCGCTGCTGCGGCGTCAACCCAGCCTCCAGCACGCTCCAGTCGGCCAGTTGCGCCACCCTGCCCTGCTCGATCAGGAGGCCGCCATCTTCCAGATGGGCCCAGGCGGCGGGGTCGTCTGTCGCACCAGGATCGGCCAGGAAGTGCAGGATGGCACCACGGACCAGGATGGTCGCGCCCTTGTCTATCTTTTTCAGGCTGGCCATGGATCAACCCGGCAGAAAAGGCTTGCCGAGCGAGGCCGGCAGATTGAGCCGCAAGGCACGGCGGTCACGCGAGATCAGCACCAGCACCACCACCGTGGCAAGGTAGGGCAACGCCGCCAACAACTGCACCGGCAGGGCAAGGCCCAGACCCTGGGCGTGGAACTGCAGGATGGTGACGCCACCAAACAGATAGGCCCCGAGCAGCAGACGGGCCGGCCGCCAGCTGGCAAACACCACCAGCGCAACCGCGATCCAGCCCCGGCCGGCCGTCATATTCTGCACCCACAGCGGGGTATAGACGGTGGACAGATAGGCGCCAGCCAGGCCGGCCATGGCACCACCGAACAACACGGCGCCATAGCGCAGCGCCACCACCCGGTAGCCGATGGCATGCGCCGCCTCCGGGGCTTCTCCCACCGCCTTGAGCAAGAGACCCAAACGAGTACGGGCCAGCCCCCACCAGACCAGGGCGAACAGGCACAAGGAAAGGTAGACCATCGCATCCTGATGGAACAGCACCGGTCCTAGCCACGGTATGGCACTGAACCCAGGCAGGCTCAACGGCGCAAGGCCGGGCAGGCTGTCGCTGACATAGTGCTGGCCGATAAAGGCCGACAGGCCGATGCCGAAGATGGTCAGCGCCAGCCCCACCGCCGCCTGGCTGGCGGCCAGACTCAAGGCCAGTACCGCAAACAGCAGCGCCGCTGCCATGCCGGCCAGTGCGCCAGCAGGCAAGCCGGCAGCCGCCCCCAGGCCGGTCTCGACCGCACAGGCAAAACCGGCGATGGCGCCGATCAACATCATGCCCTCGACGCCGAGGTTGATCACGCCGGTACGCTCGACCACCAGTTCCCCCAGACCAGCCAGCAAGAGCGGTGTGGCCGCCGGCAGGGTGGCGGCCAATATGGCCAACAGATGTTCAAGCATGGGCGGTAACCTCGACGGTAGGTGCAGCAGCCGGCCGGCTACGCCGACGCAGCCGGTAATCGACAAAGGCGTCCGCCGCCAGCAGGAAGAACAGCAACAGCCCCTGGAACAAACCGGTGATGGCGGCGGGCGTCTGCAGCGCCACCTGGGCCGACTCGCCACCCAGGTAGAGTAGCGCCATCAGGAGGCCGGCCAGCACCATGCCACCTGCGTGCAAGCGCCCCAGATAGGCGACGATGATGGCGGCGTAGCCGTAGCCAGGCGATAGATTGAGGTTGAGCTGGCCGATAGGCCCCGCCACTTCGCCTACCCCGGCCAAACCCGCTGTCAGGCCGGACAGGAGCAGGCTGAGCCAGACGGTACGCTGTGCCGAGAAACCGGCATAGCGTGCCGCTGCCGGCGCCAAGCCGCCGACCTCCAGTTGGTAGGCCAACAGGCTACGGGCATTGAAGAGCCAGAAACCCAGCACGGCAAACAGCACGATAAAGATCGAGGCATTGAGCCGGGTTCCCTCCAGCAGGATGGGGAACAGGGCCGCGTCACCAAACATGACAGACTGCGGGAAATTCATCCCGTCGGGGTCGCGCCAGGGGCCGTTGACCATATAGGCGAGCAGAAAGCCCGCCACATAGCTCAGCATCAAGGTGGTCAGGGTCTCTTCGGCGTTGAAGCGGGTCTTGAGCCAGGCGGGGATCGCCCCCCACAACGCGCCACCCAGGCCACCGGCCAGCACCATGGCCGGCAACACCCAGGCGGCCTCGCTGCCCTGGCTGAGGATGGCCACTCCACCGCCGCACAGCGCCCCGACGATCAATTGTCCCTCGGCACCGATATTGAAGATACGCGCCCGAAACCCCACCGCCAGGCCCTGGGCGATCAGGATCAGCGGCCCCGCCTTGAGCAGCAGCTCGGTCCAGCCATAGCTGCTGCGCAAGGGGTCGATAAAGAACACGCGCAAGGCATGCGCCGGCGATTTACCCAGCAGGGCAAACAGGATGGCGCCGCACAGCAGGGTCAGGACGATGGCGAGTGGCGGAGCCAACCAGCGCATACGCTGCGAAGGCTGGGGACGGGGTTCAAGCAGGGACATGCAGGCTTTCCGGAACAGGGGATACTTCGGCCGGCTCAAACAGGCCAGCCATCTGCTGGCCAATGCGGCTGGCATTGGTAGCAGCCTTGGGTGCGGCGCCAGAGAGGCGACCGGCAGCGAGCACCGCGATGCGGTCACATAGCTCGAACAATTCGTCGAGTTCTTCCGACACCACCAGCACCGCCACGCCGCTGCGCGAGAGGTCGATCAGGGTCTGCCTGAGATAGGCTGCCGCCCCCACATCCACCCCCCAGGTAGGCTGGGAAATGATCATGACCTTGGGCGCCTGCATGATCTCGCGGCCGACGATGAACTTCTGCAGATTGCCACCCGAGAGCGAACGGGCAGCCGCTGCCGGGCCGGTGCAACGCACGCCAAAGCGGGCGATGCAGTCACGGGCGTAGTCCCAGGCTTTGCCCGGGCTGAGCCAGCCATGTCGGGCCAGGCCGGCACGGTGGGCGGTCAGGAGCGCATTGCGGGCCAGCGAAAGTGCCGGTACGGCCCCGCGCCCCAGGCGTTCTTCCGGCACAAAGCCTAGGCCCAGGTCGCGTCGGCGACCGGCATCAAGATGACCCACGGCCTGACCATCGAGCACGATGGCCCCACGTGGCGCCAGGGTCTCGCCCGACAGGGCCGCCAGCAGCTCAGCCTGACCGTTGCCGGAGACCCCGGCGATGCCGACGATCTCGCCGGCATGCACGGTGAGATCAATCTCCTTGAGCGCGGTGCCAAACGGCGGCTCGCCGGCCAGATTCAGGCCGCGTACCTCCAGCAGCGGGCGGGCCTCGCCCTGGTAGGGCTCGGCATGGCAGATCGGCAGCTCGCGGCCTATCATCATCTGCGCCAGGCTCTGCTGGCTCTCCTCGCGTGGGATGGCATGGGCGGTGACCCTGCCCTGCCGCATCATGGTGGCGCTGTCACACAGCGCCTGGATCTCGTGCAGCTTGTGGCTGATGTAGAGGATGGACACCCCCTCCGCCGCCAACTGGCGCAAGGTGTCGAACAGCGCCTCGACCGCCTGAGGCGTCAGCACCGAGGTCGGCTCGTCCAGGATCAATAGCTGCGGGTCCTGCAGGAGGCAACGCACGATCTCGACCCGCTGCCGTTCACCGACCGAGAGGCTATGTACGCCACGCCAGGGATCGAGCGGCAGGCCGTAGCGCTGCGATACCTCGCTCACCCGCTTGGCCAGGGCCTTGAGGTCATAGGGGCCATCCAGCGCCAGGGCGATGTTCTCGACCACACTCAGGGTCTCGAACAGGGAGAAGTGCTGGAAAACCATGCCGATGCCGAGCGCGCGGGCTTCCTTGGGGCTGGCAAGTCGGACCTGGCGGTCGTTGAACTGCATCTCGCCTGCATCCATGGGCACCAGGCCATAGATCATCTTCATCAGCGTGCTCTTGCCGGCACCGTTCTCGCCCAGCACGGCATGAATCTCGCCCGGCGCCACCGCCAGGCTGACATCGTCGTTGGCGATCACGCCGGGGTAGCGCTTGCTGACGTGCAAGAGCTCCAACCTGAGCTTGGGCTTCATGGCGACTCCGTGGTGGAAGCGTCCTGCGCGCGGGCCTGCGGGCCCAACTGTGCCAGGAGGGCACGTGCGTCGCGTACCTGCAGGAGTTGTGCAGCGACCGAGAGGGCGATGGCCTCGGGTACCTTGGAGAGAATGCCGGGTATGCCGATGGGACAGGTCATCTCGGCCAAGCGGCCAGTGGCAATGCCGCGCGCCATCAGCTTGTGCTCGAAGCTGGCCCGCTTGCTGCGCGAGCCGATCAGGCCGAAGAAAGCCTGATCCTGCCGCGCCAGGATCCGCTCGCAGATGGCGAGATCAAGTGCATGGCTCTGGGTCATGACCAGGAAGTAGCAGCCGGCCGGCGCGGCCGAGACTTCCCGCGCGGGGTTGTCACTGACCACGGTATGTACGGTCTGCGCCAGGTCCACAGGGAAAGCATCGTCGCGGTCGTCCAACCAGCAGATCTGTGCCCCCAGGGGCTGCAACACCTTGACCAGCGCCGCCCCCACATGACCAGCGCCGAACAGCCAGACCGGAAATCGCGGCTGCAACATGGCCTGCTCCAGCTGCCAGCCCTGCAGCCCGCCTTGCAGCTGGCATGGGTTGACCGGCGCCACCCCATCGAGCCACCAGTAGGAACCATCGCCCGCCGCCCCGGCCACATTGGCCTGGGCGCGCCGGTGCAAGACTGCGCCCCGACCGACCGCCTCGGCACGCTCGCGCCATAGCGCTGTCTGATCCACGGTCAGCCGCTCCAGCAGCAACCAGACCACGCCGCCACAGCACTGCCCCAGGCTGGCACCCAGGTTGAAGCGCAACAGGCTCAGCACAGGGCCTTTGTCCAGGAGGCCACGCGCCACGGTCATGGCTTCGAACTCCAGATGGCCGCCCCCTATGGTGTCGCAACTGCCGTCGGCATCCACCAGCATGGCCGCACCGGCCTCGCGGGGCGTGGAGCCCTGGGTGCGTACCACGGTGAGCAGCATCTGCGCCCGGCCTTGGGCCAGGCGCGTTGGCAGTTCCCGCAACCAGTTCATCATGCTTCCTCCCTACCCCGGCGTATGGCCCGCAATATGGATTCCGGCGTGGCAGGTGCCCGCAGAGACGGCCGGCTGTCGGGGCCGACGGCGGCGACCACTGCATCACGCAACGCAAAGAACACCGACAAGGCCAGCATCAGCGGCGGCTCGCCCACCGCCTTGCTGCGATGGATACTGTCCTCGACATTGCGGTTGGCGTAGAGCCGGGTATGGAACACCGGCGGTACATCGGCGGCCGTGGGAATCTTGTAGGTGGAGGGGGCATGGGTCAGCAGCTGGCCCGCCTGCTCGCCACTCGCACGCCAGCACAGCTCTTCCGAGGTCAGCCAGCCCATGCCCTGGATAAAACCGCCTTCGATCTGGCCGATATCGAGCGCCGGGTTGATGCTCTGGCCGGCATCGTGCAACAGGTCGGCACGCAGGAGACGCGATTCACCGGTCAGCGTGTCGATCGCCACCTCGCTGCAGGCAGCGCCGTAGGCAAAGTAGTAGAACGGCCGGCCACGCTTGGCTTTGACGTCCCAATGAATCTTGGGTGTGCGATAAAAGCCGTTGTCCCAAAGCTGGATGCGAGCATGGTAGGCACGGGCGCAGAGAGCACCGAAGTCCTCCGCCTGCTCGCCCGCGCGAACCTGGCCATCAACGAAACTCACCGCCTCCGGCGCCAGACCCGCCTGCTCCGCCACAAAGGCCGCCAGCCGCTCGCGTATACGCAAGGCCGCCGCCTCGGCCGCCTTGCCGTTCAAATCGGTACCGCTCGAAGCCGCGGTGGCCGAGGTATTGGGTACCTTGCTGGTATCGGTGGCGGTGATCCTGACCTGGCCGACCGGCAGGCCGAAGACCTGGGCCACGATCTGCCTGACCTTGGTATGCAGGCCCTGCCCCATCTCAGTCCCACCGTGGTTGAGCAGCACACTGCCATCGGTATAGACCTGCACCAGCGCCCCAGCCTGGTTGTAGTGGGTAGCATTGAAGGAGATACCGAACTTGACCGGGGTCAGCGCGATGCCACGCTTGATGACCGGGCTCTGCGCATTGAAAGCGGCAATCGCCTCTCGGCGTGCGGCATAACCACACTCCACCGCCAGCTGGGCCACCAGCTCGGGCGCGACATTGTCTTCCACCGCCATGCCGTAGTGGGTGGTGGCGCGCTCGGGGCCATGGCCATAGAAATTACGCTGCCGTACCGCCAGGGGATCCAGCCGCAGATAGCGCGCCACATCGTCGATCAGGCTCTCGATGGCAAACATGCCCTGCGGCCCGCCAAAACCGCGGAAGGCGGTGTTGGAGACCTTGTTGGTCTTGCAACGGAGACTCCGTATGGCCACTGCATCGAGGTAGTAGGCATTGTCGACGTGGCAGATAGCCCGGTCGTTCACCGGGCCCGAGAGGTCGGCCGAATAGCCGCAGTCCGAGGCCAGCTCGAAGCGCACACCGTGCAACAACCCCTGTCCATCGAATCCGGCCTCCCAACGGATGCGGAAGGGATGGCGCTTGCCGCTGGCGACCATATCGTCGTCACGGTCCAGCCTGAGCTTGACTGGTCGGCCGGTACGCTGCGCCAGCAGGGCAGCAATGCAGGCCCACTGCGCCGATTGCGACTCCTTGCCACCAAAACCACCTCCCATGCGCCGGCACAGCACGGTGATCTGGTGGCTGTGCCAGCCCAGCGCATGCGCCACCATATGTTGCATCTCGGTCGGGTGCTGGGTGCTGCACCAGAGCTGCAGGGTGTGATCCTCGCGTGGCTCGGCGTAGCTGATCTGGCCCTCCAGGTAGAAGTGCTCCTGCCCGCCCACCTCGGCCACGCCGCTGAGGCGGTGCGGCGCCGCAGCGATCTTGCCGGCCGCGTCGCCCTGGCTGGTCTCCACCGGCGGCAGCACCCAGCTCTCAGCGGCCAGCGCGGCGTCGAAGTCCAGGATGGCAGGCAGGGGGGCGTATTCGACCACCGCCAGCCTGACCGCCCGGCGGGCGATCTCGTGGCTGGTCGCCGCAACGGCAAACAGCGGCTGGCCGTGAAACTGCACCAGCTCATGCGCCAGGATGGGTTCGTCGTGCAGGATGGGGCCGCAGTTGTTGTGGCCGGGTATATCCGCCGCCACCAACACGGCCAGCACCCCGGGGTAGCTGCGCACGGCATCGAGGTCCAGCCGGCGCACCTGGCCGTGAGCGCAGCGGCTCAGGCCCACCGCCGCATGCAGGGTGCCGGCGGGCTCGGGCAGGTCGTCCACATACTGGGCCGCCCCGCGCACGTGCAGGTGGGCGCTCTCGTGCGGTAGCGGCTTACCGACCGTACTCATGGTGCCACCTCGACGGCCGTGAGCGACCACAGCGCCGTTATGCTGGACGGCTGCGTGGTCTCGCGCCAGTAGCGCTCCAGCAGGCCGGCCGCCGCCTGCTGGCGATAATCGGCACTGGCGCGCATATCGCTCAGCGGCAGGTAGTCCTCGTGCAGCGCCGCCTGGGCTGCCCGCAGGGTGGTCTCGTTCCAGGCTTGCCCCAGCAAGACAGCTTCGCAGCGTGGTGCGCGGCGCGGGATGGCCGCCATACCGCCAAAGGCCACCCTGGCCTCGCTGATCTTGCCTTGCGTATCAAGCGTAAGCGCAAAAGCGGCGCAGACGGCCGAGATATCCTGCTCATAGCGCTTGGAGAGCTTGTAGCTGCGAAAGACACGCCCTGGCGACGGCGTCGGTACGTGGATGGCACGCAGGAATTCGCCTGGCTGCAGCGCGGTCTGCTGGTAACCGAGGTAGAAGTCCTCCAGCGGCAGACTCCGTATGGCCTCGCCGCATTGCAGGCTGAGCGTGGCACTGAGCGCGATCAGGGCCGGCATGCTGTCGCCTATGGGCGAACCATTGGCTACATTGCCGCCCAGGGTGCCGGCATTGCGCATCGGTACCGAGGCAAAGCGCCGCGCCAGATCGAGCCAGTGAGGCTCCTGCTGGCACAGCGCCTCAAAGGCATCGCTCAGCGGTACCGCTGCGCCTATTTCCAGGCCGCGCGCATCGCGGCGGATCTGCCGCAGCTCGGCGACCTGGCCCAGGTAGATGAGATCACCCAGTTCCCGCAACTGCTTGGTAACCCATAGTCCCACATCGGTCGAGCCGGCCAAGAGGCGCGCCGCTGGGTAGGCCAAACGCAAGCGGGCCAACTCGGCCACACTGCGCGGGGCGAAGAAATGTTGGCCCTGTGCCAGGTACTGCAGCGCTGGCAACTCGGCCAGGGCCTGTAGCTTATCCACCAGGGCAGCCCGCTCCAGTCGCCGCGGCGGATGCTGGTAGGCAGCCTCGGCAGCATCCAGTATGGGACGGTAGCCGGTGCAGCGGCAGAGGTTGCCCGAACAGGCGTCGATGGCCACGTCGCGGCCCGGCCACTCAGGGTGTTGCTCATACATGGCCCACAGCGACATCACAAAGCCAGGCGTACAGAAGCCGCACTGTGAGGCATGGCAATCCACCATGGCGGTCTGCACCGGGTGCAGGGCCTCGCCCTCGGTCAAGTCCTCGACGGTGTACAGCGCCTTGCCATCCAGGCTGGGCAGGAACTGGATGCAGCTATTGATTGCCCGCAGCCTGACTACTCCATCCTGCAGCTCACCCAGCACCACCGTACAGGCGCCGCAGTCCCCCTCCGCACAGCCCTCCTTGCTGCCAGTGCAGTGCAGGTCTTCCCGCAAATGCTGCAAAACGGTGCGCGTCGGCGGTACACCGTCGATGCGATGCAGCACGTTGCGGTAGTAGAAGTGGATGGGGCGCTCGCTCATGGACTGCCGGCTCGAAAAAGGTCTCTCCAAGCTATCACGCGGCCCTGCCCCACCGGGTACGGGCCGCCATATAGCGCTTATTTGCGCAGGCGGATGTCGCGCCGACACCATTCAAGCAAGCCGTGTTCCGGCCGCGTCACCCATACCGCATGGACCATGCCCGGCCAGGATCGTGCCCGACTATGCGGCATGCCGGTATAGCGCTCATAACAGACTGAGGATAGGTGGCTGGCCTGCCGCTTGCTAAGGTTGTCCCAAGCCTGCGGCCCGGCCGCAACCTTCATTCAACCCTATGTCATCCAACCTTTATGCGGAGCCACCATGTCTGCCACACCGCTGCGCCGCCCACTCGGCACCATCCTGGGCGCCATCCTGATTGCCAGCCTGGGGCTGGCCCATGCCGCCGAGCCGGCCAAGGTTGGTTTTGTCTACATCGGCCCGACCGGTGATCACGGCTGGACCTATTCGCACGACCAGGGCCGCAAGGCGGTCGAGACCCGCTTTGGCGCACAGGTGAAGACCAGCTTTGTCGAGAACGTGCCGGAGACGGCCGACGCCGAGCGGGTCTTCCGCGAGCTGGCCCAGCAGGGCTACAAGGTGGTCTACGCCACGAGCTTTGGCTACATGAACCAGATGGCCAAGGTCGCCAAGACCTTCCCGGGCACCACCTTCATGCATGCCACCGGCTACAAGACTGCCAAGAACATGGGCGTCTACGACATCCGCACCTATGAGGGGGCCTATATGCTGGGCGTGGTGGCGGGCAAAAGCAGCAAGAGCGGCAAGCTCGGTGTGGTCGGCTCCATCCCCATTCCCGAGGTGATCCGCAATATCAACGCCTTCACCATCGGTGCACGTAGCGTGAACCCCAAGGCCAGTACCAAGGTGATCTGGGTCAACAGCTGGTTCGACCCGGGCAAGGAGCGCGAAGCTGCCCTGGCCCTGATCGCCCAGGGCAGCGATGTGCTGATGCAGAACACCGACTCGCCGGCCGTAGTGCAGACTGCCCAGGAAAAGGGCGTACAGGCCTTTGGTTGGGATTCGGACATGAGCAAGTTCGGCGGCAAGGCACAGCTCGCCGCCTCGGTCCTGAACTGGGGCGTGATCTACAACAAGACCACCGAGGACGTGCTGGCCGGCAAGTGGCAGAGCAGCGATATCTGGTGGGGGGTGAAGGAAGGCGCGATCAATATCGACAACTTCAGCGCAACCCTGCCGGCAGACGTGAGAAAGCTCGCTGAAACCCGCCGCGACGCGATCAAGGCCGGTACCCTGCACCCCTTCACCGGCCCGCTCAAAGACCAGGCGGGCAAGCCTTTCCTGGCGGCGGGCCAGGTCTATGCCGATGCCGACCTCAAGAAGATGAACTTCTATGTTGAGGGCGTGGAAGGCAACGTGCCCAAGTAAGGCTCGCAGGCAATCAGGAACGCCCGGCATGGTGAGGCCGGGCGTTTTCGTTTATACCCCAGCTATCGGGCGGCCTTTCCGCATGGAGTGGCCGCTCTCCATACCGGCGCACCGCGCCCTGCAAGGAAACACCATGTCTGATACCGCCCTCGCCTTTGCCCTACGCTGCCCCAAGGCCGAGCTGCATATGCACATCGAAGGTTCGCTCGAGCCCGAGCTCGCCTTTGCGCTCGCCCAGCGCAACGGCATAGCCTTCCCCTACGCCGATACCGAGGCCCTGCGCGCCGCCTACGACTTCAGTGACCTGCAGTCCTTTCTCGACCTCTATTACGCCTGCGCCGACGTGCTGCGTACCGAGCAGGACTTCCACGACCTGATGCTGGCTTACCTGACGCGCGCCCACGCCGACGGCATCGTGCACGCCGAGATCTTCTTCGACCCGCAGACCCATACTGCCCGTGGCATTGCCTTTGAGACCGTGCTCAAGGGCCTGGAGGCCGGTGCCGCCCAGGCCGAGCGCGAGTTTGGCATCACCACCCGCTTGATCCTGTGCTTTCTGCGCCATCTGAGCGAGGAAGACGGCTTTACCACCCTCGCTGAAGCCGAACCCTTCATCGACCGCATCCACGGCTTTGGGTTGGACTCGAGCGAGCG
Source organism: Chitinimonas sp. (assembly GCF_036568685.1). Classification (GTDB taxonomy): domain Bacteria; phylum Pseudomonadota; class Gammaproteobacteria; order Burkholderiales; family Chitinimonadaceae; genus Chitinimonas. The sequence continues at coordinate 14,560 of NZ_DATCSC010000103.1, forward strand.
CGGCCACCCGCCGGCCAAGTTCGAGCGCTTGTTCGCCCGCTGCCGGGCGCTGGGCAAGCCGGTGGTGGCGCACGCCGGCGAGGAAGGCCCGCCCGCCTATATCTACGAGGCGCTGGACCTGCTCAAGGTCAGCCGTATCGACCATGGTGTACGCGCCAGCGAGGATCCGGCCCTGCTGGAACGGCTGGCACGCGAGCAGATGCCGCTGACTGTCTGCCCGCTCTCCAATGTGCGGCTGTGCGTGTTCGACAAGATGGAACTGCACACCCTGCCGGCGCTTATGGCAGCCGGCCTCAAGATCACCCTCAATAGCGATGACCCGGCCTATTTTGGTGGCTACCTGGGCAACAATATCCGCGCCGTGCAGGCAGCCTTCCACTGGGATGCCCAGACCTGGTACACGTTGGCGCGCAACAGCCTGGAGGCGAGCTTTGCCACGGATGCGCAGAAGGCGGCCTGGATCGCCAAGCTGGATGCCGACTACGCAGCGCTAGCCTGATTACGCACAGCCCAGCAAAAAGCCCGGCTTAGGCCGGGCTTTTTGCTTGAATGCACCCACCTCAAGGCAGGGCGCAGACCGAGACCGCCGCCGGCTGGCAGAGCTTGGCGTCATCGATGGTGTAGACCGCCTGCTTGAGCAAAGTCGTCAGCGGATGAGCCGGGTCAGCGCCGCAGATGGTGCGCTGCTGGCCGCACAGGTCGCGCGGGTCAACGGCGCAGCCCGGCAGGGTCTGCGGCAGCTTGCCCGCCCAGGCGCTCGGGAAGCTGGCCGCACGGCCGCCGACAAAGACCGCCACGGTCTGCGCCAGGGCGGCCTGTTCCAACACCTTGCCGAGCGATGCGGCACCTTGCGTATCGAGCAGCAGCACGTCTGCCTGCTGGCCCACGGTCAGCGCACCGAGCTTGTCCTGCAGGCCCACGGCGCGCGCGCCGCCGCTGGTGGCCATGCGGTGGATATCGGACCAGCTCAAGAGGTCATGCAGGTCCTTGCTGCTGTGATTGGCCATGCAGCGCATCTCATCGAGCATGGTCAGGGAGCCGGACGGCGACCAGTCGGTGCCCATGGCGAGGTTCACCCCCTTGGCCTTGAGTGCCGCGACCGGGGCGGTCGCGCCATAGAGCACGAAGTTGGAGCGCGGTGACAGCACCACCGAGACCTGCTGTTGCACAAAGCGGTCTATCTGCGCCTCGCTGATGGCCACACCGTGGATAAAGGCATTGGGTGTGGTCTTGGGCTTGACCGCGTCGAGCAGGCAATCCACCTCGTAGCGTGCGCCCACGGTGGTGCCCTCCCCCACGTGCGGCACATAGGGGTTGGGCAGCGGCAGCTTGATGCCGGCCAGTTGCTCGGCAGTACAGGGTGCACTCAGCTGGGCGTTGGTCTTGAAGTCATTGAGCGGGAAGGTACTGTCCTGCACCGTGGCGCCTTGCGGGGTACCGAGCACGGGGTCGGCCAGCTTGAGGTTGCGGGTATAGGCCTTGTAGTCCTTGGCACCGGAGAGCGCGGTGCTGCCGGTCAGCTGGTGGCGCAGCATGGCCAGCTCGCTGACCTCGGTGCGCACATTCTCGTCCTTGGGCGCATCGCCTTCGAAGCCGCGTGCCTGCGCGGTCAGCGCGCGCCAGTCATGGCGGTGGGTCCAACGCTGGGTGGGCGCCCCCGCAGGCTGCTGGTAGGAGTAGTCGATATGCTCGTGCAGGTTCATCAGCCCGGCCGAGACCACCGTGCCACGGCAGTCGATGGCAACCGCATCCTGGGCCGGGACCTGGCAACCGGCGGCACTGATGTGGCCGTCCGCCTCGACCCGCATCTCACCGCCGACATAGACCTTGCCGCCGCTGATCAGCACACCCTTGATGCGCTGGGCCTGGCCGCTGCCAGACAGCGTGCAGCTGCTGGCCACACCTGCATAGCTCGCATCGCAGACCTCCACCGGGTAGCCGGCACCATCGAAGGTCGCATTGGCCTCGCCAACTGGCGAGGTGGCCAGTGGCATTTGGCTACAGGCGCTGAACAGGAGGCCGGAACCGGCGATCAGCAGCTTGGGCGTCAAGGATTTCATGGTCGATTGAACTGGAAGATGGGGAAGCCGACAGTTTACTGGTAGCGCTAATCCGGCTTATGAAAAATGCCAGCCGATGGGGTCGACTGGCATCTTTCCAACAGATGGAACGCAGTACCTGTCATCCACCTGTAACAGCGGGCAACAGGTGCTCAACAAAGCTTAAAAGACGGCTTTGAACTGTACGCCCCACATCCGCGGCTCGTTGACAAAACCGGTCAAGTTGTTGAAGTCGATAGCGCCGGTGACCTGCTGGCGATTGGTGATATTGCGCCCATAGAGCGCCAGCTCGTAGTTGCCGTTGTCCCACTTGTAGCCGGCACGTACGCCGCCTTCCAACAGCGACTTGCCGGTGTACTCGACCGACTCGTACAGGAAGAAGTTGACCTTGCTGCGGTAGGCCCAGTCGGTATAGACGAAGTACTCGCCGCCGTCGCTGGTGGGAATGCCGTAGCGCAGGGTGAAGTTGCCTATCCACTTCGGCGCCTGCGGCAACGGGTTGCCATTGATCTTGACGAGACCGGTGGCGGCGTCGATCGGGTTGGTGATGGTGCAGCCGCTACCGCAGCCGGCCACTTCCAGCGAGGGATCCTTGATCTCGGTGTGGTTATAGCTGCCACCCATGGTCAGGAGCAGGTTAGGCGTGACATAGGCTTGCAGGTCCATCTCCAGGCCCTGACCGACCGACTTCTCGGCATTGAGCAGGCGCACCACATTGTTGCCGCCACCCACGCCGGTCAGCTGCTGGTCCTTGACCTCGAAGCGGTAGGCGCTCAGCGAGAGCTTGGCGCGGCGGTCGAACAGGTCGGCCTTGATCCCCACCTCGAAGGAGGTACTGGTCTCGGGCTTGGCGACCGACTGCTGGCCGAAGGCCGAGGCCGGCTGCACACTGGCACCGCGGAAGCCAGTGGCAAGGCGCGAGAACAGGTTGATATCCGGGGTCAGCGCATAGGTACCGCTCACGTCGCCGCTGACCTTGTTGGCGCTGGGGCTGGCAGATAGCGGCCCCTGCAGGGTCGAACCATTGACGTTGCTGTACTGCTCGACCGCGAAGTCCTTCTTGTCATGGGTATAGCGCAGGCCGCTGCGCAGCTTGAGCTCAGGGGTCAACGCGTAGTTGACCGAACCGAACCAGGCCCAGGCCTTGTTGGTCTGCCGCGAGCGCTGGTATTCGGTCTGCTCGCCGGCACCCAGGCTGTTATACGAGAAGCTCTCGATGGTGTAGTCCTCATCGAAGTAGTAGACGCCGGTCTGCCAGTTGAACGGGCCCTTGTTCTTCGATTCGATGCGGAACTCCTGGGTCCACTGCTTGAGCTTGGGCACCGCGTCGGCCGTCTCGGACGGGAAGGGAATGAAGCCCGGGCCCGAGGGCGGCGCGAACACGGCACCGTAGCCACCGTCCACATCACCGCGGCTGTAGGTATCGAGGTGTTCGTAACCGGTGATGGAGCTCAGGCCCCAGCTGCCGAAATCCCAGTTCAAACGGGCGCTGGCACCGGTATTGGTGAGGTTCTGCTCGTTGGCGCCATCGATCGAGACCTTGTCGATATCAAAGCCATCGACCAGGTCATTGGTGCCCTTCTTGATGATATTGGCGCGGAACAGCCGGGCAGTGCCATCGAGCTTGCGGCCATGCACATTGAAGAGGCCGCTGAAAGTGCTGTCCGGCTTGAACAAGAGCTGCACCCGGCCGGCGCGGTCGTTATAGCCCTCCAGATGCTGGCTGGGCGATTTGGCCACGGTGTTGTCCACCCAGTCGTCACGGTGTTGCACTAGGGCCGAGAAGCGCATCGCCACGGTATCGCTCAGCGGCAGGTTGTAGGCCGCCTCGGCGCTGCTGGTGTTGTCGGTACCCCAACTCAGGTTCACATAGCCTTCGCGATCCTTGCCCGGCTTGACCGAGTCGAACTTGACCACGCCGGCCGGCGAGTTGCGGCCGAACAGGGTGCCCTGCGGGCCACGCAGCACCTCGATCTGCTGCAGGTCGAATACCGGGAAGCCCTTGAGGATGGGGTTCTCCTGCACCACATCGTCGTAGACCAGCGAGACCGGCTGGGAAGCATTGAGCCGGAAGTCGGTATTGCCGTAGCCGCGGATATAGAAGCGCGGGAAGGCGCGGCCGAAGGAGGATTCGATATTGAGACTGGGTACCCGACCGGAGAGGAAGCGCACGTCCTGGCCGCCGGAAGCGAGCACGTCGAGCTTTTCACCACCCAGGGTAGAGATCGAGGTCGGTACGTCCTTGGCCTTCTCACGGCGGCGCTCGGCGGTCACGGTCACTTCCTTGACCTTGCCGGCCTCGTCCTTGTCCACCACCGGTTCATTGGTGTCGGTCGGTACTTCGGTCTCGGCGGCGTGGGCCAGCGGCAACATGGCCAGCGCCAGCGCGAGTGCCAACGGGCGCGGTGCGAAGACCGACGGCAGATGCGTTTTTTTCATTGCGTACACTCCCGGTAGGTAACGCCCTTGTGGGGCAGGTTTTCTTGATCTGGAGCGCCCAAATGCAGCTTGCATGCCTGCCCAGACGCCACCGCAGGCGGTGCGTGGCGCACGGGCAACTCATTCGAGATGGATAAGTAAGCGAGGAACCCCGGGCAAACCCCATGACAACGGGGTTTCAGGGCAGATGCGCGTGGTAGGGAAAGGGCCGGACTATGTGCAGACGGGCATAGTGTTTATCAGCGCCAGCACGTCAGCATGGCGCGCCTGCTGACTGAAGGCAGGGCTTGCATGCGCCGTTGCGGTGCAGATGCGCACCAGCAGATTGCGAGGATGTTCAGTCCAAGGCGGGGATCAGAGCGGCGGGCGAGAGGACGATCTCGTCGCAGTTCGGGCCGGCGCCGGCGCGGTCCAGCACCAGGAAGTCGCAGACCGCATCGAGTGCCAGCAGGGGATGGTGCCAGGTACCGGGCGCATAGTTCACGCCCTGCTGGCCGCTGGCCAGAAAGGCCACCACGTCGGTGGCCGTAGGTACCGGCCCCGGTGGCGCCACCACCACCAGATAGGGCAGGCCAGAGAGCGGATAGAAGGCCTGTGAACCCAAAGGGTGCCGCTCCATCATGGCGACGGTAAAGGGTAGTAGCCGCGGCTGGCCACGGAACAGGCTGACAATGATGCGCCCCTCTGGCCCAGGCTCCAGCCGGGCAAGATCATGGTAGCGCTCGGTATTACCGGCGTTGATGGGGAAGTGGCGTGCCGCATCGGTCGCCGCTATCACCTCGCCATAGGGTCTAAATGCCTCCGCACTGAGCGGCTGCACCGCCAGGGTGATCATGCTCCCACCCTGCCCCACAGCCGCAGGCGCGAGACGCCACCGTCGGGATGGATATTGAAGCGCACATGGCTGACCGGCCCAAGCCTGACGATCTGCGTAGTGAATTCATGGATGGCATCCATGCTCAAGGGCTGCTCGGGCAAGAGCAACGGCCAGAACATGCTCTGGGTGATCAGGGATTGATCGGTCCCGCCCTCCACCAGGGCGGCCTGGATGGAGCAGCGGTCCGGGTAGTTGCCTTTGAAGTGGGCGGTATCGACCTCCAGCCGCTCGATGACGCCCGGCGCAGCCAGGGCCAACACACACCAGTCATGACCGGGTTCGCGGCGGCGACGGGTCTCCCAACCGTCACCCATATTGACGCCCCGCCCCGGCAGCAGCAGGTTGGCCGGCTGGCCATAGTGGGCGTCGTTCCAGGCCACGGCGCGGGCGCCGTTGAGGGCCGCGGCAAGGTCCACCTCGCTGCCAGCCGGCAGCCCGGCAAAAACCCCCGTCACCTGGCCGTAGACACGCAGGCGGGCTATGCCGCCGTCCGGGTAGATATGGATGCGCAGATGGGTCCAGCCCTGCCGGTTGGTAATGGGTAAGAGATGGTGACGGTTACCCTGCAGCGAGGTCGCCGGCAGGACTTCGGTCCAGACCGCCGTATCGAGCGCGTCACCCGCCACATCGGTAGCCTCAATCGATACTGCCGGGGCGTAGTTGCCGGTGAAGTGGCTGGTATCCACGTCAAAGCCCTGTATTACCCCGCGCCGCGCCAGCTTGATCACACTCCAGTCGTGGCCGGTGGTGCGCTTGCGGCGTGTCTCCCAGCCATCCATCCACTTGCCGTTGTCGTCGTAAAGGCCAGGAATAAAGGCCGCCGGCTCAGGCTTGAGCATCCGCTCCAGGGGAGCGAAGAACTGGTCGCTGGCCGTGAGCGGTATGGCCCCCAGCCGCAGGTCGGCCAGGTTGACCGCCTGGCGAGCCCAGTCAGGAAGCTCTGCAGCGGGAGCGAGGATAGGGGCGGTGGTACTCATGCGGTTCCTTGCGGTGGATGGGTGGCGATCCAATGGCGGGCGATATCCACCCGCCGGCAGATCCAGACTCGTTCGTGCTGTTCCAGGTAATCAAGAAAACGCTGCAGCGCCCGGAAACGTCCTGGCCTCCCCAAGAGCCGGCAGTGCATGCCTATCGACAGCATCCTGGGGCAGTCCTCGCCCTCGGCGTACAGCACATCGAAGCTGTCCTTGAGGTAGGTATAGAAGTGCTCTGCGGTATTGAAACCCTGCGCGGTGGCAAAACGCATATCGTTGGCATCCAGGGTATAGGGCACCACCAGATGCGGCTGCTGCCGCCCATCCGCCAGCTCGACCTGGGTCCAGAAGGGCAAGTCGTCGCCGTAGTAGTCGCTGTCGTAGAGAAAGCCACCGTGCTCGACCACCAGCCGGCGCGTCTGCGGGCTGTCGCGGCCGGTATACCAGCCCAGGGGTGGCGCACCGGTAAGCTGGGTAAGTGCCGCCACGGCCTGCTGCAGATGGGCGCGCTCGGTCGCTTCGTCCATGCTCTGGTAGTGGATCCAACGCCAGCCGTGGCTGGCGATCTCGTGCCCCAGCTCGACCAGGGCCTGGGCCAGCCCGGGGTGGCGCTGCAAGGCCATGCCGACGGCGAACACGGTCAGCGGCAAACCGCGCCGCTCGAATTCGCGCAGGATGCGCCATACCCCTACCCGCGAGCCATATTCGTAGATCGACTCCATGCTGAGGTGGCGGTCCGGGTAGGCCGCGGCGCCGATGATCTCGGACAGGAACTGCTCGCTGCCCGGGTCGCCATGCAGCACCGAATTCTCGCCGCCCTCTTCGTAATTGAGCACGAACTGTACGGCGATACGCGCCCCACCGGGCCAATTGGCCTGCGGCGGTTGGCGACCGTAGCCGATCAGGTCGCGGGGATAAGGTGTAGTCATGCTGGCCTCCTCAAGGCTGGGCACCCGCGACGAACCATTGATGTAACAACGTGCGCTCGGCCTCGGTCATCTGCGTCACATTGCCCAGTGGCATGGCATGCAGTTGCACCACCTGGGTGTGGATGCGAGCAGCATTGGCCAGCACCTGGGCATCGCTATCGAGCACCAGACCGGCCGGGGCCGAGGGCATGAGCGTGGGCTTGGCAGCATGACAGGCCAGGCAGCGCGCCGCCAGGATGGGGCGCACCTGCGCCAGGGTAGGTGCCATGGCGACCGGGCTGGTGGCCTGCGGCCGTGCACTGGGTGCCAGCCAGATGAAGACGCCCAGCAGGATGGCCGAGCCTGCAGCCGGGTAGCGCCAGGCCAGCTCGCCCTTGTGGCGCAGGTTGAAGAAGTGGCGGATCAGCACCGCGGCCAGCATGATCAGGAGCAACGCCAGCCAGGCCTGCTGGTGGCTGTAGGTGAAGGCGTAGTGGTTGCTGATCATGCAGAACAGCACCGGCAGGGTGAGGTAGTTGTTGTGCACGCTGCGCTGCTTGCCGCGCTTGCCATGGATGGGGTCGGGCGTCTCGCCACGAGCCATGGCCGCTACCATCTTGCGCTGGCCGGGGATGATCCAGAACAGCACATTGGCGCTCATGCTGGTGGCCAGCATGGCCCCCACGTGCAGAAAGGCCGCCCGCCCGGATAACCAATGATTGAGCGCATAGGCCATGGCGGCGACGAAGACGGTGTAGACCGCAGCGAAGGCGAGCTGGCTACGTTCGATAAAGAGCCGGCACAGGCCATCGTAGACCAACCACCCCAGGACCAGGCTGCCCAGGCCGATGGCTACCGCCTGTGCAGGCGGCAGCGCCGCCTTGGCCGGGTCCACCATATAGCTGCCGGCCTGGCTGTAATAGAGCGTGGAGAGCAGCAGAAAACCGGTCAACCAGGTGGAATAGGACTCCCACTTGAACCAGTGCAATTCGCTCGGCAACTGCTTGGGCGCCAGCAGGTACTTCTGCGGGTTGTAGAAGCCCCCGCCATGCACCGCCCACAATTCACCCCCGATGCCCTTGGCCAGCAGCTCAGGGTCGGTGGGCTTGCGCAGGCTGTTGTCGAGCCAGACAAAGTAGAAGGAGGCGCCAATCCAGGCAATGCCGACGATCACGTGCAGCCAGCGCAGCAAAAGGGTCAGACAGTCGAGCAGGTAGGCGGTATCGATGGGCATGGGCTGTCCGGCTAGCTGCCGCGGTAAGTGGAGTAGCTCCAGGGCGAGACCAGCAGCGGCACATGATAGTGGCCAGCCGGGTCGGCCACGCCGAAGCGCAGCACCACCTGCTCAAGAAAAGCTGGCTCGGGCAGCACCACACCTTGTGTGCGGAAATAGTCGCCAGCCTCGAACAGCAGCTCATACTGGCCGGCCAGTAACTCGGCCCCGGCCAAGAGCGGGCCGTCCACGCGGCCATCGGCATTGGTGCGGCCCTGCCGTAGCGGCAGCCAGCGGTCGCCCTCCAGCCGGCTCAGGCTAAAGGCCATGGCGGCAGCCGGATGGCCGTCGCGGGTATCGAGTACGTGGGTGGTCAGTTGGCCCATGCGCAAGGTCCGTGGCTATGATGGGGTAAACACGCTCGCTGCATTATAGGGAGCCGCAGGCCCTGGCCGCCGCCCCGAGCCCGGCATAAGGTCTATGGCCAGGCACGCATAAGACAGCCCTTCATATGGCGGCAGAGAGGTTGCTTATCGCCCTGGCCCGCTTGTCGCTGCCAAGGGCGGTTTGTAAGGTTCTGGCATCCTGAGAAGGGCGCGCCAGTCGCCCGGAGATACGCCGCGCATGACACCCAGACTGACCGTAGCCGCGCTCTCGCAACTGTCGCAGGCTGACTTCACCGCCGCGCTGGATGGCATCTTTGAACATTCGCCCTGGGTTGCCGAGGCGGCTTGGCGGCAGGCCCCCTTCAGCGACGCCGACCAGCTGCTGACGGCGCTGCTGGATGCCATGTGGCAGGCACCGGAAGCGGCGCAGCGGCAACTGATCCTGGCTCACCCGGAACTCGCCGGCAAGGCAGCGCTGGCTGGCGAACTGACCCAGGCCTCCACCGCCGAGCAGGCCGGTGCCGGACTTGCAGCCTGCAGTCCCGAGGAATACGCCCGCATCCAAAACCTCAACAGTGCCTTCCAGACGCGCTTTGGCATGCCCTTTATCATCGCGGTACGCGGCCTCACGCGCGGCGACATCATCGCCGCCATGGAGGCCCGGCTGGCGCTGACAGCGCCTGAGGCCTTTGCCGAGAACCTGCACCAGATCGGCCGCATCGCCGCACTGCGGCTACACGACCGGCTGGGCTAAGAGCCATCTAGGCCAGGCTGACCGTCGCGCGCTCGTCCATGCGTTGGGTGCGGCTGCCAGGGCGGGTGACCGCCATGATCTGTTCACGGAACCAACGGCATTCTTCGGCCTGGTGGGTACGGTCATGCCAAAGCAGGTAGAAGTGCATGTGCGGGAAGGCAATGGGGATCTCGTTAATCGCCAAGGGCAGCTGCGCCTTGGCATATTCGGCAAACAGGCGCGGGCCGGAGAACACCATGTCGGTCTGCAGCAGAAGCTGCGGCACCAAGTTGAAGTAGGGGACGTAGGCGACCACGTTGCGCTTGAGCCGCTCGCGCGCCAGGTGCAGGTCTATCACCCCGCGCTGGCCCACGGCATAGGGCGTGGGCACCAGGTGCTCGGCCTGCAGATAGTCCTCCACCTTCATCTGCCGGCTGGCCAAGGGGTGGCCGGCCCGCATCAGGCAAACCACGTCATCCTCGAACAGGGGCACGGTACGCAGGTGCTCCGGCGGCTGCGGCCAGTTGCCGATCACGGCGTCCAATTCGCCCAGCTCCAGCGCCCGTGCATAGTCATAGTCCGGCCCCAGTGAATGGAAGGCCACCTGGGACTGTGGTGCCTGCTTGCGCAGCCGGGCCACGATCTGGCCGATCAAACCCGCATTGAGGTAGTCGGGCGTGGCGATGTTGAATACCCGCCGCGACTGGGCCGGGTTGAAGCGCACCTGCTGGACCGCGATCGCCTCGATCTGCGCCAGCGCAATCTTGACCGGCTCCAGGAGGGCCATGCCGCGCTCGGTCGGGGTCATGCCATTGCGACTGCGCACCAGGATGGGGTCGCCAGTGATATCGCGCAGCCGCCGCAGCGCCGTGCTGACCGAGGGCTGCGACTGGTTGAGCCGGCGAGCGGCATTGGACACGCTGCATTCGGTCAGGACCGCATGCAGCACCCTCAAGAGATGTACATCGATGGATTCCCAGGAATTGCTGGTGGCCATGGCGCGTTTCCTTGCAGGCAAAAACAAGGGCTTGTGCAATATCCATTCCAGCTGGCCAGGGCCTGCTGCCACGGCATAAACCAGCCTTCGCTTCATTTTTTACCGACCCTGCTGCGCAAACTCGGTGCAGTGCGCACACCGCCATGCCTGCACAGGGTGCACACAAAAACCGACAAACGTGATTTGCAAAGAGAACGTTCGTTCACCATAATGAGGTGAACGAACGTTCTCTGGAGCGCATCATGCAGGCAGCCCCCGCAGCACTACTCGATATCCTCAAGCACCCCGGCATCTGGCGTGGTGATGGCTACAGCCAGGCCAGCCAGCCGGTGGTCGACTGCGGCCACCTGGGTCTGGCCGGCGTACTGCCCGGTGGCGGTTGGCCGCAGGCCGCAGTGAGCGAGATCATCCCCAGCCGCGCCGGCTGTGGCGAGCTGCGCCTGCTATTGCCGGCACTGGCCAAGCTGACCCAGGCCGGCAAGCAGGTCCTGCTGATCGCTCCGCCGCATATCCCCTACGCCCCGGCCTGGCAGGCGGCCGGTGTGGATATGCGCCACCTCACCTGGGTGGCCACCGAGAGCGAGCACGACGCCCAGTGGGCCATGGAGCAGGCCCTGCGCGAGCCCGCCTGCGCCGCCGTGGTCGGCTGGTTCCGCCAGCCGCTGAGTGACCGCAACTGCCGCCGCCTGCAACTGGCGGCAGAAACTGGCGGTGGCAGCGGCTTTGTACTGCGCGAGGGCCGGGCCGAGGCGCTGTCCTCACCCTTCGCTCTGCGCCTGGCGGTCGAATCGGTCGCCGGCGGGGTGGCCGTGCGCGTGGTCAAACGCCGTGGCTCGCCCGATACCCGCCCTGTTTTTCTGCCGCACGACGCACCGCGCCGTACCCAGTCCGGATACCACCATGCTGTGGCTAGCGCTGCACCTGCCCAATCTGCCGCTCGACGCGCTGCATCTCGACACTACGCCCACGCAGCCTGAGCCCTGGGCCGTACAGGAAGCGCGCGGTCCCAACGAGTACATCGTCGCGGTGAACGAGGCAGCCGAGAGGCTGGGTGTGCAGATCGGGCAACGGCGTTCGACCGCCCAGGCGCTGGCCGCTGGCTTGAGGCTGGCTCGCCGCCAGCCCACACAGGAGGCAGCCCTCCTGGGCAGCCTGGCGGCCTGGGCCATGCAGTTCACGCCCACTGTCTGCCTGGACCCGCCGGCCGGCCTCTTGCTGGAGGTTGAAGGCAGCCTGGCCTACTTCAAAGGCTTGCCCAGGCTATGCCGATTGGTGGATGAGGGTCTTGCAGAGATGCAGCTGAGCGTACGTCGTGCCCAGGCGCCTACCCCGCTGGCTGCCAGCTGGTTTGCCCTGACCGGGCTGCGCCCGAACACGCCTGCACAATGGCAGCCCGCATTGCAACGGCTGCCGCTGCAACGCCTGCCCTGGCCGCAGGAATGGCGTGAAGCCATGCGCACCCTGGGTCTGCGCCGGCTGGGTGAACTCCTGGCCCTGCCGCGTGCCGGCCTGGGCCGCCGCTTCGGCCCGCAGCTCAGCCAGTTGCTGGACCGCGCCCAAGGCCTGCAGGCCGATCCGCGCACGCCTTTTGTGCCACCCGACCACTTCGAGCGCAGCCTGGAATTAGCCTGGCCTTGCGAGCAGGTGGAGGCACTGGGCTTTGTACTCAAGCGGCTCCTGGGCGAGCTGGCGGTCTTTCTGCTCGGTCGTGGCCTAGGTGTGCAACAGCTGGAACTGGAACTGGCGCATGAGGGCCAACCGGCCAGCACGCTGCTGTTGGGCTTTGGCCGGCCTACCCGCTCGGCCGAGGGCATGCTGGCCATCGGCCGCGAGCGGCTGGCAAGGCTGGCTCTGCCCGCCCCGGTCGAGGCCATACGGCTCAAGGCCGATATCCTGCACCGGCTGGATGGCGAGGCACTGGACCTGTTCGGCCATGCCTCGAGCCAGGCCGACTTCTCACTGCTGCTGGCACGCCTCTCGGCCCGACTGGGACAGGATGCCGTACGGCAACTGGGCTGCGCGCCCGAACACCGGCCGGAAAAGGCCTGGCAGGTCACGCCGCCAGGCGCCAAACCGCCCACGCTGGCCTTTGCCGAACGCCCTAGCTGGCTACTGGCCGAACCCCTGCCGCTGGCGGTGCGTGATGACCGGCCCTGGTATGGCGAGCCGTTGACCCTGCTCGACCGTGCCGACCGGATAGAAACCGGCTGGTGGGATGGCAGCAGCACGGCGCGCGACTACTACCGCGCCGAAGGCCCCTCCGGCCGCCGCTACTGGTTGTTCCAGCAGCGCAGCGACTTCGCCTGGTATCTGCACGGACTCTACGCATGACACCGCCTGACTACGCCGAACTGCACTGCCTGAGCAACTTCAGCTTCCAGCGTGGCGCCTCGCATGCCGAGGAGCTGGTGGCACGCGCCCAGGCCTTGGGTTACCGCGCGCTGGCGATCACCGACGAGTGCTCGCTGGCCGGCATCGTCCGCGCCAAGAAGGCAGCCGAAGAGGCCGGCTTGGCCTTGATCGTAGGTAGTGAGTTCAGGCTTGAGGACGGCCTGCGGCTGGTGCTGCTGGCCCCGGACCGGGCAGCTTATGGCGACCTTGCCGAGCTGATCACCCTGGGCCGGCGCAGTGCCCCCAAAGGTGAATACCGCCTGACGCGTACTGACGTGGCCCAGCGCAGCGGCCGGCTGTTGGCGCTATGGCTGGCGGACGATGCAGCCGGAGCCAGCGACGGCCACTGGCTGGCAGCCTGCTTTCCGGAGCGGGCCTGGATCGCGGTCGAGCTGCTGCAGCAGGCTGGTGACCGCGAACGCTTGCACGACCTGCTGGCGCTAGGCCGGCTCTGCGGCCTGCCCTGCGTGGCCAGTGGTGACGTGCATATGCACCTGCGCTCGCGCCGCATGCTGCAGGATGTGCTGACTGCCATCCGCCTTGGCAAGCCGGTCGCCCAGTGCGGCCTGGCGCTGTTTCCCAACGGCGAGCGACACCTGCGTAGCCGGATGGCGCTGAGCCGGCTCTACCCGGCCGAGCTCTTGGCCGAGACGGTGCGCATTGCCGAACGCTGCCATTTCTCGCTCAAAGAGCTGCGCTACGAATACCCAGCCGAGCTGGTCCCCGCCGGCCTTAGCGCCAGCGCCCACCTGCGATCCCTGACCGAGGCCGGCCTGCATCGGCGCTACCCGGCGGGCGTGCCGGCCACCGTCTGGCAGCAGGCACACACCGAGCTGGCCCTGGTCGCCGAGCTTGAATACGAGCATTTCTTCCTGACCGTGCACGACACTGTCCAGTACGCCCGCAGCCAGCACATCCTCTGCCAGGGGCGTGGCTCGGCCGCCAACTCGGTGATCTGCTATGCGCTGCACATCACCGAGGTCAACCCGGCCGAAAGCAAAATGCTGTTCGGCCGCTTTATCTCCAAGGAGCGGAACGAGCCACCGGATATCGACGTGGACTTCGAGCATGAGCGGCGCGAAGAGGTCATCCAATACCTGTACCGCAAATACGGTCGCGACCGAACCGCCATTGCCGCCACGGTGATCAGCTACCGCCGCAAGAGCGCGCTGCGTGACGTAGGCAGGGCGCTGGGCTTTGACGAGGAGCAACTGGCCGCGCTCAGCGACACCCTGGTCTGGTGGGACCGCAGCAGCGATCTGCCTTTGCGCCTGGTCGAGGCCGGCTTCGACCCCGACAGCCACCTGGTGCAACTGCTGCTCAAGCTGGTCAAGCAGCTGCTGGGCTTCCCCCGCCATCTCTCACAGCATGTAGGCGGTTTTGTATTCTCACGCGGGCCCCTGGCCCGGCTGGTGCCGCTGGAGAACACCGCCATGGCCGAGCGCACCCAGATCCAGTGGGACAAGGATGATCTCGACCATATGTCGCTCCTGAAGGTGGACGTGCTGGCCCTGGGCATGCTCTCGGCCCTGCGCCGTGCCTTCGAGCTGGTGGCCTGGCGACGCGGCCAGCCCTTTGCCATGAGCGACATACCGCGCGAGGACCCCAAGGTCTACGAGATGATGAGCCACGCCGACACCATAGGCGTGTTCCAGATCGAGTCGCGTGCGCAGATGTCCATGCTGCCGCGGCTCAGGCCCAGCAAGTTCTACGAACTGGTGATCGAAATCGCGCTGGTGCGGCCCGGCCCTATCCAGGGCGGCATGGTCCACCCCTACCTCAAGCGCAAGAATGGCGAGGAGGACATCACCTACCCCAGCAAGGCGGTAGAGGGCGTACTCAGTCGCACCCTGGGCGTCCCCATCTTCCAGGAGCAGGTCATGGAGCTGGCCATTGTGGCGGCTGACTACACCCCTGGCGAGGCCGACCAGTTGCGCCGCTCCATGGCGGCCTGGGCCCGTTCCGGCAAGCTAGAGCTGCACCGCGAGAAGCTCATTACCGGCATGCTCAAAAATGGCTACGAGCAGGACTTCGCCGAGCGCATCTTTGCCCAGATCCAGGGCTTTTCCGAATACGGCTTTCCGGAATCGCACTCGGCCAGCTTTGCCCTCCTGGCCTATGCCTCGGCCTGGCTCAAGCGCTATGAGCACGCAGCCTTCACCTGTGCATTGATCAATAGCCAGCCCATGGGCTTCTACAGCCCTTCCCAGCTGATCCAGGACGCTCAACGACACGAAGTGGAAATCCGCCCCATCGATGTGCAACTGAGCCAATGGGATTGCACCCTGGAGCCCCGGGATGGCTTGCAGCCGGCAATCCGGCTGGGCCTGCGGCTGGTGCGCCGGCTGGGCAAGGCGGCAGCTGAACGCGTGCTCGCCCAACGCCCGCCCCAGGGC
Source organism: Chitinimonas sp. (assembly GCF_036568685.1). Classification (GTDB taxonomy): domain Bacteria; phylum Pseudomonadota; class Gammaproteobacteria; order Burkholderiales; family Chitinimonadaceae; genus Chitinimonas. The sequence continues at coordinate 29,934 of NZ_DATCSC010000103.1, forward strand.
TACGCCAGTCTGGCGGAGCTGCAGCGCCGTGCCGGGCTGGACCGCCGCAGCCTCAATGCCCTGGCCGATGCCGATGCCCTGCATGCCCTCAGCGGCAACCGCCGGCAGGCCCGCTGGCAGGCCGGCGGCCTCTTGGAAGGCGACGACCTGGGCCAAGCCGAGGAAGGCGCTGAACTCGTGGCCCTGCCGGCGCTCAGAGAGGGCGAAGAAGTGGTCGAGGACTACCAAAGCACCGGCCTGACCTTGCGCGCCCATCCGGTCAGCCTGTTGCGCGCCGAACTAAGGGCACAGCGGCTGCTTAGCGCGGCCGAGATCCTGGCTTGCCAGGACGGTCAGCCGGCAAGGGCCTGCGGCATCGTGGTCGGCCGGCAGCGGCCCGGCACATCCAGCGGCGTGACCTTCGTCACGCTGGAGGATGAGACCGGCAACGTCAATGTGATCGTCTGGGCGGACCTCGCCGAGCGGCAACGGCGCGAATTGATCGGGTCCAGCCTCCTGGCGGTCTACGGCGTGGTCCAGCGCGAGGGCGAGGTAGTCCACCTCCTGGCCATGCGCCTCTCGGACCGTTCCGACCGACTCGGTAGCCTTTCGGTCAGCAGTCGGGATTTTCATTGAGCCCCTAGACCCAGATACCTACACGCAGCATCCATCTCGAACCCGTACGCAGAAGGAGCATCGTATGTCTGACCAGCCTACCCTCCCCTTTCTCCGTGTCTCCGACCTGGTGGTCAGCCTCTTGGTTGGCACCTGCGAGGCGGCGGAACGGCAGGCCGCCCAACCGACCGAGCCGGACCCGGCGAGCGCACAGTACGCCGGGCTATGGACCAGCGATGACGGCTATGTGCGCCACCGCCTGCTGCCAGACGGCCGCTATGTCGAGGCACGCGGCGCGCGCGAGCGGGCCTATAGCGGCCGCTATCTGCTAAGCGGGAACCATATCGACTATCTGGACGACCGCGGCTTTGTCGAGGATGGCGAATTCCACGGCGACGAGCTGCACCATGCCGGGCTGATTCTCTACCGTCAGCCCGCAAACTGAACGAGACACTAGGCGGGCCAGGCGGCCGCCAAACGCTGCAGGCCCGCCAGCCCACCCTCCGCCAAACCGAGGCCTCGACCGGTGGGCAACTGCGACTCGCGCGGGTTGATACGGATCAGCCGACCACGCACCGTTTCAGCAAAGCGGCGCACCGAAGGAATGGCGGTGCCAGCACCGATCTCGATC
>NZ_DATCSC010000104.1:0-34048 GCF_036568685.1 Chitinimonas sp.
GGCGGGCCGCCAGTACGTCGTCGGCACGTTGGCTGACGGTGACCTGGCGCTGGCCGTTCTTCTCGGTGCAGACCTCCGTCTGGCCGCGCGGCCCGAAGCTGTCGGGCATCAGCACGGCATAACCCTGCCGCTGCAGAAAAGCTGCCATGGCGGTATGCCGTGGCGCCACTTCGCCCCGTTTGCCGTACAGGCCGCCGCAGCCGTGCAGCACGATCACGACCGGGGCGGGGTGATCCTGCGCTTGCCAGAGCGCGGTCAGTTCGATGCCGCCGGGGCCGGGGTAGTGCACCTTTTCGGCTTCGGCGGCGGTCGCTACCAGGCTGATCAGGGCGCTCAGGAGGAGGGATGGGTAGTGTTTGGGCATGGGGCCAGCTTAACGATCAGATGCGTCGGAAGTATGTCAATGCGATCGACCGGTACACGTACAATACCGGTCATGAATGCCCACCCCTTCGATACCCTGACCCCGGACTGCCTGCTTGATGCCATGGACAGCCTCGGCCTCAGGGCCAGCAGCAGCCTGCTGGCCCTCAATAGCTATGAGAACCGTGTCTACCAGGTGGGCATGGATGAAGGCCCACCCTTGATCGCGAAGTTCTACCGGCCGGCGCGCTGGAGCGAGGCGCAGATCCTGGAGGAACACGGTTTTCTGGCAGAGCTGGCGGCTGCCGAGGTACCGGTGGTGGCGGCGCTGGAAGTGGACGGCCGTACCCTGCACCAGCATGCCGGTTTTCACTTCGCTGTGTTCCCGCGCCGCGGCGGGCGTAGCCCCGAGCTGGATGACCCAGAGGTGCTGGCCTGGCTGGGGCGCTTTATGGGGCGCATCCACGCCGTGGGCGGCCAGCGGACCTATGCGGCGCGGCCGGCGGTAGACATTGCCAGCTTTGGTGACGAACCCTTGGCCTGGTTGCTGCAAAGCGACTTTATCCCGCGGGACCAGCGCGAGGACTTTGGGCAACTGGCCAAGGCTGCCTTGGTCGAGGTACGCCGCTGCTTCGAGGCGGCCGGCGAGGTCGCGCAGCTGCGCCTGCATGGCGATTGCCACGCCAGCAACATACTCTGGACCGATGCCGGGCCGCACTTTGTAGACTTTGACGACAGCCGCAGCGGGCCGGCCATCCAGGACCTGTGGATGCTCTTGAGTGGCGAGCGCCAGGACAGGGTGCGGCAACTGGCCGACCTGTTGGCGGGCTATGAGGACTTCTGCGAGTTCAACAGCCGCGAGCTTTACCTGATCGAGGCCCTGCGTACCTTGCGGCTGCTGCACTACAAGGCCTGGCTTGCACGGCGCTGGGATGACCCGGCCTTCCCCAGTGCCTTTCCCTGGTTTGGCACGGGCCACTATTGGCAGCAAAGCATGCTGGAATTGCGTGAGCAGATTGCGCAGATGAACGAGCCGCCCTTGTGGCCGGTCTAGATCGTCCCCATAGAGTGCAGGTTGAAAATCAAGATTTTCGAACGCACTCATCACCCAGGAGCTTCCCCATGTCCCTCTCTATGTACCAGGCTTCCATCCCCGGCTTTGTCCGTACCCTGAAGAACCTCGACGCCATTCTCGACAAGGCGGTCGCCTGTGCCGAGGCACGCAAGTACGACCCGACCGTGCTGGTCGGCTGCCGTCTGGCGCCGGACATGCTGCCGCTGGCCCGGCAGATCCAGATCGCCACCGATGGTGTAAAGGGCTGTGCGGCCCGCCTGGCAGGCATCGAGGTGCCGAGCTATGCCGACGACGAGGCCACGATCGCTGAGCTCAAGGCGCGTATCGCCAAGACCATCGCCTTCCTGGAGAGCGTGCCGGCCGACAAGATCGAGGGCAGCGAGGAGCGGGTGGTGACCATCAAGCTGCGCGGCAAGGATACCGAGTTCAAGGCGGTACCCTATCTGTTCCATTTCGTGATCCCCAACTTCTATTTCCATGTCACCACCGCCTACGACATCCTGCGCCACAACGGCGTGGAGATCGGCAAGCGCGACTATCTCGGCGAATATTGAGCCCTGCGGCGTTAGCCGTTACGGCAAGTAAAAAGGGCCTGCATATGCAGGCCCTTTTGTCTGGCCGAGACGGGCTTAGGCCTTTACCGATTTGGCGATCTGCTCGCAGACCGGCTTTTGCGGGTCCTTGGCTGGCAGCTTGCCGCACAACGATTGCAGCTGGGCCTGGGTCTTGCGTACGCTGGCCTGGTGCTGGCCGTCCTTGTTCCAGCTATTGAGCCGGGTGGCGAGCTTTTCCAGCGAGCGGCGGTTGCGCTCGTAGAACACGTTCTGCATCTCGCTGAGCTCACCGAGGATGCGCTGGGTGGCACGGTCAAGACGGGCGTCGTCCTGCGGTGCCAGCTCGATGATGCCGTTGACGTAGGTCACGCCCCACTGCAAGCGGGTGGCGGGGCCTTCGGAACGGTCATAGGCCTGCTCGTACCAGTTCAGGGCGGTGGCTTTGTCGCCACGCTGCTTGGCGTTGGCTGCCAGGGCCAGCATGAAGTAGTAGGGCGAGTGCGAGCGCTTGAGTTCGGCCTGCAGGAGCTTGTCGGAATCCTCCAGCAGGCCGGCGTCGGCCAGGGTATGGGCAGCGGTATTGATGACCGACTGACGCTCGTAGCCATTGGTGGTGGCGGTATCGGCCTGGGCCACCCGCTTCTTCACCTCGCCCAGCAGGGGCTCGGCCACGGTACCCTTGGGGGTGTCGATGCGGGCCAGGCCCACCTGGGCGGCGACCGCGCCGAGACGGTCGTTGGCCGACAGGCTGGCGTCGCTGGCCAGGCCCTGCAGTGCCTTGTTCCAGCTGGCCAGCAAGGGTGCATGGCTCGCCTGACCGGCCGGAGCGACCAGTTGGGCGATATCCGGCGCGTAGTTAACCAGTACGTCGAAGTTGGCACGCGACTGGGCTGCGTCGGCCAATACCGAGTTGAGGGTTTTCAGTGCTGCGGCGGCATCGACCTTGGGTGGGTGTTCGGCAGTGGCGCTTATTGCCAGAGCCTTGAGCTGCAGGCGGGCTGCGGTGGCCGCTTCGCTGGCCGGGACGCGCTGGGCCAGCTTGAGCAGAGTGGCCGGCAGCTTGTCTTCCGGCACCAGCTGCGCCTGGTCGGTATCCCAGGAATAGTCGGCCAGGAGTTTCCAGTCCTCACCGGCAAGCTTGTCGCCCTTGAGCGCGGCGGCCAGGGTCTGCTTGACCGGGCGTGCATTGCTCAGGCCCAGCTCCAGAGTCTGCAGGTAGCGCTCGCTGTCGACTTCGCCGGGCAGGCGGGTGATTTCGGTCCCGTCCGGCTTGAACAGGATCATGGTGGGGTAGCCACGCACCTTGAACTGCGCGCCCAGCTTTTGTGCACCGGGGCTGTCGCCATCGAGATAGACCGGGACGAACTGGCGGGTACGGTCGATGAAGGCCTGCTGGTTGAAGAGGGTGGCCTTGACCTGGTTGCAGGGTGGGCACCAGACGGCACCCCAGTACAGGAACAAGGGCTTCTTCTCGGCCTTGGCACGGGCAAAGGCGGCGGCGACGTCGCCCTTTTCCCAGGCGATGCCCGGGGGCGGGTTATGGTCGGCACCGGCGGGCGGCGTGGCGGCCTGGCCGGCGGTAACCAGCAGGGCTGCGAGCAGGGCGTGGCTGAATTTCACGGATCGGCCTTATGCTTGTTGGCGGTAAGGCATGCTAGCGCATTTGCTGATTGGGAATAAAGCACAAGGCGGGAAGTGCTAGCTGCTTTCGTTGTCCGGCAGACAGTTGAGTACGCCCCAGAAGAGCCCCAAGGCTTGGACTGCCTCCAACAGGGCCTGCTGGCCAACCGGTTTGACGATGTAGGCGTTTACACCCTGGTTGTAGGAGTGCAAGAGGTCGCCATGTTCGCGCGAGGAGGTGAGCATGACCACCGGTAGGTGGCGGAGTTTCGGATCGGTCTTGATCGCCTGCAGGGTGGCAAGGCCATCGAGGCGCGGCATCTTGATGTCCAGCAGTACCACGGCCGGCAGTATCGCTTCGCCGCGCAGGCAGGCGGCCAGGTGTTCCATGGCCTCCAGCCCGTCGCCCACCCGCTTGAGTGGGTTGGCCAAGCGCGAGCGCTCAAAGGCGCGTAGCGTCAGCTCGGCGTCGAGGTCGTCGTCCTCGGCGAGCAGGATGGGACGCAGCGGGCGGCTCATGGGCGCTCGTCCGGCAGGTCCAGCCAGAAATAGGCGCCCTGGCCGGCGCGACTCTCAAAGCCGACCTCGCCGCCATGGCGGCTGACGATGTTGCGCACATTGGCGAGGCCCACGCCGTGCCCCTCGAACTGCTTGGCGTTGTGCAGGCGCTGGAACATGCCAAAGAGCTTGTCGGCGTGCTGCATATCAAAGCCGGCACCGTTGTCGCGTACGCTCAGGCGGGTATGGCCGGGCAGCGGGGTGAGGTCGATTTCGACCCGGATCACGTCGCGCTCGCGGGCGTATTTGAAGGCATTGCCGACCAGGTTGGAGAGCGCCATGCGCAATAGCGTCGGGTCGGCATAGAGCGTGCCGGCGTCGGGTTGGCGGACCTCGCAAGGATGGCCCTGCAGCCCGCTGCGGGCTTCGGCTACGACTTCATCTATCAGCGCTGCGGCATCGAGCTGCTGTTTGCGCGGCTCGGCCCGGGCGAGGCGGGAGTATTCCAGCACCGCTTCTATCATGCTGGCCATCTTGCGACTGGAATTGATGACCACCTCACCGTAGCGTTGGGCCTCACTGGAAGTCTTGAGTTCGGGCAACTCCACCAGGAGCTCGCAAAAGCTGCTCATATGGCGCAGCGGAGCACGTAGGTCGTGGGCGATGGAGTGGGAGAAGTTGTCGAGCGCCTGGTTGGCTTCGCGCAGCTCACGGGTGCGGGCGGCCACCTCGGTTTCCAGCCGCTGGTTGAGGGTGCGCAGGGAGTCTTCCAACCGCATGCGGTCGATCTCGGCGCCAGCCCGTGCGGCAAGGACCTGTACGATGGTGCGCCGCTCGCCGCTATCGACGAAGGGGGCGCCATCGAGCAGGACCACGAGACCGATGGCCTTGCCGGTACTATCGAAGATAGGTGCACCGAGGTAGCTCTCCACGCCCATCTCGCGTAGCAGCAGGTCTTTGGGAAAGCTATCGGCCACGCCACGGGGATAGACGCACATGCACTTGCCGTAGACGCTCTCGCAGGGCGTGTCGGCTAGCTCATAGGTCATATTGGGCACCATGGTGCCGCCAGAGCAGGTAGAGATGGTGGTGACCGAGCGCTGGTCCTCGCTGACCAGGCCGACAAAGGCGTACTGGATGCCGAACAGGGCACACAGGGCACGGGTCATGAAATCGAAATAGGCTTGCCCGGTACTGGTTTCCTGGGCGACGGCGAGCAGGGCCCGCTGCAGCAGGGCGGCTTCGGACATGATGGCTCCTCCAGGCTGGGTATGGGCGGTCACGGGCCTGGCGCCGTGCCACCTACCGCCCACTATAGTCCAGCCTGGCGGGGCTTTCAGCCCACAAGGAGTTGAGTGAACCACGACCGGACTTGTTCGTCCGGCAGCGCCAGCAAGGTATCGCCCACGGTCAGTTCGGTACTGCTCCAGCCAGGTACCTCGGCAGCTTTGACGTGACCCACCACCCAGCAGCCCTGGCTGGCTGCAATGCGATCACGCGCCTCCAGCACAGCCTCGGCCGGCGCGTCGAAATAGAGGTGGAACATATTGCAGTGCGGCACTGTCGGGTTGACCCGCAGGCCGGCGACCTGGCCCAGCTGTTCGGCCAGCGAGAGGGTGCGCTGGTAGCAGGCATCGAGCTGGCCCAGGCGCGTATCCAGCCGCATGGCGGCGGAGGCGATAAAGGGGCTCTGATGTACCAGGGTACCGCCCATACGGCGCTGCCAGAGCCGGGCTTCCGCAATGAAATCCGCCTCCCCGGCCAGCACGGCGCCGGCGATGCCACCTATACCCTTGTACATCGACACGTAGACCGAATCAAAACCGGCGACGATCTCGGCATGGCTGCGATCGTAGTAGGCGCGGCTCTCCCATAGACGCGCGCCGTCGAGATGCAGCGGCAGCTGTCGCTCGCGGGCGGCCGCCTTGAGGACGGTGAGGGCATCCCAGCTCGGCAGCTGGCCGCCGGCCTCGCGTATCGGCAGCTCCACGATCAAGCAGGCCAGGGCCTGCTTCACCGCCGCAAGATCGGTGGCGAGCAAGGGGCTCAGGCGATTGCCTACCGGCACGCCCTGCAGCTGGAACAGGGCTTGGTAGGCCTCTTCCTCGTGCAGCTGCAGATGGCTGGTGGGGTGCATGCCAAAGCGTGGCAGGCCGGTGCGCTCGCTCCAGATGCGAACGGCGATCAGCTGTGCCATCACCCCGCTGGGCATGAAGACGGCGGCCGGCTTGCCCAGCAGTTCGGCAATGCGCCGCTCAAAACCGATGATCAGATCACCTTGGCCGTACTGGTCATGCTCGACCCCACGGGCTTCGCACCATTGGGCGAGCGCCTGGAACTCCTCGGCGGGGGTAGGCATGCGAAAGCCAGGCAGGACGGTATGGCATTGCCGGCGTAGGGCCAGGCGCTGGGTGGGGCTGAGGGGCATAGTGAAGCTCGTCGTGTTCAAGACAGGGCCACGCGCTGGCCGGATTGGCTGCTGGCCAGGCCAGCTTCCAGGCATTGCATGACCAGGAGGGCGGATTCCGGCGTGACCGGGTTGGGGCCGTGGCCGAGGATGGCGTCGCGTACGCCGGCGTAGTAGCGGGTATAAGCGCCGTCCGGCAGGGGCAGGACGGTCTGCTCGCCGGCCTTGTACCAGTGCGCCTGGCGCGGGTCGCGCGCCCAACCGGCTTGGCCGGGCCGCAGGCCGGCCTTGAGTTGATCCTCCTGTGCGTCCAGACCGTGGATGGCCAGGCTGCCATGGGTGCCGTGCAGCAGGAAGCGCGGTGCACCACCGGCAACCAGGCAGCTGGCGGCCAGACTGACCCGCAAACCGGGGTAGTGCAGTACCGCCAGCACGTCGTCTGCGGCCTGGCCCTGGTCGCGGCGGATGGCGATGTCGGCACTGATGGCATCGGGTTTGCCAAAGAGGCACAGCGCCTGGTCGAGCAGGTGCGGACCAAGGTCGAACCAGATGCCGGCGCCGGGCACGTCGGCCTCGCGCCAGCGTTGCCGTACTTCCGGACGGAAGCGGTCAAAACGCGACTCGAACTGGGTGACCCGGCCCAAGGCACCGGCCTCCAGCAATTGCTGCAGCAGCAGGAAGTCGGCATCCCAGCGCCGGTTGTGGAACACCGACAGCAGGCGATTGTGGCGGCGGGCGGCAGCGAGCAGTGACTCGGCTTCGGCCACGGTCAGGGTAAAGGGCTTGTCCACCACGACATGCTTGCCTGCTTCGAGTGCGGCCAGGGCCAATGGGTAGTGGCTGTCGTTGGGGGTCGCCAGCACCACCAGGTCGATGTCCGGCTGGGCTAGCAGGGCGGCTGGATTGGGGGCAGTCGGTAGGCCAGGGAAGTCGGCCTGCACCAGTTCCGGTTGGCTGCTGGCAATGCGGGCCAGGGTGCAGCCCGGCGTGGCGTGGATCAGCGGGGCATGGAAGGTACGGCCGGCAAAACCATAGCCAACCAGGCCGACCTGCAAGGATGGGGACATGATGCGGCTCCTCTTTGGATGGCTGTATTGTGACCTGAGCGCGCGATGGTTGTCGCGTCCCGTTCCCGCCCGCGCCCGGCGTGCGATAAGGCTTGTCAGCACATGGCCGGCCTACACTACAATGCAGGGACACTTCTCTACCCGACTAGCCATGGCAGCCAGCGACAGCAAGAAGACCATATTGATCGTCGACGATTCCGCCAGTCTGCGGCAGGTTGTCCATATCGCGCTGATGCAGGCGGGCTATGAGGTGGTCGAGGCGGCCGACGGCCGGGAAGGGTTGGCGCGGCTTGATGGCCGGCGCATCCACCTGATCATCTCGGATGTGAACATGCCCAATATGGATGGCATTGCCTTTGTCCGGGCGGTCAAGCAGCTGCATGACTACCGCTTCACCCCCATCATCATGCTGACCACCGAGGCGCAGGAGGATAAGAAGATCGAGGGTCAGATGGCCGGCGCCAAGGCCTGGGTGGTCAAACCCTTCCAGCCCGAGCAGATGCTGAAGGCCGTAGCCAAGCTGATCCTGCCCTGAGCCCAAGCGGAGCCCCCATGGCGATCTCGGCGATCTACCACCACGAACGCTGCATCCTGCGGATAGATGGGCCCCTGACGATCTACGAGGCCGGGGTATCCAAGCGCCGCTTGGTCGATGAGCTCAATCTGGCGCCGGAGATCGACGTCGATCTCTCGGGCGTGGCTGAATTTGATACCGCCGGGGTGCAATTGCTCCTGATGCTCAAGCGCGAGGCGCAGCGGCAGCAAAAACCCTTGCGCTTTCATGGTCACAGCAAGGCCGTGCTACAGGTGATCGATCTCTACAATATGGCCGGGGTGTTTGGTGACCCCTTGCTGCTCTCGGGCGAGGAGGCGCCATGAATCTTGAGGCCGCCAAGCAGGTTTTCTTCGAGGAGTGCCGTGAATTGTTGGCGGCCATGGAGGCAGCGCTGCTGGCGGTCGAGGCCTCGCCCGACGGAGAGCGCGGTGAGCATCTCAATGCCATGTTTCGCGCGGCTCACACCATCAAGGGTTCGGCCGGCTTGTTCGGGCTCGATGAGATCGTGGCCTTCACCCATCTGTGCGAGAGCGTGCTGGACCGGTTGCGCGAAGGTGAGCTGGCCATCACGCCACCCCTGATCGAACTCCTGTTGGCGGCGCGCGACCATATCGCGGCCCAGATCGACGCAGTGCAATTCGGCGGCGCAGCCATCCCGGTGGAGGGCCTGGAGCTGTCATTGCAGGGGTATCTCAGCGTACAGCCAGCGGCGGCCGTACCGGCGGCCACCGTGCCGCCACCCAAGATCGAGATCGAAAGCGACGGCGACAACATGGTGTCGTCCGAGCACTGGCACATCTCGTTGCGCTTTGGCGTGGACGTACTGCGCAACGGCATGGACCCGTTGTCCTTTATCCGCTACCTCGCCTCCATAGGCCGCATCGTCTACCTGACTACGCTTTACGACGGCTTGCCGGAGCCCGAGCTGATAGACCCGGAGAGTTGTTACCTCGGCTTTGAGATTGAGTTCGATGCGGCGCCCCATATCGACAAGCTGGCGATCGAGAATGTCTTCGAGTTTGTCCGAGAGGACAGCACGGTCCGCATCCTGCCGCCACATGCCCATATTGCCGAGTACATCCGGCTGATCAAGGAGATGCCGGAGGGCATGGCCAGGCTGGGCGAGATCCTGGTGCGGGGCGGTGCGCTGACGCCCTTGGAACTCGATGAGGTACTGGGCCTGCAGCGCATGGGTAGTGAGGTGGGCGATCATCGGCCACTGGGTGCACTGCTGGTGGAAGAGCGGCTGGCGCACCCGCAGGCGGTGGCCGCCGCGCTCGACAAGCAGCGCGAGCATGCCGCCCAGAAGACCCGTGAGCATCGTGTGGTGCGGGTTGATGCGGCGCGGCTCGACGGCTTGATCGACCTCGTGGGCGAACTGGTGATCGCCGGTGCGGCGGCGCAGCTCTCGGCCAGCCGCAGCGGCAACAATGCGCTGATCGAGACCATCGCCTCGCTATCGGAGCTGGTGGAGCGTATCCGCGACGAGGCCCTGTCGCTGCGCATGGTGCCGGTGGGCGAGATATTCAGCCGCTTTCCACGGGTGGTACGCGATGCCTCGCGCGAGCTGGGCAAGGACATCCAGTTGGAGCTGGAAGGCGAGGAGACCGAACTCGACAAGTCCATGGTCGACCGGCTGGGCGACCCGCTGATCCATCTGGTGCGCAATGCCATCGACCACGGCATCGAATCGCCCGACGCCCGCCGTATACGCGGCAAGGCGGACTACGGCACGGTCTGGCTCAACGCCTTTCATGAATCGGGCAGTGTGGTGATCGAGGTCGGTGACGATGGCGCCGGCATGGACCGTGCCCGTATCCGTGCGCGCGCGGTCGAGCGTGGCCTGATCGAGGCGGAGGCGGTGCTGAGCGACCAGCAGATCCTGCAACTAGTGTTCGAACCGGGCTTTTCGACCAGCGAGACGGTGACCAGCCTGTCCGGCCGCGGGGTGGGCATGGATGTGGTCAAACGCAATATCGAGGCCCTCAAGGGCGATATCGAGATTGAATCGAACGAGGGCGAGGGGACCGTGGTGCGCTTACGCATGCCGCTGACCCTGGCCATCATCGACGGCTTCCGCGTGGGCGTGGGGTCGGTCGGTTTTGTGATTCCGCTGGACATGGTGCTGGAGTGTCTGGACCTGCCGACCGACAACAGCGGCAGCCGGCAGCACTATCTCAATCTGCGCGGCGAGGTCTTGCCCTACCTGCCCCTGCGTGAGCTGTTCGAGGTGGATGCACCGTTGCCCAGCCGCCAGTCGGTGGTCGTGGTGCAGTATGGCAGCCAGCGTGCCGGCCTGGTGGTGGACAGCCTGGAAGGGGAGCTGCAGGCCGTGATTAAACCGCTGGGCCAGTTGTTCCGCGGGGTAAAGGGCCTGGCCGGCTCCACCATCCTCGGCAATGGTGCCGTGGCACTGATTCTGGACGTGCCCGATTTGATACACAGAGCCGCCCAGGACGAGCGGCGCAGGGTGGCGCTGCTGGGCCTGCAACAGGCCCGCCGACCCGCCTTGCAGGAGGGCAATGAGACATGATTTGGTTGAGCCGTTTATCCCTGTTCAAGAAGCTGCTGCTGGCCTTTGGCTTGATGGGCATCCTGCTGGCGGCCATCGGCCAGCTGGCGGTGCACGCCCTGGACGATGCCGATGGCAAGGTCAGGCAGGTCTATCGCGACCATATCCTGGCAGCACGAGAGCTTTCCTCCGCACATATTGCCGCACTGCAGCACCTGCGACAGCTCAAGACCATGCTCGCGGTTGCCGACCCTGCGCGGGCCGAAGCCCTGCAACCGGGGCTCCTCGCGGCACAGCGGCGATACCTGGAGCATATAGACCACTACCGCGCGACTACGGCAGACGAGAGCGAGAAGGCGGTGGCAGCCGAGATAGACCAGGCTTGGCCGGCCTACCAGGGCCAGGCTGACAAGCTCTTGCAGGCCCTGCGCGGCGGCGAGAGCCGAGAGTCCTTGGCGCAGTTCGACCTTGATGCCTCCCAGCGTTTCTCGCAGTTGGAGGCTGCGCTGGTCAAGGCGGGCACGCTCGATGGACAACGCATCGCCGACGGCGTGGCGGCCAATTCGCGCTATCTGCAGGGTGTGCGGCAGATGGCCTTGCTGCTGGTGCTATTGGGTTTTGCCGTAGCCATCATGCTGGGCCTCCTGGTGGCGAGCTATGTGACCAGGCTACTGGGTGGCGAACCCGAGCAGGCGGTAAAGCTGGCGCGCCAGGTGGCGGCCGGCAATCTGACTGCCGAGATCCGCGTGCGACCTGGTGACGAACGCAGCCTGATGGCCGCGCTGGCAAGCATGAACCGGCAGCTCGATACGGTGCTGGGGGAGTTGTGCGAAGCGGCCGATACCAATCTGCGCATCTCGGCGCAAGTGGAGGCCTCGGTGACTGCGCTATCGCAGACCGCGACCGAGCAGGCAGCCAATATTGAGGAGACTGCCGCCGCGCTGGAGCAGATCGGCTCTACGATTGCCCAGAGCGCCGACCATGCGGCGGAGACCGATGGTTTGGCAGCCCGAGCCGCCTCGGTCGCGACCGAGGGGGGGCAGGCGGTCGGCGCCTCGGTCAGCGCCATGCGGCAGATCGCCCGCAAGATCGGGGTGATCGACGATATCGCCTATCAGACCAATCTGCTGGCCCTCAATGCCGCCATTGAGGCGGCCCGTGCCGGTCAGCACGGCAAGGGCTTTGCCGTGGTGGCGCAAGAGGTGCGCAAGCTGGCCGAGCGCAGTCAGACCGCAGCCCGTGAGATAGGCGGCCTGGCGCTGGAATCGGACCAGTTGGCGGCCCGCGCCGGCAGCCTGCTCGATAGCGTGCTCCCCGAAATACGCCGTACCGCTGAGCTGGTGGGGGAGATCCACAGCGCCGGCAGGGAGCAGGCGGTGGGCATACGCCAGATCAACCAGGCGGTCGATCAGTTCGGCCAAGCCACGCAGTCCAATTCCGCTGCGGCGGAGGAACTCTCGGCCACGGCCGAGGAGCTGCACGCCCATGCGCGGCGGCTACGTGAGCTGCTGGACGGATTTACCTTGCATCATCGCAGCGAAGTCGCCTGCGAACCGGCCAAGCTTGTGGTGCGCCTGCAGCCTTCCGCCAATATGAACCGGCCGGTAGCTGTGTCCAGCAGCCCTTTGCCTGGCCCCTTGGCGCGGCCCGAGCAGTTGGCCAAACCGGTCGACGAAACCCAATTCGTCCGTTTCTGAGTAGCCCATCATGAGCCAGGCACTGACTTCCCATCGGCGTACCCAAGTCCCCGCCACCGAACCGGTAGAGCTGCCGCAGTATCTGACCTTCCGGTTGGGGGGCGAGACCTATGCGCTGGAGATCCTGCATATCAAGGAGATCATCGAGTACGGTGGGCTGACCGAGGTGCCGTTGATGCCGCGCTTCCTGCGTGGGGTGATCAATCTGCGCGGCGCGGTGGTGCCGGTGATCGACCTGGCGGTGCGCTTTGGCCGGCCGCCGACGGAGATAGGCCGGCGCAGCTGTATCGTGATCGTCGAGGTGCAGTACGACGATAGCTGGCACGACCTCGGGGTGATTGTGGATGCGGTCGACGAGGTACTGGAGCTACCGGCCGAGGATATCGAACCGGCCCCGGCCTTCGGCGCCCAGCTCAGGGCCGAGTTCATCCGCGGCATGGGCAAGCTCGGTGGCCGCTTTGTGATCGTGCTGGCGCTTGAGCATGTGCTGTCCATTGAGGAGATGGCCCAGCTCTCGGCCAGTGGCGACGCGTTGGGACTGGAGAATTGAGCGCGTGGTGACCCTCTCCGTGCCCTTGCCGGTACATGACTTCGGCCTCGTGCAGATGAGCGATGCCGAATTCGTGCTGTACCAGGCCTTGGTGGAACGGTTGACCGGGATACACCTGGCCCCGATCAAGAAGGCCATGCTTTCCGGCCGCCTGGCCAAGCGATTGCGCGAGCGTGGCATATCGGACTACGGTAGCTACTTCCGCTTGATCGAGGATGGCGGCGAGGAACTGGAACGACAGATCGCCATCGACCTGATCACTACCAACGAGACCTATTTCTTCCGCGAGCCGCGCCATTTCGAAGCGCTGCGCGAGCAGTTGCTGCCGCAGCTCTCGGGCCAACCGGTACGGATCTGGAGTGCTGCCTGCGCCAGCGGCGAAGAAACCTACAGCCTTGCCATGTTGCTGGCCGACGTGCTGGGTGAGAGCGCGCCATGGGAGCTGCTGGGCTCGGATATTTCCAGCCGGGTGCTGCTGTCGGCGCGGCGCGGCCTCTATCCCATGGAGCGGGCCAGCCATATTCCACCCGACTATCTCAAGCGTTACTGCCTGCGCGGCACTGGCGACTATATGGGCAGCCTGCTGGTGGACAAGCTCCTGCGGCAGCGGGTGCGCTTTCTATCAGTCAACCTGGTGGAGCCTCTGCCGGAGATCGGTCGTTTCGATGCCATCTTCCTGCGCAACGTCATCATCTATTTCGATGCCGAGACCAAGCGCCGCGTGGTGCGCATGGTGGCCGAACGGCTCAAGCCCGGTGGCTGGTTGGTGGTGGGGCATTCGGAATCGCTGATCGGGCTGCCTGAGGAGCTGGAGCCTATCCTGCCCACGGTCTACCGGAAGCGGCGATGAGCTTCCAGATTGACATCTTCCTGCAGCCCGGCGAGGTCTATTTCGGTGACCGCGATACCCGCATCCGTACTTTGCTCGGTTCCTGCGTGGCGATTACCTGGTGGCATCCGGCCCGGCAGATCGGCGGCATGTGCCACTATCTGCTGCCCGTGCGTCCTGGCGGCCAGCCGCGTGGCGACGGTCCCCTCGATGGTCGCTATGCCGAGGAGGCGTTCCAGCTGGCCATGCGCTATATTCATTCGGCCGGGACACTGCCGGCAGACTATGTGGTCAAGATGTTCGGCGGTGGCTATATGCTCGTCCCCGACAGCGGCAAGATGCCGGCGGTGGGCGAGAGAAATATCGATTTCGGCAAGCAATGGTTGGCGGGCAATGGTTTTCGGCTGAGCCGGGAGCACCTGGCCGGGCGGGGGCATCGCCATATCGTGTTCGACGTCGCCACCGGAGACGTCTGGGTGCGTTTCCAGCCGCAGGCCGACTCGCCTTGCAAGCCCTAGGCTACGGGCTGTGCGTCGCTTTAGCAGGGAGATGGTATGCCCATCAGCGTGTTGATCGTCGACGATTCCGCGGTAGTGCGCCAGGTGATCAGCGAGGAGTTGGGGCGTGAGCCGGATATCAAGGTGCTCGGCGCGGCCGCCGACCCTATCTTCGCCCAGGAGCGGATGAAGCTGCAGTGGCCGGACGTCATCGTGCTCGACATCGAGATGCCGCGCATGGACGGCATCACCTTCCTCAAGAAGCTGATGGCCGAGCGACCGACGCCGGTGGTGATCTGTTCCAGCCTGACCGAGAAGGGGGCCAGCGTCACCGTGGAGGCACTCTCGGCCGGTGCGCTGGGCATCATCACCAAACCCTCGATCGGAGTGCGCGACTTCCTGCAGGACAGCTCGGCTGATCTGGTATCGGCCATCCGCGCAGCCTATGCGGCCACGGGCCGGCTGCGGCTACTGCGGCCGGTGGCGCCACCACCACCCGCGCCCTCGCCGCAGGGGGGCGGCTTGGCTGGCAAAGGCGCGCCGCTCTCCTACGTCGCCGAAAAGATACAGTCTCCCAAGCTCAGTGCCGACGCCATCCTGGATGCACCTTGCGGTCCGTCGGTGGTGGGCATTACCGAGCGCATCGTGGCACTGGGCGTGTCTACCGGTGGCGTGCAGGCGCTGGAGGCGCTGTTGCCGCAATTGACCGAATGCTGCCCGGCGCTTGCCATCGTTCAGCACATGCCGGAAAAATTCACGGCGACCTTTGCCCAGCGTTTGAATACCCTGTGCAAGATAGAGGTCAAGGAAGCCGCCCATAATGACCGCCTGGTGCGCGGGCGAGCCTTGATCGCCCCCGGGGGCAAGCATCTGCTGGTCAAGCGCGCGCCCAGTCATTACTACGTGGAGGTGGTGGACGGTCCGCTGGTGAGCCGGCACCGTCCATCGGTGGATGTGCTGTTCCGCTCGGTGGCCAAGTGCGCGGGTCGCAATGCCCTGGGGGTGATCATGACCGGCATGGGGGACGATGGCGCCAAGGGATTGAAGGAAATGCGCGACAGCGGGGCGAACACGCTGGCGCAGGACGAGGCGAGCTGCATTGTGTTTGGCATGCCCAAGGAGGCGATACGCCTGGGCGCGGCAGAGCAGGTAGCGAGCCTGGACGCGATACCGGGCCTGATCGAGCGCAGTGGCAGCCGGATGGGCTAGCTATCCGGCGGGCGCTGCGATATAAAGGCTCAATATTATAGTTTGGTAATATTTACCCGCGGTACAAGGGTCAGGTTAAAGATGGCAGGCTACTCGGAACTGAGCGTGATGGTGGTGGAGGACAGCGCGGTGCAGCGTTTGCACGCGCTCGACCTGCTTGCCAACATCGGTGTCGGCAATACCCTGGAAGCGGAGAATGGCCGCCACGCGCTGGAAGTGCTGGCCGCTGCCAGCCGCAAGCCCGACATCCTGGTGACCGACCTGGAGATGCCGGATATGGACGGTGTGGAGCTGATACGCCACATTGCCGAGCAGCGACTGGTCAACGCCCTGATCGTGGTGTCGAGCCGCGAGACCACCATACTCTCCACCGTGGAGACCATGGCCCAGGAACATGGCCTGATTGTGTTGGGTATCGCCCAGAAGCCGCTCTCCTATGACAGCCTGGCCAATCTGATCGCTCGCTTCAAGCCGGGTGAGATTTCGGAAAAGCAGCGCGAGGCGATGTACAGCTTCTCCGCGCAGGAGATACGTCGCGCGATCGTCAACCGCGAGCTGGTGCTGCACTACCAGCCCAAGGTCACCACCCATTCCGGGGTGATGCGCGGCGTAGAGGCCCTGGTGCGCTGGCAGCACCCGGAGCTGGGCCTGATCGCGCCGGCCTACTTCATTCCAATGGCCGAAGAGGGCGGCGTGATCGACGAGCTGACCGACTGGGTGCTGGAGACGGCGCTCAAGCAGCTGCGCGATTGGCACGCCCGCGGCCTGACTATCAGCGTGGCGGTCAATCTGTCGGCCCGCTCGCTGTCTACGCCGGACCTCGCGGACCGGATTGCCGCGGCCACCAGCCGTATCGGCATCGAACCCAAATACCTCTTGCTGGAGATTACCGAGACGGCGGTGATGTCGGACCTGGCGCTATCGCTGGGTACGCTGGCGCGGTTGCGGCTCAAGGGTTTTGGCCTGGGCATCGACGACTTTGGTACCGGCTTCTCGTCCATGCAGCAGCTCTCCCGCATTCCGTTTACCGAGCTGAAGATAGATCGCTCCCTGGTACATGGCGCATCGGAAAAGCCGCACCTGCACGTGATGCTGCAAAGTACCATCGAGATGGGCAAGAAATTGCACCTGACCACGGTGGCCGAAGGGGTGGAGAACCCGGCTGACTGGCAGTTGATCCGGCTCCTGGGGTGCGATGTGGCGCAGGGCTTCTATGTTTCCAAGCCTGTCCCTGGCGACGCGCTGGCCGGTTGGCTCAAGCAGGGCACCCAGCATTTGCGGGCGCCACGGCCGAGCATCGGTTAGGCGGTCAAACAAAAGGTCAAACTAAAAAGGCCCGGCCTGTGCCGGGCTTTTTGTTGCCTGCAACCGGTTCAGTGGGCCAAGACCGCGCTGCTGCGCCTATCCTGCAGCAGCACATTGCCGCCCGCCTGCTTGGCGGCCTGCTTGACCTCGGCCAGGACAGCCGAAAGCTCATGGTGGTTGTGAAAGCGTGTGGCACTGGCCGGTACCGCCGCCAGTGCCAGCGAGAGGAGCGGGTGCAGGGTCTGTACACCCTTGCGGTCCAGGGTCAGATAGCCCCCCGCGGCCTGATGTTCTTCACTGAAACAGGCGCGAATGGCGTCGGCGAAGCGCTGCAGCAGCTGCTCGCAGCGGGCTTGCCAATCCTCGCTCTGGAACAGCAGTACGAAGTCGTCGCCGCCGATATGGCCGACGAAGTCACGCTCGCCGTGTACCGCTTCGGATAGCAATCGCCCCAGCAACTGGATCACTTCGTCGCCCTTGCGGTAGCCGTAGGCATCGTTGAAGGGCTTGAAGTCATTGAGATCGGCAAATACCGCCACGAAGTCGGCACCGCTTTCCAAGAGCAGGTCGATGTGCTCGTTGATGGGCACATTGCCTGGCAGCAGGGTCAAAGGGTTGGCATAGCGGGCGGCATTGAGCTGGATCTCGCTGATGGCGCGCATGAGGTCATGGCCGGTACCCGTGCCCACATACTGGCCGTCGTCGGTGAGAATGAAACCATCCACCAGATAGCGGCGGTCGGCCGCCACCACCAGTTGTGACAGCGAAGCGAGGCTGAGCGAGCGGTCCACGATCAAGGGATGGCGGTCCATCAACGCGGTACAGGGCTTCTTGCCGTACAGCTCGCGGTTGAAGGGGCGGGCAAAGCGCTCCAGGAAGTCGCTACGCCGCAGCACGCCCACCGGGCAACCGTTGCTGTCCACCACTGGGATGGCGTAGAGATTGGGATTGTCGGCGAACAACTGGTAGACATGTTCGTTGTCGAGTTGCGGCTGCACACAGGGGTTGGCGCGCAAGAGCTGGCCCGCGACCTGGTTGGAACGCAGCAGCAGGTTGCGGCTGCGGTGGGCTTGATCGGCAGCGCTGAGTATCTGCTGGGCGGCGATAGGCAGCTGCTGATGCGGGGTGGCCTCGGGCCGGCCCAGGAAGTAGCCCTGCACACAGTGGATGCCGAGCTTGCGCAGGAGCGCCAGTTCCTCGGCAGTTTCCACCCCCTCGGCGATGATGCGGGCGCAGACGCCATTGGCGATGCGCTGGATCGCGCTGACGAACTGCTGCTTCACCGGGTCGAGGTGCAGGCCCTGGATAAAGTGCTTGTCGATCTTGACGTAGTCCGGCCGCAGTTCGGACCAAAGACGCAGGCTGGAGAAGCCCTCTCCCAGGTCGTCGATGGCAATGGCGAAGCCCATGCTGCGATAGTGGTTGACCGCTTCGTGCAGCAGCTTGACGTCCAGGGTGGGGCGGGTCTCGGTCAGCTCGATCACCACTTGCTCGGGTGTGAGGCCCAACTCGGCCAGGAGGGCGCGTGTCTCGCCCGGGCGGAAGGCGGGCTGGACCAGGCTCTCGGGGCTGACGTTGAGGAAGAGCTTGGCTTCGCCAAGGTCGAGTTCGGCGAAGCGCCGTATGGTGACGCGGCGGGCCAGCCGTTCGGTCTGCAGCAACAGGCCATGCCGCTCGGCGCTCTCAAAGAGATTGAGTGGCGAGTGCAGAAAGCTGTTCGACGGGCCGCGGATCAGGCCCTCGAAGCCGATGATACGCTTGCTGGCCAACTCGACGATGGGTTGGAAGACCGGGCTCAGCCTATCGTGCGCCAGGATGGCGCGTAAGGCGGCCAGCTGATGCTCGGCCTCGGATTGGCTTGTTTGGGCTTCGAGCAGGGCATGCGTCATTTTCTTCATTCCGTTCATACCCCTGCGCTGACCAAGAGCGTGACCACGCCTGCATGCCAGGGCTATGCCTGGCCGTATTGCGACGGCGTAGGAGAGTATCAGCGGACGATGATATGAACGCGAAATGACAAAACCGTGACAAGTCCGCCCCTGGATGCAGATATACCAAGGGCATGCCTTTCAAGGCCTTAGCCGCGCTGGCGCAGGGTCAGGCCTTTGAGGAAGTTGCGCAGGAACTGGTCGCCACAGCGCCGGTAGTTTTTGTGATCGGGGCTGCGGAAAAGGGCGCTGAGTTCGGGGCGAGAGACGCGGAAGCCGGCCAACTCCAGGATGGCCAACATGTCTTCTTCCTTGAGCTCAAAAGCCACCCGCAGCTTCTTGAGCACGATGTTGTTGTAGAGCGGCAGGCTGACGGCAGGCAGCGGCTTGCTCTCGTCGCGGCCTCGGCGGTGGATGATCAGACCGTCGAGGAAGTGGGCCAGCACCGCCTCGGGGCAGTCGCGGTAGCCTTCTTCCTCGTCCTTGCGCAGGTAGTCGATGACGTCGTCGCGCGCAATGGTTTGGCCGGTGAGACCGATGATATCGGCGACCTTGGTGTCGCTGATGTTGAGCAGGTAGCGCAGGCTGCGCAGTACGTCGTTGGTAAGCATGGAGGTTCCTGTCTGCGTGGTCGTGCCGGTGGCTACCACTTCTGTATGTAGGCGATGCTGAACTGGCTGGCTGCAGTTTCCTTCAGCCGGGTGCGGCTCTGCAGTATGCCGTCCTGGTATTGGGGCTGGTCGCTGCGCAGCTGCTCGGGCAGGAGGTCGCGCAGGCTGATCTGCCAGCGGCCGTCGCGGCCGTCCGGGCGGCTGAAGCTGAAGCCGACGGTGTGTTGGCCCGACTCGTGCCAGGCGCCGTCCGGACCGCCCTTCTCCACCCGCGCGGCGTAATGCCAGCCGAACTTGCCGCGCCAGTCGCCGGTGATTGGGCCGGCGAGGTCCAGACCGAACAAGTCGGCCGGCTGGTCGAAGATGTGGCGGACCTGGCCGCTCTGCGGGTCACGCACGCGCGAGCCGATGTGGCTGGTGCTGAATTCCAGCGTGCCGCCCTGCCAGCCGGTGCTGGCAAGATTGAGCCGGCCGCCGAACTTGAGCGTCCAGCTGCGCGCGCGCGGGATATTGTAGGGGACTTCCACCCAGCGCCCTTGCGAGAGCAGGTTGCGCGGTTCGATCAGGTCGCGGATGGCACGCAGGCCCAGGGTGGCGCTCAAGAGGCCGCGGTTCTGCTGCAGGGTGCGCTCCATGCCCAGCTCTGCATTCCAGCTACGCTCGGGGCGCAGCTGCGGGTTGCCCAGGAGGTCGGGGTTGAGGCCGTCATTGTCGGGAGCGTTGTCGCGCACGGTACTGAGCTCGCTGACCTTGGGCAGCCGCACACTGCGGCTGGCGCTGAGCTTGAGCAGGCTGAGCGGGTCGAGCTGCTGGCGCCAACCGGCTGATGGCAGCAGATGGCGGTAGCGGCGTGAGACTCGCTCGGGATAGGTCGGCCGGGTATCCACCCAGCTGCTGCGCAGACCCAGGTTGGCGCGCTGGCCCTTGGCGGGAGTCCATTCGTCACGCACCCATAGCGCACTGCGGAATTCCAGCTGGTGGTAGCGGTCCTGGCTGGCGGGTTCCAGCAGCTCTTGCACCGTTTCTTCTTCGCGACTGCGGATCTCGCGCCACTCGCCACCCAGGCTCAACGCCTGGCCGGCCAGTTGGCGGCTGGCTTCGCCGCTGAGCTTGGTCTCGCGGTCCTGGCCGCTGTCCGATTCGCGCCGCAAGCGGCTCAGCCTGCCGTCGGTACCGCGTTCCTCGCGCGCTTCCTCGCTACGGTCGCCGCTGCCCTGCAACAGCAGGGCGTAGCGCTGCTTCCAGCCACCCAGGGGGCCTGCCCAGGCGAGATTGCCGCGCCACAGCAGGTTGCGATTGTGCTCGGCTTCGCGGGCGTACAGTACCTGCGTGCCAGGGGCGGCAAGCGAGACGGTGTCGTCGCGGATGCTGCGATCCACCCGTTCGCCGCTATGGGCCAGAAAGGGCGCAATGCTCCAGCTGCCGCCATCGCCGGTGGGGATCTCGAAGCTCGGCGCCAGCCGGAAGTCCAGGACGCTGCGTCGCTCCGCAGCTTGTTCCTGCTCCTCGCTACTGACCCGGCCGCCGGGGTCGAAGTAGCGGGTGCGCTTGCTCCAATGCTGCGGCGTTTCGCGCCAGGCCAGGTCGGTAAGCAGCTTGTCCTGCCAGTCCTTGCCGGCCGTGGTGCGGTTGAGTGCCAGCCGGGCCGTCGGCCGCCCGCCACTGCTACCGAGTTCGGCGCTGGTCTCCTGGCTCACCTCGCTCGGACTGCGTGCCAACCGCAGGTTGAGCACCGAGGCACCACTATCGGCTAGCGGCAGGAGCACGCTGTCGTACCAGATATTGGGCAAGGTACTGAACCACTTGAACGCCCGCTCCGGCAAAGGCTCCCCATCCAGCCAAAGCACCGGCAAGCCCCCCTGCGCCCGCGCCTCATTCACCTCCGGAGCCGTCTGCTGGACATGCGTCGTCCCGCCACCCGCCTGTTCCTGGGCGAAGGCCAGAGGTGCCAACATCACAGCTAGCCAGCGTGGGGAGTTCAGTGCCAACTCCATCCAGCCCCTGACGAGCGTCAGCGAGGCTCCCTCGCGGCGGCGAGGGCGGGGGGAGTGGGAGATAGGAAAGCGAAGCGCGCTTGCATAGCGAATGCCAATTAGCGCACGGCTTTGCCGGGCGAAGTACTGCCGTAAGAAACCTCGCCACAGTAATTCCATGATCCACAGCGAGGCTCCCTCGCGGCGGCGGGGGCGGGGGGAGTGGATTAAATAAAGGGAGCGCCGGGAATTTCGCATACTGGAATAACGCCTGGCTTTGCCAGGCGCTGACCTAACATCAACTCTCTAAAAACTACCGGCGCGTCACCGAGATCACACCCGGCACCTGGTTGACGTGTTCCATGACCTTGCGCAATGCCTGAGCGTCGCGGATCTCCAGTGTGAAGCGCATGCGGGCGATCTGGTTGCGGCTGATGGTCTGGGCTGCGGTGATGTTGATCTTCTCGCGCGAGAACAGATCGGAGATGTCGCGCAGCAGGGTGGGGCGGTCGTGTGCCTCCACTTCGACATCCGCGGCGAAGACCTGGCCGTGCTGGGCGCGGGTGAGCTTGTCGCCCCAATCGGCAGTGATCAGCCGCTCCGGTGCCTGTAGCGAGAGGCGCTTGAGGGTCTGGCAGTCGGTACGATGGATGCTGATGCCGCGACCCTTGGTGACAAAGCCGACTACGGCGTCCGGTGGGACAGGCTTGCAACACTTGGAGAGCATGGTCATCAGTTTGTCCACGCCCTCGATGAGGATGCCCTGGCCCTGGGTATCGGCGCGGGCCCGCTTGATGATGTCGGTGGTGGCAACCGGTGCTTCGACCACGGCAGGCGCCAGCGCCAGTGCGAGGTCGCGGGCGGTGATTTCGTTCTGGCCAATGGCGGCCAGCAATTCGCTTAGCTGCTTGAAGCCGAGCTTGAGGGCGAATTCGTCTAAGTTGGGGTGGCTGCCGGCGCGGGCCAGCTCACGGTCCAGGATGCTGCGACCGGCCTCGATGGCCACGTCGAGGTTCTGCTGCCTGAGCCAATGGCGTACCTTGGTGATGGCGCGGTGGCTCTTGAGGTAGCCCTGGTGCAGCCAGTCCACGCTGGGGCCGCCTTCCTTGGCGGCCAGGATCTCGACCCGTTGGCCGGTGACGAGCGGGGTATCGAGCGGCACGATGTGGCCGTCCACCTTGGCGCCCCGGCAGCGGTGGCCCAGGTCGGTATGCAGATGATAGGCAAAGTCTACCGGCGTGCTGCCATGCGGCAGGGCGATCACGCGGCCAGCCGGGGTGAGGGCATAGACGGTGTCGTCGAACTGCTCGGCCTGGAAAGCCTCTGCCAGCGCGGTCTGTTGGCTGACGTCCTCACGCCAGTCCAAGAGCTGGCGTAGCCAGGCGATCTTTTCTTCATAACGTGCATCGCCAGAGCCGCCTTCCTTATAGCGCCAGTGGGCGGCTACGCCGTATTCGGCATGCTCGTGCATCTCGAAGGTGCGGATCTGCACCTCCAGCGCCTTGTCCTGCGGGCCCACCACCACGGTGTGCAGGCTGCGGTAGAAGTTACCCTTGGGATGGCTGATGTAGTCGTCAAATTCGCCAGGGATGGGTTGCCAGATATGGTGCACCACGCCGAGGGCGGCATAGCAGTCGGGCAGGGTATCGACCAACACGCGGATGGCGCGGATGTCGTACATCTCGCTGAAGTCCAGCCGCTTCTTCTGCATCTTCTTGTAGATGCTGTAGATATGCTTGGGCCGGCCGACGAGATCGGCCTTGATGCCCTGTTCGACCAGCTTCTCGCGCAAGGAGGCGATGGCTTCAGCGATGAAGTTCTCGCGGTCCACCCGTTTTTCATCAAGCAGGCCGGCGATCTTCTTGTAGAGCGCTGGCTCAAGAAAGCGGAAGCCGAGATCCTCAAGCTCCCACTTGATCTGCCAGACGCCCAGCCGGTTGGCCAGCGGGGCGAAGATATCCAGGGTCTCGCGTGCGATGGGCACGCGTACGCGCTCCTCGCACTTGGCGAGGTAGTGCATGGTCTGGGTACGCCAGGCGAGCTTGATCAGCACCACCCGGATGTCCTCGACCATGGCCAGCAGCATCTTGCGCACCGTCTCGATCTGCTGCTCGGCGGCTTCCTTGCGACCGGCATCGACATGCGCCAGGGCCGACATCTTGCGGACCTTGCTGACGCCGTCCACCAGCTTGGCCACCATAGGGCCGAAGCGGGCGGTGATCTGCTCCTGTGCATCGGGCAGATGATCGGGTGCGCAGAACAGCAGGGTGGCGATGACCGTATCGGCCGACAACCTCAGGTCTGCCACGATGCTGGCAGCGGCGACCGCGTGTGGGAAAACTGGTGCATCGATGGGCGCATAGCGCAGGCCGGCATAGAGTGCCTGGGCCCATTCCATGGCGGTGGCGATCCGCTGCATGTCCTCTGCACCGAAGCGGTCCGCTAGCCGACCAAGCCAGGCCGGGGGATCGGCGGCTTCGGCAACAGACAAGGCGAGGGGGCGGGTAGGGGCAACCATGGCGCGGATTATGCCATGCTGTGCGAGGCTGATTCCGGTACAGGCAGTGGGCTGGCGGAGCCATCTGTGCTGCTGCTGTTTTACTGACCCTTCAAATAAGAACAAATATCATTTGCAATTGAGAATTTGTCTTGATAAAGTGCGGTCATCTGTTGAGCCGAACCTGGCGGTTGCGATCGGGAAGCGAATGGCTTGGTTTTGCGCGGCAGAGCAAGATATCGACCGATGCGGTCCCCTCGACCGCCGATACGCTTGCCAGGGGTCGCCCCGACCCTTGATGTGTCACCACCCAGTACGGATTCCGGCCCCTCGTGGGCCGGTTTTTTTTTGGGTGGCTTGATGCTTTTGGGGACGACATTTGGTCTTTGAATTTGGCGTAGGCGCCCAGGAAACCCGTGCGCTTACCATGAGCCGAACCTGAAAGACGCCCCCCATCTTTATCGCCTCCCGACCCCTCCCGCAGCTTTGCACGCACAGGTTCTAGGCGCTAAAGCGCCAAGAACTCTGGCAGCCGCTCCGCCGGCGGGGAGCCTCGCTGACGCTCGTCAGTGTCTCGATTGCCTTCTGCGCGGTATCTGGCGTTGTTGTGCGAGCTTGCCGTACTAACTGTACTGTCCGTTGCACGCGCCTGCTCTCGCTCGCCTAGCCATAAGGGCCTTGCTAGCGGCACCTCTGGCTTGCGAACTTGGATGCAGCAGCCGAACTCGCTGTGCGCCAGGGTGCTTGTTATTCGTGAAGGCTGAGGCAGGCGGCCCAAAGCCTGCATTGCATCCCAACTCCGCTCTCGCCGACGCGAGGAAACTGAAACGTCTGTGCGGCCCGCACAGATTGCGCCCCGATCCTCGATTTAGAAGCGTGTTTTGGTCACGCCGGCATTCCACGATTAAATGTAAATTGTTTGCAAATAAGAATGACTCTCGTTACAGTTGCGCCTGCCCAAAAAGCGGGGTGACCCGCGGTCCGGATTCAGGGTGGTAGGCAAGGCCTGCCGACCCGACAGCTTTCACTTCTAAACAGACACAGGGATGTAGACATGGCTTATATCGCCAGCAAGAAACACGGCGACGTTCAGCGCCTCAAGACCACGGCCTTGGCCTCTGCACTGATGCTGGCGCTGCCGGCGGGTGCTGCCATGGCGGCCGAGCCGGCCCCGGCCAAGAAGGACGATGCTGTCCTGCCGGCCGTGAAGGTTGAAGCGCAGACCGAGCTGCCTGCCTACAAGGCCGACAAGGCCAGCTCGCCCAAGCTGACCCAGCCGCTGGTGAATACCACCCAGTCCATCTCGGTGATCAAGGAAGAGTTGTTCAAGGAACAGGCTGCCACCACCCTGACCGAAGCGCTGCGCAACAGCCCGGGTGTGAGCACCTTCTTCCTGGGTGAGAACGGCAACACCAATACGGGTGACGCAATCTATATGCGTGGCTTCGATACCTCGAGCAGCATCTATGTGGATGGCGTTCGCGACCTCGGTTCCATCTCGCGCGACGTGTTCAACATCGAGCAGATCGAAATCGCCAAGGGCCCGGCCGGTACCGACAACGGCCGTGGCGCACCCACCGGCTACATCAACCTGTCGTCCAAGTCGCCCAAGCTGGAAAACGCCCTGTCCGGCTCGGTCAACGTCGGCAGCGCAGACTTCAAGCGCGCCTCCCTGGACTGGAACATGGCGATCAAAGACATCGAAGGCGCTGCCTTCCGCCTGAACCTGATGGCGCAGGACGCTGGCGTAGTGGGCCGCAAGGAAGTCGAGAACAACCGCTGGGGGATCGCCCCCTCGTTGGCCTTCGGCCTGGGCAGCAACACCCGCACCGTGTTCTCCTACCTGCACGTCAAGCAAGATAACGTGCCTGATGGCGGCGTACCCACCATTGGTCTACCCGGCTATTCCAGCCCGGTGCAGAACGCTTCCGGTACCACGCCGGCCATCCCGGCGCGCCCCTACGTGACCACCGCGGCCAAGGTCGACCCGAAGAACTTCTACGGTTCCACCGCCGACTTCGATAACGTCACCGCCGATATGTTCACCGCTCGCTTCGAGCATGACTTCTCGTCCAATGTGACCCTGCGCAACACCTCGCGCTATGGCAAGACCAGCCAGTTCTATGTGCTGACCGGCTTTATGGGCTCGGCCCCCAACCTGCTGACCCCCAACCCGGCCAACCCCGACACCTGGACCGTGGCGCGCAGCAACCGGCAGCTCAAGGACCAGCGCAACGAGATCCTGACCAACCAGACCAATGTCACCGCCAATATCGTGGCTGGCGGCCTGGAGCACTCGCTGAGTGGCGGTCTGGAGTTCATCCGCGAGAACCAGACCACCTACGGTTACGACGGCCTGGGCACCATGCCGGCAGCCAACCTGTACCACCCCAACCCGAACGATGCGGTCACTGGTTACAGCCCGGTCCGTAACGGGGTGCGTGCCGATGGCACTACCAACACCATCGGCGCCTACCTGTTCGATACCATCAAGCTCAGCGAGCAATGGCAGATCAACGGTGGCCTGCGCTTTGACCACTACAACACCAGCTACGAGAGCATCAGCAAATCGACTGCGACGTCCAACCCCACGCTGCCGGTCGGCACCCTGGTCCCGCTCGCGCTGGAGGCCAAGGACAATCTGGTGAACTGGAAGGCGGGCGTGCTGTTCAAGCCGGCTGACAACGGTAGCGTCTATCTCTCCTACGCCACTTCGCAACAGCCCCCGGGCGGCGCCAACTTCGCGCTCAGCGCGGCTACCAACAGCGGCGCCAACCCCAAGTACGAACCGCAAAAGGCCAAGACCGCCGAGTTCGGTACCAAGTGGGACCTCTTGAACAAGCAGCTGGCCTTCACCGCCGCCGTGTATCGCACCACCGTAACCAACGAGATCGAGCAGGACCCGACCGACAAGCTCTACTACCAGAGCGGTGAAAAGCGCGTGCAGGGTGTAGAAGTGGGCCTGACTGGCGACATCACCAAGAACTGGTCGGTCAACGCCGGCTTCTCGATTGCCGACACCGAAGTGGTTGCCGGTGCCACGGTTGCCGCTGATGGCGTGAGCCGTGCGCTGAACTACACGCCGAAGAAGACCTTCACCGCCTGGACCACCTACAAGCTGCCTTACGGCATCACCATCGGTGGTGGTGCCCGCTACGCAGATGGCCTGCAGCGCGGTGTTGACGGTGCGGTGGGTACCCCGTCGCACACCGAGTCCTACTGGGTGTTCGACGCCATGGCCGCCTACGCGATCAACCGCAACGTGACCGTGCAGCTCAACGTCTACAACCTGGGCGACAAGGAATACGTGGCAGCCATCAACAAGAGCGGCTACCGCTACACCCCGGGTGCGCCGCGCTCGGCTCAGCTGTCGGCCAACTTCGCCTTCTGATAGGGTCTGAGATCCGCTGGGCAGAGCCTTCCCCTCGGGGGGAGGCTCTTTTGCATTTGAGGTAAGCCATGCTGCTACATATCCCCGAGGTATTGAGCGCCGCCCAGGTTGCGGAAATCCGCCGCCAGCTGGATGCGGCCGATTGGACCGACGGCCGCGAGACCGTCGGTGTGCAAGGCGCGCAGGTCAAGCGCAACCGGCAACTGCCGGAGCACTCGCCATTGGCGCGCGAGCTGGGCCAACTGGTGCTGGATGCGCTGGCGCGCAACCCCATGTATTTCTCTGCCGCGTTGCCGCTACGTGCCGTGCCGCCACTCTTCAACCGTTACGAAGGTGGCGAGCATTACGGCCTGCACGTGGATGGTTCGGTGCGTAACCTGCCACAGGGTGGGCGGCTGCGCACCGACCTCTCCTGTACCCTGTTCCTGTGCGAGCCCGAGGACTACGACGGCGGTGAGCTGGTGGTGGTCGATACCTACGGCACCCACGAGGTGAAGCTGCCGGCGGGCGATATGGTGCTCTATCCCTCCACCAGCCTGCACAAGGTGGAGCCGGTGACGCGCGGGGCGCGGGTCTGCTCCTTCTTCTGGGTACAGAGCATGGTACGCGACGACTGGCAGCGCCATCTCCTCTATGAGCTGGACCAGAACATCCAGAAGGTGCGCGCCAAGCTGGGTGAGAGTGAAGAGGCGGTGGGCCTGACCGGGCACTATCACAACCTGCTGCGCCAGTGGGCCGAGCTGTGAGCGCGAGCTTGCGCCGCAAGTGGCTGACCGGTGCCGCCGGCCTGTGGCTGGCGGTGGCGGCCGGAGGCGGGCTGATGTGGCTGGAACAGTCGCGCCTCATGGGTCTGTTGGACCCGGCGGCGGTGACGGTGAAGCCACCGGCCGACGATGCGCGGCCAATGACAGCGGCGCAGCTGACCCAGCAATTACACACCGACTTCCCATCCTGGACCGTGACACAGCTGGTGGCACCGAGTGGGCCTGAGACGGCGGCGCGCGTTGCACTGCGGACCGAGCGGGGCCTGGAAGACCGCTACCTGAACCCCTACACCGGCCGCTTGTTGGCAAGACCGGGCTTCACCACCTGGTTTGCCGGCCTCGCGGCCTTCTGGCAGGGGGTATATATCAACCCACTGGGGCGGCTGAGCCTGCTGCTGGCAGCCGGTACTGTGGCCTGGGGCTGGCGCAAGCGCCGCGAGATCCAACCGCAGCAGGTGAGCCGGGCTTGGCTGGTGGCGCATGCCAGCCAGACCGGCCACGCCGAGGGCTTGGCGCGGCAGACCGCGGACAGCCTGCGTGCCGCAGGACTGGATGTGGAGCTCAGGGGCCTGGGCAGCCTCAGCACCGAGCAGCTGGCCGGCTACCGGCAGGTGCTCTTCGTGGTCAGTACCTTTGGTGAGGGCGAAGCGCCGGACAGCGCCCATGCCTTTGCCCGCCATATGCACAGCGGCGCACGCTTGAGCCAACTGCGCTATGGCGTGCTGGCGCTGGGCGATAAGCATTACCCGGATTTCTGCGGTTTTGGCCGCCAGCTTGACGGCTGGCTGGTTGGGCAAGGCGCCACGGCCCGCTTCCCCCGTATCGAGGTCGATCAGGGCGACCCGGCGGCCATCCTGCGTTGGCAACAGCAGCTGGCCGAGCTGACCGGCCTGGCGACACTGCCCGCATGGCAGGCAGAGGCCACTGTGCCGTGGCAGTTGGCGGAGCGCCGCCTGCTCAATGCAGGTAGCCAGGGCGCGGCAGCTTTCCATATCGGTTTCAAACCCTTGGCTGGTGAGTCTTTGCAATGGCAGGCCGGCGATATTGTCGAGATCCTGCCGCGGCAGTCGCCGGCCAAGGTGGCGCAGTGGCTGGCTGAGGCCGGTTGGCCGGGCGACACCCCGGTGCAATGGCAGGGCCAGGACAGCACCTTGGCCGAGGCGCTGGCGGGTAGTGAACGAGTGGGCCAGTTGAGGGCCGGCAGCGCCCAACAACTGGCCGAGCAACTGCAGCCCTTGCGGCCGCGTGCCTACTCCATCGCTTCGCTGCCTAGTGATGGGCAACTGGACCTGTTGATACGGCAGATTGCCACACCAGACGGTCTGAGCCTGGGCTCGGGCTGGCTGACCGAATACGCCGAACCGGGCAGCACGCTGGCGCTGCGGGTCCGCGGCAACCCGGGCTTTCATGCGCCCAGCGAGCCGTGCCCGCTGATCCTGATCGGCAACGGCACCGGCCTTGCCAGCCTGCGCGCCCACCTCAAGGAGCAGGCCCGGTCCGGCAATCGTGGCCACTGGCTGATCTTTGGCGAGCGCAATGCCGCGCACGACTACTACCACGAGGCGGAGCTGGCGGCCTGGCGCCTGGATGGCACCCTGGCCCGGCTCGATACCGCCTTCTCGCGCGACCAGGCGCAGCGTGTCTACGTGCAGGACGTACTACGCGCCGCCGGCGACGAGGTGCAGGCCTGGCTGGCCCGCGGCGCCGCGATCTACGTCTGCGGCAGCGCCGCCGGCATGGCTCCGGCCGTGCACGACGTACTGCTGGACCTGCTGGGCGAAGCAGAACTCGAAACCCTGATCGCCACCGGCCGTTACCGGCGTGATGTGTACTAGCGGATCTGCTTAGAGCAAGAAAAGGGCGCACTCGCTTGTGCTGGTGCGCCCTTTTCTTTTGTCGCGGCGCAAGACCAAGCGTCCTGCTTCCGATTGATGCTTGGCTTATCGAAACCACCTACGAGCGTCAACGAGGCTCCCTCGCGGCGGCGAGGGCGGGGGGATGATATGAAAGCGAAAGCGCGCTTGAACATCATATGAAGTAAAACACCCGGCTGTGCCGGGTGCTGAGCTTGACGCTGAATCTGCTGAGCCCTAATTGCCACTTCACTAAAATTTCACCTCAAGCATTGCAGTGACCTGGGTATAGGTCGGCGTACGGGTGCTGCTCTGCGTGGCGCCGGCACCGGTCTGGCGCACGCTGGTCACATAGTCCTGATGCAAGAGATTGCTGGCGGTGACCCGCAGCTGCATGCTGGGGCTGAAGCGGTACAGGCCGTAGATGTCGATCTGGCGCTTGGCGTCTACTTCCTTCCACTCCGTCTCGGTGGTGCGGACCGTGTAGGAAGGAACCAGGTTGATATTGGTACCGACCGTCAGCGGTGTACCGGTGAACTTGTAATCGAGGCCCAGGTTGAAGAGTTCGGGCACCTGCTCGTCCAGCCGGTTGTTGGGGCCGGGAACGTCCTTGACCTGTGACCAGTAGCGGCTGTAGTTGGCGCGCAGGTCGAGCGGCGGTGCGTCGTCAAACAGTTCGGCCAGGCGGAACTTGGCTTCCAGCTCGACACCGTAGCTGGTGGCCTCGCCCAGGTTGCGCGGACGGGAGACCCAGCGCTGTTCGCCTTCGACGTCTTCCAGCATGGTGTCGCGGCGGATCAGGTTGTCGATCTTGCGCACAAAGGTGGTGGCGCTGACGAGGCCACCCTGGGCGAAATAGTGCTCGTAGGCGAAGTCCAGGCCCCAGGCCAGCTCGGGTTTGAGGTTGGGGTTGCCGGCTCGGTCCGGGTCGCTACGGGTGTTGTCATCCTGCGAGAGCACCGGGCGCGAGATCAGGTCGCGGATATTGGGCGACTTGTAGCTGCGGGTCAGGCTGCCGCGTAGCTGGTCCTTGGTGCTGCCGGGGATGCGGTAGATCGCGTGCAGCATGGGGCTCCACACGCTGCTGGTGTTGTTGGTGTCGCCCATGGCATCGGTGCTCTGGGTCTTGATGCCTTCCCAGCGCAGACCGGCGTAGGCCGACCACTGCGGTCCCATATTCCACTCGTCCTGGCCAAACAGGGCGTAGCGGCTGGTGCGGGCGGTCAGGTCATCGCCGGCGTCGGTGACATAGGGCTGGCCGTCGATCAGCTTGACGCGGGTCTCCTCGCGCCGGCTCAGGTCCAGATCCCAGCCCAGTGCGATGGAATGGTCCTCGCCAAGCGACTGGCTCCATTTGCCGCCCGTGGTAAAGCCCTTGTCGTGCACCTTGGAGGTGTCGTCGGTATTGCGGGTACCGACACCGAAGGCGTCGTACTCGTCGCGGTGGCTCTGGCTGCGCGATTCATTGGCATTGAAGCCAAAGCGCCCTTCCAGCGTGCTGCCACCTTCGAAGGTTTGCTTCCAGTTACCAAAGCCGCGCGCCATGTCCATGCGCGAGCTGCTGTCGGTCACCGCCAGCGCGTAGTTGGCGGGTTCGCCGGCAAGGCGTACTACGCTCGATTCGCTGTGCCCGTCGTTCTCGCCGCGCATCAGGAAGGTCTGGAAACTCAGCGTATTACCGGGCGAAAAGCGCCAGGTCAGGCGTGGCGTGAAGTTGACGTTGTAGCCCGAGGACTTGCTGTTATTGCTGCGCGCCTCGTCGTAGGGCAGGCCGTTGTGGCCGGTCCCTTGCTCGGTCGCGGTACTGCTGTTGGCGCGGTTGTTGTGGTTGTAGCCGCCGCCCAGGGTGTAGTTGAGTTCGTCGGTCTTGCCGCCCCACTGCACGTCGACGCGCGGTTGCACCCGGCCGTCTTCCACCGCCAGGGCCATGCGGGCCTGGGCCGGTTGGGCCTTGGCTACGAAGTCTTCGCGCAGGATGATATTGATGGTGCCGGCGATGGCGCGGGCGCTGTGTTCGGCTACCGGGGCGCGCATGACCTCGATGCGCTCTATTGCGTCGGGCGACAGCGATTCCAGCGAAAAGCCGCGGGCCATGGGTTCGCCGTTGATCAGGATCTGGGTATAGCCCTCCGAGAGACCGCGCATGCGGATGCCACTACCGCGGCCGGGTGGGCCGCCCATGGTTACGCCGGGCAGGCGCTTGAGCACGTCCCCGACGCTGCTGTCGCCGTAGCGGTCCAGTTCCTCGCGGCCGACGATGATCTTGCTGGCCGGCTGGTTACGGCGGATGGCCGTCTCCATATTGCTCTTGCCCTGGACCTGGATGGCCTCCTTGTCTTCGCTCTTGGCTGGCTTGGCCACATCGGCCGGTGCCGGGGCGTCCGCCGCCAGGGCGGGCCAACTGGCGGCGCAGGCGAGCGCAAGCGCAGTCAGGGGGAAACGCAGCGAGGAGAGGGCCTGTCGTGTCATGTTCTAATTGAGAATTGTTATCGAGCCGGCAGTATCCAATAACTCTGTTACCGGGGCTCGCGCCCAGACGTTAATACTTGTAACAAAGCTTAATAGAACGTAGCGGCGGGCGCGGGCCGGTCTACCGGGGCGGCAGGCCCTAGGGTACGAAGACCAGGAGGATCAGCGCGAGCACGCCCAGGCTGACGCCAGTCAACTTGAGGCTGGTGGCAAGCCGGAAACGCAGGGTGAAGAACAGCACGTAGCCCAATACCGACAGCGCCAGTACCAGTACGGCGGTGATGTCGATGATCCAGAACCAGGCCTTGCCCGAGTTCTTGCCGCGGTGCAGATCGTGCAGCATGGTGGTGACGGTGGCACGCTCGACCGTGGCTTCGACCTGACCGTCGGCCAGGGTGACCAAGAGGTCGGATTTGCCACTGACGCCCTCGAAGCGGATCTGTGCCTCGCCGTCGATGATCTCGCCACTCTTGAATTCGCCCTTGAGCGGTACATGGCTGGCGACAATGGCGCCCAGTGCACGGGCCGGGTCGTCGGACCTCTGCGCTTCGGCCAGCTCGGCGGGGCTCAGGTGGAAGGTGCTGTCCACCGCCTTGTTCTTGCCCTTGAACCAGTCCGGGTGGTTGAGCAAGAGGCCCGAGAGCGAGAAGAACATGAGGGCGATAAAGGCGAAGGCGGACAGATAGGCATGCAGCATCCGCGACTGCCGGTAGAACCAGCTCTTGTCGATGCGGCGTGCACTGGCGGCTGGCTTGGGCACGGTAAGGTCGGGCGGATTGCTGCTCATGGGACTTCCGGAAATAGCAGGGCCGGGCACGGAGGCCCGGCCGGTGGTTCAACTGACAAAGGGTCTGGCTGGCGGTGCTTTAGACGGCCTTGCCAAAGCGCAAAGTGATACCGCCCATCTCCTCCTTGGCCGGTACCGGCTGGCTCAGCGGCTTGGTGGCCAGTTCCAGCTCGAAGGTCTGGTAGGTGTGGCCGCCATGCTCGCGGGAGGCCTCGATATGGACCAGGTATTTGCCCTGGCCGACCTTCTTGCCTTCTTCGTCGGTACCGTCCCAGGCGATGGAATACTTGCCGGGCTTGCGGGTGGGCTTGGTCACGGCGTCGAGCTTGTCGATCTTGCGGCCGTAGCGGCGCCACCAGACGTAGTTGGAATCGATCCACTTCTCTTGCGTACCGAGGTGGGTCAGGTTGCGCACGATGTTGCGGTTCTGATCGGTGATCCAGATCGCCACGAAGGGCGCCTTGTAGTTCTCGGCGTCGACCTTGGGGATCTCGTAGTCGATGCTGGTGACGAAGCCGGCCGGCCAGGTGGTTGCGGCACCATCGGCGGTATGCATGAAGCTGCCGGCGCGTTGCTCGCGCTGGGCGGCCGCCAGGTGCCAGCCGCTGGAGGTTTGCTGGCGACCATCGGCCAGTTGCAGCAGGGCCTCGACGCCGGGCAACTGCGCGATCAGCGCCAGGCCTTGTTGCGGGGCCATGACAGATAGGGCGGTGGCCAGTGCGTCGGCATCGGCGGCATTGGGTGCCAACACGGTGGCGCTGCTGACCAGGGTGACAGCCTGGCCATTGGCGGGCGAGAGGGTGTGGCTGTGCAGCTGCTCACCGACCTGCAGATCGCGCTGGCCGCGGCCGCTGGTGGCGACGGCCTGGTTGTTCAGTTGCAGCACGGCGGCGACCGGGCCGTTGTCGGCCAGGCGGGTGCCATGGGCAACGCCGATTTGCCAGCCTGCCGCCTGCGGGGCGCGGCCCCAGCTGCGCATATCACCACCGATATCCAGCAGCAGGCCGTCAAGGCCAGCCACCTGCTGGCGGGCAGC
>NZ_DATCSC010000105.1:0-2869 GCF_036568685.1 Chitinimonas sp.
CGGCCGGGATAGACACGTCGTCAGCGCCAACCGACTATGCGGTCAGCGCCAGCGGCGCGGGTTGGAGCTTCCCCCCTATTCTCTAAAATCGGGTGCATATCGCGGCAGTTATTAACGTCTTGGCCGTCGCACCCCTGCTGCCTGGATCGATGCAAACCCAAGGTTCACAACGCTTCATGACAGTAGGGTGCGGATTCTAACCAAATCGCATATGTCATTGAAATGTGAGGATTCACATTTCCGCCGTGGCGCAACACACCCGGCTTGCGTCTCGTCCTTGCCACGGCCTTGCACGCTACCAAGACGGCGTGGGGCGAGCTCGCTTACATTAGGGAGAGC
Organism: Chitinimonas sp.; assembly: GCF_036568685.1. Classification (GTDB taxonomy): domain Bacteria; phylum Pseudomonadota; class Gammaproteobacteria; order Burkholderiales; family Chitinimonadaceae; genus Chitinimonas. The sequence continues at coordinate 340 of NZ_DATCSC010000105.1, forward strand.
CCAAACAGGATTCACCATGCTGGTTCGTCTGCCCTGCGCGCCCCTTATTCCTGCCTTGTTTGCCAGCCTGCTGGGTATGGGCGTGGTCCGGGGAGAGGAGTGCATAAAGAGCGTGCGCTGGTACGACGACCCGCCCTATACGGTCCGCCTGGCCGATGGCAGCATCGGCGGCCTCAATGTGGAGTTGGCACGCGAGGCGCTGCGGCGCATGGGCTGCAGCATGAACCTGGTGGAGATGCCCTGGGCCAGGGCACTGCTGGAACTGGAGCACGGCAGGCTGGACATCCTGCCCGGCGCGCTGCGTAGCGAGGAGCGCGAGCGCTATGCCTATTTCTCCCAGCCCACCAACCGCTCGCCCAATGTGCTGTTCCTGAGCAAGCAGGCCGCCAACCGCTACCCGATCGGCGAACTAGCCGACATAGTCGGCACAGAATTTCGGCTGGGTACCCAAATCAAGGTCAATTACGGACCGGTCTACATGCAGCTGCAACAGAACCCGGCCTTCCTTGCTCGCCTCGTGCCCATCACCCAGCGCCGCGGGGCCTGGAAGATGCTGCAACTGGGCCGCCTGGACGGCATGATCGCCGATGAGGTCACCGCCCTGATGGAGCTCAGGCAGCTGGGACTGAGCGAAGCGGTAGTGAAGACCCAGGTCGTCACCGCGGACGAGCCGGCCATGTTTGCCTTCAGCAAGCAGCGCATCAACGCCGACTTCGTCGACCACTTCAATCAGGCACTCGAGGCCATGAAAGCCAACGGCAGCTACCAGGACATACTGAACCGCACCCTACCCTGCAAAGCATCGATAAAAAACCTGGGCTGCGAATAGCCGGGCCTGGCACGCCTATTTGCTCTGCAAGTTGCTGACCCCATCCCAGCCTGCCGGCAGGCCTTCATCCCGCCAGCGGGTCAGCCGTGCCAGGAAGACGTCGGCCACGGTATCGGCCAGGTATTGCGTCTGCAACGTACGCCAGGCCAATAGTGCCGGCTCGACTTCGCCCCGCAGGTAAACCCTGAAGGCCACCTCGGTCATGGCACGCAGATGCGGATCGGCGCAGGGGGTGTAGATGGCGATAGCTTGCGTCTTGCCGACCACCCGGACGATATCGACCTGCCGCAGGCGCACCTCGGGCAGGTCCAGCGCCGCGGCCACCTCACCGCTCAGCAAGATGGTGGTGCCATAGACCTTGTTCACCCCTTCCAGCCGCGAAGCCAGATTGACGCTATCGCCTACCGCGGTATAGGAAAAACGCTTCTCACCACCGAGATTGCCAACTACGCACTCACCCCGGTGCAAACCGATACGTATGCGTAGCTCCGGCCCGCCCAGGAGCAGCACATCGTCGTGCAGAGCCTGCATGGCGGCTTGCATATCGAGTGCCGCGGCCAGGGCATGCTCGGCCTGCCGCGGGTCGGCGATGGGTGCGCCCCAGAAAGCCATGACCGAATCGCCGATGAACTTGTCGACTGTGCCGCCATGGCGGATGACGATCTCGGTCATGTCCGCGAGATGGCGGTTGAGCAGCTCGGCCACCGCCTCGGAGGGCATGGTCTCGGCGATCTGGGTAAAGCCCGCCAGGTCGGTGAACAAGACCGTGAGCTCGCAGCGCTCGCCGCCAAGCCGCAGCAGCATCGGGTTGGCGACGATCTGTTCCACCACAGCCGGCGAGACATAGTGCTCGAAGGCGCGGCGGATCTCGCGCTTGCGGGCCTGCTCCTGGAAGTAGGCCTGGCCACCCTGGGCCACATAGGCCAGCAGCGGCGCCAGCATGGCCTGCCCGACTGCCAGCCACCAGCCGGTCCGGAACAGCACGAAAGCAAGGCCACCGACGGCCAACATCAGTCCACCAACCATGAGGCCGCTCAGCAGTGGCCGCCACTGCGGCAGCACCAGGCTGATCAGCAAGGCCTGGCCCAGCAACAACCACCACACCCAGGCCGCAGCCAATGGTTGCAGGGTCTGCCCTTCCACCATATTGGCGATCAGATTGGCGTGAATCTCCACCCCTGGCGTCATCTCGCCACTGCGACCGAAAAAGGGTGTCAGGAAAAGGTCCGACTGGGCGGCACCGATCTCAGTGGCTGCCTTGCCGCTGCGACCGACCAGCACTACGTTGTCACGCAGCTGCTCGCGCCAGCCGGGTGCCAGGTAACGGTCCGGTTCCAGCAAGCGGTAATAGGAGATACGGGTGAAGGGCGGCTCGGCCGAGAGGTAGCGGATACGCTGGCCAGGCAGCGCCTGCCGCTGTGCCGCCACACCGGGCTGCTGCCTTTCCAGCTGGAGCAGCACCTGCCGCCAGAGTGCCTGGGGCGATTGCGGAAAACGCCGCAGCACGCCGTCCCGGTCCAGCTCCACCGAGGCAAGACCCGGCAGCGCCCCCGCTCGTTGCAGGCGTGGCAAAGGGTCGACGCGCATCCATTGCCGGGCGGCCGCCGTCTCGCGGTACTCGATATTGGCGGCCAGCACCACCGGGCCATTGCGAGCGATGCTGGCCGCCAGCGCATCATCCTCGGCCGGTACGCTGGCGGG
>NZ_DATCSC010000106.1:0-130769 GCF_036568685.1 Chitinimonas sp.
GCGGCGCGCTGTGTGAGATCAATCGAGACCTGGTGCAGCAGATCAGCCGGCAGGGCATCAAGGCCCTCGGTCTTTCCGGCCAGGATGGTCAGAGTCTGCGCTATGAGACGCATACCGCCGGAACGCCAGCAGTCACGCTGATGCCGCAGCTGCCAGACCTCTTGCTGCAACAGGGCATACTGCCGGTGCTGATGCCGGTGGTACCGGATGACAAGGGCGAGGACAAGTTGTTGTCAGCCGAATGGCTCGGCGCCAACCTTGCGCCGCAGCTGGAAGCCGCCACCCTGGTGCTGCTGCTGGACCCCGCGACCTTGCTGACATTGTCGCATCAGGATGGCCTCACCAGCCGACAGACCTGGGAAGCCTGGTTACAGCAACAACCCGCCGGTCCTCTGGCCGGAACGCTGCGGGCCGTGCTGGATGCACTGGCGCACGGCGTGCGCACCGTGCACCTGCTCGACGCAGAAGCTCCCGGCGCCTTGCTGGCGGCACTCATGACCGAGGAGGGCAGTGGTCTGTTGCTGTGCCAGGAGGATCAAGGTCAGTGGCTGGCCAACAGCCAGCGCTACTTCCAGGACAGCGACTGCGACCTGCGCCCAGGCTTTCGGGTCGAGCGTAAGCGCGTGGTGCGCTTCTAGGAGTGCGCATGCCGAATCGATCATGGTCCACGCCGGTACATCTGCGCCCCTGGCAACCCGATGATTCACCAGCGGCACTGACCGGCGTGCTGCACCGCGCGTTTGCCCCACTGGCAGCCATGGGACTTCCCTGCGCCAGTGCGCATCAGGATGTCGCCGCCACCGCCAAACGCCTGCAGCGCGGGCAGGCCTTCGTGGCGACGGCGAACCAGCAGGTGGTCGGTACGCTGACGGTCTATGCACCTATTGTTGATAGCGAGGCCTTGCACTACCGTCAGGCGGGCGTGGCCAGCGTGCATCAGTTCGCGGTCGAGCCGGCCTGGCAAGGGCAGGGCGTGGGTGATGCGCTCTTGCGTATAGCCGAGCGCTGGGCCCGCAGCCAGGGCTGCCACACCTTGGCACTCGATACCCCACAGCCGGCGCGGCACCTCTTGGCCTTCTACCTGCGCAAGGGTTTCGAGTTGGTCGAATCCTTGCACTTCAGTGGTCGCAGCTATCACAGCGTGGTGTTGAGCAAACCACTCATCACGGTCTAGCGCAGTATGGCCAGCGTGCCGCCCATCAGCACCAGCACGCTGGCCATCAGGCGGTTGTAGAGCTGCCAGCGAGAACGACGTGCCAAGAGGCCACGCAGCGGTGCCGAGCACAGGGCAGTCAAGGCCACGCCTAGCGAGAACAGCAGCAGGAAGCTTGCCGCCAATGCCAGGTACTGCATGGCTTCGGACCAAGCCGCCCCAGCACGCAGAAACTGCGGGAAAAGCGCCGGAAAGAACAGCAGGGTCTTGGGGTTCAGTCCGGAGATGGCAAAACCTCGCCAGAAGCGCCGCTGCGGGCCGGGTAAAGGCTGGGAGGAATCCGGCTTCGGCATCTGCCATTGTCGCCAGCCCAGGCAGGCAAGATAGCCAGCCCCCAGCCAGCGCAACACATCCAGCGCCACCGGGCTGATCATCAGGACGGAGCTGAGGCATAGCGCCGTGAGCACGAGCTGCAGCAACACCGCCAGACTGGCGCCCCAGACGCAGGGCAGGGCGCTGCGCCAGCCGCCAGCCAGCGCCTGGTTCATGGCCAGCACATTGACCGGCCCGGGCGTAAAGATCAGGACCAGGGTCGTAACGAGAAAAGACAGGTAAAGCGCGGGTGACATGGTGACTCGGGATAGGCGGGCGGGTGGATCGGCGCTGCCATGTCCGGCAGGTCAGGCCCTGACACCCGTCGTGCCGGTCCCATCACCTGCGCAGGCCGTCGGTACGGCCGGCTCGTCCGTCCCCGGCCGGATCGCGGCCTGGGGCTGTCTGCCCAACCTCGTGGAAAGGGAGCATCGCCCGGACATGAAAGCGTGGAGAAAATATACCCAGGGCTCGGCGGAATTGGCTTTGCATTAACCTTGCCGGATGGACCTTGCTGGGAATACCCTTCCAAGAAGTAGAATTTATTAGGAAGAATATTCCGCATGACGACAAATACGCGAAACCATACCCTGGACAACCACGACCGCAAGATCCTCCGCGCACTGCAAGGCAATGCCCGGCTCAGCAACGCGGACCTCGCGGAATCGGTCGGCCTCTCGGCCACCGCCTGCTGGAACCGTACCCGCCAACTTGAGGCCGAGGGTTATATCCGCGGCTACGCGGCGCTGCTGGACCAGAAGAAGATGGGTCTCGCCGATACCGTGTTGCTCGAAGTCACCCTGGATAGTCATGAGGAGGACACCTTGGCCCGCTTTGGTGAGGAACTCGCGGCCCTGCCCGAGGTGCTGGAGGCCTATCTGGTCTCGGGCGAATACGACTATCTGGTCAAGGTCGCGGTCGATGGCACTGCTGGCTACGAGCGCTTCCTGCGTGAAAAGCTGTACCGCATCTCCGGCATACGCCACAGCCGCTCGATGTTTGCACTGCGCTGCATGAAAAGCGTGCCCTCGGTCCAGGTCTGAGCCGGGAGCGACCGGCGGGGTGCATTTTGCTTTGGCTGACATGGGCGTAAACTGCGCGGCTTTCCTGCTCCACAAAGACCGGCCGCCATGAAGCCTGCTATCCGCTACCAGATCGTACCCGCTGCGCCAGAAGCGCATCTGTTCGAAGTCACCCTGGTCGTTGACCACCCCGCCGCCGAAGGCCAGGTGCTAAGCCTGCCGGTATGGATACCCGGCTCCTACCTGATCCGCGAGTTCGCCAAGAACATCGTTGCCATCAGCGCTGCCGACGAGCAGGGCGCCGTGGCGATCGAGAAGCAGGACAAGCGCAGCTGGCGCGTCGGCAAGGTCAAGGGCGCGCTGACCGTTCGCTACACCGTCTATGGCTTTGATCTCTCTGTACGTACTGCCTACCTGGACCAGACCCGCGCCTTCTTCAACGGCACGAGCCTCTGCCTGGGCGTTGAGGGACAGCTCGATGCGCCGGTGGGCGTGGAACTGGTTGCACCCAACGGCAAGGAGTACCGCGATTGGCGGGTGGCTACCAGCCTCAAACCGCTCAAGGCCAAGCCCTATGCCTTTGGTACCTACCAGGCCGCCAATTACGACGAACTGATCGATCATCCGGTCGAGCTGGGTGACTTCACCCTGATCCAGTTCAAGGCCTGCGGCGTACCGCACGATTTCGTCCTCTCCGGCCGGCTGCCCAAACTCGACTCCAAGCGTCTGGCTCGTGACGTGAAGGCCATCTGCGAATACCAGATCAAGCTTTTTGGCGAGCCGGCGCCGTTCGACCGCTATGTGTTCATGACCTTTGTCAGCGGCGACGGCTACGGTGGCCTTGAACACCGCGCCTCTACCGCCCTGATGGCCAGCCGCGACAGCCTGCCGCAACCGGGCGAGACCGGCATGAAGAGCGGTTACCGCCAGTATCTGGGGCTGATCAGCCATGAGTATTTCCATACCTGGAACGTCAAGCGCATCAAGCCTGCCGCCTACGCACCTTACCCCTCCGACGGAGAGGCCTATTCGCGCCTCCTTTGGGCTTTCGAAGGTCTGACCAGCTACTACGACGACCTGACCCTGGTCCGGACCGGCCTGATCGAGGTGGACAGCTATCTGGAGCTGCTCTCGCACACCATCACCGGCGTGCTGCGTACGCCCGGTCGCCTGGTGCAGAATCTGGCCGACTCGAGCTTCGACACCTGGATCAAGTACTACCGCCCGGACGAGAACGCACCCAACAGCATGGTCAGCTACTACACCAAGGGCGCCTTGGCCGGCCTGTGCCTGGACCTGCATATCCGCAAGGAGACCGCTGGCAAGCAGAGCCTGGACGATGTGATGCTTGCCCTGTGGCAACGCTACGGCCGTGAGTTCTACGAAGGCAAGCCGATAGGCGTGCCGGAAGCCGGCTGGGAAGCAGTGGCGGAGGAAGTGACCGGCCTCAAGCTGGGCCCGGTCTTCGACCACTTCCTACGCAGCACCGAGGACCTGCCGCTGGAAGCCGCACTGGCCGAAGTCGGCGTGCAATGGCAGGCCCGCGCCCAGGTTGGCGCCGCCGACAAGGGCGGCTGGCTGGAGAAGAGCAAGCCGGCCGGCGTTTGGCTGGGTGCGCGTACCGGCACCGATCAGGGCCTGGTCAAGCTCAGCCAGGTGCTGAGCCAGGGCCCGGCCATGCAGGCTGGCCTCTCTGCCAACGACGTGCTGGTAGCCGTGGACGGCCTCAAGGCGACCCAGGCCAACCTCGATGCCACCCTGGCCAGCGCCAAGCCGGGCGACAAGGTCGAAGTGCTGGCCTTCCGCCGTGACGAACTGATGAAGTTCAAGCTGCGCCTGGAGGCGGCTCCGGCCAATACCGTGGGCCTGAAGGCCGGCGATGGTGACAAGACCAAGCTGGCCCGCCGCAAAGCCTGGCTGGGCCACTAAACGCCCCCTAACAAAAACCTTCTGGCGTTGTTGTGCAAGCTTGCCGTACGACTTGTACTGTCTAACTTGCACGCCTAGCCAGAGCCGCTGCGCGGGGTTTTGTTAGCGAGTCTCAACGGAAAAACAGGACGGGGCGCCTAGGCGCCCCGTTTCATTTCCCTGTTGCAGTACGTACGATCATTCGCTCAGGTGCCCACAAAACCAAACTCCAGCTCCGGCTTGCGGCCGGCAATGATCTCGGCGATCGCCCGGCCCGAACCCGGCCCCTCGGTCCAGCCCAAGGTACCGTGGCCGGTGTTGAAGTAGAGGTTGCTGAGTCGGGAACGGCCAATGATAGGCACATTGGACGGCGTGGAGGGTCTGAGGCCAGTCCAGTACTGCACCGAATTGGGGTCGGCCGAATTGGGGAAGAGCGAGAAATAACGCCGGATCAGCGCCTCGCAGCGCACTTCGTTGAGTTCGGTGTTGTAACCATCAAGTTCGGCGGTACCGGCTATGCGGATACGGTTGCCAAGCCGGGTATAGACCATCTTCATGGCGTCGTCGGTGATACTGACAGTAGGCGCCCCCTCAAAGCCCTCGGTCAGCATGGTGGCCGAGTAGCCCTTGGTGGGGTAGACCGGCAGGTAGACGCCAAGCGGCGCCAGCAATTGCGGGCTGTAGCTGCCCAGGCAGATCAGGTAGGCGTCACCCTGTATGGTAGTGGGTCTGCCATCGCTGCTGCAGGCTCGCACACCGGTGATCTTGCCGCCCTCGGCTTCCAAGGCACGGATGCAGGTGTTGTAGCGGAACTCCACCCCGCGCTCTGCCGCCAGGGTAGCGAGCTGCTGGGTAAAAAGGCGGGCATCGCCCGATTCGTCATCCTCGGCCCAGATCGCCCCGGTCAAACGGCTGCCCAAGACCGCCAGGGCCGGCTCCAATTCAACCGCACGTTCACGCGGAATCGCCTCTCGCACGCAGTTGTAGCGGCGCATCAGTGCCGAGGCTTCGGTGGCGGCATCAAAACTCTGCTGGTCGAAGAAAATCTGCAGAATGCCGCGGCTCAGGTGATCGTACTGGATGCCGGTACTCTCGCGTAGCGCCTTGAGTGTGCTGCGGCTGTAGAGCCCCAGGTTCACCAACTGAACGATGTTCTGTTCGCTGCGGCCAGGCAGGCATTCGCGCAGGAAGCGCATGCCCCAGGCCCATTGCTTGGCATCAAAGCGGGGGCGGAAGAGCAGGGGGGAATCGTCATGCCACAACCACTTCAGCACCTTCATGGGTGCATCGGGGTTGGCCCAGGGCTCTGATTGCGAGACAGAAATCTGCCCGCCATTGGCGAAACTGGTTTCCAGTGCGGCTTCGGGCTGACGGTCGATGACCGTCACGTCGAACCCCGCTTCGCGTAGAAACCACGCCGAACTCACACCGGTAATCCCGGCCCCCAGGATGACGACTTTCAACACGATCTCCTCAAACACCACCACGGCATGGCACACCAGAAGGCAAGCGGTGTTTGCATCACCCCTCTGGCGAGCCTAATAATACCTGTGTAGTTCACACAATAATTATCTATCAAAAGCCAGGGAGTCATTCAATGAGCCTCACGCTGCGTCGCGCGCTTGTACTCGCGATTCTGGCAGGCCTGCTGGTACCCGGACTGTTCATCAGCTATCTGACCCTGCAAAGACAGGAGGACTCGCTGATAAAACGCCTTGCGGAGGATCATAGCCGCATCACCGAGATCCTGGTGCTTGGCATGCAGGAGCCTTTGTGGAACCTCTCGCCCGACACGGGCGAGCCGCTGCTGGCCTCGGTCATGAGCGACGAACGTATCGTCCGGGTGATCGTGCAGGACGCCACGCTGGGCACCTTCCTGGAAAAGAACAGCCCGGAGCGCCGCCAGGGCAAGCTCAAGACGCTCTCGCAGAGCGTGACCAAACAGGGCAACGTGATCGGCAAGGTCACGGTGGAAATGGATGACGGCACTGCGCTGGCTTCCATCCACCAGTATCAGCGCTATTACTTCGTCACCGCCGCCATCCAGTTGGCCGCGAGCCTGGGGCTGATCCTTTACCTCTTGCAGATCCGTGTACTCAATCCGCTGCAGCGGCTGATGACCGAGTCCATCCGGCTGGCCCGTCGCGATCTTTCCACGCCGTTCGAATGGCGCCGGCATGACGAGATCGGCAAGCTGGGCCAGAGCCTGGAGATCACCCGTCAATCCTTGCACAGCCTGTTTGCCGAGCTGGAGAGCAAGAACAAGGAGTTGGAAGCCGATATCCAGCAGCGCAAGCAGATCGAGCACGCCCTGCGCGCCAGCGAGGACCGCTACCGCCGTCTGGTGGAATCGACCAATGTAGTGCCATGGGAAGCCAACCCAGCCGAGTGGCGCTTCACCTATGTTGGCCCGCAAGCCGAAACGTTGCTCGGCTACCCGCTGCATATCTGGTACAGCGAAGGCTTTCTGACCAGCTATCTGCACCAGGATGACCGCCACCTTGCCTACAAGCTCTTTACCGAAACGCAGGACAAGGAAAACACCATCGAATTCGAGTGCCGCATGCTGGGCACCAATGGCAAGACCGTCTGGGTCATGCTGGTAGCCACCATCCTGCCGGATGAAGCGGGCGAGCGGCATCTGCAGGGCTATCTGATCGATATCTCCGCCCGCAAGTCGACCGAGATCGAACTCAACCACTACCGCAACCATCTGGAAGAACTGGTCGAACAACGCACCAAGGCGCTAGCTGCCGCCAACAAGGAGCTGGAAGCCTTCTCCTATTCGGTATCGCACGACCTGCGCGCGCCGCTGCGCAGTGTGGACGGTTTCTCGCAGGTGCTGCTGGAGGACTATGCCGACAAGCTCGACGACGCTGGCCGGCAGTACCTGGGGCGGATACGGCGCGCCACACAGAACATGTCCAACCTGATTGACGACCTGCTCAACCTCTCCAAGCTCACCCGCAGCGAGGTCAATACCCAGCCCGTCAACCTCTCCGAACTCGCCACCGAGGTGGTACAGGAGCTACGGCAGAACGAGCCTGAGCGGGAGGTGTCCATCAGCATCATGCCCAACCTGATCACCGACGCCGACCCCAAGCTGGTGCGAGTCGCCCTGCAGAACTTGCTGGCCAATGCCTGGAAGTTCACGGCGCGCAGTCCGCAGGCAGAGATCAAGTTCGGCGCCACCCATATCGACGGGCAGAACGCCTTCTATGTGTCGGACAACGGTGCCGGCTTTGACATGGCCTACGCCGACAAGCTGTTCGGCGCCTTCCAGCGGCTGCACAGCCCGCAGGAGTTCGAAGGCAACGGTGTGGGCCTGGCCATCGTCCAGCGCATCATCCATCGCCATAATGGCCGGGTATGGGCCAAGGGGGCGCCAGGGCAAGGGGCCACCTTCTACTTCACCCTGCCGCGCCAGCTCGACCGCGCTGCCGCCTGAAGCAGGCAACAACCGCCTGCGGCACGCTAAAATGGTTGCGGGCGACCCGTAGGTCGCCCGCTTTTTTGTCGGCTTTCCCACGGTTGTCGCAAAGTTGCTTGGACTTTGTCGATCTGTGGGCCAACCTTATTGCTGGCCATCGTCTTCGCGCTGGCCGGGAGGGATTCCTCCTCCCCCCGAGATTTCCTCCTCCTCGGGCGGATGAATGGAATTTAAATGCCTTGTTGCCTGCCGTCATCACCCAAATGGAGGATAGGCAGCAAATAGTTTTCATATATCTTGTCTATCAGTTGGGCCTTGTACAGAATGCGATCCAGAACAGAACAAGCCTGTCCGCCGGGAGTGTGGGCCTGAATGGCAGAGAATAAATTGCCTCAATATGATTTGTTGGTCACATCCATTCATGCGGTGGTGCTCGAACCCGGCAAATGGGATGCACTGTTGCGACGTATAGGGGACGCCATCGGGGCCAGCTCCGGGACTTACCAACTGCGCGACAAAGTCAGCGGCAAGCCGCTGCAATGGCACAGCTACGGCCATGACGACAGCGTGATCGCAAGTTACGCCCGGCAATTTCTCAAACTCGACCCCTGGACCGCGGTGGTGGATCGCACACCGGTCGGCAAGTGGGTGGCCGAGCACCAGTTCTTCGACGATGCCTTCGTGGCTCGCAATGAATTTTTCCAGCAGTTCATGTTACCCAATGGCCTTCGCCGCATTATCGGCACCCGCGCCTTCGACGACGGTCGCCACGAGGCCTTGATCAGCTTTCAGCGTGGTACCAGTGACCATGCATTCAACCATTCCGAAGCCGAGTTGCTGACGCGCCTTTCGCCGCATCTTGAGCTCGCCTGCCGGCTCTCGACCGAATTCTCCCGCCTGCGCATGCAGGCAGCCGTCGCACGGCAGGCGCTGGACCGGCTGGCTGCGCCGCTGTGGGTAGTGGATGGGGAAGGGGGCGTGCTGTTCTCCAACCAGGCAGCCGAGACCGATGGCCTGCCAGGACTTTATCTGCGCCATGGTTGTCTGGTTGCCGAGGACCCCAATGTCCATATGCGCCTCCTGGCCCTGCTGCAGCAGGCCAGCTCTCGCCAGGCCCAGCGCGGTGCGTTGGCGGTGGATAGACCGGAAGGCGGCCGCTACACCGTGCTGATCGCCCCCATGCCGGCCGATTCGCCGCTGGTGGCCGATTCCCGCCGTCCGCTGGTGCTGTTGATGGCACACGACCCCAATGCCAGCGAGGCGCAGCCGTTGGAGGTGCTGGCTGCCCTCTACGGCCTCTCGCCTGCAGAGTGCCGCCTGGCAGCACTGCTATTGGAAGGCGACACCCCAGCCGAGGCGGCAGAGCGGCTGCAGGTGCAGGTGTCTACGGTGCGCACCCAGCTAAAATCCATGTTCTGGAAGACCGGCACCCACCGCCAGGGCGAACTGCTCAAGCTCCTGGCCGGGGCCTTGCTGCTCAAGCCCTGAGCTTTACCTTCAATCCGCCGCGTGGCCGGGCTGCCACGCGGGCTGTCATAGCGCCCGTTTCCGATGTTCCGCTCCCTCAAGCAATCCGGCCCCTTCTGGATGGTGGTCGCCTCTATCCTGTTCGCCTGCATGGGCGTCTTCGTCAAGCTGGGCGCGCACTACTTCAGTACCGCCGAGTTGGTGTTCTATCGCTGCCTGGTGGGCTTTCTGGTGGTAGGTGCCGTGGTACTGCTGCGCGGCGGCTCGCTGCGTACCCCGGTGCTCGGCAAGCAAATCACCCGGGCTGTTGCCGGCACCGCCTCGCTGATGATGTATTTCTATGGCATCGCCCATCTGCCGCTGGCAACTGCCGTCACGCTCAACTACACCTCGCCCTTGTTCCTGGCGCTCTTTACCACGCTGTGGCTACATGAACGGCCATCCAGGCGCTTGCTGGGTGGCGTCCTGCTGGGCTTTGTCGGTGTGGTGTTGCTGCTGCAGCCTACGCTGGACCGCGACCAATGGCTGGCGGGGGTCGTGGGCCTGGCTTCCGGCTTTGGTGCCGGCATCGCCTATCTGAACGTGCGCATGTTGGGCGAGGCCGGTGAGCCAGACTGGCGCACCGTGTTCTACTTTTCTTTGTTTGCCACCCTCGCCAGTGCCTGCTGGATGGCCTTCGATCGCTTCAATCCGGTGACTCTCGAAAACGTCTGGATCATTGTCGGCATGGGCGGCTGTGCCACCGCGGCGCAGCTCGCCATGACCCGCGCCTATCGAACCGGCCGTACCCTGGTGGTAGCCAGCCTGGCTTACACCACGGTGCTGTGTTCCAGCGTCTTTGGCATGCTGCTCTGGGGCGATGTGCCGCCGGCCGGCGCCTGGCTGGCCATGATATTGATCGTACTGAGCGGCGTGATCAGCACTCGCCAGGGGCGTTGATCAGGACCGGATCGCCCTGGGAAACAGGGCGCGCAGCAGCAGCATGGGCCAGTGGGCGGCACGGAGCTTGGGACGCTGGCGGTGCATATCGTAGCCGCTGGCATCCAGCTGCTTGAGGATGGCATCCCCACCCAGCACCGTCAGGCGAATCTCCAGCCCCAAACGGCCTTTGAGATAGGTCCCCAGGGGTGACCCGGCGCGTAGCATGCGGCGGGTACGGTCCACCTGGAAAGCCATCAGCGCACGCCAGCGCTCATCCACCCGGCCTTCGGCAATCTGCGCTTCGCTCACGCCGAAGCGCGCCAGCTCATCCTGCGGCAGGTAGACACGGCCTTTTTGCCAATCGATGGCCACGTCCTGCCAGAAATTGATCAGTTGCAAGGCCGCGCAGATGCCATCGGACCAAGCCAATTGCCGCGTACCGGCATGGCCGGCGATATGCAGCACAATGCGCCCGACCGGGTTGGCCGAACGGCGGCAGTAGTGCATCAGCTCGCCAAAGTCGGCAAAACGGGTTTTCACCACATCCTGAGCAAAGGCATCGAGCAGATCGTAAAAGAGCTGCAGCGGCACCTGAAAGGGCTGCACCACTTCGTCGCGCAGGTCGCGGAACAAGGCCGTCTCAGGTGCAGCCCCCGCAGCCAGCCGGCCCAGCTCGGCTCGATAGCCTTCAAGCAAAGCCAACCGCGCTTCATTGCTCAAGTCGCCTTCATCGGCAAAGTCGTCCGCACTGCGGGCAAAGCGGTAGACGATGGCAATGGGCCGGCGCATGACCTTGGGCAACAGAAGTGAAGCAACCGGGAAGTTCTCGTAGTGATCGACGGAGTAGGTCTGTGACATGGGGGCGCATTATACGTATACAGTCCGTTCAAGACGGTAGCGCTTGCCGTCGCAGGCAAGTTCTTGCATATTGCTTCTTATATCAATGACGTCGAATATTTCCGCACCATAAGATCGCTGGAATATATAAATCGCCCTTGGTCCAGCCGAACCTTAGCCAGGAAAATGCCCACCATGAAAGCAGCGCTCTTCATCACGTTCCTCCTTGCCAGCCAGCTTGGCCACGCCAGCGAGCCCGCCGTCAATACCCCTGCGCCTGCCGCTGCCGCCGAGCAACCGTATGACGAAGCCGCCGATGCCAAACAGGCGGTCAAGCAGGCCCTGATCACCGGTCGCAAGGCAAACAAGCCGGTGCTGTTGGTCTTTGGCGCAAACTGGTGCAAGGACTGCCGCGCGCTGGACAAGGCACTCAAGTCCGACAAGAACGCCAAGCTGATCGCCAAGTCCTTTGAGGTGGTGAAGATCGATGTGGGTCGCTTTGACCGTAATCTCGACCTAGACACGGTCTATGGCAATCCAATCAAGAAGGGCATCCCGGCCGCCGTCGTGTTGGCACCTGACCAGCGCGTACTCTATGCCACCAAGGCCGGTGAGCTGGCCGACGCCCGCTCCATGAGCGAGGAGGGCATCTATGACTTCTTCCGCGACGTGGTGGTGCGCGCCGAGAAGCAGGGCAGCTAATTTCCGCCAGTTGCCTGAGGACCGCCGAGTATGAGGTGTCGCGCTGCCGGTGGCCTTCCCGATCCTGCAGTACCAGCCGGGCCGACCCTATGCGCCTTGTGCGGCCGGCCGCTGCCTGAGGGCACGACGGTGGACGAGCACCATCTGGTGCCACGTAGCCATGGTGGGCGCGAGACGATACGGCTGCACAAGATATGCCACCAGACCATCCACGCCAATCTGAGCGAGCGTGAGTTGGCCGACTACTACCACACCATAGCCCGCTTGCTGACTCACCCAGGCATTGCCCGCTTTGTTGCCTGGGTGCGCAAGCGTCCGGCAGGCTTTTACGACCGCACCCGCTTTACCCAACAGCGTCGAGGCTAGTCAGCCAATGTAGGCAAATCGAAGCCGGCGGGCTGCTCGCCACGCAGGTGGTGCTGCCACATGGCCAGATAGGCCGCCTCCAACTGCGTTACCTTCGTATCGGTATCAAACAGGGCACTATGCAGCCGCTCAGCCAGCAGCCGCTGCTTCAGTGCAGCCAGATGAGCTCGGTCATGCCCCAGTCGGATCGCCAAATCCTTATAGGCGCTCAGGCTGTCCACGACCAGCTCGGGCAGCCGCGCCGCCCGCAGACAACTGGCCGCCACGCGCGCCGCATAGCCGCGGCCCAGGCAAGTGAGCATGGGCACGCCCATCCAGAGGGCATCGCTGGCGGTGGTGTGCGAATTGCAGGGTAGGGTATCGAGTGCCAGGTCAGCCAAACCCAAGCGCGCCAGATGTGCTGCCTGCGGCAGGGCTGGCGCAAAGATCAGCCGCCCGGGCGAGACGCCGGCCTGCGCGGCAAGGTCCTGCAGCCTGGCCATACCCACAGGTGAGCCAGCCAGCAGCCACAGCACACTACCCGGCACCGCCTGCAATATCTCCAACCAGACCTGGAACAGTGCCGGCGTCAGTTTGTAGTGCTGGTTGAAGCAGCAATACACCATGCCTGCTTCCGGCAGAGCCGCCTCGACCCGATCCGGAAGAGGGGCGACCAGGCGTTCGTTGTCGTTGATCTGGTAGCAGTCCGGCAGGCGCACGATGGCCTCGCGGTAGTACTGCTCCTGGCCTGGCGGTACGACGGTCGCGTCGGCGATCAGGTAGTCGCACCAACTGGCGCCCAGCGTGCCTGGAAAGCCCAGGTAGTGCACTTGCAGCGGCGCCAGCCGCTCCGCCAGCAAATGGGTACGGCTGTTGCGGGTCCAGCCCTTGATATCGACCAGGATATCGATGTCCGCTGCGCGGATATATCGTGCCAGGGTGGCATCATCCAACGCGCCCACAGCCTCGAAATGCTCCACCCCGGCCATGATGTCGCTGCGCACCACCGATTCATCCACCTTGCCATAGTCGTAGGCAATGACCTCAAAACGCTCACGGTCATGGCGCTTGAAGAGCCCTCTGGTCAGCCAACTCGTGGCATGGGCAAAGAAGTCGCCGCCCAGGTAAGCCACCCTGAGCCGGGCTCGGTCTGCCTCTCTGCGTGCCAAAGCAGGCAAGGTTGGCGCATAGGCAGCAGCCCAGCGCTCTGCAACCTGCCGCTGCCGGGCGGGATCATCCGCAAGGCCAAGCTGGATAAACGGGGAGTAGCGGGTCCAATGCTCGGCGGTCAACAGCCGATCCAGCGCTTCGCTACGTTCCGCCAACCCTTGCCAATCCAGCAGCAGCATGCGCAGGTGCAGGGCGCCGGCCTGGGCTTCCGTGTCGCCGGGCAGGCATTGCGTGGCCCGCTCATAAGCCGTGAGCGCATCAGGCAACTTACCGCTGGCCTGCAACAGATTGGCGTAGTTCTTCCAGGCCACGCCATAGTCCGGCAGCAGGGCAATGGCACGGCGGTAGTGGCCGAGTGCGCGATCAACCTGCCCAGCCTGCTGGAATAGGATGGCATAGTTGTTATGGCTGTGCGCCAAGGTATCGTCCAGAGCCAGCGCCCGCTGGTAGGCCGCTGCAGCCTCTGCCGGCCGGCCAAGCTCCTGCTGGGCAACCCCGAGTGCCTGCCATGCAGTCGCGAGTGTGGGTTCTGCCTCTACCGCGCGACGGAAGGCCACAGTAGCCGCCGGCAGTTGCGCCACGGCACGCCATAGCCCGCCGCAGCGCAAATGGAAAGTGCCGTCCTCGGCGCCGCCCAAACGTTCCGCTTCGGTCAACAGGGCGGGGAGTTGGCCCGTCTGGCCAGCCCGCACGGCAACCTCGGCCCTGAGCAACCAGGCCGGCGCGTAGGCGGGGTACTTCTCCAACACCATCAGCGCAAAGTTGTCCGCCGCTGGCAGGTCTGCGGCAGCCAGGCGCTGCTGGGCAAGGGCAAGGAGTTCGGATGGAGACACGACAAACGGGCTGAATTGATCGTCCGGCCACCTTAGCAGCGGCCGGGCGCCGTGGACAAGAAAAAGCCCCCGTACCAGGACGGGGGCCTTATGCGTACCTGCCAGCGTGGATCAGTCCACGTGGTAGTTCGGCGCTTCCTTGGTGATCTGCACATCATGCACGTGCGATTCGCGGATGCCGGCAGCGGTGATTTCCACGAACTCGGCCTTCTCGTGCATCTCGGCGATGGTGTTGCAGCCCACATAACCCATGGAGGAGCGCAGGCCGCCCATCAGCTGGTGGATCACCGCGGTCAGCGGGCCCTTGTAGGGCACGCGGCCTTCGATGCCTTCCGGCACGAACTTGTCCGGCTTGCTGGTGCTGTCCTGGAAGTAGCGGTCGCTGGAGCCTTGCTGCATGGCACCGAGCGAGCCCATACCGCGGTAGCTCTTGTAGGAGCGGCCTTGGAACAGCTCGACCTCACCCGGGGCTTCCTCGGTACCGGCAAACAGGCCACCCAGCATCACACAGTGGGCGCCGGCCGCCAGGGCCTTGGAAATATCGCCGGAGAAACGGATACCACCGTCAGCGATCAGCGGTACGCCGGTACCGGCCAATGCATCGGCCACGTTGGCCACGGCCGAGATCTGCGGCACGCCAACACCAGCCACGATACGGGTGGTACAGATGGAACCGGGGCCGATACCGACCTTGACACCATCGGCACCAGCGTCGACCAGCGCGCGGGCGCCAGCGGCGGTGGCGATATTGCCGCCGATCAATTGCACCTGCGGGAAATTCTTCTTCACCCAGCTGATACGGTCCAGCACGCCTTGGCTATGACCGTGCGAGGTATCGACCACCAGCACGTCCACACCGGCTTCGACGAGGCCAGCCACGCGCTCCTCGGTGTCGCCACCGGTACCGACCGCGGCGCCGACCAGGAGGCGGCCCAGGCTGTCCTTGGCGGCATTGGGATGCTCGACCGTCTTGATGATGTCCTTGACCGTGATCAGGCCCTTGAGCTGGAAGGCCTCGTTGACCACCAGCACACGCTCGAGGCGGTGGGCGTGCATCAGTTCGCGGGCTTCCTCGACACTGGCGCCTTCGCGCACGGTCACGAGCTTTTCACGCGGAGTCATGATGCTGGAAACGGGGGCGTCCAGACGGCTCTCGAAACGCAGGTCGCGGTTGGTGACGATGCCAACGACCTGGCCATTGGACTCGACCACCGGCAGGCCGGAGATCTTGTGCTGGCGGGTAAGGGCGATCACGTCACGCACCAGCATGTCGGGCTTGATGGTGACCGGGTCCTTCACTACGCCGGACTCGTAACGCTTGACCTTGGAAACCTCGGCAGCCTGCTGCTTGGGCGACATGTTCTTGTGCACGATGCCGATACCACCTTCCTGGGCCATGGCGATGGCCAGGCGGCCTTCGGTCACGGTGTCCATGGCGGCAGACAGCAGGGGCAGGTTGATGCGCAGGTTGCGGGTCAGCTGGGTGGACAGGCTGACATTACGCGGCATGACGAGGGAATGGGCGGGGACGAGCAGGACGTCGTCGAAGGTCAGCGCTTTTTGAATGACACGCATGGCAAAGTCCTTGGCGGCAAAAATCGATTATACCGTAAAACGTCAAATGCTCCGACAGTGGGGGAAACGCTGCAAGGTATCGGTGCCGTGACTTGCGACACTTTTGCAGCGCCTCCCTCAGCTTTATGCCCGTTCAACACGGCATGCACTATGCTTGAGGAGCAGATGCGAGGCTGTAACCACAATAAATGAGGAGTCCATGCCAGATCCCAAGTCGCCGCTCATCGGCCTGATCATGTCAGGGGGCGGCGCCCGTGCCGCATATCAGGTAGGCGTGCTGCGCGCGATCGCCAAGATGCTGCCGCACGACGCCCCCAATCCTTTCCAGGTCATCTCCGGCACTTCGGCCGGCGGCATCAATGCCGCCTCGCTTGCTTCCGGCAGCATGAATTTCCGCAGGGCGGTGTGCAAGCTTGAGTTCGTCTGGAAAAACCTCTCGGTCGACCAGGTCTATCGCACCGATGTCAGCACCATCCTGAAGTACTTCTTCCACTGGGTCGGCTCGCTGTTTGCCGGTGGCATGGGCAAGCTCAATCCCCGATCTTTTCTCGACAACGCGCCGCTGTCCTCACTCCTGGGACGGCTGATCGACTTCGCCGGCATCCAGCAGGCGATAGACAGCGGCCATCTGCGCGCCCTCAGCATCACGGCTTCCGGTTACAACTCCGGGCAATCGGTGTCCTTTTTCCAAGCCTCGGATGACATCAAAGGCTGGAACCGCGTACAGCGGCTGGGGGCCCGTGCCAAGATCGATCTCAAGCATCTGCTGGCCTCGGCCGCCATCCCCTTTGTCTTCCCGGCGGTGCAGATCAACCGGGAATGGTTCGGTGACGGCTCGGTCCGGCAAGTCGCCCCCATCAGCCCCGCCCTGCACCTGGGCGCCGAAAAGGTGCTGGTCATCGGCGTGTCGCCGGCCCGGGAGGCGCCGACCGAACGGCTGTATGCACCCAACTACCCGACCCTGGCGCAGGTTGCAGGCCACCTGATGAACAGCGTATTCATCGATGGCATGGAGGTTGACCTCGAACGTATCAACCGCGTCAACCGCACGCTCTCCTTTGTCCCCGAGGAGGTAAAGGCCCGCCGCGACGTTCAGTTGCGTGAGGTGGAGATGCTGGTAATCTCGCCCTCAAGACCGCTGGAGCAGATAGCCTCGCGCCATACGGCGCATTTTCCCTGGACCATGCGCTTCGTGCTACGTGGCCTAGGGGCGTTGCGGCGGCAGGGCTCCGTACTGACTTCCTATTTGTTGTTCCACAAGCGCTATGCGCGCGACTTGATCGAACTCGGCTATTCCGACGCCATGCGGCGGCGCGAGGACATCCTGCGCTTTCTCGGCTATGATCCAGCCGCGCTGGCTACCAACGAGGACTGACGCCGTGTTTCGCCGCCTGCTACTGCTGACCTTGCTGCTTACGCTCACCGGCTGCGCCTATCTGCAGCGCATGCGGCAAGAAGCCATCGCCACCAAGGAAACCAGCCAGACCGCTGGCGCTAAACTGCTGCGCGCCCCGGCAGATTGGGGCGATTTGGCGCGCGACGTGGCCTATCGCCTTTCGCAGCGGGCCAGCCAGCTGAGTCTGGGCGATCGCCTGGTCTACGTGGCCGAGCCGGCACAGCCCACACCCTTTGCCCTGGCGTTGCGTCAATACTTGCAGAGCAACCTGAGCGAGCAGGGCGTCGCTGTAGCGCAGCGCCGTAGCGAGACCAGCCTGGTACTGGAAGCCGACGTGCAGTCGGTCAAGCTCGCCAGTGGCCTGCAGATTGTGGTCACCACCGCGCTGGGCAACGGTGCCCGCTACCTGTTCCGCGGTACCGAGGCCTATGCGGTCAACCAGGCTGACGTAAAGCTCTACGACGCCTCACTGCTGCCACCTCCGCCACCGCCCCCCGCGCCGCCCTCCGTGACCAAGCAGATGACTGTGACGGGGAGCCTCTGATGCGGGCCGGTTTGTACGCATTGGCGCTGCTGCTCCTGGCCGGTTGCGCCCACTACCAGTCGGGCGCCAAGAACCCCTTGATCAAGGCCAGCTACGACGCTGCCGACCAGCTGGCGGCGCTGAGCCAGCCTGTGGTGGCCAAGGACGCGCCACTGATCGTGGCCACCTTCGTCAATATCGACCGCCTGACCGAGAGTTCCACCCTGGGCCGGGTATTGGCCGAGCAGGTTGCCGCCCGCTTTACCCAGCAAGGCTACCCGCTGGTCGAGCTCAAGCTGCGTGGCAGCATCTTTGTGCGCGAGGGCAAGGGCGAGCTCCTGCTGTCGCGCGAGGTAAAGGACATCAGCCTTGCCCACAACGTCCAGGCGGTTGTAGTGGGCACCTACGCGGTCACACCGGACAAGATCTTCCTCAATCTCAAGATCGTGCGCCCCACCGACAACCGCGTGTTGTCGGCCCACAATATTGCGCTCGATCTTGATGAAACCACCCAGGCCCTGCTGCTGTCTGAGCCGACCTGACCACTATCTCCTACGCTTGCTATAACCATGAACTGGCTTCTTACCCGCCGCGCGGGCTTTTTCGCGATCGCCCTGGCTTGTGCCGGCATGATGGCATTTGCCCTCTACCTGCAGTACTACAAATACCTCAACCCCTGTCCGCTCTGCATGTTCCAGCGGGTGTTCGTGATCGGCGTGGGGATAGTGGCGCTGCTGGCCGCCCTGCATGGCCCCGGCCAGCGCCGCTACCGCGTCTACGGGCTGCTGACGGCGCTCCTGGGGCTGAGCGGCTTTGCCATCGCCCTGCGCCACACCATCCTGCAGTACTGGCCGCCAGAGCACCTGCCAAGTTGCGGCGCAGGCTTGTTCCAGATGCTGGAGACCTCCTCCTTCGGTAGCGTGGTAGCCGAGGTACTCCGGGGCAGCGGCGAGTGCGCGATCATAGACTGGACCCTGCTGGGTCTCTCGCTGCCGGGCTGGTCCACCTTGGGCTTTGCCTTGCTGACTGGCGCTGCACTGGCACTGGGCCTGAAAGGCAAGCGCTGAGCTGCAGGTCTGGCCTGTCTGACGGCCAAGGGAAAGCAAACAGGGCGCCGTGGCGCCCTGTTTATTTTTGCGGTGCGCTAGGTGGTCATCAAGCCTTGCAGATCTGCGGTACTGATCTGTTTTTGCAGCTTGCTGCTGGCTTCCGGGTCATTGGCCAGAAAGTAGAAGAATTCCCGGGCCAAGCTGACGAATACATGCCAACGCTCCTGCTGTGGGAACAGCAGCAGCACCTGATCAACCCCCTTACGGTAGTTGTCGGTGTTCTGCACCACCTCCCGGGTGGTATAGAGCAGCAATTTGATCAGCAGGCTGCGGGCCTGGATGTTGAGATCTTCGACGCCCGCCTTCTTGAGCTCTTCCTGGTAGCGCGCCAAGCTCTTGAGCTGATGGGTGTGCCGCTCCAGCTGGGCCAGGCTGGCCTGTGACCAAGGGTCGGCGTTCATGCGCCCCACGGCGGCGAGCAGGGTGCCGGCGCTGGCGGTACTCGCCGCAGCTTGGCCGCCACTGACAGGCGGAGAAGCTGGCGGCGGCGCGGCAGGCCGGGGCACCGGGCCGCTGACCGTGTCGGGTGCCTCACCATTCCAATGGGGAAAGAAGTCGCGCAGCATTTCCACGAACTGGGCGTCTTCGGGAAAGTTGCGCAGTGTCATCTCGGCCGCCTTACGGTAGCCAGAACCATCCTGCGGCAAATCACGCAGGGTAGAGAGCAGATGGCGGAGGAAATGCCGGGCCAGCGTGAGCTGTTTATTACTCAGGCCGCGCCGCTTCAGATCATCGAGGTACCGTTCGAGTGCTTGTTCTGGGGAAGGACGGCTCATGGGGCTCTGGAAGTTGGATTAGGCAGCGTGGGCAAGCGAAGTCGGCTCGCCTTGGTTGTAGCCATTCCAGAAATAGAAAAATTCGCGCGCCATTTCAATAAACAAGCGACGGGTATCTTCCTTGGAAAACAATGTCAGCATCGCATCCACCCCCGCCCGGTACGCCAGCGGCGTAGGTTCTGCATGGCGGATGATGTAGAGCAGCAAGGTCAAAAGCCGCTCGCGGATATCCATCACCGCGTCCTCCGCGCCAGATTCCGCCAGCCGTGACAGGTACTCATCGAGACTCGGTTGGCGCTCGCCCGACCAGGGGTCGGCGTCAAGCCGCTGGAACATGTCCACCAGACTGCCGCGCAGATCGACCTGGGTCGTCCCCAGCGACAGCGCATCGGCCGCATTGAGTCGCGCAATCGTCTTCAGATCGCCTATCCAGAACGGGTGGAACT
Organism: Chitinimonas sp.; assembly: GCF_036568685.1. Lineage (GTDB taxonomy): Bacteria > Pseudomonadota > Gammaproteobacteria > Burkholderiales > Chitinimonadaceae > Chitinimonas. Next base: position 19,986 of record NZ_DATCSC010000106.1, read on the forward strand.
CCCGTGCCGAGGTGATGATCTCAAGCTGCTGGTCGTCAGGAAACTTGTCGACCGTTCCGTCCACCGCCCGCCGATAGCCGGCGTCATCGTCCACCATATGGTTGCCGGACAGGCTCTCCAGGCCGGACAGCAGGTGCCGGAGGATATGCTTGCGGCGCGTGACGATCGCCGTGGCTGCACCCTTGTTCTTCAACAGGTTGAGGTAGGCAGTCAGCGCGGTGTCGGCGTGCTGTGCGTCGAAGGGAGACATGGACGGGTCGGAAAAAGGAACCCGCCAATTCTAGACGATTTCCATGTCTCGGGAACGTGTCCCGCCCTCTGGTAAAATTGCGGGATGATACGTCTCTCCTCCCTTACCCTGCGGCGTGGCACCAAGGTGCTGCTGGACCGTGTAGAGCTGGTGCTGCATCGCGGCCAGCGTGTTGGCATCGTCGGCCCCAATGGCGCCGGCAAATCCAGTTTCTTCAGCCTGCTGCGGGGTGAACTGCACCCTGACGGCGGTGACCTCGATTATCCCGCCAACCTGGTGGTGGCCTCGGTCCGCCAGGAAACCCCGGCGCTGACCTGCAGCGCACTCGACTACGTACTCGATGGCGATGCCGAGCTGCGGCATATCCAGCGACAGCTTGAAAATGCCGACCACGACGGCACCACCTATGCCGAATGGCTGGGGCAGCTTGAGGCGGTCGATGGCTACAGCGCCGACGCGCGCGCCAGCAAGCTCCTGTCCGGTTTGGGCTTTTCGGTGGCCGATATGGCCCGGCCGGTGGCAAGCTTCTCGGGTGGCTGGCGCATGCGCCTCAACCTGGCTCAGGCGCTGATGTGCCGTTCCGACCTGCTGCTGCTTGACGAGCCGACCAACCACCTGGACCTGGACGCCGTGCTCTGGATGGAGAACTGGCTGGCCAGCTACCCAGGCACTTTGCTCCTGATCTCGCACGACCGGGACTTCCTGGATGCAACGGTAAACGCCATCGCCCATCTCGCCAACGGCCAGATCACCGTCTATACCGGCAACTACGCCGACTTCGAGAACCAGAAGGCGGAAAAGCTGGCACAACAGCAGCAGGCCTACGACAAACAGCAACGCGAAGTTGCCCACCTGCAGAAATACATCGATCGCTTCCGCGCCCAGGCCACCAAGGCCCGTCAGGCGCAGTCGCGGATCAAGGCGCTGGAGCGCATGGAACGCATCGCCGCCGCCCATGTCGACTCGCCCTTCGATTTCAGCTTCCGCGAGCCGGTCTCCAGTCCTACCCAGTTGCTGCGGATCGAACACGGTGCCGCCGGCTACGGCGGCAACCGCCTGCTGGATGGCGTGGAGCTGGGTATCGAGGCCGGAGCACGCATCGGCCTCCTGGGTCGCAATGGCGCCGGTAAATCCACCCTGGTCAAGCTGCTGGCGGGCGATCTGCCGCTGGTGGCGGGTGAGCGGGTCGAGGGCAAGGGCCTGGAGATAGGCTACTTCGCCCAGCATCAGCTGGAACATCTACGACTGGACGAGAGCCCCCTCTGGCACCTGCAAAAGCTCAGCCCCAATGTACGCGAGCAGGAATTGCTCAACTTCCTTGGCGGCTTTGACTTCCGTGGCGAGATGGCCCGCAGCCCGGTCGCGCCTTTCTCAGGTGGTGAAAAGGCCCGCCTGGCACTGGCCATGATCGTCTGGCAGCGGCCCAACCTGCTGCTGCTCGACGAACCGACCAACCACCTGGATCTGGAGATGCGCCATGCCTTGACCCTGGCGCTGCAGGACTATGTGGGTGCCATGGTGGTGGTCTCGCACGACCGGCACCTCCTGCGTGCCACCACCGACCGCTTCTGGCTGGTCGAGGATGGCAAGGTCAACCTGTTCGACGGCGATCTGGACGACTACAAGCGCTACCGCGATCAGACCGCTGCCGTAGCGCCCTCCGCCAGCAGCGCCCCGGTCGCAGCCGTTGTTGCCGCAGCACCGGCTGTAGCCGGTGACCGCAAGGAACAGAAGCGCCAGGAAGCTGAAGCCCGCCAAAAACTGGCGGGTCTGCGCAAGCCGCTGGAGAAGGAGCTGGCCAAGGTCGAAGCCCGGTTGTCGGCGCTGACCGAACAAAAGAGCATCCTGACCGCCGAGCTGGCGGATGAAGCCATCTATGCCGATTCGGCCAAGGAGCGGCTCAAACAGGCGATCCGCAAGCAGGCCGATATCGACCTTGAGCTGGCTGAAGTAGAGGCCCGCTGGCTGGAATTGCAGGATCAACTGGAAGCGCTGTCGGATGTCGTCGAATAAAATCGGCACCCCGGTGGTGAGTTCGGGGCGGTTGCTACGGGCAGCCATACCTGCCTTGTTCTTCCTGCTGGGGGTGGTCTACGCCACTTGGGCATCCCGCCTGCCAGCATTGCGCGATGCATTGCAGCTCGACCCGGCCACCCTGGGCACCGTACTGCTGGGCAGCGGGATAGGCGCTGTGTGCTCCTTCCCCATCGCCGCCTGGCTGGTCGGCCATTACGGCGCGCGGCAGGCAGCCTTGCTGTCCGGCATCTGGCTGCTGCTGGTCCTGCCGGTGCTGGCTCTTTTGCCCAACTGGCCGCTTCTGATGTTCGGCTTGTTCTGCCTGGGCGCGGGCACCAGCAGCTTCGACGTTGCCATCAATGCACTCGGTGCCGAGCAGGAACGGGAGGCGGGCCGATCCTTGATGTCCATGCTGCATGCCTGGTTCTGCGTCGGCACCTTCGGTGGGGCGCTGCTGGGCAGTGCCGCCGCGGGGGCGGAACTTGCCCCCTGGCTGCACTTCGTGCTGGTTGCCGTGGTACTGACCGGCGTGCTGCTGGTCGCCTGGAAGATACTGCCTTGCGATGCACCCGACCCGGAGCTGGGACGCAAGCACTTTGCCCTGCCGCACGGCGCGTTGGTCTGGCTGGGCATGATCGCCTTTCTGGGTGCTATCGCCGAGGGCTCGCTGACCAACTGGATCTCGCTCTATATGAGTGACCATCTGCATGCCAGCGAAGCGCTGGCGCCACTGGCCTATGCCGCCTTTGCCGGTGCCATGCTGGTCGCACGCTGGCTGGGTGACGGGCTGAAGGAGCGCTACGGCGCAGCCCGTCTGGTGGCGGGTAGCAGCGTGCTCGCGGTGGTCGGCCTGCTGGTCGCGATCTTCGCCCCCGCCATCGCTGTCGCCGTGCTGGGCTTTGCCCTGGCCGGCCTCGGGGTCGCGGCCGTCTTCCCGGTCATCTTCAGCGCAGCAGGCAGGGAAGGGGCTGCTGCACTAGCCGGCGTCGCCACGCTGGGCTACACCGGTGCACTGATGGGGCCGCCGGTCATGGGCTATATGGTGCATGGCTTTGGCCTGCAGGCCGGGCTGGGCCTGCTCGCGGCCACTTGTCTGGGGGTGGCAGTCGCAGCCTCACGCTCAAGGCTGTTGCGTGAAGCCTGAGCTAGATAACACCAGGAAAAAGGGAGGCCTAAGCCTCCCTTTTTTATACTTACGAGTGAGGTCTTACTTGGTGCCCTTCAGGTAACGCTCGAAGAAGCGCAGCGTGTGGCCATAGGTTGCCACCTGGTTCTCACGCTTTTGTGCACCGTGGCCTTCATCGGCAAAGATGATCAGCTCGGAGGGAATGCCCTTGCGCTGAGCGGCGTCGTACATCTGGATGGCTTCACCCACCGGCACACGCGGGTCGCTGGCACCCTGGATGATCAACAACGGCGATTGCAGCCGGTCGATATAGCTGGTTGCCGAGAGCTTGATCAGCGCTTCTCGGTCCTTGACCGGGTCGCCATACTCGGCTGCCCGGTTGGCACGACGATACGGCGCGGTGTTTTCCAGGAAAGTCAGCAGGTTGGAGATGCCTACATTGGACACGCCCGCGTCGTAAGCGCCGGCAAACATGGTCATGGCCACCAGCACCGAGTAGCCGCCATAGCTGCCGCCAGAGACGCCGATCTTGGGCGCCACGCCATTCTTGCCCCAGTGCTTGCGAATATAGAGTGCGGCGTCTTCGATATCGGTCACCACCTCCAGCCGCTTGGGGCCGTCATCGCTGTGCAGCCAGGCCTTGCCATAGCCATCCGAACCACGCACATTGGGTTGCACAAAGATAAAGCCGGCATCCACGTAAAGCTGTGCCACAGCGGAGAAACCCGCGATGGTCTGGGCCTCGGGCCCACCGTGGAAGTTCACGATAACCGGGCAGGGACCAGGCTCGCACTTGGTGGGACGACGTACGAACATCGGGATGGGGGTGCCGTCTCGGGCCGGATAGGTCTCCAGGCTGGCGACGCTGAACTTGCCGGTATCTGCCTCCGGCGTGGATGGCAGTACCCATTGGGTCAACTTGCCGAGCCTCCAGTCGAAGACAAAGCTGGTACGCGGCATGGTGCCGTTTTCCACCCCCAGGATGACCTTGCCGCCATCCCGGCTGACCGAGCCGACCACCACGTGGTCCATGCCCTTGAAGGCGGGCAGCTTCAGTGGCTTGTAGGACTTGGCGTCCAACGCATAGCTCTTGCTGTAGCCGCCTTCATTGACGGTGTAATAGAGACGCTGCTTGCGCTCATCAAGCTTGTAGCCAGCCACATCCCAGCGCTGCGCCGGCGAGACGGGCTCGAACCTGCCACCCACCAGCCGGTAGATGCGCCGGAATTCATCGAACTTGTTGGTCAGGATCAGCAGTTCCCCCGCATGCGCGCCATAGCTTGCGCGATAGTCTTCGCGCTCGTCCTGGCCCAGGATGGGCTTGAGCTTGCCGTCCTTGGGGTTCCACTCCCAGATCTCAGTAGCGGAGTTGCTGTTTTCCTTCTGCAGCAGCAGGGTCCCGTCGGCGCGGTGGTCGACAATATTCCAGCTGCCTTTGCCGGCGAACAGTTTTTCCTTCTTGCCGCTGGCGATCTCGTAGCGGTAGAAGGTGTAGCTGTCACGCGCTTCATCGTTGCTACGGAAGTAGACATAGCGGCTATCGTCGGTGACGAACTCGGCAATGGTCTGCACGCCCGCAATATGCTGGATGGTCAAGAGCTCGCCACCACGGGCAGGCTGTAGGTAGAGGCCGGGGTTCTCCTCGCCCTTGCGGTCGCGGCTCAGTACCAGCCACTTGCCATCCGGTGTGATCTCGGCCACGCCGGTAGCATCTTCGCCACCGGTCATCTGCACAGGGAAGGCTTGCGGTCCATCCACGCGCCACACCTGCGCAACACCGGTCACCCGCCAACCAAAGTAGAGCGACTTGCCATCCGGGCTCAGCACCCCACCACCCGGCGCACGCAGGTCAAGAATACTCTGCACCTTGCGGCTCAGCTCGGCATCGAGTGGCTTGGCGCGGAATTTCTCCAGGATTTCGGCGCTGACGCTGTCAGCCCCCAAGCCTTTGTAGGCAGGTGCATCGGCCGCGTGCGCGGTAAGGCCGCCGGCAATCAGGGCTGCCAGCAGTATGGGCTTGTTCACGGTTGTTCTCCGTTTCGGGTTGAGGCAACAAGACCTATGATCTTGGCGAGCCAGCCACCGCCTGCGCAGGCAGGGCGGTGGCTGTCGAGTCGCTATTCGTAACGCAAGGCCTCGATGGGATCGAGATTGGCGGCCTTGGATGCCGGCATGATGCCAAACACCACGCCGACCAAGGCGCAGAAGAAAGCAGCACCCAAGGCCACCCAGAAGGGGACCGAAGCCGGCGGGAAGTTCGGGATCAGGGCGGCAATACCATGGCCCAGCAGCACGCCGATGGCGATGCCGATCAAGCCCCCCAGGAGGGAGAGCATGCCGGCCTCCAGCAGGAACTGCACCAGGATGTCCTGCCGGGTGGCGCCCAGGGCCTTGAGGATGCCGATCTCGCGGGTGCGCTCGGTCACGCTGACCAGCATCACGGTCATGATGCCTATGCCACCCACCAGGAGCGAGATGCCCACAATGCCACCGAGCACCAAGGTCGCCATGCCGGTAATCTGGCCGAACTGCTTGGCCAGCTGATCGGCCGACTCGACCTCGAAGTCGTCGTCCTTGCCCGCCCGTATCTTGTGCGCGGAACGTATGGCCCGGTTTACCCGCTCCTTGACCTGGTCCACCTCGTCCATGGCCGATACGGTGAAGTGCGCCTCATACATCAGGCGCCGGTTCTGCCCTTGCACCGCCCGGCCTACGTCAAAGGGCATGATCAGGTAGTTATCTTGCGAGAGCCCAAAGATCTCACCACGCTTTTCCATCATGCCGATGATCTTGAACCACTCGGTCCCGACCTGGATGAACTCGCCGACCGGATTTTGCGGCAGCTTGAGGTCATCGCGCAGCTTGGGGCCGATCACCGCTACCCGGCGGCGGCCTTGATCGTCGCCTTCGACGATAAAGCGGCCTACCTCGGGGAAGCGGTGCTCGACGAAGGTGTAGTCGGCTGAAGTGGCGAACACCTGGGGCGAGCTGCTCTTGCCCTTGTAGCGCACGGCCCCGCCATAGGCGACCTGCATGACCGGCGCCACATGGCTGATGCCCTCCACCCGATAGCGCAAGAGGTCGAGGTCGGTCAGCTGCAAGCGATTGATATTGCCGCTATTGAAGTTGTCAAAGTTGTTGCTGGCCTTGAGCGTCAGGGCGGTACCGCCCAGGTCGGCAAACTGCGCCTTGATGGAGTCCGAAAAACCCTGCATCAGCGCCACCACGGCCACCACCGAAGCGGTACCGATCATGATGCCCAGGGTGGTCAGGAAGCTGCGCAGACGGTGGGCGATCAGATTGAGCCAGGCCGCCCGCAGCGATTCGATCAGGAGATACATGCTTTGCGCTCCTGTCTGAGGTCGGAATCGATCTTGCCATCCACCAGCCGGATCACTCGTGCCGCATGGGCTGCGATATCGGCCTCATGGGTGACGAGGATCACGGTCTGGCCATCGGAATGCAGGGCGTCAAACAGTGCCATGATCTCTTCCGAAGTGCGGGAGTCGAGGTTACCGGTCGGCTCATCCGCCAGCAGGATGGACGGCCGGCCGACCAGGGCACGCGCCACTGCCACCCGTTGCCGCTGGCCGCCGGAAAGCTGGTTGGGCAGATGCTTGAGCTTTTGCCCCAGACCCACGCGCTGCAGTGCGTCGGTCGCCAGGCGTTCACGCTCGGCAGGGGAGAGGCCACGGTAAACCAACGGCTGCGCCACATTGTTCAGCACATTGAGGCGAGGCAGGAGATGGAAACTCTGGAAGACGAAACCGATCTCCTTGTTGCGGATGCCGGCGAGGGCGTCATCTCCCAGCGTGGCCACATCCTGTCCGTTCAGATGGTAGTGCCCCTCGGTAGGGGTATCGAGACAGCCCAGGATATTCATCAGCGAGGACTTGCCCGAGCCGGACGGCCCGGTCAGCGCCACGTATTCATTGCGCTCGACATGCAGGTCCACACCCGCCAGGGCATTGAACTCCTCGTCACCCATCCGGTAGCGTTTGACGATGCCGGAGAGTGTGATCATTCCTTGTCACCCTTGGCCGGTTTCTTGTCCTTGTCTTCTGCCGGGCGCTGGCTCAGCTTGTCGCCAGCCTTGATCTCACGCAGGGAGCGGCTCGGACCGGTGACGATGCTGTCGCCCGCCTTGGCGCCCTTGACGATCTCTTGCCATTTGTCATCGGACAGGCCCAGTTCGACCTCCACTTTTTCAGCCTTGCCCTCACGCGCCAGGATCAGATAGCGCTTGGTCTGCTTGCCGTCCTTGTCTTCGCTCAGGATGGCCTCGACCGGTGCGGCCAGCCGCTTCTTACCGTCGCTGAGATAGATCTCGGCCCGGCAGCTCATGCCAGAACGTAGTTTTTGTTCGCCGATGTCAGCCAGGGCAACTGTCACCTTGTAGGCGCGCGCCTGGTTCTCGACCGTGGGCGCCAAGGCTACCTTTTCGACCGTGCCCTTGAGTGGCTTGTCCTGGTAGGCCGCGGCGTAGATATCCACCACTTGGCCCATGCCGATACGGGCAATGTCGCCTTCGTCGACCTTGAGCTCAGCCTTGATGGCCGAGGTGTCGGCAATGGTCATCAGCTGCGCGCCGGCGAGACTCATGGTGGAGGGAATGGCGGTTTCGCCCACCTTGATCGGCAGGGCCACAACCCGGCCTGTCACCGGCGCCTTTACCTCGGTCTTGCTGAGCTGGTCGCGCGCCTCGGCCAAGATGGCACTGGCACGCCGCAGGGCCTCTTCGCTGGACTTCAGCTCGACCTCGGCCAGCTCCAGCTGGTTGCGGTCTTCATCGTACTTGGAGTGGTCGATCATGCCGGCCTTGTAGAGCTTATCGGTCCGGTCGAACTGCTTGCGACGCAGCTCCAGTGCTACCTTCTGGCGATCGATGCCGATGCGGTTCTGGCGCTGTCCAGCCTCCTCGCGCTCGATGGCATTGCGGTAGCTCTCCGGGTCCAGGCGCAGCAATACCTGGCCCTTCTGCACATCATCGCCCTCGGCCACCAGGATCTCCTTGACCTTGGCCGTCACCTCGGCAGTCAGCGCGACCTCGGTACGGAAGGCGAGGGTGCCGGAGGCCAAAATGGTCGGGCGGATCTCCTGGCTGGCCAAGGGCGCCATATCGACCGGTTTGCCCTGGCCGGCACTGCGGGCCTTGAGCGTCAGAGGCACGATGATGACCAGGATGATGGCGATTAGACCCAGCCACTTCTTCTTGAACGGCAAGTGCATGGAAGTTCCGATGTAAGAATGAGATAGGCCGCCACGCAAGGCGTGGCGGCAACAAGCAATTAGTGCGTGGCAGCGATGACCGCGGCCCAGATGCCATAGATCACCACGCTGGGCAGGGCGGCCACGGTGATGGCCTGGCCCCAGCCCTTGCCACTCCAGTTACGCCAGCCGATGGCAGCAAGACCGATGCTCCAGAGATTGAGCAGGTCAAAGGAACTCAACCAGCCCTTCCAGGGATGGTCCAGCGGCAAGCTGCTCAGCAGCGGGTCAAGATGGGTAAGGCTGATATCGCCAGGTGCTGTCTGCGGCGACATGATGATGGCTTGAATCAGGGCAACCAGCAGCGAAAGCAGCGCCGGCATGGCAGCCCAGGCGGTGAAGCTCAGCCATTGGCCATAACGGGCCTCAACGCCGCAAATCTTGCCGGCCAGCTTGTAGTAGAGCGCGCTGATCAGGTAGATCACCACCAGGAACAGCGGACCACCAATCAGCGAACCCCACTTCAATACGCCGACATTCATGCTCTTGCGTATTGCTTCCTGCTTGGCGGGGGTACCAGCGGTGCTGGCGAAGTGATCGATCAACCAGCTGGCGTCCACGCGCTGGTAGTAGGTGAGCCATACGGCCATCAGCGCCACAATGGTCAGCACCAGCGGCAGGATGAAGTTCGATTTGAGCTTGAGCTCTCCGAACAAGCGGTTCGGCTCGGTATACACGGTCAACAATTGCATGGCGGCCTCTATTCCCTTTGTGTTGGTTTTCTTAGCGTTCCAAAAAACAAACAGAACGGCCGGCATGGTAACGAGCACCAGGCCGGCCGTATAAGGTCATGCGACGAACTACGGCTTTTCGTTGCCGAACAGCGACGTTCAGCGGCCGGTACCGGGTTCCGGCGCACTCTCCAACCCGGCGGGCAGGCCATGCACGGCCTCGCCCTTGGGCTTGAAGAAGTGCAGCAGCCAGGCGGTCAGGTCGTCGAGGTAGGTGAACACCACCGGCACCACCACCAGGGTCAGGAGGGTGGAGGTGATCACCCCGCCGATGATGGCGTGCGCCATGGGTGCCCGTGACTCCGCCCCTTCACCCAGCGCCAGGGCCAGCGGCAGCATGCCGCCTATCATGGCGAAGGTGGTCATCAGGATGGGGCGCAAGCGCACCCGACCAGCCTCGACCATGGCATCAAAGCGGTTCATGCCCTCGGCCCGCAGTCGGTTCACAAAGTCGATCAGCAGAATCGCGTTCTTGGTCACCAAGCCCATCAACATGATGATGCCGATGATGGAGAAGAGGTTGAGTGTGCTGCGCCAGGCCATCAGCGCCAGGAACACACCCAGGAGACTCAGTGGCAAGGAGGTCATGATGGCGAAGGGCTGCAGCACACTGCCGAACTGCGAAGCCAGCACCAGATAGATGAAGACCATGCCGATCAGCATCGCAATGCCAGCAAAGCCCGCCGACTCGGTCATGAACTCATTGTCACCTTCCTGCACCTGGCGGTAGCCCGGCGGCATCTGGATGCCCTCCAGCATCTTCTTGATCTCGGGCTGCACCGACCCCACCGGCACGCCATCCACATCCGCATTGATGGTCACGTTGCGGTAGGAATCGCGACGCTTGATCAGGGTGGAGGTACCGCTGTCCTTCACCGTAGCCACCTGGCCCAGCGGCACCATGGCGTATTGGCCGGTACGCGGGTCGATGTCGTGGCTGGCGATGGGCAGGTCAGCCAGGTCCTCGGCGATACGCCGGTTGGACTTGGGCAGACGCAGGATCACGTCGTAGTTCTCGCCATCCGGGGCCTTCCAGGTAGTGATTTCGTCACCGGCGATCAGCGGACGCAGTGCCTGACCGATCTGCCCCACGGAGAGACCGACCTTGCCGGCCATCTCTCGGTTGACTTCGATATCCACTGAGGGCTTGGCAGCGCGCAGCGAGGTCTGCACCTCGGTCACGTGCGGGATGCGCTTGAGACGCTCGGCAATGGTCTCGGCAATACGCTTGAGTTCATCCAGATCCTTGCCCTGCACCTGGATTGCGATCGCACCGCCATCTCCACCGCCGCCACCCTGGCCGCGCACGTTGCGTACCTCGATACCGGCAATCTTCTCGATACGGGCACGGATCAACTTGACCAGCTCTTCCTGGCCACGGCTGCGCTTCTTCTTGTCGACCAGCTTGATGGTGACATTGGTGATGTGCTTGGAGTCCGCATCCACTGTCGAGTAGACCTCGTCGATCTCCTTGAACTCATGCAGCGCCGCCTCAACCTGCTTGACCTTTACCTCGGTGTATTCGATGGCCGTGCCTATGGGGGTACGGAAGTCGATATAGATGCGACCCACGTCAGCCTTGGGAATGAACTCGGTGCCCACCCCGCCCATGGCCGGGATAGCCAGCGCCAACACGAAGGACAGGATGCCGGCGAGCACCACCAGGAAGCGATGCGACCAGGTCGGGTTGCCCTTGAAGCCGGACATGATCCAGGCACGGGCACGCGGACGGGTGAATACGGCCAGGATGGTGATGGGGAGGAACACCACCGCCAAGGCGAACACCACCCACTTGTTCATATTGAGGCGCTTCTCTTCCAGCACCCAGGCGATCACCCGGCCATAGAAGGCCGAGACGCGATCCAGCCAGCGCTCGAAGGCGTCCAGGATGCGGCCGAAGATGCCGCCGTGGCGGGCACCGTGGATATGCGGGTCATGCCAGACCGAGCTCAGCATCGGGTCCAGGGTGAAGGACACGAACATCGAGATCAGCACCGAGGCACAGACCGCGATACCGAACTGGTAGAAGAACTTGCCGATAATGCCGCCCATAAAGCCCACTGGCATGAACACTGCCACAATGGTCAGCGTAGTAGCCAGCACGGCAAGACCGATCTCTTGCGTTCCATCCATGGCCGCCTGGTAATGACCCTTGCCCATTTCCACATGGCGCACAATGTTCTCGCGCACCACGATGGCATCGTCCACCAAGAGGCCGATACAGAGCGACAGGGCCATCAGGGTCATCACGTTGAGGGTGAAGCCGAAGGCCTGCAGCACAAAGAAGGTACCGATCAGCGCCACTGGCAGGGTGAGGCCGGTGATCACCGTGGAACGCCAAGAGCCCAGGAACAGCCAGACGATCAGGATGGTCAGTGCGGCGCCTTCCAATAGGGTGGCGCGTACATCGGACAGCGAGTTGCGTATGCCCTTGGAGGAATCGTTGACCACGGCCAGATTGAGACCGTCTTCCGACATCTCCTTGTCGAGCTTCTTGACCATCTCCTTGACCGCGTCGGTCACCTCGATGGTGTTGGAGCCATCGACCTTGCGGATATCCAGCGAAATCGCCCGCTTGCCGTTCACGCGCGACAAAGACTGCTGCTCATCCTCGCCATCGAACACCTGGGCCACCTGACCCAGGCTGATCACCTGGCCGTTGCTGCGGGTAACGATGATATGGCGGAAGTCCTCTACGTCCTTGATACGGCCCTTGACCTGCACGATGCGCTCGGTCTTGTCGAACTCGATATTCCCTACCGGCACTTCCTGGTTTTCGCTACGCAGCGCAGAGATGACCTGATCCGCACCCACGCCAAAGGCACGCATCCGGGCGGGGTCGAGCTGCACGCGTACCTGCCGCTCCACGCCACCGACGATGGTGGCGCTGGCCACGCCCTTGAGAGTCTGGAACTGGCGCCGTACGGTCTGGTCGGCGATCACGGTCAGCTGGCGGGCCGACAGCTTGTCGCTGGTCAGCGCCACAGAGATGGTCGGCCGGTCGTCGTTACGCGCCTGGATGATCTGCGGTTCCTTGATTTCCTTGCGGAACTCGACCTTGGCCTCGTCGACCTTGACGCGCACATCGCGCAAGGCCTTTTCGGTGTCCATGCTCAGCTCGAACTCTGCCACCACGACCGATTGGCCGTTGTAGGAGTCGGACGAGACATGCTTGAGCCCGGAAAGACCGGTGATCTTTTCCTCGATGGGGCGGGAGATCTCGTTCTCAACGATCTCCGGCGAGGCGCCGGGATAGGCCGTGACCACCACCACGAAGGGGAATTTCACGTCCGGCATTTCCTCGACCGGCAGACGCCAATAGGCAGCCAGGCCGAGCACCACCAGCGCCACCATAAGCATGGTGGCGAAGATGGGGTTCTTGATGCTGATTCGGGTGAACCACATGGTCATTCCCTCAGACGAAGTTATGCAGAGACAGGCGGCATTTAGCGCCAGCTGTCTGTTTTCTAAAGCCTGCCGGCAAACCGGCCGTCAACACGCGGTGAGGCGCATCAACGGCTGGCCACCAGGATCAGGACTTGTTCGCTTCCGGCAGCTTGACCGACTGACCAGGCTTGATGTTCTCGATCTTGGCGATCACCACCTTGGTACCTGGCTGCGCACCGCTCTCGATCACCGCATGCTTGCTCAGCTCGTTCAACAGACCGAGCTTGACTGGCCGCCGCACCGCCTTGCCGTTTTCCACAGCCAGCACATAGGGCGCTGCCGTACCTAGGTCGCGGATCGCGCCGAAGGGCAGGGTGGCGGCATGGTCGGCCCGTGCGATCGCCAATTGCCCTTGGGCGAACATGCCGCCCTTGAGCGCACCGTCCGGGTTCTTCAGGCGTACATAGACCGGCACCATGCGCGATGCGCTGTCGGCCACCGGGGCAATACGCTCGACCCGGCCCTTCATTTCGCGGCCAGTGAAGCCTTCGATAGTCAGGGTCACTTCCTGCCCGACTTTCACAGCAGCGAGGCCATTGACCGGCACGGCAGCCTCGAACTCCAGCTCGCTCAGGTCCACCACGCTGAAGAGGCGCTGGTTCATGGCTACCCGACTACCCGGTTCGACCTTGCGCTCAGAGACGATGCCGCTGAAGGTCGCACGGATGATGCTGTTGTGCATGGCCTTCTGCGCCATGGCGAGCTGGGCTTGGTCGGCACGGTATTGTGCGGCGGCAACGGCCAGGCTGTTCTCGGTGGCGTCATTGCTGTTGGGCGAGATAAAGCCTTGCTTCAACAGGTTCGCACTGCGGTCGCGGTTCTTCTCCGCCAATTGCATCTCGGCGCGGGAACGCTCCAGGTTGGCTTGGCGGGTGGCCAGCAGATGGCCAAGGTCGCTGGTCTCGAAGCGGCCCAGCGTCTGGCCGGCCTTGACCACCTCACCGGGTCGCACCAGCACTTCCGACACCACGCCCTCGACTTCGGCATTGATGGCGGTCTGCCGCACGGCGCTCAGGGTGCCCGACAGGGCCAGTGGTTGGATCAGGCTGCCATCGGTCACGGTTGCGATGTCGGACGCGGCCAGCTCCAGGACGACGGCGGGCTTCTTGTCCTTGTCGCCGGCTTTTTCCTTTTCATTGGCGGCCTGGCCGGATTGGCTGGCGACGATACCGCCCAGGGCCAGCGCAGCGCAGACGCTGACAACCACGGTACGGCGATTGAAACGGGAGCGGAGGGCTTGCATGGCTTTACTCCTTCGTTGATTCGGGGGATTGGGGAGCCAGTCCTTGCCACAGCATGTCGACGATGCGCGGCATCAGGCTATCGAGCTGGATACGTTCGGGGTTGATGAGCCAGGAAAGGATCAAGCCGTCCATCAGGGCACTCCAGAAGACGGCAAGCAGCTCCGGGTCGGCCGGTGGCTGTTGGCCACGCAGCTGGTGTTGGTGGGTGATCAGACCGGCGGACATGCGCCAGGAATCCTGATAAGCACTGGAGAGCCGGTTGCGCACTTCCGGGTCGCGGGCTTGGCCCATGAACTCGAGGAACAGGCGAGGCCAGTCCGGATCATGCTTGACCCGCTCGAGCACACCGGCCAGCAGCTCCTTCATGCTATCTTTCGGGTCCACATGGGCAGACTCCCGGGCCAATGCCTCCGGCAGGTGCTGGTCGTATTCTTGTTGGAAGCGGCTATCGAGCAAGGCAAAGAAGAGATCGTTCTTGCTCTTGAAGTGCCAGTAGACTGCGCCCTTGGTCAGCCCGGCGTCGGCCGCCACCTCGTCGAGCGAGGCGCCCTGGTAGCTCTTCTGGGCGAAGACCCGCGCAGCCGACTCCAGAATGCGGTCACGGGTGTCCAGCGGTTGCGGGGCATCTCCATCCAGCAGGCTGGCGAAATCCTCACGCGGGCCAAGTAGCCGCTTGACGGTCTGCCAGGGCAGGCCAGTCTCGGCAGCGATCTCGCCATAGTTCACGTCCGCGGCAGCCTTGCCGCTGCTGAGCAGGCGCAAGGCCTGGATCGCGCGCTGGCGGGCTTCGTGGATATCAAGTTCGGCAGTGTGGTTGGCGGAACGATTCAAGGCCGCGTACTCCAAATAAGCATACTCGTCGGTATTTTATGTCCCTGGTTTCGACTATGTAAAGCGCCACACGTTTGTGCTGCCTCGCTCTGGGCCACCGCCTATAGTTCTGGAGACAGCGCAAAATCCAATAAATGAATCGAGCGGGGCGGAGATTGAATCAACCGGTGCTCTCTGCGCGCGCCGTCTGGCTACGCCGGCTGCTGCGCACATTCCTTCCGCTGGCCTTGCTGGCGCTGCTGGGCAGCCTTTGGCTATGGCAGACCGAACGTCGCCAGATCATCATGGGGCTGACCGAACAGGCGGCACAGCAACTGGCTGCCAGTGAACGGGAAATGGGCGCAGTCCTTGCCGATTGCGGCATCGATCTGATGTTGCTGGCAAACGACAGTGAACTGCAGGCCCTGGCCGCAGAGCCCGTCTCACGCTGGCAGGCCCACGCCCAACACTTCCTCTCGCTGCTCAGCTACAAGCCCTACTACGCCCAAGCCCGGCTGATCGACCTGCAAGGGCACGAGCGGCTACAGGTCGAACGCCGTCGTGGCGATCCCTTCGTGATCCCGCCCGAGCTGCTGGAGGACCTGCACGAGCAGGACTACTTCCGCGACAGCCTGAGCCTCCCGCGCGGCCGTATCTTTCTGGCCGCAGGCGAACTCGGGCCCTTACCCGGCAAGCAGGGTACCGATCCCTCGGTGCTGCGGTTGCTTACCCCGTTCTACGACCGCGATGGCAGCAAACGCGGTGTTGTCGTACTTGACCTGCCAACCGAGCAATTGCTGGCCCGGCTCAATCACAATGTCGGCGATGCGCTACGCCTGGGGGTAGTAAGCCAGCAGGGGCGCTGGCTCTCGGCCCAACCATCGCCGAATGCCCCGCCACAAGCTCAAGCACCTCGTGGCAGCTGGGGAAACGAGCACCCGGCGCTCTGGCGGCAGATGCAATCTATGGAACAAGGCCATTACCGCGAGGCGGATGGACTATGGGTATTCCGCCACCAACAACCCGCCAGCCTGCGGTTGCCACAATCGCTAAATGGGCAACCGACCTTCACCACCGGACCGGGACCGCAGAACTGGTGGCTGCTCAGCCAGATCACCCCGACTGAGCTGCAGGTTGCCGAACTTGCCGCCGCACATACCGGGCTACTGTTCTGCGGCGGCATGTTGGCGCTGGCCTTGGTCGCCGCACTCCTGTTCGCCAACCAGGCGGTCAAGGGCGAGGCAAGGCTGGCACGCGAACAGCTGTTCTTTACCTTGCTCGAACAGGCCCCCCTGGGGGTTGCGGCACTGGACCAGGATGGGGAGGGGCAGTTTTTCAGCGCCAACTGGCAAGCCATGACCGGCATGCCCTCAGCGCTCGCGCGCGGCCAGGGCTGGTTGTCCCTGCTCGAACCGCAAGACCAGGCGCATATGCAGCTTGCGCTACGGTCCTTCGCGGCCAGCGGCGAATACCCAACCTTGCAGTTGCAGCTACGCCGTCCTGACGGCAGCCGCCGTTGGGTTGCCTGCCTGATCTCCTCGGGCAGCAGCAGCCTGCTCAAATCGGTTCGCTACCTACTGAGTTTTGCCGACATCCAGACCAGCAAGGACCACGAGGCCAAGCTTGCTGGCGCGCTGCAGCTGGTGCAGGGGGTGCTGGGTGGCAGTGCCGACCCCATCCTGGCGGTTGATAAGCAGCTTCGGGTGACCCTGCTCAACCCGGCCTTGGGCCAGGTCTTCGGGACCATGTACCGCGATGCACCCGCACCGGGGGACGCGCTGGAGACATGGCTGCAAAGAGCCCCCAAGGACCAGGCCAGCTTGATCAATCCCTTCCGGCAAACCCTGCAGGGCAAGCCCAGACAATTACGCTTGGCGCTCGGCCCGACGCACCGCCTGTTCGATGCCGACTTTGCCCCCATGCGCGACGATGCCGGCGATCTGGTCGGTGCCATCCTGTTCGCACACGAAGTCACCGAGATGGCGCGCATCCAGGCCAGGGTGGCGCGCAGCGAGGAGCTCTTCCGGGCCGTGTTCAGCGGCAGCCTGGATGCCGTATTCGTATTGGAGGCGGTCAAGGACCAGAACGGCCAGATCATCGATTTCAGTGTGCTCGAAGCCAACCAGATGGCGCTCAATATGGTCAACGCCGAGCGCGACCATTTCGTGGGGCGGCTGCAATCCCAGGTCAACCCGGCGGCGCAGGAGCTGGGTTACTTCGATCGCTATATCAAGGCGATCGAGTCGGGTGAGCCCTTTGTCGAGGAGGTCTATTTCGGCGATACCCGCATCCGCGAGGGTTGGTACGAGAACCGCATCGTCCCCATGGGCTGGGGCGTGACCATGACCAGCCGCAACATCACCGACCGCAAACAGGCGGAGATGACACTGGCCGCGACCGAAGCACTGCAGCGCAATATCCTGGACTCTGCTCCCTACGCCATCATCGTGATCGACAGCGACAGCATCGTCACGCTGTTCAACAAGGCCGCCGAAGCCATGCTGGGCTACCGGGCGCAAGATGTAATCGGCATCCATACCCCCGCCCTGTTCCACGACAGTGCCGATCTGGCCCGCTATGTCCACGAGCTGGGCGAGGCCCGCGGCCAGCCCCTGGAGCCCGGGTCGGAAATCTTCATGGCCATGCACGGCGGAGGCCCGAGCGTGCACGAGTGGATCTACCGTCACCAGGACGGCCACGCCCTGACCGTGCGCATGAGCCTGTCCCCGCGGCAGGATGCGGAGGGCAGGGTGATCGGCGCCATGGCCATGGGCTACGACATCAGTGAGCAGAAACGGATCGAGGAAGAGCGGGACCGCCTGGAAGCCGTGGTCGAGATGCTGCCGGACATCGTCCGCATGGTCACCCTGGATGGCAACATCATCTACCTCAATGCCGCGGGTCGTCAGCGCTGGGGCTTGGGGCCGGACGATCCACTCGACGGACTCAAGTCCTGCGATGGTTATGCCGACTGGGCCTACCAGCTGGTGGTCAATACCGGCATTCCGCAGGCGATCGCCCAAGGTACCTGGCAAGGGGAGACCCAGTGGCAGACCCGTGACGGCCAGGTAACCGACATGCACCAGCTCATCGTGGCGCCACGCATGCACGGCAAGCCCCCCACCTTTGTTGCCTCGGTGCTGCATGACTTGAGCGAAATACGGGCGATGGAGGCCAAGATGGTGGAGGAGGATGCCCTGCTCAATTCCATTCTTGAGAGCGTCCAGGCCGCCATCGTCGTGGTCAATGACTGTGGCGAAGTCCAGGCGCTGAACCCGGCCGTGGCGGAGATATTCGGCTACGGCCTGCACAAGGTCATGGGCAAACCCGTGCTGATGCTGTTCCCCGATACCGAGACGGCGCAGCACCAGGCTGCCTTGCGGCAATATATGGATACCGGCGAGCACAGTGGTCGCATCATCGGTCAACGGGTCGAGATGCTCGGGCAGCGGCAGGATGGCTCGACCTTTCCGCTGGAACTGACCGTGACCGAGATCCACCTGGGCGCCAAACGGCTGTTTACCTGGGTCATGCGCGACATTTCCGAGCGCAAGGCCTTCGAGGAGCAGCTGCTGGAAAATATCGAGGAGCTGCAGGCCACCCGGGACGCTCTCAATGCCGCCAACGAGCAACTGATGACCGCCAACAGCGAACTGGGCCGGATGGCGCAGCAGGATGGTCTGACCGGGGTAGCCAACCGGCGTGCCTTCGATCAACGGCTGACGAGCGAGTGGGGCAGGGCGGCACGGGCCAGTCATCCATTGACCCTGCTGATGATCGACGTGGACCATTTCAAACGCTACAACGATGGCTACGGACACCAAATGGGCGACGAGTGCCTGCGCCAGGTCGCCCTCGTGCTGCAGGGTGCCGTTTCCCGTGCCAGCGACTTCGTTGCCCGCTACGGTGGCGAGGAATTCGCCATAGTCCTGCCCGAGACCGGGGCCGAGGGTGGCGCCGAAGTGGCCGAGCATATCCGCCAGGCCCTGGCGAGCGTCCATATCCCGCACGCGTACTCCACCACCAGCAAGCATGTGACCGTGAGCATCGGCATCGCCGCCTTTACGCCACAACCGGGCATGGCTGCCGATGTGCTGATCAGCGCCGCGGACCAGGCGCTCTATCAGGCCAAGGAGCAGGGTCGGAATCGCGCCATGGTCGGCGAAGTCCCGCTCAGCATGACCAGTTGAGCACGCCAGGGCGGTCATCATTTCGTCATGCCCGGCGACTAGGCTCCAGCCATTTATCCAAAGCAGGGGTCGGGCATGCGCGTACTGATGGTATCGGATGTGTACTTTCCCCGCGTCAACGGGGTATCGACCTCGATCCAGACTTTTCGCCGGGAGATGCCGGCACAAGGCGTACAGATCGACCTGATCGCGCCAGCCTACCCTGATACGTCGGCCGAAGAAGGCATACACCGCATCCCCTCGCGCTACCTCGCCTTCGACCCCGAGGACCGCCTGATGCAACGGCACGCCATTCGCCTGCAGCTGCCAGAGCTGACCTCGCGAGGCTACGATCTGGTGCATATCCAGACGCCCTTCATTGCCCACTACGCGGGCCTGGAGCTCGCCAGCAAGATGCAGCTGCCGGTGGTCACCACCTACCACACCTTCTTTGAAGAATACCTGCACCACTATGCCAAGCTGCTGCCTGCCAGCCTGACCCGGTTGGTGGCCCGCCGCTTCTCGCGTGGGCAGTGCAATGCCACCGATGGCGTGATCGCCCCCTCCTTGGCCATGCGTGACGCCTTGCATAGCTACGGCGTAACGGCACCGATCGAGATCATTCCCACCGGCATACCACTAGCTCAATTCTCGGTTGGCGACGGCGCCGACTTCCGCGCTCGGCACGGCATCGCGGCCGACCGCGAGGTCGCGCTTTTCGTGGGGCGGGTAGCACATGAAAAGAATATCGACATGCTGCTCGAGGTGACTGCACGACTGGCACGGCAACGGCCACGCTTCTTGCTGGTGATCGCAGGGGAAGGGCCGGCACTCGGTCACCTCAAGGCCAAGGTGGCCAAGCTGGGCATCACCGGACATGTGCTCTTTCTGGGCTATATGGACCGCGCACGCGAGCTACCCAACTGCTACCGGGCGGCCGACGTCTTTGCCTTTGCCTCGACCACCGAGACGCAGGGCCTGGTGCTGCTGGAAGCCATGGCCATGGGTCTGCCGGTGGTAGCCATCCCGGCCATGGGGGCCCGCGATATCCTGCAACCGGGTCTGGGCTGCCTGTGTGCCGAGAACACGGTCGAGGACTTTGCCGCCAAGCTTGCCCAGCTCCTGGACCAACCCACCCTGCGTGCCGAACTGGCAGAGCAGGCCGCCGTCTACGCCACCAGCTGGAGCGCCCCCGCCACTGCCGAGCGGTTGGCGGCTTTCTATCGCCGTATCCTGGCCAGAGAGCCGGGTCTGGCCACGGCTCCCCTGGCAGCCTGACAGCGTTAGCCAAGCTCGGCGCGCCGCAGCGCCAGCCCACGCTGGCGCAGCCATACCCGCCGCAAGTCGCGCGCCGAACCAAAACCGGCCGCCTCGGCCACGCGTTCCAACGACCAATCGGTCCGCGCGAGCAGAGGTTCGGCATAAGCCAGTTGCATCTGCTGGCAGTAGTCATTGGGCGCCAGACCAGCGTGTTGCTTGAACAGCCGCGCCAGGTGCCGCGGGCTGACGCAGGCCACCTCGGCCAACTCTTCCATGCGCCAACGTCGCTCCGGTGCCGCGGCTATGGCGTCCTGGGCCCGATGTACTGCCGGGTGCAGGTGATTACGATGATCAAGGTAGGGTGAGTGCTGCGAGCTGCCACCATCGCGCCGCAGCCAGACCACCATCTCGCGTGCCACCTCCAGCGCTACGCGCGGGCCGGCGGTACGCGAGATCAGCTCCAAGGTCAGGTCTATGCCGGTGGTAATGCCGGCCGAGCTGGCGATATTGCCGTCGATGCTGAAGATACGGTCGTCTTCTATCCGTGCCGTCGGCGCCAAGGCCCGCAAGCGGCCGATCAGGCTATGGTGGGTGGTGCAACGCCGCCCGGGCAGCAGGCCAGCGGCCGCAGCCAGCAAGGCAGCCGAACAGATGGTGATGAGTTGCAGCTCGGCCCGATACACGCGAGCCAACCAGGCGACAGCCACCTTCGAAGCCGGGCTGTTTTCATTCGCCAGCGCACTGCTGAGCCCTGGAATGATCAACCAGGCACCGTCGGGTACGGGCTCCGGCAAGGGTACCAACCCACCCAGGCTAAGCCCGAGCGAATTGCCTGCTTGCGGGTCCGGCCCGCAGTAGTGCAACGTAAAGCGCGCACCATTCTGGTTGGCGATGCGCAGTGCCTCGGCCGGGCCAGCAAAATCCAGCAGCAAATGCCCCGGGAGCAGGATGAAGTAGACCGGCACCACCGGGCCGGCGCAGGCAGGCTCACTCGGCATGGCGATGACGCTCTGGGTGGTAAACACGCTCAGTACTGGCCGGGTGTTTGCTCAGCAATGCGCTTGGCCGCGCAGGTCTTGGCAGCAGCTCACCGCCGCAGTTGGGGCAGCGCAGGCCCAGATGCCCTTGCGCACATCGGCTGCAGAAGGTGCACTCGAAGCTGCAGATATAGGCTCTAGCCTCATCGGCTTTCAGGTCTCGGTCACAGCACTCACAACCAGGGCGCATGCTCAGCATCGCTCACTCCTCGCTCAATTCAGCCACCATCTCAGCCGTACTGCGTATACGGGCAAATCGTCCAGCCAGCACCAGCTCGGTTCGTTCGCGCAGCTCATCGGTCGTATAGCACCGGCCGTTGGCGTGCTGCATGGGGAAGGTCAGGGTGGCATCACTGATGTAATCCACCGCAAATCCAAGATCGGCAGCATGGCGGGTAGTCGTCTCGCAGCACTGCTCGGTACGGATGCCGGACACGATCAGCCGCTGTACGCCACGCTCTGCCAGCCAGTCCGGCAGGCCGGTATCAACCATGGCACTGTGTACATGCTTCTCCACCGTGTGGTCGGCATAATCATCGCTCCCCGCCAAGGGCACGATATAACCCGACTCCCGGCTGAAATGCGGAAACCCGACCAGATCGACATGGAATACGCGCACTACGGGTACCCCGGCTTGCCGGGCTGCGGCGATCAGCCTGTTCTGGCGGTCAAGGTAGGCGGGCAATTCCATATCCTGCCAGTAGGGCGCATGACGAAAGGACTCCTGTACATCGATCACCAGCAAAGCTGCAGACATTTTACGACTCCCTAGTACTTGTGAGGAGCACGCACTGTAGTCTTGGCAGCGCTTATGCACAGCACCCGGCAACGACACGTACAGGACAGATTCGGACAAACACACCATGGAAAACGGGAAGCCAGAGGCTTCCCGTTCAGACCGCAGCTTGCCGTAGCAGACCGACTAGGCCGGGTCAGATCACCATCAGGTCCACGAACTCGTTGACCGGGGTGGCTTCCAGCTGCTTCTGGTTGTCGCACAGTGCATAGATGGCGGCGGCTTGCTTGACCGGGAACTGGCGGGCCAGATTGGTCTTGAACTTGGCCTCCAGCAAAGGAATGCCATCGCCACGGCGACGACGGTGGCCGATCGGGTATTCGCAGACAACTTCGTCCAGCACGGTACCGTCGTTCAGCTCTACGGTCAGACCATTGGCGATCGAGCGCTTCTCGGGATCGTGGTAGTCCTTGGTGAAGGCGGGGTCCTCAACGCAGATGATCTTGTCGCGCAGGGCGTCGATACGCGGATCGGCAGCGATGCCGTCCTCATAGTCGGCCGCGGTCAGGCGACCGAAGATCAGCGGTACGGCCACCATATACTGCACGCAGTGGTCGCGGTCGGCCGGGTTGTTGAGCGGGCCCTTCTTGTCGATGATGCGGATGCAGGCTTCGTGGGTGCGGATGGTGATCTTCTTGATGTCCGCCGCCGACTTGCCGGCTGCAGCCAGCTTGCCGTGCAGAGTCATGGCACATTCCACGGCGGTCTGGCTGTGGAATTCGGCCGGGAAGCTGATC
This sequence comes from Chitinimonas sp., assembly GCF_036568685.1. Taxonomy (GTDB): domain Bacteria; phylum Pseudomonadota; class Gammaproteobacteria; order Burkholderiales; family Chitinimonadaceae; genus Chitinimonas. The sequence goes on from NZ_DATCSC010000106.1 coordinate 42,877, forward strand.
TTGAACAGCACCTGTTCCATCACATAGCTGCCGTAGGGGCGTTGGAACTTGAACTCATTGCCCTTGAACAGTACGTCGTAGAAGCCCCAGCCCTTGGCGCTCAGCACGCCTGGGTAACCCATCTCGCCCTTTAGGGTGATCAGAGCCAGGCGCACGGCGCGGCTGGTGGCGTCGCCTGCCGCCCAGCTCTTGCGGCTGCCGGTATTGGGAGCATGACGGTAGGTACGCAGGGCCTGGCCATCAACCCAGGCTTGCGAGACCGCGTCGATCACTTCATCGCGGGTGCCGCCCAGCAGCTTGGTCACCACGGCGGTCGAGGCCACCTTGACCAGCACGACGTGGTCAAGGCCAACTCGGTTGAAGCTGTTTTCCAGCGCCAGCACGCCCTGGATCTCGTGGGCCTTGATCATGGCGGTCAGCACATCGCGCATCAGCAGTGGCGCTTTGCCGGCAGCCACCCGGGTACGGCTGAGCCAGTCGGCTGCCATCAGGATGCCGCCCAGGTTGTCCGAAGGGTGCCCCCACTCGGCAGCCAGCCAGGTATCGTTGAAGTCCAGCCAGCGGATCATGGCGCCCAGGTTGAAGGCCGCCTGGATGGGGTCGAGCTGGAAGGAGGTGCCGGGTACCTTGGCGCCATTGGGCACCACGGTGCCAGGGACGACCGGCCCGAGCAGCTTGGTACAGGCCGGGTATTCCAGCGCTTCGAAGCCACAACCGAGGGTATCCATCAGGCACAGGCGGGCGGTGTTGTAGGCCTCGTCGGACTTGATCTCATAGTTCCAGACGTAGTCGGCGATGTCGACCAGCACCTGATCCGGGGCCGGGCGGACGTTGGAGATATGTGCAGACATGGTGTGTCCTTAGTTTTGCTGTAAGGGAAGGTCAGAACGGGGCGGGCAGGGCCCGCCCGCGGGGTCAGGGGCGCTCGGCCAAGGGCACGAAGGCCAGGTCCTCAGGACCGGTATAGTTGGCGCTGGGGCGAATGATCTTGCCGTCGATCCGTTGCTCGATCACGTGTGCCGCCCAGCCGCTGGTGCGGGCAATGACGAACAGCGGCGTGAACATCGCGGTGGGCACACCCATCATGTGGTAGCTGACGGCCGAGAACCAGTCGAGGTTGGGGAACATCTTCTTGATCTCCCACATCACGCTCTCCAGCCGCTCGGCGATATCGAACATCTTGGTGTTGCCGGCCTCCAGCGACAGGGAGCGGGCTACATCCTTGATCACCACATTGCGTGGGTCACTGATGGTGTACACCGGGTGGCCAAAGCCGATCACCACTTCCTTGCGTTCTACCCGGGCGCGGATATCGGCCTCGGCTTCGTCCGGCGAGTCGTAGCGCTTCTGGATCTCGAAGGCGACCTCGTTGGCGCCACCATGCTTGGGACCGCGCAGTGCGCCAATGGCACCGGTGATGGCCGAATGCATGTCGGAACCCGTGCCGGCGATCACGCGGGCGGTAAAGGTCGAGGCGTTGAACTCATGCTCGGCATACAGCACCAGCGAGGTATGCATGGCACGTACCCAGCTCGCGGACGGCTTTTCGCCATGCAAGAGGTGCAGGAAGTGACCGCCGATGCTGTCGTCGTCGGTCTCGACCTCGATGCGCTTGCCGTTGTGGCTGTAGTGGTACCAGTAGAGCAGCATGGAACCGAGGCTGGCCATCAGGCGGTCCGCAATATCACGTGCTCCTGCGACATTGTGGTCGTCCTTTTCCGGCAGGGTGCAACCCAGCGCCGATACAGCACTGCGCATCACGTCCATGGGGTGGGCGCTGGCCGGCAGATTTTCCAGTACAGCCTTGACCGACTGCGGCAAGCCGCGCAGTGCCTTGAGTTTTTGCTTGTAGCCCTGCAGCTCTGCCCGGTTGGGCAGCTTGCCGTGCACCAAGAGGAAGGCGATCTCTTCGAATTCACAAGCCTTGGCCACATCGAGGATATCGTAGCCACGGTAGTGCAGATCGTTGCCAGTACGACCCACGGTGCACAGGGCGGTATTGCCGGCGGCAACGCCGGAGAGCGCCACCGATTTCTTCGGCTTGGGCAACACGGATTGGGCTTCGGTCATGTCTTTGTCTCCTTGTTGGAATGAAGCGGCAGCGGGACCGCAACAGCGTTGTCGGTTCAGGCCTTCTGCCCGGCCAGCCAATCGGCTCGAGGCAGGCGGTACAGCAGGTGGCGGCGCAGCGGATGATCCACGGCGAGCCGTGGGTGATCGAAATCGTCTTCTTCACGCCGGCTCATGCCCAAACGCTGCATGACCGCTTGCGAAGGGAGGTTGGTCAGGGTAGTCAGGGCAACGATCTCTTCCAGCCCCAGCGTCTTGAAGCCATGATCCAGGGCCAGGCGGGCAGCCTCGGTCGCATAACCCTTACCCCAGCAAGGGGTAGCCAAACGCCAGCCTATTTCCACACAAGGCGTGAAATGGGCTTCAAAGCTGGTACGCAAAAGGCCGACAAAGCCGGCAAAGTCCGTCACGCCGGGGATTTCCAGCGCCCAGAAGGTGAAACCTTCGCGCGCACCGTGGGCACGGATGCGCTCGGCCTCGCCACTCGCCTGCTCGGCCGTCAGTACGCCAGGAAAGTAACGACGTACCTCCGGATCCGCGTTCATGGCCGCCCAGGCGGGGATATCCTCATCCCGCCAATCGCGCAACAACACACGCTCGCCACGCAGTGCAAAGGTCATGGTCAGACCTTGCCTTCGGCGGCGAACAGGGCGTCAAGCTTCTGCTCGTAGGCGTGGTAGCCCAGGTGGTCGTACAGTTCCATACGGGTCTGCATGGTATCGAGCACACTCTTCTGGCTGCCCTCGGCCGCGATATGGCCATAGACGTTCAGTGCCGCTTTGCTCATGGCACGGAAGGCAGAAAGCGGATAGAGCATCATGCTTACACCCACGCTCGCCAGCTCATCGCGGGTGAACAGCGGGGTCTTGCCGAATTCAGTGATATTGGCCAGCACCGGCACCTTCACCGCGTCGACAAAGGCCTTGTACATCTCCAGGCTTTCCATGGCCTCAGGGAAGATCATGTCGGCCCCCGCTTCGACGCAGCGGCTAGCACGGTCGATGGCGGCTTGCAGGCCTTCCACCGCCAGTGCGTCGGTGCGGGCCATGATCACGAAGTCGCTATCGGTACGGGCATCTACGGCAGCTTTGACACGGTCGACCATCTCATCGGCCGAGACGATGGCCTTACCGGGCCGGTGACCGCAGCGCTTGGCCAGCACCTGGTCCTCGATATGCACGGCCGCCGCGCCGGCGCGGATCATCTCGCGCACGGTGCGGGCGATGTTGAAGGTCCCACCCCAACCGGTGTCGATATCCACCAGCACTGGCAGATCGGTACGGTCGGTAATGCGACGCACGTCGATCAGCACGTCCTCCAGGGTGGTGATACCCAGATCGGGTAGACCACAGGAGCTGGCCGCCACCCCACCACCAGACACGTACAGGGCCTTGTGGCCGGCATGCTCCGCCAGCAGGGCGGCATAGGCATTGATCGCGCCGACGATCTGCAAAGGCTTTTCGGTAACAGCCAGCTGACGGAAGCGTTGACCTACGGATGGGGTCTTCATGGGCGATCTCCGGGAAAGATGGGCTCTGCCATTGCAAAACCCTTGCCACCCGACCAATCCAAGCCGGGGGCAGCACTGTTTTCCCCGCCAGATCAATAAGCTGCAAAGAGATTGGCCCGAATATCGCCCTTACGAGCCGGCCCCACCAGCGTTTCATTTTGTTTCAACTTCGTTCCAATGATGAAACAATGCAACGCACCCGCGATCGCGCGCTGATACCCACCAAGCCCTACGCCATGCCCCGCACCCCTTTGCCACAGATCGCCGTTGTTGCCACCCGCGCCCTGGCCGAGCGTATACGTGCACTGCTGCCGCGCTATGCGGACCAGTGCGCGATCGGCCTGATTGAGAAGACGGCAGAGCAGGCCCTGGAAGGGCTGCAGGCCATGGTCAAGCGCGGCGAGATCGACGCCGTGGTCGCAGCCGGCCGTGGCGCGGCCTTGCTGCGCGATAACCTGCCACTGCCGGTCGCCGGCATTGCAGTCAGCGGCTACGACATCCTGCATGCGCTGGCCGATGCGCAGGCCCTGGGTAGCCGGGTCACGCTGCTCAGCCGAACGGAACTGAGTGATACCTTTGCCCACCTCGCGCCCCTGTTGAAAGTCGAAGTCCGCCACCAGCTCTATCAAGGGGATCACGAAGCACAGGCCTTTCTAAGCGGTCTCACGGGCCAGACCGGTACCGTGGTGATCGGCTCCAGCCAGGTGGTGCAATGGGCACGCGATGCCGGGCTCGCCGCGGTATTGCTGTATTCGCCCGAAGCGGTATCCCACGCTTTGGACGGCGCACTGGAACTGGTCCGCATCGCGCGGTTGGAGGAGGCCAAGCGGGAGCGCCTGGATGTACTGGTTGAAAGTCTCAGCGAGGGCGTGGTGGCTGTGGGGCGGGATGGCCGGGTAGAGAGCATCAATCCGGCACTGGCACGGCTGATCGGTGTGGCGCAGAGCTGGGCGCAAGGACGGCGCTGGGCCGAGCTGGCCCCCGCACTGAGCCTGGACATCGTCCTCAAGAGTGGCGAAGCCCGCCGCGATGAGGTCGTGGTGGTGGGCGGGCGCACCCTGGTCACGCAGCAGCTACCCCTGCTGGAAGGTGGTGAGCAGGTCGGCGCGGTGTTGACCTTGCAGGAATCAGCCGCGATCGAGCGGGCCGACCGTAAGCTGAGGGCTGCCAGCCAGCGCAGCCAATTCCGGGCACGCTATCGGCTGGAGGACGTGCTCGGCGTTTCTCCCGCCATCTCGACGGCGCGACAACTCGCCCTGCGCTATGCAGGCAGCGAAGCTTCGGTACTGATACTGGGAGAATCCGGCACCGGCAAGGAGCTGTTCGCACAGGGCATACATCTGGCGTCGCGCAGGGCGGACGGGCCTTTCGTCGCCCTGAACTGCGCCGCCTTTCCCGAGCAGCTGCTGGAATCGGAACTGTTTGGCTACGAAGAGGGCGCCTTTACCGGCTCCCGCCGAGGTGGCAAGCCTGGGCTGATCGAGCTGGCAGACCGAGGCACCTTGTTCCTGGATGAGATCGGCGACATGCCCCTGCCGCTGCAGACCCGCTTGCTACGCGTGCTGCAGGAGCGTGAAGTGATCCGGCTAGCGGGTTCCGAGCCGATCCCGGTGGATGTACGTATTGTCGCCGCCACCCACGCAGCACTACGCCAAGGGGTGGCCGCGCGAACCTTCCGCATGGACCTTTACTACCGGCTGGCCATCCTGACCCTTGAGCTGCCGCGGTTGGCAGATCGTGGCGACGATATCCGGCTGATCGCGGAATCGCTTGCGACGGATGCCCTGCGGCGCATGCCGGCGAGCCTCACGCCAGCGGCCCTGGTAGCCGCGCTGCTGGCATATAGCCGGCACTATCACTGGCCGGGCAATGTGCGGGAGCTGCAAAACCTGGTCGAGCGCTGCGCCACCCTGGCTGCCAGTGGCACGCCGCTCGACAGAAATGCGCTGGCCACCATGGCGCCGGAACTCTCCGACATCGGCGACCAGCCAGCGGCAATACCGTTGCCGGCTGCCTCACGCAGCGCAGAGGCCGCTGCCGCGCTGGCCGCCTGCGGCGGTGACCGCCAGGCAGCCGCACGGCAATTGGGAATCAGCAGAACCACGCTCTGGCGCCTGCTGAAGGCGGATTGAATGCCTGTGCGCCAGCAGAGGGCATCCAAATATCTCCAAATGAGAAGCGCCCGGAACCCCGGGCGCCTGGCCCCTCTTCATCCATCAATCATTGCGCGTCAGCGCGGCGGCACTCAGTACAACTCGATCTTGCGCGGATCGTCACCCGCAGGCTTGCCTTCCGCCTTGGCAAAGTCGCCGGCGAGCGAGTAGCTGAGCTTGGCCGGATCGAAGTGTCGCTTGAAGGCGGCGTTCACTTCCTCCAAGGTCAACTGCTCCAGGTCGCGGATATGCGCTTCGGTCAGGCTCAGGGGCTCCCCATAGCGTAGCGAGTCGGCCAGTAGCCGCATGCGGGCGGTATCGAAGGCCAGGGTCTGGCGATAGCCACGTAATACGCCTTCCTTCTCCCGCGCGAACTCCTCGGCAGTAAAGCCATCGCGGCGGGCCCGGTTGATTTCTTCGAGGATGGCGGCTTCGATCTTGGCCCGATTCTCTGGGGCAAAAGTGGCAGAGATCGACCAGGTGGCGTATTCGTCATCACGATCAAAGGACAGCGAGCTGCCTATGCCATAGGTCAGACCATCCTTCTCTCGTACCCGTTGCCAGAGCCTGGACTGCGGGCCACGGCCCAGCAGCTGGTTGGCCATGGTCAGCACCATGTCGTCATGGAAGCTGTAGGCGAGCGGCAGATAGGCCTGCGCCTGATAGATGGCATTCTTGGTATCCGGCGTCTCGGTGACGAAACGCACCGGCGCAATCTCACGGTAGGGGTCTTGCGCCTTGACGTAGGGCTTCTTGGCTGGCCAATTGCCAAAGCCCTGCTCCAGCGCCTTTTGTACCGCCGCCACATCGAAGTCGCCCACCAGCACGATCTCGCCCTCGCTGCCGCCGTAGTACTCACCGTGGAAACGTCGCGCCATGTCCAACGTGGTGGCGGAAACCAAGGCAAAGCGCTCACGCCGTGTCAGGCTGCGCAAGACGCTGTCTGCAGGCAGCCCCATATCGAAATGCTGGGTCAGCCGCGAATTGGCGAACAGCTCCGGCTCTGGCGCCTTGTCGCGGCCAAGCGAGTCCAGCCAGCGGCGCTTGAGCAGATCGAACTCCACGCCGTCGAAACGCGGGTGCCGCACCACTTCGCTGAACAGTGCCACGGCATCGGCAATCTGGTCGTGCCGGGCCTTGAAGTTGATCTGTACCCCGCCAGAGCTGGAGTTAAAGTTCGCGGCGGCATCCAAGCGGTTGAAGGCATTCTCCAGCGCCAGCTTGTCGAGCTTTTCGGTCCCCTTGTTGAGGAGGTCGCCGGCAAAGTCGCCCGGCATGCGGTTCAGCCGTCGCTCTTCGGGGCTGCCAAAGCGCACCCGGAACAGGCCTTGTATCTCGTTGCCCTTGGTCTTCTTGGCCAGCAGGGCATACTTCAGCCCATTGGCCAGTTGGCCACGCACCGTACGCGCCTCGACCGCAGCGGCGGTCGGCTCGATCACCTCGCCGCTCTCCATGGCGGTGCGCTGGTAGTCACGCACCAAGGCCGCCGTATCGGGCACCACCGGAATTTCGGCTCGATCAGCCTCGGCAGTCGGCAGGAAGCGACCGACGATACGCGCTGACGCCTTGAAGTAGCGCGGACCGACCTGGTTGACCTCGGCCAGGCTGATCGTCTCCGCCCGATCAAGGTTGTAGAGCGCGTAGCGCCAATCGGTATGGTTGGCCAGTTGGGTTGCCAGATTGGCAAGGGTGCCGATCTTGTTGCGCATCTGCTTGACCGCATTGGCTGTGCCCAGTTGCACCATCTCGAAGGCACTGGCCTGAAAGGGCGCCTTGTCCAAACCCTCCAGCTGGTCGATCAGGGCACGCTCCAGCTTGGCCATGTCACCGCCCTTGGGCACCGTCGCCGCCGCCACGAAGAGACCATCTTGCTCCATGCATTGCACCGAAGCAGACTGGCTTACCGCCTGCTTGGTCTCCACCAGGGCACTCTGCAGGCGACCGTTGCGGGTATTGCTCAAAAGTGCTGCCAGATTGCGTAGCGCCAGTGTATCGGGGTGGTCGCAACCCGGGATCCGGTAAGCCACCCGCACGTGCTCGGCATCACCGGGCCGGCGCAACTCTACGATACGCTGGCCATCCTGCACCGGCTCCACGCGCACCGCACGGACCAGCGGCAGGGGAGGGTTCTGCAGAGTACCGAATTCGCGCACGATCGCCTGCTTGGCCGCGTCAACATCAAACTTGCCGGCGATGGTGAGGGTGGCATTGTCCGGCCGATAGAAGCGTTGATAGAACTGGCGCAGCCGGTCTATATCCACATGCTCGATGTCACTACGATAACCAATGGTGCTGTGGTGATAAGGATGGGCAATATAGGCCGCCGCCAGCATGCGCTGGTTGAGCACCTGGCTATTGTTGTTCTCGCCGCGTTCCCATTCGTTGCGGACCACGGTCATCTCGGTCGCCAGCGCCTCGGGCTGCAGCAATGCCCCGGTCATACGGTCCGCTTCATGTGCCAGCAACCAGGCCAGGGTCTCGTCGTTGCTGACAAAACCGTTGCTATAGACCGTATTGTCGACCGTGGTATAGGCGTTCCAGCCTATGCCACGGCGCTGGTATTCCGCCCGCTCATCACCGAAGCGCTTGCTGCCCTTGAACATCATGTGTTCAAGCACGTGTGCCATACCGTATTCCCCGGGAGATTCGTCCCGACTGCCCACGCCATAGGCCACCAGCACACTGGTCGCCGGTTCGGTCTGGTCCGGCGCCAGCAGGATACGCAGACCATTGGGCAGGCGGAACTCGCTGATGCCGGCCGCACTGGGGCCAGCCTGCAGACTGATCACCGGGGCGGTGATCGCAACCGGCACGGCTTTGACGGGGCGACTGGCCGATTTGCCGGTCGTAGCAGCCTGGCCAACCCAGGACAGTGCCAGTGAGACGGCCAATGCGCAGACGGTGAAGCGGGGGGATTGCATGACGCGGTATTCCTCCAGGAAGGCTGCAACGATTCTAAAGCCGCGTGAGGCGGTTCTGTATAGGGGCTGACTCCGTAAATACAAACGGCGCCTGTCGATGCTCTCGACAGGCGCCGTCCTGGCAAATTCCACCACAAACGGGCGAAAGACGCTCAGCCCTTGTCCAGGTGCTGCAGCTTGCCCTTGACGCTGGCCCACTGATCGTGGTCCGGCAGCGGGTCCTTCTTCTCGACGATGACCGGCCAGCCCTTGGAAAGCTCGGCATTGAGCTGGATATAAGCCTGCTGGTCCGCAGGTACATCGTCCTCGGCATAGATGGCCTCGACCGGGCACTCGGCCACACACAGCGTGCAGTCGATACACTCATCCGGATCGATCACCAGGAAATTGGGGCCTTCGTGGAAGCAATCGACCGGACAGACGTCCACGCAGTCGGTATATTTGCACTTCACGCAGGCATCGGTCACCACGTAAGTCATAACGCTGAATCCTTCTTCATATGCAGCACGGAAATCCGGCTGCAATTGTAGCAGAAGCGTCCGCCTCCCCTTGCATAGGCTTGGTTATTTCATAATACAGCCCGGTTCTGAGCCTGCCGTACCGGGACCCGCCGCTCCTCGCCATCTCGCCGCTTCCTCTTGCCATGACGCAACCTGTCGAATCCACTGTCCGCTACCGCGGCCGCTTCGCCCCAAGCCCTACCGGCCCATTGCATCTGGGCTCGCTGCTAGCCGCCGTCGGCAGCTATCTGGAAGCGCGCAGCCACGGCGGAGAATGGCTGCTGCGCATCGAGGACCTGGATCCACCGCGGGAAATGGCTGGCGCAGCCGACGGTATATTGCGCACGCTCGAAGCCTTTGGTTTTGAATGGGACGGCCCGGTCGAATACCAGAGTCGTCGCCTGGATCGTTACCGGACTGCACTGGAGAAGCTGAAGCGGGCAGGGCAGGCCTACGGTTGCGCCTGTACCCGCAAGGAGATTGCCGACTCCAGCGTGCGCGGCATCGACGGACCTGTCTATCCCGGCACCTGCAGGACCGGTCTGCCGGCAGGTCGGGAAGCCCGCGCCTGGCGGCTCAGAGTGACGCCCGGTGCATATATACACTTTGACGACGCAATCCAGGGACCGCAGCAGCAAGACCTGGAGCAGCAATTAGGCGACTTTGTGTTGCTGCGGGCAGATGGTTTCTTTGCCTATCAACTGGCGGTCGTGGTCGATGATGCCGAGCAGGGCATTAGCCATATAGTCCGCGGCGCAGATCTGCTTGATTCGACCCCGCGGCAAATCTATTTGCAATCCTGTCTCGCTTATCCTCAGCCTAAATACGCGCACCTGCCGGTTTTGGTGAATACGGCCGGAGAAAAGCTGAGTAAGCAGACTCGGGCGCCGGCACTAATCACGGAGACAGCTACGAGTGAACTCTGGCAGGTACTCGACATGCTCGGGCAAATGCCGCCGAAGGGATTATTGAAGGCCTCGATTGCCGATTTATGGGACTGGGCACTGCCGAATTGGCAGCTTCAGCGGGTACCGACAGCGCCGGTTGTTGTACCAACGGCCCAAGGCTGACCGAAGCCAGCTTCACGCCAATGTCATGTATCCCATTGAAATTAAAGCGGCAAAATTTTCCCCTTTTTATTCGGCGATATTGCCATCTAAACTCAGATGACACGTTAGCTTGCGTGCCTAACCCCATGATGTTAATTTATTTGTCGGAAATTTGACTCCGCAAAAAGGTGGGAGCCGTGCGAATCAATTCAAAACTCAAAGCCACCGTGATGGCTGTGGCCATGGCCGCGATGCCGCTTGTCGCCCATTCGGCTGGCTTGGGCCGTTTAAATATCCTCTCCGGCCTGGGGCAACCCCTTCGCGCGGAGATCGACCTGGTTGCCGTTCAGGCGGCGGAAGTCGAGTCACTGAAGGCCGCGCTGGCACCAGCCGCTGCATTCCGCGAAGCACAGATCGATTACCCGCCGGTATCGCTGGGCCTGCGCTTCAACCTCGACAAGCGTGCCAACGGCCAATACTTTATTGCCGTGAATTCTTCGCAGGCAGTCAACGAGCCCTTCCTCGACTTCCTGGTCGAGCTGAAATGGGACGGTGGCCGCGTACTGCGTGAATACACTGCGCTGCTCGACCCGGTTGGCTACAACCCCGGCAGCAACACTGCAGCGCCGGTCGCAAGCCGCCCCAGCCCCGCGCAACCTGCTACTGCCGCAGCAACGCAGCCCGCCACGGCGCCGGCCAGCAAACCGGTTGCCCAGGCCAAGCCCGAGCCGGTCAAGGCCCCGGAGGCCAGCCCGGCAAAAAAGCCTGAGGCCAAGCCCGCCAGCGGCGACCAGACCTATACCGTCAAGTCCGGTGACACCCTGGCAGGCGTGGCACATCTGAACATGGTCGAAGGTGTCAGTCTCGATCAGATGCTGGTTGGCCTTTACCGTGCCAACCAAGGCGCCTTCGCTGGCAATATGAACCGGCTGAAGCAGGGTCAGGTGCTGACCATTCCGAACAAGGACACCCTGACCAGCGTCGATCGCGCTGCCGCAGCTCAGGAAATCAAGGTCCAGGCGGAAGACTGGCGCAACTACCGCAGCAAGGTTGCCGACAGCGCCCCCGCCTCGTCGGGCGAGACCAAGTCCGGCAGCGGTAAGATCACGGCCAAGGTCGAAGACAAGGTCAAGACACCAGAGCCCACCAGCAAGGACACCCTCAAGCTTTCCAAGGGCGACGACGGCAAACTCAAGGAGCGCGTGCAATCGCTCGAAGAGGAAGCCGCCGCCCGCAAGAAGGCATTGGCCGAATCCAACCAGCGCGTCGCGGATCTGGAAAAGACCAACAAGAAGCTCGAAGACCTGCTTGCCTTGAAGAACAAGCAAGGCGCGGAACTGCAAAAACAGGCCGACGCAGCTGCCAAGGCTCCCGCCAAGGCAGCAGAGCCGCCCAAGGCAGAAGCCAAGCCGGAAGCAAAGCACGAGACCAAGCCGGAAGTGAAACCGGCCCCTGTCGCCGAAGCCAAGCCGGAAAGCAAGCCCGAAGCCAAGCCCGAGACCAAGGTTGAAGCACCGGCTGCCACAGCGCCCGCCGAGACCAAGGCTCCCGAGGCAGCTGCCGAGCAGCCCAAGCCTAAGCCCAAGAAGAAGCCCCCCGTCATCATGCCGGAGCCGGAACCCGAGCCGTCCTTGCTCGAGAACCCGCTGGTACTGGGCGGTGGTGCAGCCATGGTACTGCTGGGTGGTGGTGCCTTCTTCCTGAGCCGCCGTCGCAAGAAGGGCAACTTCGAAGACAGCGTGATCACGGGTTCGGACCTCAAGTCCAACACCATGGTCGGCAATACCGGCGGTGCCGTGATCAGCACGGGCGTGACCGAAAACTCCTTCCTGACCGACTTCAGCCGCGCCGGACTTGGCACCATCGATACCGATGAGGTCGACCCGATCGCCGAAGCCGAGGTCTACATGGCCTACGGTCGTGATACACAGGCCGAGGAAATCCTCAAGGATGCGCTGACCCGCGATGGAGCTCGCCAGGAAGTCCGCCTGAAACTGCTGGAAATCTACAGCGGTCGCAAGAATGCTTCGGCTTTCGAGCAAACCGCTCAGGAGCTGTACTCTGGCACCCAGGGCCAAGGCCCATTGTGGACGCAAGCTGCAGAAATGGGCCGTGCGCTCGATCCGCAGAATACGCTGTATCAGCAACAGGCTCCGGTCGACACCGGCTCGCTCGACAAGACCATGGTGATGGCCGCCGGCACGCTGGGCGAACTGGGCGACACCGCCCGCTTCGACAGCCCCTTGCTGGCACCGGAAGAGCAAGCCGCCGCTGCTGACCTGGATTTCCAACTGGACAGCGCCGAACCGGCTCCCGCCGCACCAGCCAGCGATCTCGACTTTGACCTGGGCTTTGATACTGCGCCGGAAGCGGCGCACGAAGTCCCGGCCGAGATCGCCACGCTGGCAGACGACACCCCGACAGAGGCGCCTGCCGCTGCACAGGAGATGGATTTCGACCTGGGTGACTTCAACCTGGACCTGCCGGCAGCCGACGAGCCCAAGGCGGAAACTCCGGCAGCGCAGGATGACGGCATTCTCTCGCTGGACATCCCGCTGGACCTGCCGAGCGAACCCGCTCCGGCATCCGCCGCAGTCTCCCCGCTGGACCTCGATAGCGACGACTTCAAGGTGCCCGACCTGAGCCTGCCGGCTTCGGACGCCACCTTGGCCGAACTGGACACGCCTGACCTCGCCAGCGGGCTGGACTTCAACTTCGACGACACGCCAGCTCCGGCTGCAGCCGCTGAAGCACCGCTGAACCTCGACGGCGTCAGCCTGGACCTCGACATTGCGCCGGAAGCGGCCAGTGGCGCCGACGTGGTCGACTTCGGCGCCGAGCTGGACGACCCAGTCACCACCAAGATCGACTTGGCTCGCGCCTATATCGACATGGGTGACAAGGAAGGTGCTCGGGAGATCCTGCAAGAGGCACTGACCGAAGGCAGTCCGGATCAGAAGTCCACCGCAGAATCGCTGCTTGCCCAGCTGTAAGTACGAATCTGACGGTAAAATGACATGGGCCGCGTTAAGCGGCCCATGTTTTTTTGACTGAGGACCCTTGATGCGGATTGCGGTTGGACTTGAATACGACGGCCGTGCCTTCTGTGGCTGGCAAGCCCAACCGAACGGGCAGAGCGTACAGGATGCACTGGAACAGGCCATCAGCCGCATGGCGGGGCACCCGGTACGGCTGCATGCCGCGGGACGCACCGACGCCGGCGTTCACGCCAGCTTGCAGATTGCCCACTTCGACACCGTAGCAGACCGCCCCATCACCGCCTGGGTGCGAGGCGTAAACAGTTTTCTACCGCAAGGTGTAGCCGTATTGTGGGCACAGCAAGTCAGCGATGATTTTCACGCCCGCTTTGTCGCCACCGCCCGGCACTACCGCTATCTGCTGCTTAACCACCCCGTGAGGCCAGCCTTGCTGGCCGGCAGAGTAGGGTGGCATCACGCTCCACTCGATCTGGCACGCATGCAGGCCGCGGCCGGGCACCTCCTCGGCGAACATGACTTTTCCAGCTTCCGCTCCTCGGAGTGCCAAGCCAAGAGTCCGATCAAAACGCTGACCCGACTCGACATTCATCGCGAAGGCGGCCTGATTTGCGTCGATGCATCAGCTGGCGGCTTTCTGCACCACATGGTGCGCAACCTGATGGGCGCCCTGGTCCATATCGGCAAAGGTGGCGCAGAGCCTGACTGGATGGCGGAATTGCTGGCGGCACGAGACCGTACCATTGCCCCGCCAACTTTCATGCCGGATGGTCTCTACTTCGCCGGCGTGAGCTACCCGGGGGTATTTGGCATTGCCAGCGAGCCCTCGTTCCGCCACTATCTGGTCTGAATTGCGCAAAGGCGAGCCCTTAGGCCGGATTTGACTGCCAATGCCGGCTGGATCGGCGTTGTTGCATCCTATTGCCGCCCACTGCTCCCTCCAAGCACTACCTGCCACGTTACCGGATACTCGCATCGTACCCATGACCCCACGCATCAAGATCTGCGGACTGCGCGACGTCGCGACCGCCAAGGCCACCGCAGCACTTGGTGCCGACGCCATCGGCCTGGTCTTCTATGAAGCCAGCCCGCGTCATGTTTCGATTAACACTGCGCACGAGATCGTGGCAGCGCTACCGCCGTTTGTCAGCACCGTCGGCCTGTTCGTCGACGCGGAGCCTGCCTGGGTCGAGGGGGTGCTGCGCACCCTGCCGCTGGATCTGCTGCAATTTCATGGCGACGAACCGCCGGAGTACTGCCGGGCCTTTGGCCGTCCCTATATCAAGGCCGTCAGGATGAAACCGGGGCTCGATTTGGTAGAATTGGCGGACCGCTATGCCGACGCACGTGGTTTGTTGTGCGATGCCTACTCGCCAGCGGCCCCTGGCGGCACCGGCGAGCGCTTTGACTGGGGTCTGCTGCCGGCGACATTGCCGCTGCCCCTGATACTCTCGGGCGGCCTGACGCCGGAGAATGTCGGTTCCGCCATCAGCTCGGTAAAGCCCTGGGCGGTGGATGTATCCAGCGGCGTAGAATCCAGCCGAGGGATCAAGGACCCGAGCCGGATCGCCCAATTCATTGCCGCAGCACGCAGTGCGGCCTGAGCAACACGTTTCAATCGGAATATCGATGCAAATCAACGACCTCCCCATCCCCGCCGTCTACGACCTGCCTGACGAACGTGGCCGCTTTGGCGACTATGGCGGCATCTTTGTTGCAGAAACACTGATGGCGGCGCTGGACGAGCTCAAGCACGAATACGAGCGGGCCAAGGCCGACCCGGCTTTTATGGCCGAATACCGTAACGAGCTGAAGCACTACGTTGGCCGCCCTAGCCCCATCTACCACGCCAAGCGCTGGTCCGAGCTGCTGGGCGGCGCGCAGATCTACCTCAAGCGCGAGGATCTGAACCACACCGGCGCGCACAAGATCAACAACACCATCGGCCAGGCCTTGTTGGCCCGCCGCATGGGCAAGACCCGCGTAATCGCCGAGACTGGTGCCGGCCAGCACGGCGTGGCGTCGGCCACGGTGGCCGCCCGCTATGGCATGGAATGCGTGGTCTACATGGGCGCAGAAGATATCCAGCGCCAGGCAGCCAACGTCTACCGCATGAAACTGATGGGCGCCACCGTCGTACCGGTCACCTCCGGCTCGCGTACCCTCAAGGATGCGCTCAATGAGGCGATGCGCGACTGGGTGACCAATGTCGACAACACCTTCTACATTCTCGGCACCGCTGCTGGCCCCCACCCGTACCCCATGCTGGTACGTGACTTCCAGGCCGTGATCGGCGAGGAATCCAAGGTACAGATGCACGAGATGGCTGGCCGCCAGCCGGATGTGGTGGTCGCCTGCGTAGGTGGTGGCTCCAACGCCATCGGCATGTTCTACCCCTATATCCAGGTGCCGGGCGTACGCATGATCGGTGTCGAAGCGGGCGGGGAAGGGGTGGAGACCGGCCGACATGCTGCGCCGCTGAGCGCCGGCAAGCCGGGCGTGCTGCACGGCAACCGTACCTATCTGATGCAGGATGCCAACGGCCAGATCATCGAGACCCATTCCATCTCGGCCGGGCTCGATTATCCGGGCGTCGGACCGGAGCACAGCTACCTCAAGGATATCGGTCGGGTCGAATATACTGCCGCCAACGATGACGAGGCACTTGCGGCATTTCACGATCTTTGCCGGACTGAGGGTATCATTCCGGCCCTTGAGTCCAGCCATGCGTTGGCCTATGCCAAGCGGCTGGCGCCAACGCTGCCCAAGGACCAGATCATCCTGGTCAATCTGTCGGGGCGTGGCGACAAAGACATCCCGACCGTGGCCAAGCTGTCTGGCATCGAACTCTAAGCGAACCCTCACGCCGGTCCTCGCGACCGGCCTGCACCCCCTGACCCTATGTCAAGAATCCAGACTACGTTCTCGAGCCTGCAACAAAACCACAAACAGGCCCTGATCCCCTTTATCACCGCTGGCGACCCGCACCCGGCCGCCACCGTGGGGCTGATGCACGCCCTGGTAGCCGGTGGCGCCGACATTGTCGAGCTGGGCGTCCCCTTCTCCGATCCAATGGCCGACGGCCCGGTGATCCAGAAGGCTTCCGAGCGCGCACTGGCGCACGGCGTCAGCCTGCACCACGTGCTCGACATGGTGCGTGAGTTCCGCCGCCGCGATGCCGATACGCCAGTTGTACTGATGGGCTATGCCAACCCCGTCGAGGCCATGGGCTATGCCGCCTTCGCCGAAGCCGCCGCCGAGGCGGGCGTCGATGGCGTGTTGACGGTGGACATGCCGCCGGAGGAAGCCGGCGCACTGTCGGACACGCTCAAACGGCACGGTCTTGACCCTATCTTCCTGCTGGCCCCGACCACGCCCGCCTGGCGCGTGGCGGAAGTGGCCAAGCATGCCGCCGGTTATGTCTACTATGTCTCGCTCAAGGGCGTAACTGGTGCCGCCACCCTGGACATTGCCAGCGTGGCAGCCAAGCTCGATGAACTCCGTGGTCAGCTCAAGCTGCCTATCGGGGTCGGTTTTGGCATCCGCGACGCGGCTTCCGCCCAGGCGGTCGCGCGGATCGCAGACTCGGTCATCATCGGTAGCAGGCTGGTGCAGGAGGTCGAAGAGCATGGCGCCGACGCGGCGGCCAGGCTGACAGCCTTCCTGCGCGAGGTGCGCAGCGCGATGGATACCACCCGGGAATAACCCTGACAGGGCCGCCAGCGCGGCCCTTCAATTTTTCAAGCGCTTGGTCGGCATCGCCGCCGGCGCAGGAGACCAGTATGAGTTGGTTGCAGAAACTGCTACCCCCCAAGATCAAGGCCAAGCCGACCGGCCCCAGCAAGTCGGTGCCGGAAGGCCTCTGGAGCAAGTGTTCGGCTTGCGAAGCCGTGCTCTACCGTACCGATCTGGAGAACAATCTCGAGGTATGTCCCAAGTGTGGCCATCACAATGCCCTTACTGCCCGGCAGCGGTTGGACACGCTGCTCGACGCCGAAGGGCGCTTCGAGATCGGCGCCGAAGTCCGGCCTACCGACTTCCTCAAGTTCAAGGACTCCAAGCGCTACCCTGAGCGGCTTGATGCCGCACGCGAAAGCAGTGGCGAAGAAGATGCGCTGGTGGTCATGCAAGGGGCGATGCAATCGCTGCCCGTGGTCATCGCCGCCTTCGAGTTCAAATTTATCGGCGGCTCGATGGGCTCCGTGGTGGGTGAGCGCTTCACCCGCGGGGTACAGGCTGCCATTGAGAACAACTGCCCCTTTATCTGTGTTTCTGCCTCTGGCGGTGCGCGCATGCAGGAAGGCCTGACCTCGCTGATGCAGATGGCCAAGACCAGCGCCATCCTCACCAAGCTTGCCGACGCAGGCCTGCCCTTTATCTCGCTGCTGACCGACCCTACCATGGGTGGTGTCTCCGCCTCCTTCGCCTTCCTGGGGGACGTGGTGATCGCCGAGCCCGGCGCACTGATCGGCTTTGCCGGCCCGCGCGTGATCGAACAGACCGTGCGCGAGACCCTGCCCGAGGGCTTCCAGCGTGCCGAGTTCCTGCTGGAAAAAGGCGCGATCGATCTGATCATCGATCGACGTGAGTTGCGCAGCCGCATCGCTGCGCTGATCACGCTCCTGACCAAACAAGCCGCCGTCGCCGCCTGATTCGCGACACGACTCATCCATACAAGGCCTGGCATCATCGTCAGGCCTTGTGGCCTTTCTGGAGACCCTTTCCGCATGCACTTCGACGCCCCGACACTGGACGCCTGGCTGACCCACCTTGAGCTTGCCCATCCGGTACAGATCGACATGGGTCTTGACCGGGTCTCGCAGGTACGTGACGCGCTCAAGCTCAGCCCCAACTTTCCGGTCATTATCATAGGCGGCACCAATGGCAAGGGCTCTACCTGCACCATGCTGTCTGCGGCCTACAAGGCAGCCGGTTTCAAGGTCGGCACCTACACCAGCCCGCACCTGCTGCATTACAACGAACGCATCGCCATCGACCTGCGGCCGGTCGACGATGCCGCCATCGTGACCGCCTTTCGAGCCATTGAGGCCGCCCGCGGAGAGATATCGCTGAGCTACTTCGAATTCGGCACCCTCGCAGCCATGGTGCATTTCATGAGCCAGGGCGTCGACGTCGCCATTCTGGAGGTTGGCCTCGGGGGCCGGCTGGATGCCGTCAATGCCTTCGAACCCGACGTTTCTGCCGTGGTTAGCGTCGATCTGGATCACCAGAGCTATCTGGGCAATACCCGCGAGGCAATCGGTTTTGAGAAGGCCGGCATCTTCCGCGCCGGCAAGCCGGCCTTCTGCGCCGACCCGCAGCCGCCACAAAGCCTGATCGACCATGCCCGCCAGATCGGTGCTGATCTGCAACTGATCGGCCAGGACTTCGGCTATACCAACGAGACCACCCAATGGCGCTGGCGCGGCCGCCAGGGCCAGAAGCCGGGCCTTCCGTTCCCGGCGTTGCGCGGGGCCTACCAGCTCGGTAACGCCAGCCTGGTGCTGGCCATTCTGGACGCGCTGCACCAACGCCTGCCGGTAGGCATAGGCGACATCAAGCGCGGCCTCTTGGAGGTCGAATTGGCCGGACGCTACCAGGTTCTGCCCGGCCGCCCCTCCATCGTGCTCGACGTTGCCCACAACCCGCACGCGGCAGCGGCGCTGGCCCAGAACCTGATGAACCAGGGCTTCTTCCAGTCCACCCAGGCAGTCTTCGGCATCATGGCGGACAAGGACATCAAGGCCGTCGTCGACCTGCTCAAAGAGCATATCGACGTCTGGCATGTGGCCGCACCAGCCATCGCCAGGGCAGCCCCGGCAGCCCAGTTGGCCGAGCTGATCGTGGCGTCCGGCGCCAAGGGCAGGGTGCAGACTTACGACTCGATTGCAGATGCTTATGCGGCAGCCAGGCTTGCAGCGGGGGAAAATGATAGAATCGCGGCCTTTGGATCGTTCTACACCGTGGCCGAGGTGCTCGCACTGAAGCCGCGCTAAGCCCGACTATGGCCGACGCCCCTATCAGCGAAGAACTTACCGCCCTCAAGAAACGTGCACGCCGCCGCCTGGTCGGCGCCGTCGCCCTTGTTCTTTTGGCCCTGGTCGTACTGTGGACGGTGATGGATGACAAGCCGCCACAGAGCCTAGTTGCCCAGCCGGTTGCCATCGTCAGCTCATCGCCAGCCTTGAGCAGCACGGTGGCTCCCAGCGCCCCGGCTGTACCGATTCCTGAGCCCGCTCCGCAGCCGGCACCAAGCCAGCCAGTGGCAGCCACGGCACCACCGGTCACGCCCCCGGCCCTTGCAAAACCGGCTACCGAACCCAAGCTAGCGGTAGTGGACAAGCCCGCTGAGAAGCCCGCCAGCAAGCCCGAGACCAAGCCGGCACAGGACAAGAAGCCTGAGCCGGAGAAGAAGCCGGAAGCCAAGCACGCCGAGGTCAAGAGGGACCCGGCACGTATCCTGGCCGGCATGGAAGCAGAGACCAAACCCAAGCCAGCCGCCAAACCGGCCGCTGAAAAGGAAAAGGTTGCCGCGACCGGTGACGACAAGGCGCAGACTCGCTTCTTCCTGGCCCTGGGTGCTTTCGCCGACAAGGACAAGGCTGAAGGTTTGATCGGCAAGGCC
The DNA here is from genome assembly GCF_036568685.1 of Chitinimonas sp. Lineage (GTDB taxonomy): Bacteria > Pseudomonadota > Gammaproteobacteria > Burkholderiales > Chitinimonadaceae > Chitinimonas. The sequence goes on from NZ_DATCSC010000106.1 coordinate 62,701, forward strand.
AAGCAGGCCGGCGTCAGCGCGCAGACCGAGACGGTCAAGACCGACAAGGGTGTGCTGACCCGCTTACGAGCCGGTCCCTACCCTAGCCGGGAAGCTGCCGAGAAGGCGCATGCCAAGCTGGCCAGCGCTGGCGTGACGAGCAGTATCGTCAGCAAATGACCGCCTTCGACTACGCCGTACTGATCGTGGTGGGGTTGTCGGTCCTGCTGGCGGTGTTGCGTGGTGGTTTGTCGGAGATTCTGTCTCTGGCTGCGTGGATCCTGGGCTTCTGGCTTGCCCAGCGCTACGCCGGTGATCTGGGCGCAATGCTGCCCGCTGACGTACCGACGGCCGAACTGCGCTTGATTGCCGGCTTCCTGGGCATCCTGCTCGGCGTCTGGTTTATTTCCGCCATCGTCCGCATCACGGTGGCTCAGTTTGTAAAGGCAACCGGCCTGATGCCGCTGGACCGCTTGATCGGTGCGGTATTTGGCCTGGCGCGTGGTGTCCTGATCGTACTGGCACTGGTCCTGGTTGCCGGCATGACCAGCCTGCCGCGGCAGAGCGTATGGCGCGACGCGATGTTCAGCCCGCCGTTCGAAGCGATGGCGGTCGCACTCAAACCCTGGTTGCCCCCGCAACTGGCTGGGCATATAAAATTTGATTGAGGGTTTGCCGCAGGGCGCGCCAAAAAGGCGAGCCTGGCAGGCCGGACTGGTTTGTAAAGCAAGGAAGCAATATGTGCGGCATTCTCGGAGTGGTGGCCAAGACACCCGTTAACCAATTGCTCTACGACGGCCTGCTCGTCCTGCAGCATCGCGGTCAGGACGCCGCCGGCATCGTGACCGCAGAGCAGAGCGGGGTGATGCATATGCACAAGGGTGCAGGCCTGGTGGCGGACGTGTTCCGCACCCGCAATATGCGCTCGCTGCAAGGCAATATCGGTATCGGCCATGTCCGCTATCCGACAGCCGGCTCGGCCTCCAGCCTGGCGGAGGCCCAGCCGTTCTACGTGAACAGCCCCTTCGGCATCGTGCTGGCGCACAACGGCAACCTGACCAATCACAAGGAATTGAAGGAAGCGATGTACCGCAACGACCTGCGGCACATCAATACCAATTCCGATTCTGAAGCCCTGCTCAACGTCTTTGCCTACGAGCTGCAGAAGCGTGCCGTTGGCTTTGCCCTGAAGCCCGATACCATCTTCGACGCGATCGCCGCCGTGCATCGCCGCGTCAAGGGAGCCTATGCCGTCGTCGCCTTGATTGCCGGTTACGGTCTGGTCGCCTTCCGTGACCCCAACGGCATCCGCCCACTGGTGCTCGGCGAGCATCAGGCTGCCGAGGGTACCGAATATCTGGTAGCCAGCGAGTCGGTTGCACTCGACACCATGGGCTTCAAGCTGGTGCGTGACATTGCACCGGGCGAGGCCGTCTTCATCACCATGGACGGTGAGCTGCACAGCCGCCAGTGCGCAGACAACGCCAAGCTGGTTCCCTGCATCTTCGAGCACGTCTACTTCGCCCGTCCCGATTCGGTCATGGATGGCATCTCGGTCTACCAAGCTCGCTTGAACATGGGCGACAACCTGGCCGAGAAGATCCGCCGCGAGCTGCCGGAGATGGACATCGACGTGGTGATCCCGATCCCGGATACCAGCCGCGCCAGTGCGCTGCAGCTGGCCAACCACCTGGGCCTGCCGTACCGTGAAGGCTTCCAGAAGAACCGCTATATCGGCCGTACCTTCATCATGCCCGGTCAGGCTACCCGCAAGAAGTCGGTACGCCAGAAGCTCAACGCCATCGGCATCGAGTTCAAGGGCCGCAATGTCCTGCTGGTGGATGACTCCATCGTGCGCGGTACGACCTCCAAGGAGATCGTGCAGATGGCCCGCGAGGCCGGCGCCAACAAGGTCTACTTCGCCTCTGCGGCACCGCCGGTGCGTTTCCCGCACGTCTACGGCATTGATATGCCTACCCGAGCCGAACTGATCGCCACTGGCCGCAACGACGCTCAGATCGCCGAGGAAATCTCGGCCGACGCTGTGTTCTACCAGGACATCGACGCCCTGGTCGACGCGGTTTCCGGCGCCAGCAACGGCCAGATCACCGTGTTCGAGACCTCCTGCTTCTCGGGCGAGTACATCACCGGCGACGTGGACGAGGCCTACCTCAGCGAGATGGAAAACCGCCGTGCCAGTCCGCTCTCCAAGGACAGCGACAGTGGCAGCCGGGTGCTGGACCTCAATGTCGGGGTTGCCGAGCAGAACCTGATCTAACGTCGTCCCGCCTCCCGGCAGCCAACTGCCGGGGAGGGCAGGGTAATAAAAAACCCGCCGATTGGCGGGTTTTTTATTACTGGAAGGCTACGATCAGGCCAAATCGAGATCGGCCTCGTCCTCTTCCTGCTGGTCGGCCGGCAGCGGCATGGCCACGCCAACGATCTCACGGATCTTGCCTTCGATCTCGCGGGCGATGGCCGGGTTATCCTTCAGGTATTCACGGGCATTGTCCTTGCCCTGGCCAATCTTGTTACCCTGATAGGCATACCAGGCACCGGACTTGTCGATGATCTTGTGCAGCACGCCCATCTCGATCACTTCGCCTTCGCGGCTGATGCCTTGGCCGTAGAGAATGTCGAAATTGGCCTCGCGGAAGGGGGGAGATACCTTGTTCTTCACCACCTTGACGCGTGTTTCGTTACCGACGACTTCTTCACCCTTCTTGATCGCGCCAGTACGGCGGATGTCGAGACGGACCGAAGCGTAGAACTTCAGCGCGTTACCACCGGTGGTGGTTTCAGGGCTGCCGAACATGACGCCGATCTTCATACGGATCTGGTTGATGAAGATCACCAGGGTATTGGTGCGCTTGATGTTGCCGGTCAGCTTGCGCAGCGCTTGCGACATCAAGCGGGCTTGCAGGCCGACGTGGCTGTCGCCCATTTCGCCTTCGATTTCAGCCTTGGGTACCAGGGCAGCCACCGAGTCGACCACGATGATGTCCACGCCACCGGAGCGAACCAGCATGTCGGCGATTTCCAGCGCCTGCTCGCCAGTGTCGGGCTGGGAGATCAGCATGTCGGAGACATTGACGCCCAGCTTGCTGGCGTAGACCGGGTCCAGCGCGTTTTCGGCATCGATATAGGCCGCCACGCCACCCAGCTTCTGGATCTCGGCAACCACCTGCAGACACAGGGTGGTCTTACCCGAGGATTCCGGGCCGTAGATCTCGACCACGCGGCCGCGTGGCAGGCCACCAACGCCGAGAGCCAGGTCCAGGCCCAGCGAGCCGGTGGAGACAACCTGCAGATCATTCTCGATCTGGGCTTCGCCCATCTTCATGATCGAGCCCTTGCCGAACTGCTTCTCGATCTGTGCCAGTGCTGCGGAGAGGGCCCTGCTCTTGTTGTCGTCCATGGTTTTCCCTTGAAGATGCGTAGAGAACGTTCGTTCACCAGTAAGAATGGCCGGACTATAGCACAAGTTTCCGGGCTGTAAATAGCACCTTGTCGAGCAAGGCCCAGGCAATAAAAAAGGCAGCCTGGATGGCTGCCTTTTTGACGAGCAAAGCTGCGATCAGGCGCGCTTCTTGAACTCGTTGGTGCGGGTATCGATTTCGATCTTGTCACCGATTTCGATGAAGGCAGCCACCGGCAGCTCGAAGGTGGTGCCCTTGAGCTTGGCAGGCTTCATTACCTTGCCCGAGGTGTCGCCACGAACGGCAGGTTCGGTGTATTCAACTTCGCGAACGATGGTGGTGGGCAGTTCGACCGAGATGGCCTTGCCGTCGTAGAACACCACTTCACAGATGTCTTCCATGCCGTCAACGATGAAGTTCACGGTGTCGCCGACGTTCTCGGCTTCCACTTCATACTGGTTGAACTCGGTATCCATGAACACGTACATCGGGTCGGCGAAGTAGGAGTAGGTGCACTCCTTCTTTTCCAGAACCACGACGTCGAACTTCTCGTCGGCCTTGTAGACCGATTCGGTACCGGAGCCGGACAGCAGGCTCTTCAGCTTCATCTTCACGACCGAAGCGTTACGGCCCGACTTGCTGTATTCAGCCTTCAGCACGACCATGGGTTGGCCGTCGATCATCACGACGTTACCGGCGCGGAGCTCTTGTGCAGTTTTCATGCGATTGCCTTGCTAAATGGGGATAAGCGGTTGAAAAAACGAAGCATTATAGCCGTGAGGTGCGGAGTTTTACCACAGCCATAGCGCGATTAGGTACTCGCGCGCTGCTTTTCTCCGACGAAAGCGCTCAATTGGCTCAATAGATCAGGCTGTTGCGACAAGGCTGCGCTCTCTCGTACGGCATGTGCCTCGAAGTGCCGGCGAGCCACGCGCAGCGCTCGCCAGAGTTGGCTGCAACGTGGCCCGTCGCCGTCGTTCCAGGCCCGCCAGAAGGCGGCCAGCGGCGCATCGGCCTGGTGGGGAGCATATCGATCCAGAAAGGCATCCAGCTTGACGAGATGAGCAGCCTCTTCCTGCGGATAGATATGCCAGCACAGTGGACGGGCCGCCCAAAGCGCCCGCACTAGGCTGTCTTCACCGCGCACAAAGTTGAAGTCACAGCTCCACAGCAGCCGATCGTAATCTTCCTGCGACAGGAAGGGCATGGACAGCAGAGTCAGCCCGCCACGGCGCACCCGCCTGCCGGCAGGGAAGGGGGTGCCGAGCCAGGCCTCGACCAGCCGTTGCGGCTTGCCAGCCGCCACCAGCAGCGTCAAGCCGTGATCGCTACCCTGCCAGCCATCCAGCAAGTTGCCCAACGCCGGGTTCTCATAGCAAAACAGCGATACGCAGTCCTGCGTCAGATCTTCGCCGCTTGCCCCCAGGCACCCCAGCAGTGCAGCACGTGCAGCGCCATCCTCCTGCCAAGCCAACCGTGCTGGTAGCAAGTCTTCTTCACGCAACAAGCCACCGGTGCGCAGATTGAAGCCAGGAAAAAAGAAGTGATGGCTCAAAGGCAGCCGAGGATGGCGCGAGCCCAGTGCATGGCAGCCCTCAACCCAGTCTTCGGCCGATAGATATTCCAGATTGATCCAGACCGGCTTGGGCTCCCGCACGGCCATGGCCGCGAGAAAAGACTCGGGCGGATTGCAGGCAAAGGCCTCGATGACCACTGCCGCCGGTGACACCGCAGGGAAAGGTGCACCCCAACGGCATACCGTCACCCCCTGTACCTGCTGCTCAGCCAATGCCGGGTCAACCTCCGGACAGAGCACAGCAAAGGCCTGAAGATCGTCCACCCAGAGCCTTACCGCCTCGCCACGCTCAACGGCGATCTGCCGGGCCAAGCGCCAGCACACGCCGATATCGCCATAGTTGTCGATAACGGCACAGAAGATGTCCCAATCGTTTTGCATGGCGGCGATGGTACACCTGCCGACCACAGCCGGCACTTCGGTCAATGGCGCTTAGCCATTCTTCTCATTGGGCAACGGCAGTCCCTTGGGCCACAGTAGCCAGATCTGGCCCTGCTGCTTCATGCGGCCAGCCTGGGCGCCGGCCTCGGCCCCAAAGCCCCAGAAGAAGTCCGCCCGGATCGGACCCCGTATCGCCCCACCCGTATCCTGGGCCTGCACCAGCCGATTGAGTGGCTTGCTGTCGTTCGGCCAGGTGGTCGCCAGGTAGAGCGGGCTGCCCAGCGGTACAAAGCGCGGGTCGATGGCCACACTGGCCGCATCGGTCAGCGGCACGTTCAACGCGCCGATCGGGCCGCCATCGGCGTTCTGCAGCACCCTAAAGAAGACATAGCTCGGATTGCTGTCCAGCATCTGCTTGAGTTTGCCCGGATTGGCCCGGGCCCAGGCCTGGATGCCTTGCATGGAGGCCTCGCTCGACTTGAGCTCGCCCTGGTCGATCAGCCATTTGCCTATCGACTTGTAAGGCTGGCCATTCTGGTCGGCATAGCCCACCCGCAAGAGGCTGCCATCCTCCAGCTTGATACGGCCGGAGCCTTGCACCTGCAGGAAGAAAGCTTCCACCGCGTCGTCCGCCCAGGCCAGCGCCAAGCCAGGCGTAGGCGCCTTGCCGGCCTCGATGTCGGCACGATTCCAGTAGGGGACCACCTTGCGCCCATCGAGGCGGCCACGCAGCCGCAGGTTCTTGAGCTCCGGGTAGAGGTCGCCCAGGTCGATGGTCAGGAGGTCATCGGGTACGCCGTAGATGGGTGCGCTTCCGGGCTTGGGTTCGCGGCTGCCATTGAGCAGCGGCTCGTAATAGCCGGTGATCAGGCCGGATTGCGCACCGTCGCTGGCTTCGATACGCCAGGGTTGGAAGCGTCGTTCGAAGAAGACCTTGATAGCCCCATCATCACCTGCGGGCACTGACTTGTTCTCGGCGCATAACTCCTTCCAGCCCGGTCGGGCTGCCAAGCGCTTGCAGCTATTGAGCCAAGCCTGCCAGCTGGCCTGCAAGCCCTCCCCGGGCCAGCCGGGCAGGGCATCCCAGCTGCTGGACTGGTAGCGTGCCGTGACCGGCTGCGGCTTGGCAGCAGTCTCTCCACACTGGCAATCCGCCTTGCCGGCGGTAACGATGGAAGAGGGGGTGGTCGCACACCCGGCCAAGAGGCCGAGCAGCAAGGTAGCGGGGAGCAGGCGGCGCATCATCTATCCGTCTCTTTAGAGGTGGTTGAGCATACCGGAAGCCGGTGCCAGCCGCAGCCAGCCAAGCGGGCCGGCGCCATACGAGCAAAAAAGAAAAACGGGCATGCAAGCATGCCCGTTTCGATACTGCAGACTACAGACTGACTTAGAACGAGTGGATCAGACCAATGCTGAACACGTTCAGGTCGGTCTTGTCCTTGCCGTCTACGCCCTTCTTGTAGTCGTCAGCGGTGTACTCGGTGTACACAGCGGTGCGCTTGGACAGAGCGTACTTGGCACCCAGGTTCCAACGGATGTAGTTGGTGTCATCCAGATCGGTGCCGTTGCTCTTGATCTTCAGGTTGTCGATAAGACCAGCCTTCAGGGTCAAAGCATCGATGGTGTAGGCAACAGTACCAACCCAGGCATCAGCCTTGCGCTTGGTGGTGTTGGTGTCAACCTTGGCGTGTTGGTAGCCCAGGCCCAGCTTCCAGGCGTCGATTGCAACGGTACCGGCCAGCAGGAAGGCATCGTTCTTGGTACCGTAGACCGGAGCGCCGGCCGGAATCGGCACCTTCACATCGCCGCCAACCAGGTTCTTCTGGCTGTTGAAAGCAGCGGCAACGGTGAACGGACCGTTGGCGTAGCGAACGTTGGCCGAGAAGTTCTTGGTAGCGCTGACGTCGGCGGTCTTGTTCTCGCCCGAACCGTACATCACGGCGCCGGTGAAGCCACCAGCGGTCGGGAAGTCGTAACGGATGGCGTTGTCGAAGCGGTTGCTGGTCACGGTGCCCAGGTTGGCTTGCTTGTAGATAGCCAGATCGCGGCCACCGTCAACCGAGCTGTCGAAGATGTCGGCTACGTTGGTGTACGGGGTCTTACCGCGACCCAGACCGAACTTACCGAAGTCACCTTGCAGACCAACCCAGCCTTCGCGGTTAGCGAAACCGTTGCCGGAGGTGTAGGTGGTGTCGTCCAGGTTGATGCCGGTTTCAATTTGCCACCAGGCCTTCATGCCGTCGCCCAGGTTCTCATCACCCTTGAAGCCGATGCGGGTCGGGGTGTTGATACCGGTGGGGGACTGAGCGGGGTTGCCCAGGCCACCAACGCCGGATTGGGTGCCATTGGCGGTCTTGGCAACTTCGAACGGAACGTTGACGATGCCGTACAGGGTGACGGTGCCGTCAGCGAAGGCCGGCGCAGCGATTGCACCCAGTACCAGGGAGGCAAGCAGAGACTTGCGCATAGAGAATTCTCCGTTGTTTGAGTCGTAGGGAGCCTGTCCGGGACTCAGGCTGAGGCGAATTTTGCGCGTGGGTGTTTTGTTTCTGCAATCGGGAAAGCCCGGATTTACCGTAATTGGCGGTCAATCGCTGGTCTTTACGCAACACATTAATAGAAATGTAATAAAAAACGGGTGCCTAAAGGCACCCGTTTCTAATTAAGCGCTCGCTTGAATTGAATCAAGCGACCCGCTTAGAAGGAGTGGCGAACGCCAACACCGATGATCTTCACGTCCATGCCGGCAGCAGCAGGGGCGGAGCCGGTGGCGCTGTTCTGGTTCTTGAAGCCGTAGTTGCCCTTGGCCTGGTTGTTGATTGCCGAGTAGTAGCCATACACAGCACTACGCTTGGACAGGGCATATTCGCCTTCCAGCGACCACATCTTGGCGCCGTTCTGGGCGTTGTCCAGATCCTCCTTGGCATCGGCGTACGCCAGCATGACCTTGGCGTTGCCGAACTTCTGCTGCACGGTAGCAGTCCAGGCCGGACGTGACAGCTTGGGGGTACCGGCAGCGTTGTCACGCTCCAGCTTGACGTAACCCAGGCCCACGGTGGTGTCGTCGAAGGAGTAGCTACCGGTCACGCGCCAGGCGTTGGAATCGTAGTAGTTGGTCACGCCGTTGGCGGTAACGGCGTTGTCGTCCTTACGGGTTTCGTAGGCAGCGCCGATATTCAGGCCGCCCAGGGTGTAGTCGCCCGACACCGAGATACGGTTGTTGTTCTTCGCGCTGGCCTTGCCCGGCACGGCGTCGGTCTTGACTTCATCCGGCGAGTACGAGATGCGGGCCTGGAAGCCGGAGAAGTTTGGCGACCAGTACTGCACTACGTTGTCCTGACGGGTGTGGTAGCTCAGCTTGCTGCTCTGGTCCTGGTGCATCAGGGCTTCCATCTGCTCGGCCGGGCCGTCCATGATGTCCAGATTCTTCTTGATCACCTTGAACGGGGTATCCCAACGACCCAGCAGCACGGTACCGAAGTCGCCCTTCAGGCCCACGGCGCTGTTGCGGCTGGCAAAAGCGCCAGCATTGGAGTCATCGGTGCCGATCTTGTTTTCGATCTGGAACCAGGCCTTCAGGCCGTCGCCCAGGTCTTCTTCGCCCTTGAAGCCGAAGTAGGAGGTGTTGTCCTGCACGCGGGTGGTCTTGAGTACGCCGTTGTCGAACGACTCAAAGCCCATATTCAGTTTGCCGTACAGGGTCACGGTACTGTCGGCAGCGAATGCGGGGGCAGCCAGGGCGCCCAGGACGGCGATGGCGAGCAGTTGCTTTTTCATGGATCTACTCCGGTTTGTTGGGAAGTTATTGCGTGGGCCACGGTGTTTGCCGAGCCGACGGGCGCTTTTATACGGAGCAGCGATGACATAGCTGTTACAACTTGGAACAATTGCGGCAGCGCAACATGAAATTTTGCTACTGAACGAAAAACGGGGCGCCAAGCGCCCCGTTGTTGGGATGGAGATGCCGCCGACGAGCAGGTTCAGCCAAATAGTTCGGCCAGGGCCTTACCGGGAGAGGGCTGGCGCATAAAGGCCTCGCCAACAAGGAAGGCATAGACCTCGTGCTCCAGCATCAATTCCACATCCTTGGGCGCGAGGATGCCGGACTCGGTAATCACAATACGATCCGAGGGAATCTGGTCCAACAGCTTGAGCGTGGTCTGCAGGCTGACCTCAAAGCTACGCAGATCGCGGTTGTTGATACCGATCAGCGGGGTCTTCAGGGTCAGCGCTGCGTCAAGCTCACGACCATCGTGCGATTCGACCAGCACGGCCATGCCCAATTCGAGCGCCAAGGCCTCCAGTTCACGCATATGGGCGGTCTCGAGCGCCGCCACGATCAGCAGTACGCAATCGGCGCCCATGGCCCGAGCCTCATAGACCTGATAGGCATCGACGATAAAATCCTTGCGCAGTACCGGCAACGAGCAGGCAGCACGCGCCGCCTTGAGGTAGTCGGTGTGCCCCTGGAAATACTGCTCATCGGTCAGCACCGACAGACAGGCCGCACCGTGCCGTGCGTAGTCCTCGGCGATGGCAGCCGGCTGGAAGTCAGGTCGGATTACGCCCTTTGAGGGGCTGGCCTTCTTGATCTCGGCAATCACTGCGGCGTGGCCATCGGCGTATTTGCTACGCAGGGCAGACACGAAATCACGCTGCCCCCCCAGTCGCTCGGCCTCGTTGCGGAGGGTAGTCAGTGGCACGCGCTGGCGAGCCGCAGCCACTTCTTCATGCTTGGTGGCCAGGATTTTCTGCAGGATATCGGACATGTTGCTCAGGCTTTGAAAGATTGGGTCAGGGCCACCAGGGCATCGAGCTTGGCGCGGGCAGTGCCGCTGGCAATCGCAGCGCGGGCAACGGCAAAGCCATCGGCCAGGCTGGCAGCCACGCCGGCGGTGTAGAGCGCCGCACCGGCATTCAGCACCACAATATCGAGGCATGGGCCGGCTTCGTTGGCCAGCACCGCCCGCACCTTGGCGGCGGATTCTGCCGGGTTGCTGGCCTTGAGGGCGGCGGGCTCGCAAAAGGCGAAACCGTATTCGCGCGGGTCCAGCACATACTCTCGCACCTCACCATCGACCAGCTCGGCCACAAGGGTGGTATCGAGCAGGCTGATCTCGTCCAGCCCGTCGCGGCCGTGCACGATCATCACATGGCGGCTGCCCAGCTCCTTGAGCACCCGCGCCTGGATGCCGACCAGATCGGGGTGGAACACGCCCATCAGCTGGTTTTCGGCACCTGCCGGGTTGGTCAGCGGGCCGAGGATATTGAAGATGGTGCGCACCCCAAGCTCCCGCCGGATGGGGACCACATTCTTCATGGCGCCATGGTGGTTGGGCGCGAACATAAAGCCCAGGCCGATCTGATCTATGCACGCACCTACCTGGGCAGGGCTGACGGCCAGATTCACCCCCAGGGTCTCCAGCACGTCGGCCGAACCGCTGGAGGAAGACACGCCACGGTTGCCATGCTTGGCCACCTTGGCACCCGCCGCCGCCGTAACGAAGGCCGCCGTGGTACTGATATTGAAGGTATGCGCGCCGTCGCCACCGGTACCGCAGGTATCGATAAGATGCTGCCGGTCCTGTACCACCACCTGGCTGGCCAGCTCGCGCATCACCGTGGCTGCGGCTGCGATTTCCGACACTGTCTCGACCTTGACCCGCAGGCCGATCAGGATGGCCGCGGTCTGCACCGGAGTCACCTCGCCCGCCATGATCTGGCGCATGATCGACAGCATCTCATCGTAAAACAGTTCGTTGCCGTCGATCAGCCGGTTAAGCGCGGCCTGTGGAGTGATCATAAGGGTGCCTGGGTGTTGGATATTGCGGGGAAGTGACCGATTCTAGCCGGGCAGGGCGGCTAGACCAAGTAAGTGCTGGCGCAGTGCTTATTCCCGGGGTGCATAGACGCATCGGCAGTGATCGTAGCCACCCCGCAAAAACAAGAGGCCGGTTCGCTTCTGGCAAACCGGCCTTCATCAGAGCATCAGCACAGCCGATCAGGCCGGAACGGTCATGCCGTCGCTGTCCCTTGCGCCACGGCCGCGGGTTTGCGGGCCAAAGCGCGGTTGCTGGCGCTGATCAGCGCCAAAATGGATGCGGTTACGATATTGCTGTGTAGGCCAACCCCGAAGATGCTGCCCTCCACGCCCTCCATGGCGACCTCAACAAAGGCAACGGCTCGGGCATCGGCACCGTGGCCCAGCGAGCGCTCCTCGTAGGAAAGCACCCGGATAGGCTGACCCAGAGCATCGACCGCGGCTGCGATCGGGCCATTGCCACTGCCCTTGAGGTTGCAGGAACGACCGTCGATCTCCACCACCAGGCTGATGCCCTGGGCGTTGCCCTCTTCATGCAGATGGTGGCCATGCAGGCGGATAGGCTGGCGGGCATCCAGATACTCCTGGGTGAACAAGCGCCACAGTTCGTCTGCATTCACTTCGCCACCGGTGCTGTCGGTATGGTTCTGCACCACACCACTGAACTCCACCTGCAAGCGGCGCGGCATCACCAGGCCGTAACCGGTCTCCAAGAGGTAGGCGATGCCCCCCTTGCCGGACTGGCTATTCACGCGGATCACCGATTCATAGCTGCGACCCAGGTCGGCCGGATCGATAGGCAGATAGGGCACTTCCCAGATATCGCCATCCTTGCGCGCGGCAAAGCCCTTCTTGATCGCATCCTGGTGCGAACCGGAAAAGGCCGTGAACACCAGATCACCGACATAGGGGTGGCGCGGATGGATAGGCAGCTGGGTGCAATCCTCAACGGTACGCGCCACCGCGTTGATGTCGGAGAAGTCGAGCCCAGGCGCCACGCCCTGGGTGTAGAGATTGAGCGCCAGGGTGACGAGGTCCACGTTGCCGGTGCGCTCGCCATTGCCGAACAAGCAGCCCTCGACCCGGTCAGCACCCGCCATGACCGCCAGCTCCGCCGCAGCTACCGCGGTACCCCGGTCATTGTGCGGGTGAACGCTGAGCACCACGCTGTCACGGCGGTCGAGATGGCGGTGCATCCACTCCACCTGGTCGGCATAGACGTTGGGGGTGGCCGCCTCGATGGTCGCCGGCAGGTTGATGATCAGCTTGGCGTCGGGTGTCGGCCCCCAGGCGGCGATGACCGCGTTGCAGACGTCCAGGGCGAAATCCGGCTCGGTGGTGCTGAAGGTCTCAGGGCTGTATTGCAGCACCCACTCAGTTTCTGGATGCTGGCTCACCAGCTGCTTGATCAACGTCACGGCCTCGACCGCCATCTGCCGCACTTCGTCGCGCGACATGCCAAATACCTGCTCGCGCCAGGGGCGTGCGGTAGCGTTGTAGACGTGGACAATGGCGCGGCGCGCGCCGATCAGCGATTCCACGGTACGACGGATCAGGTGTTCTCGGGCCTGCGTGAGAACCTCGATGGTCACGTCTGCCGGGATGCGATCCTCTTCGATCAACTGGCGTACAAAGTCGAAATCGGTCTGGGAGGCGGAAGGGAAGGCAACTTCGATCTCCTTGCAGCCTATCTGCACCAGGGTCTCGAACATACGCAACTTGCGCTCGGCATTCATAGGCTCGAACAAGGCCTGGTTGCCATCGCGCAGATCGGTGCTCATCCAGACGGGCGCCTGGGTGATCACCCGGTTGGGCCACTGCCGGTCAGGCAGGGAGAGGACGGGAAAGGGACGGTATTTGCTTTGTGGCTGCTTCAACATGATGAGCCTCGTGATCGATGTGTTCGGACAATGGGCGCGACGATCTGCGGGTAGGCGTGCAGATGGCTGCCAGGCTGTCGCGAGTTCGAGGCCGGGCAACCGTTGCGCAGTCGTAGCGAGGCTAGGGTTAGGTTTTGCATGTCGATGCTCCTGAGACGGATATGGGTGAACGCACGGAACCCTCGCGGGGTCAGCGATGCACTTCGGAACTGGGGTGTACTAGGGGAAAATCAGATGCGCGAGGCGCGCAGTAGCAGACCCAGGCCCGAAGAGCGGGCTAGGGGTAGTAGTAGCGATAGGGTCTGCTGACGGAGAGTCATGCCTTTACCGTACCGTGACGGCGCTGTCGCGGTCAATCATTTTTTCGCGGTGTTCAATCACGGTACCAGCACGCCTCGGCCCAATCGCGCAGCTGGTACCAGCTCATGCCCAGCGCCACCAAGGCCCGCGCAAAGCCGGGCAGGGCGGTGGGCAACGTGTACTGTGGCAGGTTGGCAAAGTTCGCCCAACGTGCTGTCTGGCCGGTGATGGCCTCGGCCATCAGGCGGCCGGCCATGCCGGTCAAGGCCAGGCCATGGCCCGAGTAACCCTGGGCAAAATAGCAACCCGGTGCCAGCTCGCCAAAATGTGGCAGTTTATGGGGGGTCACATCCACCAAGCCGCCCCAGGCGTGCTCGATCTCGACTTCACCAAGCTGTGGGAACACGGCCAGCATGCGCGCCTGAGTGTCCTCTCTGCGGCTGGCAGCCATGCCGCTGGCACGACCTCCGAACAAGAGGCGGTGGTCGCGGCTAAGCCGGAAGTAGTTCAGCACATGCTTGCAGTCGGCCACCGCCACATCGCCAGGAATCAAGCTTCGGGCCAGCTCCGCACCCAAGGGCGCAGTGGTGACGATGAAGCTCTCAACCGGCAGAAAGTGGCGGGCCAAGGCCGGCACCAAGGTGCCCACACCGGCATTGAGCCCCAGCACCACCTGACGGCAGCGAACGCTGCCGGCCTCGGTCCGTACCAGCCAACCGCCATCGATTGCCTTGAGTTCGATAGCGCGGGACTGCTCATGGAGCACCGCGCCAGCCGCCTCCGCCGCGGCAGCAATGCCGAGTGTGTAAGCCAGCGGATCGAGATGGACCTCGGCCGGATCCAGCAGACCACCGACATAGGCCGGGCTCCGGACATAGTCAGCCATCGCATCACGCTCAAGCAGCACCAGATCCGGATAGCCATAGCGCGCAGCGGCCTCATCGCGCCAGCTCGCCAGCCCTTGCAATTGGCCTGCGTGTGTGGCGGCATAGACATAACCCCGCTCAACCAGGTCGCAAGCAATCCCGTGCTGCTGGATGCGCTGCTTGAGCAATGCCAGCGCCTCGCGCGACATGGTCCAGATTGCCTGCGCAGCCTCGAAGCCCACCAAACGCTCCACCACCGCCATGCTCGCGGCCAAGCCTTGCAGAGCCTGCCCGCCATTACGACCGGAAGCCTGAGAGCCGATACGCCCAGCCTCGAGCAGCACGGCCGATCGACCTCGCTCGGCCAACTCCAGGGCGCAGCTAAGGCCAGTCAGGCCACCGCCAAGCACGGCAACATCGACAGTCTGCTCGCCCGCCAAAGCGGAGCGAGCAGGCACAGCCGTGCCACGGCTGGCGTACCAGGAAGGATTGATGGTGGTCATAGCGGCTTACAGATCAACTGAGGGAGCTACCATCGCCGGCCAGGCGCGGCAAGGTGTCGCCACATTGCGCCCAATCGACATGGCTGTCGTAGTAAACATGTGCGCCAGGCGGCATGACCTCGCCGCTGACCAGCGAGGCGCGGGTGATATGCATCTCGTCGGCCCAACGCTGGCCGTGGAAGAACAGGGTGGTACCGCAGTGGCTGCAGAAGCCACGCTTGGCCTCGGCCGAGGACTGGTACCAGCGCAGCAAGGCCTCGCCTTCGCTAATTCGGAACGCCGCCAAGGGCACACCGAACCAGGTCACAAAGGCCGCGCCATGCGCTTGCCGACACATATTGCAGTGACAGTGCGCACACCAGAGGGGCTCGGCGGCAACGGTGTACTTCACCATACCGCAAAAGCACTGCCCGCCAATATGCGCTGTCATAGTCTGCTACCGGTCAGGCATAGGCCTTGAGGAAGTTATCCAGCATCTGGTGGCCGTGCTCGGTCAGGATGGCTTCCGGATGAAACTGCACCCCTTCGATGGGCAAGGTCTTGTGGCGCACACCCATGATCTCGCCATCATCCGTCCAGGCTGTGACCTCCAGGCAATCTGGGCAACTTTCCTTCTCGATCACCAGCGAGTGGTAACGGGTGGCGGTAAAAGGAGAGGGCAGATCTTTGAAGGTACCCACATCGAGATGGCTTACCGGCGAGGTCTTGCCATGCATCAGTTGCTTGGCATGGACGATCTTGCCGCCAAAAGCCTGGCCTATGCTCTGATGGCCTAGACACACCCCCAGGATGGGGATCTGGCCAGCAAAGCGCTGGATAGCCTCTACCGAGATACCGGCCTCGGAAGGTGAGCAGGGGCCGGGCGATACCACCAGGTATTGCGGCTGCTTGGCCGCAATTTCGTCCAGGGTGATCTCGTCGTTGCGGTACACCTCCACCTCTTGTCCCAGTTCGCCAAAGTACTGGACTAGGTTGTAGGTGAAGGAGTCGTAGTTGTCGATCATCAGCAGCATAAGGGCCTAACCATTTGATTCTTTTGGCCATTCACATAAAGGGCCTCAAACTGACACCCCACATCCCACCATCGCAGTAAACAAGTGGAGCAGAGTGCTTTCTTCAGGCCATTATGCAGACCAGGGCTCGGGTCGTCGAGTCGGCACCCAAGCATCCATAGAACTCAAGGGGTCAGACCGTAAAGCCTTCGAGCGTACTGCTCAGTCTCAATCCCGTTTGACGGAGCTCCTTGGCGGCCTGCTCGATAGCCCGCATGCTGGCCAGATTCTCCATATTGCCCTGCCGTATATGACGCATGGCGGCCGAGATCTGTTGCACTCCCACTGCCTGCTGAGTTGCGGTGACGGCAATCTGCTGTGCCGCCTGTGCGTTGCTCGCTACCGCCTGCGCCATCTGGCTGATGGCATTGCCCGCCAGGTTGGATTGATGCATCCCCAGAGCAACCGCACGGCTGCCTTGCTCGGTGGCACTCACCAGACCGGAAACCAGTTGCTGGATGTCGAGCAGGATGGCGCGCACTTGGCCGACCGCCTGCTTGGATTGCTCAGCCAGACTCTTCATCTCCTGCGCAACGACCGAGAAGCCCTTGCCTTGCTCGCTGGCGTGGGCCGCCTCGATGCTGGCATTGACCGCGAGGATGCTGGACTGCTCGGATAGATCGCTCACCACATTGATGATGCCACCGATGGCCACGCTTTTTTCCGTCAGTTGGGCGATACGCTCGGCCACTACCTGCATCTTTTCCTGGATTTGCCCCATGCCTTCGACCGTATCGCTGACGGCCTGCCGCCCATGTCCGGCAACATTGGCGGTACTGACCGCATCAGCCGACACCTCGCCCATGCGCTGTGATGTCAACTCGGTGGTTTGCAGCAGTTCCTCCACCGTTACCGCCAGCTGATTGGTAGCGGTCGCGGTCTCATCGGCAGCAGCGGAGACCTGGGTTGCACTGGTCAGCACGGTGCCCACCACGCTGGTCATCACATTCGTACCCTGCTGCAAGGTCGCCACGACCTCCTGCAGCCGCTCGACCATGGTCTGGAAGGCCAGCCCCAATTCATCCTTGCCGGAATTGAGCGTCAGGTCCACCCGCAGATCGCCTTGCGATATACGCCTGGCGGCCTCTGCCTTAGTCTGCAGCGAATGCCGCATATGCGAGAAGGCATCCGTCAGCACGCCAAGCTCGTCACTGCGCGTCGAGGATGCTTCAAGCGGCTGCGACAGGTCGCCAGCTGAGATGAAACCCGCCTCCTGTACGAGTCGCCGCGCGGGGGCCGCGATATTGCGTGCCACCAGCACGCCGCTGACAACGACCAACAACAGGACCAGGGGAATGCCGTACAGCACGACCGCGATCGCAGCCTCAGCGCTCTCCTGCAATTGGGCTTCGCGCTGCTTGAACAAGGCATTTTCAGCGGTTTCCATGGCGTTGATCTGGAAGCGGATATTGTCCATCTCCTTCTTGCCATGGCCGGTCAATACGACATCCAGCGCCGCCTGCAGGCCCTTGTCTCGGCGCAGGCCTATGGTCTCTTTCAACTCATCCAATTTGAGCTGAACCGAGCGCGCCATCAATTCCAGATGACGCTGCTGGTTGGGATTGTCCCGCGTCAAGGTTCGCAGGGATGTCAGCGCATTCTCAATTTGCGGTATAGCGGCCAGATAAGGCTGCAAATAATCATCGCGCCCCGTCAGCAGATAACCGCGCTGGCCGGTTTCCGCATCCTTTAGCAAGGAAACGGTATTGCCCAGATGCGCCTGGACCGCCACGGTATGTGCCCGCCAGTTGGTGGCGTCAAGTAGCGAATTCAGACTGCGGTAGGCGGTAATACCAATCGCTGTCATGGCGATCAAGACCACGGCATAGCCCATGGCGATCTTGCGGCCCACGGTCCACTTCATCGCAATCCTCCTGCTCCCGTTTTATTTTCGCACCCGTGCACGTTATTCAATTCGATGGCAACGGATCAATAAACGCCGCAATAGCGGCTATTTGCTCAATACCACTGCAGCGAAAATATATTTAGCGCAGACAGCGGCAGATACAGGCATGTACTAATCTAGGATGAATTCCGGATGTTGGCTGCCTATCGATGCCATGCGTGTCGAAGATCGCCGACCCACACATCTGCCCGCCGGGGTGGAGGAGGAAAGCCATGGCAACTGTGTATTCGGTGCTGCCTTTCGACCTGCATGGCCAATGCTTTGCGCTGCCGGCACAACAGGTCGTACGGGTATTGCCGGCCCTTTTGACCCTACCTTTACCCGCCGCTCCCCGTGCTGTCGCCGGTCTTTGCAACGTGCATGGCCGCCTGCTTCCTGTGCTCGATATCCGTGCCCACTTTGGCTGGCCTGCAGCTGAGCCGCGGCGCTGGGATCACTGGATATGGGCCAGGACAGGCCGCCGTGAACTATTGCTCCCGGTCAGCCGCTGCCACCCCGTTTGCGAGCTGGAAGCAGACTTCTACCCGGTCGACGAGCTCCATATCCCTGGCCGGCTGCTCCAGGGTGTATTGCGCAGTGAAGCAGGGGTGTTGCTGCTCAAGGACCTGGAAACCTTTCTGACCGCCGCAGAGGATGCGGCACTCGGCGAGGCCATGGCTGACCATGTGGTGGTCTGAGAGCATGGCACGTCACGGCAGGTCTGTGCCGCCACTCGGCGAGCTTGCGGAGCAATTGGCAACGCAGATCGGGCTGGACTTTCTTGGCGAAAGACAAGAGCGCCTGCTGCATGCTTTGCAGCGGAGTGCACACCAGCCGGCTCCCGATGAACCGGCCGATATAGCGATCCTGCTGCCGCACCTGGTGGTTGGTGAAACCTACTTCCAGCGTGACCCGGAAACCCTGAATGTCGTCCTGAACGACTTCCTGGCCCCGCTGCTCCAGCGTCGGCGCCACGAGGGGCGGCGACAACTGAAATTGTGGAGTGCCGCCTGCTGTACCGGCGAGGAGGCCTATACCCTGCTGTTCGCCATCGACGAGCTGCTGGGAGAGGAGCGGGACGCGTGGCAGGTGGATTTCCTGGCAACCGATCTCAACCCGGCCTTTATTACCCATGCCGAGCAGGGGATCTACAGCGACTATGCCTTTCGACAAAGTACACCGGCATGGCGGGCACGCTACTTCAGTCCCTTGGGCAAGGCCTGGCGGCTACAAGCGGGCTGGCGTGGGCGTATCCGGTTCGCGGTAGACAATCTGGTACAACCTGCGCCCGGCGGTCAGATCGAGACTGGCTTCGATCTGATCCTCTGCCGCAACGTGCTGATGTATTTCACCCCGGCGGCAGTCATCAAGGCGGTCTCCCTGCTGCTGGCTCAATGTGCCGAAGATGGCCTTCTCTTGGTGGCTGCAGCCGAGGCTGGCTTGGTGCGTAGTGCCGGCTGGAATGGGGAACTGCTGGGGCAAGGCTATGCGGTGGCCAAACGACGGCAGGAAACCGAGCCCAACCAGCCTGTGGTACAGGCCCGCCCCCGGCCGGTACCCGTGACCAAGCCAGCCAGGCAAAAACCACGCGCTGCCCTCGAACGACCAGCCCCACACGTTGCCAAGCCCGTACCCATGGCAGCTGAGATCTCCCAGGCAGACATTGCGGCACAGCTCCTCGTCATCCGCCAGCAGGCCGACCAAGGTCTGCACAACGAGGCAGAACGGGGTTGCCGTGAACTGATACGGCAGGCGCCGTTCTGTATCGCCCCCTACTGGCTACTGGCCTTGTATCGCTTTGAAGCTGGCGATTTAAATGAGGCACTGGCCTATCTGCGCAAGCTGCACTACCTCGACCCGGATTTCGCGCTGGCCCCCTACCTGGAGGCGCAGATACACCAACGGCTGGGGCAGCATGCTGCGGCGGCCCGGACCAAGCGGCATTGCCTGCGCATTCTGGCCAACCTGGCCGACGATAAGCTGATACCGGAAGGGGACGGTCTGAGTGCCGTCCAGCTGCGGCAGCTTTGCCTCGCCCTGCCTGTGGAGCAGCCATGAGCGTCAATGAGGAAACATTGCCCGTCAGTCATGACGAGACGCTGTGGAGCAACCTGCATAGGCGGCTCGACGAGCTGGCCGAGCAGTTATCCCGCGGCTTTGACGAGACGCCGGAAAGCGTAGCCAGCCACCTCGCCGTACGCAGCGAACACTGGGCAGCGGCCCCGGTGGCGCCAACCTACAGCATGCGTGATGTGCTGGTCTTTACCCTTGGCGACGAGACCTACGGCATCGAGCTATGCCATGTGGACGAAGTCGTGCCCTTGCGCCAGCTCACACCGCTACCCGGTACCCCCCCTTTTGTCAGCGGCATCGTCAACGTACGCGGCCGCATTGTCTCGGTTACCGACCTCCGGGTGTTCTTCGAGATGCCACGCCGGGGTCTTGCCGATCGCAACCACCTATTGGTGCTCAAGAGCTCGGATATGGAGTTCGGCCTGCTCGCCGATCGTATCTTGGGGGTGCAGGCAATAGACATGGATGGGCTGCAGGGCGAACTGGCCAACCTGACTGGCTTGCGCCGTGCCTTCCTGCGCGGCATCACCTCAACCCAATCGATCATTCTCGATGGCGCCAAGCTGCTGGCGGACGCCGCCCTGCGTGTAGACGAGATCAGTTAGGAGTTGCCATGTCGCTCAAGAACCTGCGTACCAGCAGCAAACTGTTCCTGGCCTTTGCCATCGTCGCCGCCGGCTTCATGGGTCTACTGTTACTGGCCCAGCACAGCATCGAATCCATACGCAGCAACACCGCACAGGTGAATCGGCTCAACCGCAACCTAGCGGACTTCAAGGAGATTCGCTTCAATATGCACGATGTACGCTCGGAGGTGCTGGCAGCCTTGCTGGTGCGCGACAACAGCCGGGCAGCCGGCATTGCCGCGCGCTTCAAGCGCCTGACTGAAGACGATGCCGAGGCCTTGCGTAGGCTGGAAGTCGATGCCGCGGGGGACCCTGAACTCAAGCGCCTGGTTACCGAGGTCAAACAGCTGTGGCTCGACTTTGTCGACGTGCGTGACAACCAGATCGTACCGAGGCTGGCTGATGGCCGCTACGATGAGGCCAGAGTGCTCTCGACCGGCGCGCAGGGCGCCCGAGTTACCCATCTCCGCCAACTTGCTGCCGAGCTGGATCAGGCGATCGGCCAGCGCATCGTGGTGCTGGAGGCCCGCAATCAGGATCTGATCGAGCAGCAACTGGTCCGCATGTTCTGGATCGGCGGGCTACTGCTGTTACTCGCTACGGGGCTGGCCTGGTCGCTCAGCAACAGCATTGCCAAGCCACTGCAGCTCCTTACGCACTATGCCCGGCAGATCAGCGTGGGAGAAATCCCTCAGCAGGCCGAGCTGACCGATCGCCAAGACGAGTTGGGTGAGCTGAGCCAAGCATTCAGTCGGATGGGGGATTACCTGCAACAGTTGGCCCTACAGGCGGAACAGCTGGCCGGCGGTGATCTCGGCCTCACCATCAAGCCGCATTCGGAGCGTGATCTGCTGGGCATCTCCTTCGTACGGATGGTGGAGAGTCTGAGCCAGTTGGCCCGAGAAATACGCGAAAGCGTTGTCGTGATCGCCAGTGCCAGCGAAGAAATTTTGGCGACCTCGGGGCAGGTCGCCGGCGGTGCCCAGGACAGCGCCTCGGCCATCAGTGAGATCGCTACCACCATTGAAGAGGTCAAGCAGACCGCCAGCATGGCGCATCAGCGTGCTGCCGAAGTCAGTGACGCCACCAGCCGTAACCGCCAGATCGCCATCGATGGGCGCAGTGCCATCAGCCAGACCTTGAGCAGTATGGGCCAGGTCCGCGAACAGATGCATGCAATGGCCGAGAACGTAATGCGCCTGAGCGAGCAAAGCCAAGCCATAGGTGACATCGTGGCGACCGTGAACGACTTGGCCGAGCAGACCAATCTCCTGGGGGTCAACGCGTCTATCGAGGCCGGTAAGGCTGGCGACGCAGGCAGGGGTTTTGCCGTGGTGGCGCTGGAGGTCAAGGCCTTGGCTGAGCAATCCAAGCAGGCGACCAACCAGGTCAGGACCATCCTGGGTGACGTACAGCGGGCCATGACCAAGGCCGCCATGGCGGCCGAGCAAGGCAGCAAGGCGGTCGATACCAGCTTCGAGCACACCCGCCTCAGCGATGAAGCCATCCGTGACCTGGCCGACAGCGTGGAGCTCTCCAATGACGTGGCACAGGAGATCGCCACCACCAGCCAGCAGCAACTGGCTGGCATCGAACAGGTAGTCGCCGCCATGAGCTCCATCCGTCGTACCAGCCGAGACAATGCAGCTGGAGCGCAGCAGGTCGATCAGTCGGCCCATGATCTGCACGATCTGGGCAGCCGGCTCAAGCAGGCGGTGGAGCGCTTCCGACTGGCAAGCGACTCCGTGGGCTCAAACGCCCGAGCGACGTTCTGAGGATGCCTGCCGTGAGCAACAAGGCCAGACCGCTATGCCCATAGACCGTGAAGCTCTGCTGCGCAACCTGCTGGCCTCATTCCAGGAAGAGGCCGGGGAGCGGCTGGTCGCGCTCGATGCCAACCTGCCCAGCTGGCAAAACCAGGCGCCAACGGCCGAAGGTATAGAACTGGTATTTCGTGAGGTGCACAGCCTCAAGGGAGCAGCCGGCGCGGTGGGCCGTAGCGACCTCGAACGCGTCTGCCATGCCTGGGAGGCGATGTTGGTGCTGCTACGTACCGGCAAGCAGGCTTTTCATCCCGGTATGGCGACCGTGTCGCTCAGTACCCTGGCCGCAATCAAACGTGGCCTGGCCAGCGAGGCGCTGGAACCGGCCGAGGTTAAACGCCTCTGCCACATGCTGGAGCGCCTACCAGTCACGCAGACCTTGGATGGGAAGTCAGCAGATAAAGCGGTCCTTGCCACAGCCGAACCCACCCCGCCAGCCACCATCCCGGCGCCAGCCCCGGCGATACCGCAAGAGCCGGTAGAGGAGCGCGCCGCGGTCTGGCGCAGCCAAACCTTGCGAGTACGCGCCGAGCTATGTGACCAGTTGGCCTATCAGTCAGAGGCACTTTTGCAAGCCAAGCTGCAGGCTCAAGCCTTGCAGCGGCAGCTGCATGGACAGTTGCAGTGCTTTGAGCAGCTCTGGCAGACACGAGGCCGCAGCGTGATGTTGGGAGAATATCTCTACCGACAGCTCGATCAGGGTGAACCAATTAACCCGGAGCGTCTGCGGCAATTGCTCGATTGGCAAGAAGAGAGCCGCCGCCTGATCGATCAGCTGCATGCCGACGCAGGCCAGCTCAGACAATCCAGCAATCTGCTGAGCACCGAGATGAACAGCCTGGGCGAGGGTATGAGCCGTACCGTCGCAGACATGCTGCAGCTATCCTGCCGCAGCTTGCTCGATGAGCTGCCCGCCTTGGTGCAGGACTTGGCGGAGCAAACCGGCAAGCAAGCCACCCTCAAGCTGCCTGCCACACAGTTGCTGGTGGACAAGCGCATCCTGGATGCCTTGCGCACCCCTTTGCTCCACCTGCTGCGCAATGCACTGGACCATGGCATCGAGCCGCCCCAGGTGCGGCGCGAGGCCGGCAAACCGGACGCAGGTCAGCTGGAGGTCGACATCTACCAGGACAGTGCCAGTCATTTCTGCCTGCTACTGCGCGATGACGGCGGCGGCATAGACCCCGCCAAGGTACGCCGAAAGGCCGAGGAGATCGGCCTCTTGAAGGCCGGCAGCGGCGAGCTGGAGCCTCAGCAGCTACTGAATCTGGTGTTCGAGTCCGGGCTATCCACCAGCCCACGGTTGACCAATCTATCGGGACGCGGGGTAGGGCTGTCCATCGTCCGGGAAGAACTCGAACAACTGGGGGGCAGCATAGAAGTGCGCAATCTACCCACCGCCGGAACGGAATTCAGCATTCGGCTACCCATGAGCCGCTCCTCCTTCCGGGTAGTGCTGTTCCGCTGTGGTGAGCACTGCTTTGGCCTGCCGGCCAATGCGGTATCACGCACCCTGCGGGTGCCCCTTGATGCGGTCAAACAGATCGAGAACAAAACGGTCATCCCGATGGCTGGCCGGCTGCTGCCGGTGTGGTCACTTGCCGAGGTACTGGAGCTAGCGCAGCCGGAGCAAACACCGGTCATGGTGACACTGCTGGTGATAGGCGAAGAAACCCAACCGCTGGCCGTGCAGGTCGACACCATGATTGGCGATCAGGAGATCACCCTCAAGCCACTGGGCAAGCAGCTCAAGCGAGTGCGCAACATCCTCGGCGCCACGGTACTGGGCGACGGTACCTTGGTCCCCATCCTGCACCCGCAGGACCTCTACCGCAGCACCTTGCAGAGCGCCGGCTTGGCCTTTGTGCCGCGCTCCGGCTACGCCGCCCCCGTCAAGCGCAGGGCACGTATCCTGGTCGCGGAAGACTCCTTCACCTCCCGCGGCCTGCTGCGTGCCTTGCTAGAGACTGCCGGCTACGAAGTACAGACCGCCAACGATGGCCTTGATGCCTGGAACGCGCTCAAGCAGGACACCTTCGACCTTTTGGTGTCCGATATCGAAATGCCTCGTATGGATGGCTTTGCCCTGACCAGCAAGGTCAGGGCCGACAGGGAGCTGGCGACCCTGCCCGTGGTACTGATCACCGCACTACACACCGCCGAGGACCGTGCCAGAGGACTCGAAGCTGGCGCCAATGCCTATCTGGTCAAGGGTGGCCTCGAGCAGGATACCGTGCTGGCCGCCATCAAACGGCTCGTCTAGCAGACCCGAGGGAGAAGTAGGCCATGCATGTGCTGTTGATCGACGACTCCATAGTGATACGCAAGTTGCTCCGGGCCATACTTGAGAGCGATGGGTTCCGCGTCAGCGAAGCCAGCAGTGGTGAAGAGGCGCTGGCCATGCTGCCAGCCGTCCAGCCGGACCTGATCTCGATGGATGTGCACATGCCCGGCATCGACGGCTTTGAAACCACGAGGCGCATCATGCAGGTGCGTCCTACGCCCATAGTCATCGTCACCGCCGGCATCGATCTGTCTGGCGCAGAAACTGCCATGCAAGCGCTGTCAGCCGGCGCGCTGATGGTGCTGGACAAACCCATCAGCCCCATGGACCCAAGCTTCCAATCCCGTACCGACATCCTGCTGAGTACCTTCCGGCACTTGGCTTTCATGAAAGTGAGCCCACCGGGCATGAGTAACGGGGAAGGGGAGCAATTGCCCTACCAGGCGCTCGCCCCGTGGCGCGAACGAGGCCAGAAGGTATTGGCGATCGGTGCCTCTGCCGGCGGTCCTGCCGCACTCAAGACCATCCTGGCCCAACTGCGGCCCGATTGCCCATGGCCGGTGCTGCTGGTTCAGCATATTTCCAGCGGCTTTGCCAGCAGCTTTTGTGCCTGGCTGGCGGAACAGACATCGCTGCCGGTCCGCCTGGCAGTGAACGGACAGGCCGCGCAACCAGGCCATCTCCATGTCGCTCCCGATGACCACCATCTCGGTCTCGATGGTTACGGCCAAATTCAGCTCGACACCAGCCAGGCCTCGGTATTTGCGCGACCGTCGGTGGACTATTTGTTCGACAGCCTGGCCAGCGCCCTACGTGGCCAGGTTCTGGCCGTGCTGCTCTCGGGTATGGGGCGTGACGGGGCCCAGGGCCTCGCCAAGCTCAAGACCCTGGGCGCACTGACCCTGGTCCAACAACCGGCATCGTCCATCGTCGCCGGTATGCCGCAAGCCGCCATCGAGCTCAACGGCGCGAGTTTCATCCAGACCCCGCTGGGCATCGCCCGCACCATCAACAACATGATGTAAGGCTCCCAAGCCCAAAAAACCAAGCCAGGAGGGCAGTCCGAGATGCTGAGAGGATTCGACATTCTGATCGTGGAAGACAGCCTGACCCAGGCCGAGCAGTTGCGCGACCTGCTGGAGACCCACAACTGTACGGTACGCACAGCCGCCAATGGGCGCGAAGCGCTGACCCTGATCGAGCAGCGTGTACCTACCGTGATCGTCAGCGACATTGTGATGCCCAAGATGGACGGCTACGAACTGTGCCGTCATCTCAAAGCCAATGAATCGACCAAACAGATCCCGGTCATCCTGGTCACGCATCTGTCAGACCCACGCGATGTAGTGCATGGCCTGGCCTGTGGCGCAGACAATTTCGTCATCAAACCCTATGACGAGAAGTACCTGATCTCACGCATCCGCTATCTGTTGGCCAATCTTGAGTTCCGTAGCAATGAACGGATCTCTATGGGGGTGGAGATCGTGTTGGAAGGGGAGCGCCATTTCATCACCGCGGCACGGCAACAGATTCTCGATCTGCTGATCTCCACCTACGAGCAAGGCATACGCCTCAACAACCAGTTGCAGGCCAAGCACCTTGAGCTGTCCGAATCGCACTCGCTGCTCGATAGCCTGTTCCATTTTTCCGCCGGGCTGACCGAGACCAAGAGCGAGCCAGAGTTGATCGACGGAGCGCTGACCGCGCTCAGCGCCTTCCCGCGCTGCTTGGGTGCATGGCTGATGCTGGCAGAGAAATTCGTTGCCGACGCCCCTCTGCGCTATGCCGGCGCCTGTGGCGACGTCGACGTCTCCTTGCTGCAACAGGAACAGTCCCTCACCCAGAGCCAAGCGCTGCATACCATCCAGCATGATGGCCTGGCTTCGGCTTTCAATGTGGTCGATGCCGGCAACAAGGCACAGGGCCCGGCAGCCACCTATGCCTGCGTCCCGCTGTGGCTGGGTGGCGATCTGGTGGGCACCCTCAATGTGGTACACGAGGAGCAGGTGCCTTGGCCGGAGGCTGAGCTCAGTGCGCTGACGGCACTGGGCCAGCAATTGGCCGTAGCACTCACCCGCTCCCGGCTGTTCGACAAGCTCGAGGCCCTGGTGGCCGAGCGAACCAGCGCACTGCGGGTCGAGATGGCCGAGCGCGAACGCGCCGAATTTGCCTTGCGCCAGAGCGAGGCGCTGATGCACCTGGTGCTGGAAACCTTGCCCGTGGGGGTCTGGGTGACCGACAACCGCGGCAATATTCTGCTGCACAATCCCGAGGCACTACGTATCTGGGGCGGCACCGCCCCATTTGCCCTGCCGGCCGAGCAGGCAGGCAACGCCTATCCGGCGGCCTCCGGAGACGCAGTGCACGCCACGCGCACCGCGCTGAACCGGGCACTCACCATGGGCGACTCGGTGCACAACGAGGTACGCAACATCGAATCCTTCGATGGCAAAATGCGCACCCTGCTCAATTCGGTCGTACCGCTGGCGGACGAACGCAATCGCATTCAGGGGGCCGTCCTGGTCGAGCAGGACATCACCGCCCAGCAAGTGATCGACACGGAGCTGCGCATCCGGAATCTCGCCATCGAGGCCAGCGTCAATGCCATCGTGATCACCGACAACCGGGCGCCGGACAATCCCATTCTGTACGTCAATCAGGCCTTCGAACGCATCACCGGTTACCGCAGTGAGGCTGTCGTCGGCCGTAACTGCCGCTTCCTGCAGAATAACGACAAGGACCAGGCGGCACTGGGCGGCATACGCTGGGCGATCCAGCAGGGCTGTGAAGGCAAGGCTTTGCTGCGTAACTACCGGCGTGACGGCTCGATGTTCTGGAATGAGCTGCGGGTTGCACCGGCCTTTGACAGCCAAGGCGGCATTAGCCACTTCGTCGGCGTATTGAACGATGTGACCGATTCCAAGCGGTATCAGGATGAGCTGGAACATCAGGCCAATTTCGATACCTTGACCTCCTTGCCCAACCGCAACCTGCTGCTGGACCGCATCCATCAGGCAGTGGTACAGGCCCACCGCAAGGAGGAGCGCTTTGCCTTGGCCTTCCTGGACCTCGACAACTTCAAATACGTCAACGACAGCCTGGGACATTCGGTCGGGGACATGCTGCTGGTCGAAGTGGCCAAGCGCATTCAGTCCTGCATACGCGAGTTCGATACGTTGGCGCGCATCGGTGGTGATGAATTCGTACTGCTGCTACCCGAAACCCGCAATGAAACTGAGGTCAATGCCACCCTGCAGCGGGTCAACGCGCAGCTGGCCCAGCCCATTCTGCTCTCCGGCCAGATAGAGCTCTATGTCTCGGGCAGCATAGGCTATTGCTTCTATCCGGCGGACGGGGTCGATGCCGATGAGCTCCTGCGCAATGCCGACACCGCGATGTACAAGGCCAAGGAACTCGGCAAGAGCCAGGCCAGCCGCTTTGAGCTGACCATGAATGACTCGGTGCAGCGACGGGTTGCTTTGGAGCGCGATCTGCGCCGGGCCATCGCCAACAACGAGCTGGTCATGTATTACCAGCCTCAGCTGGACCTTCGTACCGGCGGCCTTTGCGGCTTCGAGGCCTTGATCCGCTGGCGCCAGGGTGATCGCATCATCTCACCGGCAGAGTTCATTCCGGTGGCGGAAGAGTCTGGCCTCATCCGGGAAGTGGATCGCTATGTCATCAGCACGGTATTCCAGCAGGTGGCCGAATGGCAGGCGGCGGGGTACAACCCCGGCGAAGTGGCCATCAATGTCTCCACCTATAGCCTGCAGGAGCACAGCATCGTGCAGTACATTGTCGATGCGCTGGCTCGCCACGGCATTCCCGCCCAGAGCATCAAGCTCGAGGTGACGGAGGGCCTCTTGATGAAGAGCGTCGATACCGCCCAGCGCATCATGAGCGGGCTCAAGGACGCTGGGGTGAAATGGTCGATCGACGACTTCGGGACCGGCTACTCGGCTCTGAGCTATCTGCGCAAGTACCCTTTCGACCAACTCAAGATCGACAAGAGCTTTATCGAGGACGTCCATCTCAATATGGAAAATGCCTCGGTGACACGTGCCATCGTCAGCATGGCGCACTCGCTGAACATCAGTGTGATTGCCGAGGGAGTAGAGTCGGCCGAGCAATTGGGCTTTCTCTTGCAGGCCGGTTGCGAGCAGATCCAGGGGTACTACTATTCGCCCCCACTGCCGGCCAGCAGCTGTGAACAATTACTGACCGAGAACGGCAACCTCAACCTGCCGCGCATCTCCATCAGCCGTACTCCGCGCACCGTGCTGATTGTCGACAGCGAGCCCAAGGTGCACGCCATCATCTGGCGCGAACTGCACCGCGAGGGCTACAACATCCTCAATTGCGATACGCCTGAGGCAGCGCTCAATATTCTCGCCATCAACCAGGTGGGAGTAGTGATCGCCGACCAGCGCCTGCCCGGCATCAGCGGTGCCGACTTCCTGCGGCAGGTCAAGGTGCTTCACCCCAATACGGTACGCATAGCGATGAGCAGTTTTACCGATGTGGAGTCCATCCTGTTCGCAATCAATGAGGGCGCGATCTTCCGCTTTATCACCAAGCCCTGGCAGCCCGCCCAGTTGAAAGAGCAATTGCGTGAGGGCTTCAAGCAATATGACCTGAACCGGATGTTGTAACGCCCCTGGGGTCGCGATGCCGGGGCTTGGCCCGCGGTACAGCCGCCACATCGGGCAGCTGCTGCGTGTAGGTGGTCAGTGCGGGATCAGCTCGGTCGCTGCAGCGCGTGCCGATCGCCGGTCGATCAGTCGGGGTCGTATCGGTAGCACCACCTTCTGCCTGGGGGCACCGTCAGGCCAACTCGTCGGTCAGACGCCATCATCCCGGCAATGGCATCCTGTTATACAGGTGCCAGGACCGGCTTGCGCCGGTCTCAAATCAGGGGACGACGGTCAACACAGCCGTGGCGGTATTGCTGGTCCCGTTGACAGTCTTGGTGACAGTACAGTTGAACTGCGTCCCCGTGGCCGTGGGGGGGCTACCTGAGCCTGCGATCGAGTAATTGGCCGGCACGGCAGCCGATCCGTCACCGATCAGACCCCAAGCGTCTGAACAGGTGGCCACCGGCACACCACGCCGCGCCGTAACGGCCACCCCATTGGCGGCATCGACACTGCGCGCCGCATAGTTGATGGTATTGCCGGAGTTGATTGCCGCCACCGTGCCTGCGAGCGAGGATTGGCCGGTACCACCTGCCGGATAGAAAAAACGAGGCAAAGCCACTGCCGCCAATATGCCGAGCATGACGATTACCATGATCAGTTCGATCAGGGTAAAGCCAGCCAGACTCCTTCTCATTAATTTGCCTCCTACACGCCGCCTGGATTAGGGCGTATCGCCTCGATCAATCGCGGCACCCGCCATATTTTCCCGGTCCATTCAGTTTTTTCCGGGGCCTCCTACGAGATGATTCATGCTAGTTGGCGTATCTCGGCTATGCCAAATGCCCGGCAATACAAGTACGCTCGCCCAGAGTGACGACGGGCCAATTGCGAACAGTAGCGGCGGAGCCTCGTTGGATAGTGGCCCCCGCTACCGACAACTTGAGCTTTACCTGCGCCAGCGATAGCAGCCATCCTCCGAGTGCAGTTAGCGATGCAAACCCACCGGAACGCACTACTTCCAGCCGAAACCGAACCTGACTGGGCATGCCACAAGCCGTGCGGCCGTCACGCCATCCCAAACGGGCGTTGAGCTGGTTCAGCGATGCTGCCTGTGCTGACCGTGCAGGTCACCATGGGTTGAGCCCTTGTAGAGGGCAGAAACAAACATGCTCCAGATCGAGTCCGTTCGCGAGAGATGGAAGCCGTAGAAACCTTGCCCCACCTCGCGTACCGCCTGGGCCGTCAGGTGTGAGATATCGGCCTCGCCAAGCTGGACCGTGGTTTCTGCCCAGGTTTCAAGCGGTACCGGAATAAAGGCTCGTGCCTGGAAGCCCTCGTAGGAGACCTGGATGACATCGATCTGGACGCTGGCCTTCGCCCCCTCCGCCGTGACATAGGACAACTCGCCCGGGCATTTGACCGAGAAGCGCTCATGCCGGCGCACTGGCGCCGCCACCTCCTCGCGATGTACGTCAGGCAGGTAGCGGCGGTACTCGGGCAGGTCGTATATATCGTGCAGCAGCGCCTTCTGGCGTTCATCCAGATTCTCGAATACCTGGGTGCGGATATTGAAGAAGTGATTGAGCAGTTCCGGCGTCATGACCGGGTCATTGGTGGTGTAGTAGCGCCGTTGCGGCAACTGGATATTCGGCAGCTTCACCTCGGTGAAATACGCATGCAGATTGCGTTTGGCCGGTTTGCTGGCGTAATAGCGCTTGAAGACCTGTTCCGCGCTATACAGGTCCAGCGTCGCCCCGACCGCCGGCGCGCCATTCACGAAGTCGTAGTTCTCCACCATGTTGGCGTTCAAACGGCGGAAGAACAACAGCGATTCATACATCTCGATATGGCTGGGATTGACCGCGATCACCAAGTGCCGGGTATCAAAGAAGGTCGTGCAGTACTCGTACATGAACTTCATCAAGGGGAACAGGATGCTGCCCCCGGTCTTGCGGAACTTGCGGTGCACCGCCAGGGCCGACACCTCAGCGATGTTGCCTTCCTGCGCGCGAACCTCGGTCAGGTCGAAGATGCGCTGCAGGGGAAAGCCCAGCGCACTCTCGCGTATCAGCGACAGGGTGCCGATGACCTCACCGTCCCATTTGGCACATAAAGTCGTGGTGGTAGGCAAGGCATGGTAAATGGTCACCCGCATACCACTGGGGTGAGGCTTCATGAAGCCGACGCCGACATAGGCGTCGTGCAAGAGGGCGAAGCAAGCCTCCAGCTCCTCCTGGGTCTCGGCGATCTTAAGCACCAGCCGCTCGGTGGGCGCGGGGTCGCAATCGACAAAGGAGCGGTAGACCGCAAACTTCTTGCTCTGCGGGAGAGAATTGATCAGTTTCCTGACCGCCTGGTGCGCCAACTTGCGCACCTGCAACAGGCTACGATGGATCATGCTGCCTCCCTCCCACTCCGACAGTAGAAATCAACCCTTCGCTGGCAGGGCCTAATTTCTGTTAAAGGATTGCAATCCGCAATCCCATCGACTATTCGAGTTTTTTCAAATAGTCCTTGGTAAATATCTTGTCCGGCAAATCACGCAACTTCATGGCGCTATATTCCAGCACCGATTGCTCACCCTTGCGCAACGCGTCTTCCATCACCAGCCGGGTAGGGCGCTGTTTGCCTTCCATCGTCTGGAAATTCTCGTATTTGCAGGTCTTGAGCAAACGATTGGAAAGGGAATAAAACTCAGCCTTGTATGGCCAAAAGTCCTTTTGTCGGACCCAATAAACAACCCGCTGGTAGGTAACGCCCTTATCCACCGCGTTCAATTCCAGCACATGGTAATTCTCACCGCCTATGGTTTCCGAACGCAGTATCTTGGGGTTGTAATCACTGGCGAAGTTGGCTCGGGCCAGGTCACCATTGGCCACCTGGCCGGTCAGGCGCTGGGAGAGCGCGATGCGGATGGGTTGTGACACTTCGGGCATGAACACCCACAGGTCCCGACCTTTCATCAGCAGGATCTGGCCCCGATCCGAGGCCGGTTCGGTCACCATCACAACGGTATTGCTGTTGCCCTTCGATAAAACCCGATAGCGCCGCAACTCTGGTGCTTGCCCTGGCTGCGTGCTGCTCACGCCGATTTCGACCTGGAAACCCTCTGCCGGAAAACGTACCTGATCTGCCTTTTCGACTATGTTACGTGCCATCGCATCATCAGCAGCTAATAAAGCATTTTCTTCTGCATGACTAAATAGTCCGATTAATGCCAGAAAAACCGACACTAATCCGTTTGCAACCTTGACACCGGAATGTCGGGTGACGATGATTTCCATAACTGAATCCCCGTTGCACTGAAGTGCAGATAATCGATCTGCAGAAAGTAGCGCCGAATGAGCGTTGTACGCATAGAGCATGTTTGCAAAGATTATCTGCTTGGCGATCAGAAAGTCCAGGCGCTCAAAGATATTACGCTTTCCTTCGAGCCCGGCGTCTTCCTCGCCATTGCCGGCCCCTCCGGTAGCGGCAAGACCACCTTGCTGAACCTGATCGGCTGCATCGACACGCCCACCAGCGGCAAGATCTTCATCAACGACCAAGACGTCAGCGGCCGCACGCCCGACCAGTTGGCAGACCTGCGCGCACGCACCATCGGTTTCATTTTCCAGACCTTCAATCTGCTGCCCGTCCTGTCTGCCATCGAGAACGTCGAATACCCGTTGCTGCAGCGCAGTGACGTCTCCAAAGAGGAGCGTCAGCGTCGCATCACCACCTTCCTCGATATAGTCGGTTTATCGAAATACGCCCACCACCGCCCCAACCAGCTGAGCGGCGGTCAACGGCAGCGCGTTGCCATCGCCCGGGCCTTGGCCATCCATCCGGCCATCGTGCTGGCCGACGAACCGACAGCCAACCTCGACCACAAGACGGGCGAGGAGATCCTGAGCCTGATGAAGCAGATCAACCGTGAATTCGGCACCACCTTCATCTTCTCCACCCACGACAAGCGAGTGATCGCCAAGGCGGACCGGCTGGTCCGTGTAGAGGACGGCGAGATCGCCGTCCTGGGCGTGCGTTCCGATACCGAGTGGGCACTGGCCTCGCAAAAGCGCAGCAAACGCGACGCCGCCACCCAACCCCACACCCATCCATGATCCCAGCACATTCCGAAAGGGGAGGTATGCGCCACAAGCATCGACCACACCGCCAC
Organism: Chitinimonas sp.; assembly: GCF_036568685.1. Lineage (GTDB taxonomy): Bacteria > Pseudomonadota > Gammaproteobacteria > Burkholderiales > Chitinimonadaceae > Chitinimonas. The sequence goes on from NZ_DATCSC010000106.1 coordinate 95,965, forward strand.
CGCAAGGTCGCCTTGCACCTTGCGCTGGCCCTGTCGCCGGTGTTTGGTTCCTGCTGGGCTTCGGCCTACCCGGACCCTGCCAGCCTCACCGCCGCAGTAGCGCTCCCTCTAAGCGACCAGGCCAGCGGCTTCGACCTGCACGGCAACTTCCGCACACGTGGCGGCACGCAACTGGCCATGGAGGAAGGGGCCGAAAAGAAGGCCGGCAGCCGCGATGCCCTGTTTGACGACGACCCATTGGAACAAACCGCGCCAGACAAGCCGGCACCAAGGCAAGGCTCCCCGCTGAAGGGCTATCTGCAGGCCGAGGCAGCACGCACCACCGCTGAGCCAGACCACTGGTCCAAGCTGCGCCTCCTGGCCGACCTGAGCGCCCAGGGCCAGTTTGGCGGCGGCGTGAAGTGGAAGCTGGGGGGGCGCTTTGCCTATGACGGCGCTTACGACAGGGGCAACTATTACCCCGCCGACGTCGCCCGCAACCAGCGTTACGATATTGCCCTGCGCGAGAACTACATCGACTTCGGCGCCGACGAATGGGACTTCCGTGTCGGTCGGCAGCATGTGGTCTGGGGCGAGATGGTGGGCCTGTTCTTTGCCGATGTGGTCTCGGCACGCGATATGCGCGAGTTCATCCTGCCCGAGTTCGATGCGCTACGTACCCCGCAATGGGCAACCCGGGCCGAATACTTCAAGGACGACTTCCACGCCGAATTCCTGTGGGTGCCGGTGGCCAGCTATGACCAGATCGGCAAGCCCGGGGCAGACTTCTATCCTTACCCGCCCATGCCGACCGACGTCCCGGTACTGTTCCGGGCCGAACAAAGACCCAAGCGCAATCTGGACCACACCAACTATGGGGTACGCCTATCCACGCTGAAGGATGGCTGGGATGTATCGGGCTTCGCCTACAGCAGCATGGATGTAAACCCGACCTTTTACCGCCAGATAGCGCTTGTTCCGCAGCCTACCGTCATCTTCGAAGCCAGACATGATCGAATCCAGCAGTACGGAGGCACCCTGGCCAAGGACTTTGGCTCCTTCGTACTCAAGAGCGAGGCAGTCTACACCCATGGTCGCAAGCTCAATGCGCAGCGGTTGAATGCCGAAGACGGCCTGGTGCCGCAGAACATGCTGGATTGGGCCATAGGGCTGGACTTCAACCCGCAGGACGACATGCGTTTCAACGTTCAGCTGTTTCAACGTGACATCTTCTCGCGCGATCCGGATGTCCTGCCCAAACAGCACGAAAGCGGCTACAGCCTACTGCTCAACTACAAGTTCACCGACAAGCTTGAGGCTCAGGCCATCTGGATATCCAGCCTCAACCGTACCGACTGGCTGTTGAGGCCCCGCATCACCTGGAGCTTTGAGAAGAACTGGCGACTGGTGGTGGGCTCCGATCTATTCAAGGGACCGGAACAAGGCCTGTTCGGTCGCTTTGATCAGGCTGATCGCGTGTATTCGGAGCTACGCTACAGCTTCTGAACGACTACAGACGAAGCCACTCGTTGGTATCAATAACAAGCGCCCGGGCATACCGGGCGCTTGCATTTGGAAGAGACCCAGCGCGCGCAAGCAAAATTCACTTGACCTGTCGAGTTTTCTTACAGCGGATCTGAAAATAGCACGGAGCAATAAGGTAACCTGTTGATTTTGTTTATTTTATTTATCTGGCACACTACCTGCTAACTAAGCATCGGGGCCAGTTCTGGGCGGCTCGTTTACCACTAGGAGCTATTGAAATGAACAAGTTTGCAAGCAAGACCCTCACCGCGTCGGCACTGGCCATTGCCATGGCCTTCGCCGGTGGTGTGGCTCACGCGGCAACGGTGGGTGCACCCGCCGTTATCCAGGAGGGCGGCATCAGCGGCGCAGCTCCTCATCTGATGCCAGTTGACCAACTGAGCGGTCAGTATGACGAAGTCTTTACCGCGACCGGTCCTGGCACCTTCCTGACCGAGGCCATCTTCAACGCTGGCGCCTGGTTCAAGAACGGTTCGGTCGTGCTGTCGCAGCTGAATGGCTTCGGCGCCAACGGCTACAACCTGTATGCCAAGTTCTCGTCCTCTGGCACCTTCGCTCCGTCGGGCACGGGCTTCACCTTCACCGGCGGCTCGGCCTACCTGGAGTTCTGGGTCGACGTGAATCAGAACACCGACTATGACGTCGCGGCGTCAGCCATCGGCAATGTTAGCAACCTCAACCTCGTATCCGGAGCGGGCACTGACAGCGACGACATCATGCTCGGCAGCGCCGCGCTGTTGCTTGCTGGTGAAGGCAACGCCGGCGGCGGTCTGGCCAACGGTAACTTCGAACTGGTCTTCGGCGGCTTTTCGCTGACTGGCACCGGCTCTAGCTACTTTGTTTCGCCGAACCCGTTCTATGTAATTCTGGACCTGAACGGTAACTTCCAGAACTTCATTCCGGTGTCCGGTCAGAGCATCCAGCTGCTGAACAATTCGGCTAACGCCTTCTTCGTGCCGGAGCCGGGCGTACTGGCGCTGGCAGGTGTCGGCCTGCTGGGTCTTGCACTGGGTCGCCGTCGCGGCAGCCGCAAGACCGAAGCAGCAGCCTGATCCAGGCAAGCGTTGATAGCTCCGCGCTGTAGCAGCACCAAGAGAAGGCCCGACCTAGTCGGGCCTTTTTCTTTTCGTTCCTTGTCACATAAAGGTCGCCTCGCGACGCAGGTACTGTACCGTCTCGGTCCAGCCGTCAGCCAGGTACAAGCAAGCTGCGCAGTCCTATGTTACCGTCCCCGCTCGACCTTAACCGCCATTTACCAGGAAGCAGTACGGACCGGGCAACGCCGCCATATCACCCCGGCAGGATCGCTGCAGACATCCCACTCACTGCGTCGTCAGCCCGCCAGGCTCATCGATTGGTCCGCAGGGCGTCAACAATTTGCATGCGCGATGCCTTCCACGACGGGTAGATACTCGCCAGCAAGGTGGTGATCACCGCGAGGACAAAGGCCTGCCCTGCCAGCGAGCCGGTAACCAGAATGCGCGCGGTATAGCTATCGGCCATGCCCGGGGGAGGGGGCATGGGTATCCCGACCAGCGAGATCACATAGGCCAGCGCACACCCCACCACTAGGCCCATGCCCGCGCCAACCACCCCAAGCAGCAATCCCTCAGTCAAAAACAACTGCATGACCGATTTGCGCCGTATACCCAGCGCCATCATGGTACCGATCTCGCCAGTGCGCTCCATGACCGACATCATCATGGTATTGCTGATACTGAGCACGATGATGATGGCAATGATGGTCTTGACCGTACCGAACTGCTTGAGCAGAAGCGTCTCACTCTTATTGTAGAAGTCGGCAAGCTCCCGCCACTCGATCGCCTGCAGGCCGCTCTTGCCCAGTATGCTCTTGACCTCGGCCAACCGGCCCTTGGTCTGCTCGGTATCTTTGAGCAACATGACCCAGACGTGCGCTCCATCCACCCGGACCAGCTTGCGTGCAAGCTCAATGGGCATGCGCAAGGCCACATCGTCATAGGCCTTGGTAATGGTGGAAAAGATGCCCCGGACCTTGACCTCGGTGGCATTCATCCCCCCTTTTGCCGGGGACGAGAGCAGCACGATATGGTCGCCAACCTTGGTACCCAGGTTGGCTGCCAAGCCCTGGCCAAGAATGATGCCCTTGGGGTCGTCCTCTGCCAGATTGCTACCCGAGCGTATGGTCAGTGATCGGCTCAGGTTGCGCTCGCTGGCAGGGTCCACCCCCTCGCCAATAAACGAGATGGTGGCATCGCCAAGGCTGGCCAGCCCACTGAGCGACAGCCGCGGCCCCACGGTCTCCACTCCTGGCAGTGCGGAAATCTTCCCCAGTTCCGGCGAGGTCTTGGGCAGGAGGTAGTGGTAAGGGTCGGCAATACCTTTCTCGTAATAGTCCTGCCGCACGATCTGGATATGTCCCAGTTGCGAATGGATGGTCGAATCCCGACCAAACCAGAGACCCCATTCGATAAAACCACCCGCAAGTACCAGCGCCACCACACCAAAACCCACGGCAACGACGGCCAACGCCGAGCGACGGCGCTGCCGGTAGAGATTGCGGAATGCAATACCGAAGGTTTTAGTCATGGCGGGTCTAATTAATCAGTATTTTCTAAATTTCAGATATTAACGCCCGGTTCAAATAAACCGATCTCGCACCAGATCATGCAGCGTGGGCTATATTGAAGCGCATTCTGATGGCGTGTTGTGGATTCCAGCAGACTGCCACGTTGTAACTCTAGAACAGCTTTGTCCAACTGCTTGCTCCCTTGCGGGAAAGTGTTCAATCTTGCGGCCTTCGTGCCAGACAAAGAATACAGGCAGTCAGCACAAATCCGCCAATAGGGGGCCAGGATGACGCAACCAGCAGCTCGATCCACCAAGACGCGCGATGAAATCGCCCTGGCGTATAAATCCGAACCTTGGTGGTATGACGTACGCGGCTTCTTTATTCTGACCTTTGCCTACAATACGACCCTACCGGCTCAATTACGACTATTCGGCCGTAATTTCGGTGCGGATCATCTGGAAATTGCCATCGGCTCCGGGACTTTCCTGGCCATTGTATTGCGCTGGCGCAAATGGAAAGGCCTACCCAAGGTTCGCATTACCGGGGTGGACTATGCCGAGTCCATGTTGGCAGGTGCCATGCGGCGCTATGAAGGAGATCCGGACATGCAGCTGGAGTTGGCTGATGCCGCGGCCTTGCCATTTGAAGACAATAGTTTCGATACCGCCAATATCGCCAACGCCGTGCACTGCTTTCCTGATGTCGATGGCGCCATGCGCGAAACCCTGCGGGTACTGCGCCCCGGCGGCTGCATGGTTGCCAATGTCATCCTCTATCCCGAGGGCATCCAGCCCTTCAAGTGGATTGCCGAGAAGATCAATGCCTGGGGGATACGCAAGGGCATCCTCTATACCCCTTACTACCGTGACGACATGCGGCGCCGCTTGCTGGCCGCTGGCTTCGAGATCGGCTTCGAGGAACGTGCTGGCAACTGTTACAACGTCAGGGCCTACAAGCCCAAGGCCGCAGCTACGGCTGGTTAAGACAGGTAAGACCATCCATGAGTTACGACTACAAGCTGGCTGTTTCCCGCAATATCGGCTGGATCAGCGAAGCGGAGCAGGAGACCCTGCGCCGCTCCCGTGTGGCAATTGCCGGCCTGGGCGGCGTCGGCGGCGCGCATCTCCTGACCCTGGCACGCCTGGGAATAGGGGGCTTCAACCTGGCGGAGTTCGACGAGTTCGAAGTACAGAACTTCAATCGCCAGGTCGGCGCCACCATTCCCAATCTCGGCCGCAGCAAGCTCGATTCATTGATCCAGATGGCATTGGACATCAATCCGGAACTCTCGATCCGTCGTTTCGATCAAGGTGTCACCGAACAGAATCTGGACGATTTCCTCGATGGCACCCAGGCCTATGTGGATGGCCTGGATTTCTTCGTACTCAATATACGCCGCCGGGTATTTGCGGCCTGCTCGAACAAGGGCATCGCTGCGCTGACCGCCGCACCGTTGGGCATGGGCGTCGCCTTGCTCTACTTCAAACCTGGCGGCATGACCTTCGACGAGTATTTCCGGCTCGACGATCAGCCGCAGTTCGAGCAATACGCCCGCTTTATCGCCGGGCTCTCGCCCGCCATGCTGCAGCGCGACTACCTGGTTGTGCCTTCGGCGGTCAATTTCCTGGAAAAGCGCGGCCCCTCCACCATGATGGCCTGTGATCTATGTGCTGGCGTGATGGGCACCGAGGTGCTGAAGGTTCTGCTGGGCCGGGGCAAACAACGCGCCGCCCCCTGGGGCATGCACTTTGATGCCTACCACCAGAAGATGTCGGTGACCTGGCGGCCCTGGGGCAATGCCAACCCTTTGCAGCAGCTGATGCTGATGCTGATCCGCAAGCGCCTCAAGGGAGGATGAGCCATGATGCTGAGCCTGGCCGCCCGCAACGTCCTGCGGCATAGGACCCGCACCGCCATCACCCTGGCTGCCATCGTGATCGGCGTGGTAGGCCTCATACTCACCGGGGGCTTCGTGCAGGATCTCTTCATCCAGCTCGGCGAAGCCATCATCCATTCGCAAACCGGTCACGTGCAGGTCTACCGCAAGGACTTTCTCGGCAAGGGTAGCCGCCAACCTGAGCACTACCTGATAGAAGGTGCCGACAAGGTCGCACAGCGCCTGGCCACATTGCCCGAAGTCAGCCAGGTGACGGCACGGCTCAATTTCACCGGCCTGCTCAACAATGGCAAGCGGGACCTGGCCATCGTCGGGGAGGGCGTGGAACCGGACAAGGAAGCTGCCATCGGCACCTATCTGACCATCTCCCAAGGGCGCCAACTGACCAGCAAAGACGTCAACGGCATCCTGATCGGGCAGGGCGTGGCCCACTCGCTGGCGCTGGCGCCCGGTGACACCGTGATGTTGCTGCTCAATACCGCCGACGGCGCGCTCAACAATCAGGAGTTCGTTGTCACCGGTGTGTTCCAGAGTTTTTCCAAGGATTTCGACGCCAGAGCGGTACGTATACCGCTCGCGGCCGCCCAGGAGCTGCTGGCCAACAGCGGCGCCAACCTGATGGTCATGATGCTGAAGAGGACGGACGATACCGAGTCGGTATTGGGCAAGATGCCTTCGGCGCTGCAAGGAAGCGGGCTGGAGTACACAGGTTGGCGGCAGCTTTCCGATTTCTACGACAAGAGTGTCAATATGTATGACAGCCAGTTCGGGGTACTGCGCTGGATCATCCTGATCATGGTCTGCCTATCGGTCGCAAACAGCGTCAATATGAGTACTTATGAGCGGCTGGGAGAGTTCGGCACCATGCGGGCCGTCGGAAACAAAGGCTCCACGGTGATGAAGCTGCTGCTGACCGAGAGCGTGCTGCTAGGGCTCGCTGGAGCAACGTTGGGTTGCATCCTTGGCGTGGTGGCCGCCAAAGTCATCTCGGCCATCGGCATCCCCATGCCACCACCGCCCAATGCCAATGTGGGTTATACCGCCTTTATTCGCATCGTCCCTTCCACCATAGGTACGGCCTTCCTGGTCGGCCTATTCGCCACCATACTGGCCTCCATCATCCCGGCCTACCGGGTCTCCCGGACCGACGTGGTCGAAGCATTGCGCAAGAATATCTAGGGAAGCCCACTACGCTGCGGGCAACCAGGAGGAAACAAGCCGCCCTATCCGCTGGGCCAGACCCTCGGCCTCAGACAGGCTGAAGAAATAGGGATAGAGCGAAGCCCTCGCCTTGGGTTGCTTATCGCGCAGTCCGGAGAGTTTTGCAATTTGTGCCTGCACATAGCTGGCCTCAACATGCATCAGGATGGCGGGCGCGTCGACCCGGGCACACTGCTTGCGCTCGCCGATCTGTTGAAAACCCAACAGTCGCTTGTAGAAGGCCACATGACGCGGATTGACCTCGATCACAGCGTCGCTCGCCCCCATTTGGCAGCCGATAAGGTGCAAAAGATGGAATAGGGAAGCCAGCAGCTCCATCGAGTTCGCCCGGTTATCCACAGCCAAGCGTGTCAGCTCGCAGACCTTGCGTCCGCTCAGCCGTAGCTGGTCGATTTCGGCCCGATACAGCTCGTCGGCCTGCAAGCCCTGGCCAGAATCCAGGCTCAGCGAGAGGGTGCCGACTGTCTCACCCTGTTCACAGGCTTGCAGTGTCATCTGGCCGGCGTCGTAGCGGGGCAGGGCCTCGCCATGGTCCAGCAGATAGCCACGCCAACCGTACATACGGTCCACCAAGGAATTGACCTCGGCACGCCGGACCGGTGTATTGGCAAGCCGTATCTGGAAGTCGGACCGCTCGACAAGAAACATACTGTCGCTGCCTAGCAGCGCGTCCGAGCCATCCCATTGCATGCAATCGGGGAGGCTGCCGATCGCATCATCCCCTGTGGATATATCTGAATTGAGCGGCCAGTCAAAGGCATCGCGGAATGACATAGGAATAACCCCGTTTTAAAATAATTCCGTTTATTAGAATATTATTCTTGGGTATTCCAACTCCCCTGCAGAGCAATTAAAACCCTCAATCGCATACACCTTTCTACAAGTTGAAACTAATTCAGCATGATTCGTGCCAAGCGCACAAACCCCGTGAATACCGGCAAAACAGGCTGTTTAAAAGGCTGGATGGCAGGTCAACACCGCCATTTTTGTCGTCACAGGGCGACAAAATCTCGCACACAGCACCGGAGCCGGCACCAGGAAATGAGGCACAAGCCATTGATTATGATGAGATTTAGCAAAAAATTATGCTTTGTCGGGAGGTGACGACAGCCATTAGCGAATTAGAAGCATGCGTAGCGCGCCGCGGTAATCTTATAATTCTCGGCAAGATAATCTTTTTTGAATTACCCTTGGACCGGTTCGCAGCATTAGATTTGAGGAGAATGAAGAATGGCATTCAGCCTGTATAACAATGTTGCCGGGGTATTACGGACAGCAGCAATTTGTGCCCTGGCAGTCTGGCTGGCCGGTTGCGCCACCAAATATCCCGCGGCGCCAACGGCAGCTGCCTCACCTGAATACAATTACCTGATCGGCCCCGGTGATTCGGTCAATATCGTGGTCTGGCGTAACCCCGAGCTATCGATGGTGGTGCCGGTCCGTCCTGACGGCAAGATTGCCGCTCCCTTGGTCGAGGACCTGACCGCACAAGGCAAGGATGCCTCCACCTTGGCGCGAGATATCGAGAAGGCGCTCGGTAAATTCATCCGCGACCCCGTGGTCACTGTGGTCGTCACCAACTTCGTCGGCCCCTACAGCGAGCAGATCCGCGTCGTGGGCGAAGCCACCAAGCCGCAGACCCTGGCCTACAAGCAAAAGATGACTCTGCTTGACGTGATGATCGCCGTCGGCGGCATCACCGACTTTGCCGATGGCAACGGTGCCACCCTGGTGCGGACCGAAGAGAAAAGCCAGCGCCAATACAGCGTGCGGGTGAAAGACCTGGTCATGCGCGGCGACGTATCGGCCAATGTGGAAATGAAGCCGGGTGACGTACTGATCATCCCGCGCAGCTGGTTCTGAACCAGGCAAGTTCCGGGTCGCTCCGCCGTCATGGCGCCGGGGCGGCTGTTGATCGCATACCTTTGAAATCTGAAGCTGATGGATGATTTGATTCGCCAGGTGACCACAGTCCTGCGGGAGATGTGGAAGCGCCGCTGGCTCGGGCTGATTGTCGCCTGGGTGGTTGGTGCCATAAGTGTCGTCGTGCTGCTGCGCGTACCGGACAAGTACGAGGCCAGCGCCCGCATCTTTGTCGACACGCAATCCATCCTCAAGCCTCTGATGTCAGGTCTTGCGGTCGAACCTGACCTGGACCAGCAGATACTGATCCTCAGCCGCACGCTGATCAGCCGGCCCAATGTCGAGAAGCTGATCCGCATGGCGGACCTCGATCTCTCGATCAAGACCAAGGCCGGCCAGGAAGCACTGGTGGATGAGCTGATGAAGTCGCTGGAGATCAAGAGCACCTCCCGTGACAACCTCTACACCCTGTCCTACCGCGACACCCAGCCCGAGCGAGCCAAGCGTGTGGTGCAGTCGCTGGTTTCGATCTTTGTCGAATCCAGCCTCGGGGACAAACGCAAGGACACGGACTCGGCCAAGAAATTCCTGGATGACCAGATCCGCTCCTACGAGAAGAAGCTCGAAGAGGCGGAAGGGCGGCTGAAGGACTTCAAGCTGCGCAATCTCTCGGTGCAGGCGACCGAGGGTAAGGACTTCTTTGCCCGTATCGGTGAGACCAGCGGCGAGCTGGAACGTGCCCGACTGGAACTGCGCGAGGCGGAGGATTCCCGCGACGCCCTGCGCCGGCAGGTGCTCGGGGAGGACCCGGTACTGCTGCCGGACAACAATGAGTCCACCGCTGGCGTCTCGGTCCCCGAGATCGATGGCCGGATCGAAGCGCAGAAGCGCAATCTCGATATGCTGCTGCAGCGTTTTACCGAGCAGCATCCGGACGTGATCAGCACCCGTCGCCTGATCAAGGAACTGGAAGATCAGAAGAAGCAGGAGATCCAGGCACGCAAGAAGCTGGCGCAAAACAACCCGGCCTCGCCGGTCAATAACAACCCGGTCTACCAGCAGCTGAAGATCTCGCTGGCCGAAGCAGAGGCCAATGTTGCTTCGCTGCGTACCCGTGTCGCCGAGTACACCTCGCGCTACGCCACGCTGAAAAACTCGGTACGACTGATCCCGCAGATCGAGGCTGAGCTGACCCAGCTCAACCGCGACTATGAGATCAACAAGAAAAACTATGAAAGTCTGGTCGCCCGGCGCGAATCGGCCACCATGTCCAGCGATATGGAAGCCGGTGTCGGTGGCGTGGACTTCCGCCTGATCGACCCACCGCGCGTTTCGCCACAGCCGGTGGCACCGAATCGCCTCCTTATCCTGCCGCTCACACTGTTGCTGGCACTGGGTGCCGGGGTGCTGGCCAGCTTTGCCGCCAGCCAGATCCGCCCGGTAGTGTTCGATGCTAAGGCGCTGCGCGAACTGAGCGGGCTGCCACTCCTGGGCACCATTTCCATGCTGGTCGACGATACCGTCAAGCGCCGCGAGCGGCGGGACCGGATGCGCTTTCTCGCCGGACTGGCTTCGCTGGTCGGCGTTTACGGCGCCGGTTTTGCCATGCTGTTCCTGCTGTCGGCCAGAAATGTCTGAGGGTAATTGATGAGTCTCATTGAACAAGCCGCAAAGCGACTGGCCGAGCTGCGCGAGGCAGGGGTCGACGTCCCCGAAGCCACTTCTGATCAGCCATCGGCCGAGCCCAGCCTGCTGGAGCGCGCTGCCGCGGTGATTCCCGAACACGAAACCGTGGTGCGACCGACACCCCGGCAAACACCGGTTGCCGAGGCACCTGTGGCGACCACACCCATGGCCCCCGCCCCGGTGACCACACCGGTTCCGGCAACAACGGCACCGCTGCTCAAGTCACGTACAGTCAATCTCGACCTCGCCACCATCGCAGCGGCCGGCATCATTCGCCCGGATGCACCACGCTCCCAACTGGCGGACGAATTCCGCGTGGTAAAACGCCCGCTGATCGCCAACGCGCTAGGCAAGGGGGCGGCGCCGATCAAGTATGGCAACCTCATCATGGTGACCAGTGCGCTGCCCGGAGAGGGCAAGAGCTTCACCGCCGTGAATCTGGCCATGAGCATCGCCATGGAGCTCGACACCACGGTCATGCTGGTCGATGCCGATGTGGCGCGCCCGTCGGTCCTGAAGATGCTGGGCCTGCCTGCAGCACCTGGCCTACTGGATGTGCTGGTCGACGAATCCATGGATCTCTCCAAGGTGCTCCTACGCACCAACGTCGAGACGCTGACCATTCTGCCCAGCGGTACCCAGCACGCGCGCGCCACAGAACTGCTGGCGAGCGACGGCATGATGCATCTGCTGGAAGACATGGCGAACCGCTATCCGGACCGTATCATCATCTTCGATTCGCCCCCGCTGCTGGTCACGACCGAAGCACGGGTGTTGGCCACCCATATGGGTCAGGTCGTGATGGTGGTGCGTGCCGAGAGCACCGCGCAAAGCGATGTGAAGCACGCCCTGGCGGCCATCGAGAGCTGCCCGGTCAAGCTGATGCTGCTCAACCAAGCCCGTGTCGCCGCACAAGGCGCCTATGGCTATGGCTACGGGTACGGATATGGTCATTAGACCGCGGTGTGCACCTTGGCGCCAGCTGCTTGGCTGTGCGCTGTTTGTCGCTGCCCCCTCGGCCATGGCTGCGGGCTGGGAGATTACGCCCAGCCTTTCGACAGGCCTGACTGCCACCGATAACGTCGCCTTATCCAACACCAACAAGCAGAGCGATCTGGTTACCGAGCTTAGCCCTGGTATCCGCATCACGGGCACCGGTGGCCGCCTCAATCTGAATCTCGATTATCGCCTGCGAGAGTTGATCTACTCCCGCAACGGCAAGGGTAACGAGACCCAGAACTCCCTCAATGCCTTCGGCACGCTGGAGGCACTGGAGAACTGGCTGTATGTCGACGCTACCGGCGTCATCACCCGGCAGGCCATTTCGGCCTTCGGCGGTACTTCGCCCGGTACCAATGTCGATGCCAATGCCACCGAAACCTCAAGCTTCCACTTGGCGCCATATATCCGTGGCAGCTTGGGCGGGCTGGCCGACTATCGCCTGCGCTATGACTACGGCACGACGCGCTCCAAGTCCGATCTGGTTCCCGACGTCACCACCAACGACTGGTCCGGTATGCTCAAGGGCCAGACCCAGCTCGCAAACCTGGGTTGGGGTCTGGATGCCACTCACCACGGCACCAGCTATGAAAGCGGCCGGCACAGCGTGGCCGATCGCTTGCGGGGCAACCTGGGCTACCAGATCACACCGCAGATCAAGGTCTCGCTCTACGGCGGGCGCGAGGGCAACGACTACACCACGGTCAATAAGCAGTATTGGAGTACCTCCGGTGCCGGCGTGGATTGGTCGCCAGACCCGCGTACGCAGATTTCCGCCAGTCGCGAACGGCGCTTCTTTGGCGACGCCAATAGCGTCAGCTTCACCCATCGTACCGCGCTCACCTCCTGGAAGGTCAGCAGCAGCAAGGATGTTTCCATCCTGCCCAACCAGCTGACCAAGGTGGGCCTTGGGTCTTACTACGACCTGTATTTCAACCTGTACCAGAGCATAGAGCCGGATCCGATCAAGCGGGCCGCCCTGGTCGAGAACTTCTTGCGGCTGAACAATATCCCGGCCAACGGTACCGTGGTGGGTGGCTTCCTGACCTCGGGTGTCACGCTGGAACAGCGCCACGATGCCTCGTTCGCCATCCTGGGTAGCCGCAACACCATCGTGCTGACCGCCACCCAGAGCAAGCAGCAGTCGCTGCTGAGCGGCAGCGGCCTGCCGGACGATTTCAACAAATCGCAAAATATCCGGCAGCGGGGCTACGGCTTCAACTGGGCCTACCGGCTCTCGCCGCAGTCCTCGCTGACCGGCTCCTTGTCGCGCGTCAGTAGCAAAGGGACGGGCGAGCCGGTGATCGAGACCACCCAGGATATTGCCCAGTTAATCTTCAGCACCCAGCTGACCCCCAAGACCCGGGCCAGCGTAAGTGCTCGCCATACCAGTGCGGACGGTTCCACCGCTTACTCCGAAAATGCCGTGACAGGTTTCCTGTCGCACGATTTCTAGCCAGATCCATGTACGAATCCTTCTACGGCTTGAGCAACAAGCCTTTCCAGCTGAACCCGGATCCATCCTTCTATTTTGGTAGCAAGCAGCACCAACGTGCTTCTGCCTATCTGGAGTACGGCCTGCACCAGAACGAGGGTTTTATTGTCGTTACCGGTGAGGTTGGCGCCGGCAAGACCACCATCGTCCGCGGCCTGCTCAACAAGCTTGACCCCGGCAAGGTCGTGGCCGCCCACTTGGTCAGCACCCAGCTCGACGCGGAGGAAACCCTGCGCATGGTGGCGGCTGCCTTTGGCATCCGCACCAAGGGTATGGGCAAATCGGACGTGCTGCTGGGTCTGGAGGCCTTCCTGGTCGACGTTACCCGGCAAGGCAAGCGCTGCCTCTTGATCGTGGACGAAGCCCAGAACCTGACACCGCGGGCGGTGGAGGAGCTGCGCATGCTGTCGAACTTCCAGCTCGATACGCACGCGCTGTTGCAGAGCTTTCTGATCGGGCAGCCGGAATTTCGCAGCATCATGCAAAGCCCGCACATGCTGCAGCTACGACAGCGGGTGATCGCCGCCTGCCACATCGGCCCCATGGACAAGAGCGAAACGCGCGGTTACATCGAGCACCGCCTCAAATGCGCCGGCTCCCAAGGCTGGCCCAAGTTCGACAATGGTGCCTACGAGGCCATCTTCCTGGCCAGCAACGGCATACCGCGGCGTATCAACTCCCTGGCCGACCGGGTCCTGCTATCGGGATTCTTGACCGGCAATCGCAACTTCACCCGCGAGCAGGTGGAGGAGGTGGCGCGCGAACTGAGCGCCGAGACCCAATCCGCCAGCTACGCGCGTACCGACGCCGACAGCGCGCCGGGCTATGTCGACCTGGGTGCCCAGCTTGCCGAAGGTAACGCGCTGGAGAGCGAACTGGCGCGCCTGGAGCAGGATATCAACAACGCCATCGAGTCGACGCGCGCCGGCGAAGGTCAGCGGGCTGACCAGGCGCAGCACCTGCTGCGCCTGGAGCGCAGCATGATGCGGTTGGAGCGGCACATGATCCATCTGGAACGCGGTAATGCAGCCATGCTTTCACTGCTGCAACAGTTGGCCAGAACAGAACTATCGGATGAGGAGAAGCTGGTTTGAAGCACGAAGTTTGGCCCCAGAGCCTGGGCCCGGTGATCTGCGTTGTCGGCGCACGCCCCAATTTCATGAAGATGGCGCCCATCCTGCGTGCCTTCGCCGCCCACCAGCCAGCCATTCCGACCCTGCTGGTGCATACCGGGCAGCACTACGACAACGACATGAACGACCGGTTATTCGTCGATCTGCGATTGCCGCACCCCGACGTCAACCTCGAGGTCGGCTCGGGTACCCACGCCGTGCAGACGGCCGAGGTCATGCGCCGTTTTGAACCGGTACTGGACCAATACCAGCCCTCCTGCGTGCTGGTGGTCGGTGATGTGAACTCCACGTTGGCCTGCACCCTGGTCAGTGTCAAGAAAGGCATCCCCGTAGTACACGTGGAAGCTGGCCTGCGTAGCTACGACCGTGCCATGCCGGAAGAAGTCAACCGGGTGCTGACCGATCAGATCGCAGACCTGCTCTACACCACCGAGCGCAGCGCCCATGACAATCTGTTCCGCGAAGGCATCGCGAGCGAGCGCGTCCGCTTCGTGGGTAATGTCATGATCGACTCACTGCTGGCCAACCGCGCCTTGGCGCATCCGCCGGCACGTACGCTGGCCACGTTCAATGCCGATCCGGCCCTGGCCAGCGGTCCAGCCGGCTATGGCGTGGTGACCTTGCATCGTCCCTCCAACGTCGACCAGGTCGAGACCCTGCGCCCCTTGCTGGAGACCCTGCGTGAGATCTCCGAGCGCCTGCCGCTGATCTTTGCCCTGCATCCGCGTACCCGCGCCAATATTGAGCGTTTTGGCCTGGGCAGCCTCTTGGCCAACGGCCGTACCGCCTTGCTGCCGCCGCAGGGCTACCTGGAAATGCTGGGCCTGACCTCGGGTGCCCGCCTGGTACTGACCGACTCGGGTGGCCTGCAGGAGGAGACCACCGCCTTGGGCGTGCCTTGCCTCACGCTACGGGAAAATACCGAACGTCCGATTACCGTGGAAAGTGGCACAAATACACTGGTTGGCTGTGACCGCCTTGCCATACTGCGAGGCGTGGATGAAGTGCTTGCCGGTACCGGCAAGTCAGGTCGTGTTCCGGAATATTGGGACGGACACGCGGCCGAGCGCATCGCGTCGGACCTCGCCGGCTGGTTGATAGCGCGGCAGCTGCAGGCTGCCTAGCCGGGCAGGAGGGGAGGAAGGCATGCCGACTAATAACCAAATCAAAAACGCCCTGACCATCGATGTTGAAGACTATTTCCAGGTCTCCGCATTTGCGCCCTATATCGAGCGCGACCAGTGGGACAGCCGGGAATGTCGTGTCGAGCGCAATATGGACCGTATTCTGGCCCTCCTGGACAGCAAGGGGGTCAAGGCCACCTTCTTCACACTGGGCTGGATCGCCGAGCGTTATCCGCAGGTGGTGCGGCGCATTGTCACTGGCGGCCATGAGCTGGCCAGCCATGGCTACGGCCACCAGCGTGCTTCTGATCTGTCCGAAGCTGATTTCTTCGCCGACGTCAGCCGCGCCAAGCAGCTACTGGAGGATCTCTCCGGCCAGGTCGTGAAGGGCTATCGCGCCCCCAGCTTCTCAATCGGTACTGGCAACCTCTGGGCTTTCGACTGCCTGGAGCGCGCCGGCTATCGCTATAGTTCCAGCATCTACCCCATACAGCATGACCACTATGGCATGCCGGATGCGCCACGCTTTGCCCACCAGGTAAGACGTACCCTGCTGGAGGTGCCGGTGACCACCGCCAACTTGCTTGGTCGCAATCTGCCCGCCAGTGGTGGCGGCTACTTCCGGCTTATGCCCTATCCGCTGTCGCGCTGGCTGCTGCGGCGTGTCAACCAGCGGGACATGCAATCGGCCATCTTCTACTTCCATCCCTGGGAGATCGACGCCGATCAGCCACGCGTGGCCGGTATCAATTTCAAGTCGCGCTTCCGGCACTATCTCAACCTGGACAAGATGGAAGGGCGCTTGTCGCGCCTGCTCGATGATTTCCGCTGGGGACGCATGGACGAGGTTTTCCTTGCCGGCACAGCTGCGGAATCACAGTCGCAGCCCTCATCCCTCGTTGGTCTGGTGGCGAAGTAATCATGCTGGATACTCTCTCTCCGCCCGATGGCAAGGCCATCGCGACCACCAATGCAGGGGCCGGCATGGCCCCCGCGCTACGCATCCAGCAACTCGACATCGCCGATGCTGCCACGAGCACGCGCTGGGATGAATTTGTCCTGCGCTGCCCGCAAGCCACCTTCTTCCATCGGGCGGGCTGGCAGCGCATCATCCACAACGTCTTTCGTCATCGCACCTATTTTCTCTATGCCGAACAGGGCGGTGAGATCATCGGCGTATTGCCGCTGGCCCACGTCAAGAGCCGCTTGTTCGGCAATGCGCTGACTTCCTTGCCTTTCGCGGTCTACGGTGGCGTGGCAGTCGAAGACGCCGCAGCCGCCAGCGCCTTGGTCACCGAGGCGCAAGTGCTGGCCAAGCAGCTTGGTGTCGAGCACCTGGAGCTGCGCAATCTCGAGCAGCAGCATCCCAGTTGGCCCACCCAGGATCTCTACGTCAGCTTCCGCAAGACGCTGCTGCCCGAGGTCGAGGCCAATATGCTTGCCATCCCACGTAAGCAGCGTGCCATGGTGCGCAAGGGCATCAAGCACAATTTGCAGAGTCGGATCGACAGCGATGTCGGACGTTTTTTTGCGCTCTATGCCGACAATGTTCACCGCCACGGCACGCCGGCCTTGCCCAAGGCCTATTTCAAGGCCTTGCAGCGCGAATTTGGCGATGCCTGCGAGATCCTGACCGTGGAAGACGAGGCAGGTCGTCCCATCAGCAGCGTGCTGAGCTTCTACTTCCGCGACGAGGTGTTGCCGTACTACGCCGGAGACGACACCAGCGCACGTGAACTTGCCGGCAACGACTTCAAGTACTGGGAGCTGATGCGGCGGGCGTGTGAGCGCGGCATCCGGGTCTTCGACTACGGCCGCAGCAAGCAGGGAACGGGGTCCTATTCGTTCAAGAAGAACTGGGGCTTTGAACCGCAACCGCTGTACTACGAATATTGCCTCTACGGTCGCGACAGCATTCCGCAGAACAATCCCTCCAACGCCAAGTACCGTCTCTTCATCGAAGCCTGGCGGCGCATGCCGCTCGCCATGGCCAACTGGCTGGGACCGTTCATCGTACGCAACCTGGGTTGAAGCTGGCTTGAGCAACATACTCTTTCTTGTACATCGCCTGCCTTATCCGCCCAATAAGGGCGACAAGGTCCGCTCCTACCATCTGCTCAAGCATTTGGCGGCCAGGCACCGTGTATTCCTTGGCACCTTCGTCGACGACCCGGAGGACGAGGTTCATATCGCCGCCTTGCCGCCTTTCTGTGCAGACCTCCGTGTAGAGCGCTTGTCGCCACGCTGGGCCAAGCTGCGCAGTCTGGCCGGTCTCTTGAGCAATGAAGCGCTGACCCTGCCGTTCTATCGCAACCGTCGCCTGCAGGCCTGGGTCAACCGCACGCTGGCGACGCAGCAGATCGATGCCGTAGTGATCTTTTCCTCTGCCATGGCCCAGTACGTCCAGGGTGCCAAGGTGCCGGTGCTGGTCGACTTTGTCGATGTGGATTCGGCCAAGTGGACCCAATACGCAGGCAACCATCGCTGGCCCATGTCCTGGCTGTACCGACGTGAGGGCGAACGCCTGCTGGCCTTCGAGCGAACCGTGGCACAGCGCTCGCGGCGGTCATTCTTCGTGACCGACAATGAAGTCGCGTTGTTTCGTAAAGCCGCCCCCGAATCGGTGCCGGTCACCGAAGCCATATGCAACGGCGTCGACGCCGAATTCTTCTCGCCCGAGCATGCCCTGGCCTCACCTTACCCTGCGGGGGAGGTCTCGCTGGTCTTCACCGGCGCCATGGATTACTGGCCCAATGTCGATGCCGTGACCTGGTTCTGCACCGAAGTCCTGCCTAGCCTGCTGCAGCGCTGGCCAGGCCTGAAGTTCTACATCGTTGGACGCAGTCCTACGCAGGCAGTCCAGGCACTGGCCTCGCCGCAGGTTGTCGTCACCGGTACCGTGCCCGACGTCCGCCCCTACCTCCGCCATGCCACCCTGGTCGTGGCGCCACTGCGAGTGGCGCGGGGCATCCAGAACAAAGTGCTGGAAGCCATGGCCATGAGCCGGCCGGTGTTGGCTTCTCAAACCTGCGCCGCCGCGGTCGATGCACAAATAGGCCGCGACCTGCTGGCCGCCGATAGCGTAGGCGACTATGTGCGCCAGGTGGAAGCCGTGCTGGCCTCGCCTGAACAGGCCGAAGAGCTGGGCATTGCCGCGCGTCGCCAGGTGCTGGCCCGCTATAGCTGGGATGCCCATCTGGCCGGCATGGACCGCTACCTCGACAGCCAGGATGCGATCAGTAGCCACGCGGTGACTGCCGTGCCTGCCGATGCCGCCACGGTGCAGCAGGGAGCTGCCTGATGAACGACAGCAGCCGGCATCTGGTCGCAGCGTCCGAAGCACGAGGCGGACAAGGCGCTGATGTCCGCCTGCGCGCCCTGTTGGGCATTGCCGCTGCCTGGGTCTGGATCCTGGCCTGCTTTCATGAAACCGTGACGGCCATGGTGGCGGTCTGGTCCCACTCTGCCACCTTCACCCACGGCTTCATCGTCCCGCCGATTTCACTCTGGCTGATCTGGCAGCAGCGGCAACGGCTGGCAGCCTACACGCCGTCACCCAATCCCTGGCTCTGCCTGCCCCTGCTGGTGGCGGGTTTTTCCTGGCTGCTCGGCGCCATGGCAGAGGTCAACGCACTGATGCAGTTCGCCGTGGTCGCCATGCTGGTGCTGTCCATACCCGCGGTACTGGGTTGGACCATGGCACGGCAAATCGCCTTTCCCCTGGGCTTCCTGTTCTTTGCCGTACCTTTCGGCGACTTCGTCGTCCCGCAGATGATGGAGTGGACGGCCAACTTCACCATCGGCGCACTGCGCCTGAGTGGCATACCGGTCTACCGCGAAGGCCTGCAGTTCGTCGTACCGTCCGGCACCTGGTCAGTGGTCGAGGCCTGCAGCGGCGCTCGCTACCTGATTGCCTCGGTCATGGTTGGCACCTTGTTTGCCTACTTGAACTACCGCTCGCTGCGGCGCCGACTGCTCTTTATCGTTGCCGCCATTGCAGTGCCTATCGTGGCCAACTGGCTGCGCGCCTACCTGATCGTGCTGCTCGGCTATCTCTCCAACAACCGGCTCGCCGCCGGCGTCGACCATCTGGTCTACGGCTGGGTGTTCTTCGGCATTGTCATCCTGGCCATGTTCTGGATTGGCGCGCGTTGGCGGGAGGACGAAGCGCCGCTGCCGACCGAGGTTTATCCTCCCTTGCCAAGCGGCCGCAGTCGACCGTTGCTTGTCGCTGTCGGACTGATGTTGCTGACCCTGGTCTGGCCCTTGGCGCAGGCCCAGATCCTGAAGGCCCAGCGGGAGGCGGCGCCGCTTACAGCGCTGCCGGCGTTACCGCCCTTGGCGGGCTGGAGCCCGACCAACGATGCGAGACTCAGCGCCTGGCAGCCCCGTTTCGAGCAGGCCAATGCCAGTCTGCAAGGAGGGCTGCAGTCGCAAGGCCAACCGGTTGGCTATTTCGTGGCCTACTACCGCAATCAAGATGCCCAACGCGAGCTGGTCAGCTCGGCCAATCACCTGATCAATGCCGAGGACCACAACTGGGTCAAGCTCAGCACGGCCCGGCAGAGCATCGCCGTCAACGGCGTGGTACTGGATGTACGCGCCACCGAGTTGCGCGGTACCGAGGGTGGCAAGTTCCTGGTGTGGCAGTGGTACTGGATCAATGGCCGGCTGACCGCCAGCGACACATTGGCCAAGGCTTATACCGCCTTGGCCCGCTTGACGGGGCAGGGCGATGACTCTGCGGTGGTACTGCTATACACGCCGGCCGAGTCGGGGACCGATGCCGCCGCGACGCTGACGGCCTTTGTGCAACAGGCGGCTCCGACCTTGGACCGTGTTCTTGAGCAAGCGCGGGGGTTGCGATGAGCGCCGCTACCGACACCCGCCCGCTGATCGCCCATGTGGTCTACCGCTTCGATGTGGGTGGGCTGGAAAATGGCGTGGTCAACCTGATCAATCGCATGCCTGCCGACGCCTACCGGCATGCAGTGATCTCGCTGACGGATATCACCGACTTCAAGCACCGCATCACCCGTGATGATGTCGAATTCTTTGCGCTGAACAAGCCCCCCGGTAACGCGGTCCGCATCTATCCGCAGCTCTACCGCTTGTTTCGTCAGTTGCGCCCAGCCGTGGTCCACAGTCGCAACCTGGCGGCTCTGGAGGTGACTATCCCTGCCTGGCTGGCTGGCGTGCCTGCACGCATCCATGGCGAACATGGCCGCGACGTCAGCGACCTGGATGGCAGCAGCCGAAAATATCAGCTTGTCCGTCGCCTCTATCGCCCCTTCGTCAGCCAGTATGTTGCCCTGTCCCAGGACCTGGCCGGCTATCTGCAACACAAGGTTGGTGTGCCATCAAGCAGCATCAGCCAGATCTACAACGGGGTGGATGCGACCAAGTTCTCGCCGGCTCAGCCGCGCTCGCAGATTACCGGTTGCCCCTTTGGTGAGCCGCACCATCGTCTGTTCGGTACCGTAGGCCGGATGCAGACAGTCAAGGACCAGCTCACCCTGGCCAAGGCCTTTGTTGAGGTGCTGTCCGTACACCCCGCGCTACGCGACAGCCTGCGGCTGGTGATGATAGGTGACGGTCCCTTGCGGGCGCAGGCCATGACGGTGCTGGAGGCAGGCGGGGTTGCCGAGTTGAGCTGGCTGCCCGGTGAGCGCAGCGATGTGGCCGATATTCTGCGCGGCCTTGATTGCTTCGTGCTGCCATCGCTGGCAGAGGGTGTCTCCAACACCATCCTGGAAGCCATGGCCAGCGGTCTGCCAGTCATCGCGACCCGCGTGGGCGGCAATGCCGAATTGATGATCGAGGGTGAAAGCGGTCTGCTGGTTCCCTCGGCCGATGTACCCGCCATGGCACAGGCGATATTGCACTACGCCCAGCACCCCGAGCTGGCGCACCGCGCAGGCGAGGTGGGCAGGGCAGAGGTGGAACGGCGTTTCAGCCTCGACGCCATGGTGGCGACCTACCAGCGTCTCTACGATCGTTTTTCCTCACCCAGGGTGGCCGGTGACTATCGCCCCCGGGAGCTCGGCAAGGCCGACCGGCTGGCCAGCAAATAGCCCTCACCCAGTTCAGGCAATACAGATAGGCGAACCAGATCATGTGCGGTATTACCGGAATTTTCGACACCCGAGAGCGGCGAATCATCGATCGTGCGGTCCTGCACCGCATGAACGAGTCGCAACACCATCGCGGCCCGGATGAGGGAGGCTTGCATCTGGAGCCGGGCTTGGGACTGGGCCATCGGCGCCTGTCCATCATCGACCTCTCGACCGGGCAGCAACCGCTCTACAACCACGACCGCAGCGTCTGCATCGTGTTCAACGGCGAGATCTACAACTACCAGGCCTTGATTCCCGAGTTGCAGGCCCTGGGCTACGTCTTCCAGACCCGCAGCGATACCGAGGTGATCGTCCATGCCTGGGAGGCTTGGGGAGAAGCCTGTGTGGAGCGGCTGCGCGGCATGTTTGCCTTTGCGCTGTGGGACAGCAACAAGGAAACCTTCTTCCTGGCCCGTGACCGGCTGGCGGTCAAGCCGCTGTACTACGCCATCCTGCCGGACGGCATGCTGCTGTTCGGCTCCGAACTCAAATCCCTGCTGGCTCATGGCGGCCTGGCGCGGGAGGTCGATCCCAAAGCGGTGGAAGAGTACTTTGCCCTGGGCTATGTGGCCGAGCCGCGTACCATCTTCAAACAGGCGCGCAAGCTGCCGCCCGCCCACGTACTGACCGTGCGCCGCGGTGAGCCCATCCCCGAACCCAAGGCCTACTGGGATGTGCGCTTCAGCCTCGACAATCCGATCTCGGAACAGGAAGCCTGCACCCAGTTGCAGGCGAAGCTGGATGAATCGATCAGGCTGCGCATGATCGCCGAGGTCCCACTGGGCGCCTTTCTCTCGGGCGGTGTGGATTCCAGCGCCGTGGTGGCCACCATGGCGGGGCAATCCGCCGAGCCGGTCAACACCTGCTCCATCGCCTTTGATGATCCCGCCTTCAACGAAGCCGAGTTCGCCAAGACCGTGGCCGACCGCTACCGGACCCGTCATTACGTCGAAACCGTGGCAAGCGACGACTTCGACCTGATCGATACCCTCGCTCGGCTCTATGACGAACCCTACGCCGACAGCTCGGCCATACCGACCTACCGGGTCTGCCAACTGGCGCGCAAGCACGTCACCGTCGCATTGTCGGGCGATGGCGGCGATGAGAGTTTCGGTGGCTATCGTCGCTATCGCTTGCACCTGATGGAAGAAAAACTGCGCTCCAGCCTGCCCTACGGCGTGCGCAAGCCGCTGTTCGGCCTCCTTGGCCGGGTCTACCCCAAGGCCGACTGGGCGCCGCGCGTGTTCCGCGCCAAGACTACCTTTGAAGGGCTGGCACGTAACCCGGTCGAGGCCTATTTCCATTCGGTCTCCATCCTGCGCGACCCGATGCGAGCGCAACTGTTCAGCAACCGCTTCAAGCAAGAAGTCGGTGGCTACAACGCACTGGAGGTCTTTGAGCAGCATGCGGCCCGCGCCGGCACCGACGACCCGCTGGCCTTGATCCAATACTTGGACATCAAGACCTATCTGGTCGGCGACATCAACACCAAGGTGGACCGCGCCAGCATGGCCCACTCGCTGGAGGTGCGTGAGCCCTTGATGGACCACGAACTGATCGAGTGGCTGGCGACCCTGCCGTCCTCGCTCAAGATCCGAGGCCAGGAGGGCAAGTACCTCTTGAAGAAGGCCATGGAACCGAAACTGTCGGACGATATCCTGTACCGTCCCAAGATGGGCTTTGCCGTGCCGTTGGCGCGCTGGTTCCGCGGCCCGCTGAAGGAGCGGGTAAGGCAGGCCGTGCTGGGGCCGCGCCTGGCCGCCACGGGCTGGTTCAATGCCGACTACCTGCGCCACCTGGTGGAGGCCCACCAGTCCGGCCAGCGCGACTACAGCGCGCCGCTCTGGACACTGCTGATGTTCGAGGCTTTCCTACGTAACGTCCTGGATGAACCGGTCGCCGCGGCAAGCCCTGCCGAGCCGGCCCTGGAGAGGGTTTGAGTTTGCGTATTCTGCATGTTCTGGATCATTCCATTCCGCTGCATAGCGGCTACACCTTCCGTTCGCTGTCCATCCTGCGCGAGCAGCGCAAGCTGGGTTGGGACACTCAGCACCTGACCAGTCCCAAGCAGGTCGGCTGCGAGGTCCTCGAAGAAGACGTCGACGGCTGGCACTTCTACCGTACGCCGCCGGCACGCGACCGGCTGGCCAAGTTGCCGGTGATGGGCGAGCTGGCGCTGATGCGGCAGCTGGAGCGCCGCCTCCAGGAGGTGGCCGAGCAGGTCCGTCCCGACGTGTTGCACGCCCACTCGCCAGTACTCAATGCCATTCCCACCTTGCGGGTGGGCAAACGCCTGGGCCTGCCGGTGGTATATGAGGTCCGCGCCTTCTGGGAGGATGCCGCAGTCGACCACGGTACGACCACCGAGGGCAGCCTGCGCTACCGTATGACGCGCAACCTCGAGACCTATGCGCTCAAGCGAGCCGACCACGTCACCACCATCTGCGAGGGGCTGCGCAGCGACATCGTGGCGCGCGGCATCCCTTCGGAGCGCGTCACGGTCATCCCCAACGCAGTCGATATCGAATCCTTCGACCTGGGCGGCGTTGCCGACGAGGAGTTGAAGGCAAAGCTGGGCCTGACGGGTTGTACCGTGCTGGGCTTTATCGGCTCCTTCTACGCCTACGAAGGTCTCGATCTACTGCTGGAGGCCCTGCCGCGCATCATTGCCAGCCTGCCGGACGTGCGGGTACTGCTGGTTGGTGGCGGCCCGCAAGATGCAGCACTCAAAGCGCAGGCCCAGCGACTGGGGCTGGAAAAGTATGTGGTATTTACCGGCCGGGTTCCGCACCAGGAAGTACATCGCTACTACGATCTGGTCGACGTGCTGGCCTATCCACGCCATTCCATGCGCCTGACCGAGCTGGTCACGCCGCTCAAGCCGCTGGAGGCCATGGCGCAAGGGCGCCTACTGGTGGCTTCGGACGTGGGGGGGCACAAGGAACTGATCCAGGACGGCCAGACCGGCATGCTGTTCCGGGCCGGCAGTGCCGAATCGCTGGCGCAGGCGGTACTACAACTCTTGGCCCGCCGCGAATATTGGCGTGAACTGCGCGAGGCCGGGCGGCGTTTTGTCGAGACCGAGCGCAATTGGCGCGTCTCTGTCAGTCGCTATGTGGATATCTACAGCAGCCTGGCCGCGGGAGGCGTGCGTTGAGCGGCTTTGCCGGCCTGAGGGTCGGTCTGGTCGGCCCCTTGCCGCCACCGGCCGGCGGCATGGCCAACCAGACCCGCCAATTGGCCGAACTACTGGGGAGCGGCGGGGCGGAGGTGGAGCTGGTACAGACCAATCCGCCGTATTCGCCGGCCTGGATAGGTCGCCTTCCCGTCATCCGTGCTGTCTTCCGGCTGCTACCTTATCTCTGGGCGCTCTGGCGCTCCGCCGGTCGCTGCGACGTGTTCCACCTTATGGCCAACTCCGGCTGGTCCTGGCATCTGTTTGCCGCACCGGCCATCTGGATCGCCTGGCTGCGCGGTGTACCGGTGGTGGTCAACTACCGGGGCGGCGAGGCCGCGGCCTTTCTATCCCGCTCGCAAGCGCTGGTGCGTTGGTCCATGCGGCGCGCCGCGGCGCTGATCGTACCTTCCCGCTTTTTGCAGGAGGTCTTCGCGCGCTTTGGCATGCAGGCGGAGATCGTGCCCAATATCATCGACCTCACACGCTTTCGCCCCCGCGAATCAGCCCAACCAGATGGCCCGCATCTGGTCGTGGCGCGTAATCTGGAGCCGCTCTACGACAACGAGACCGCCTTGCGGGCCTTTCTACGCATCCATGAGCAGCTACCGCACAGCCACATGACCATCGCCGGCAGCGGCCCGGAGGAAGCCCGCTTGCGCGCGCTGGCTGCTGAGCTTGGCCTAGAGCAGGCCGTGCACTTTGCCGGCCGGCTGGACCGCGAAGCCATGGCCGAGCTCTACCGGGCGGCGGACCTGATGCTCAACCCCAGCCTGGCCGACAACATGCCGAACTCAGTGCTGGAATCGCTCGCCAGCGGCGTACCGGTGGTCAGCACCGACGTAGGCGGCATCCCCTATATCGTGGAAGATCAGGTAACCGCCTTGCTGGTCAAGCCAGGCGACCCGACAGCCATGGCAGCAGCGGCCACCCGGCTGCTGGAAGATACCGCGCAGTGGCAAAAGCTGCGCGAGGCCGGCATTGCTGAAGTGCAACGCTACACCTGGCAACGGGTTGCCCCCTTGCTGGCCGATACCTACCGCGCTACCCAGACCCGCGCAGCCCATACCTGAGAGACGAGCCATGTACACCTCCCTGGTCTCCCATTGCCTGTTTCCCCTGCACGAACGGCTCAAGGGCCATACCACTGTCGCGCTGCGCAAGGCCATGGAGGCCTCGCAATGGTGGGATGGGGCGCAGCTGGACCAACTCCGCTTGGAACGGCTACAGGCCCTGCTACGCGACGTCGGCGAGCAGGTTCCCTACTATCATCGGCTGTTTGCGGAAATCGGCTTCGACCCTGCCGGCGTGCAGTCCCTGAACGATCTGCAGCGCTTGCCATTTCTCGACAAGGCCTTGATACGCGCCCATACCGAAGACCTCAAGCACCGAGGGGCAGAAGGCTTGGCCCGCTTCAATACCGGTGGCTCATCCGGCCAGCCCCTGGTCTTCTTCATCGGCAAGCGCCGCGTCAGCCATGACGTGGCGGCCAAATGGCGTGCCACCCGCTGGTGGGGTGTCGATATCGGAGACCCGGAGATCGTGGTCTGGGGGTCGCCCATCGAGCTGGGTGCCCAGGACCGCCTGCGCCGTTGGCGCGACCGTTTGTTGCGGACCGATCTGCTGCCGGCATTCGAGATGTCGGATGCCAAGCTAGACGGTTTTATTGCCGCCATCCGCCATAAGCGACCACGTATGCTGTTCGGCTACCCCTCCGCGCTCACGCATATCGCCCTTCACGCCGAGAAACGCGGCATCGCCATGGACGACCTGGGCATCAAGGTCGCTTTTGTCACCTCCGAGCGCCTCTACGACGAGCAGCGTGCCACCATCGCCCGGGTCTTTGGCTGCCGGGTTGCCAATGGCTATGGCGGGCGCGATGCCGGCTTTATCGCCCATGAATGCCCCGAGGGTGGCATGCACCTGACCGCGGAGGACATCCTGCTGGAACTGGTCGATGCCCAAGGCCAGCCGGTGCCGGCAGGGCAGGCCGGTGAGATCGTCGTTACCCATCTCGCCACCCGCGACTTCCCCTTTATCCGCTACCGTACTGGCGATGTGGCGGTACTGGACGACAAGCGTTGCGCCTGCGGCCGCGGCCTACCAGTGCTACGTGAGATCCAGGGCCGCAGTACCGACTTCGTCACTGCGGCCAACGGCACGGTCATGCATGGTCTGGCACTGATCTACATCATCCGCGACCTCTCGGGCGTCGAGGCGTTCAAGGTCGTTCAGGAGAGTCTCACCCATACCCGCGTGCTGCTGGTGCCGGGCCCAGGCTTCGACCCCGCCTGCAAAGCGCAGATCGTGGCCGGCTTCCAGCGCCGGCTCGGTGGCGAGGTGCAGGTGGACGTTGATTGCGTAGACACCATACCACCCGAGAAATCCGGCAAATTCCGTTATATCGTCAGCCATGTTGGCGCCAGCCAACCCGTCGCCAACGCATCATGATCCTTACCTACGCCACCTGCATCAGTTCCGACCATCCCGCCCTCACGTTGCAAGTCCGCCAAGGGAGCCGCCATGCGTGACCTGCTGCTCGGCTCCATCATTGCCTATTGTGTGCTGCGGGCCTTCACCAGCCCCGCCATCGGCATCCTGTCCTGGACCGTGCTGAGCATCATGAACCCGCACCAATACGGCTGGTTGCTGGCCAAGATGCCGGTAGCCGCGGCGGTCGCGATCGCCACCATGATAGGCATCCTGCTGACCCGCGAACCACGCAGCTTCCCAGTCACGCGGGAGACGGTGGTACTGATGCTGTTCATGCTGTGGGTCTGTATCACGCTGCCATTCTCCTTCTCTTTCGATGGCAGTATCGATATGTGGAAGAAGGTCATGAAGATCGACTTCATGATCCTGCTGGCCATGGTGGTGCTGCATACCCGCGAGCACATCATGGCGCTGGCCTGGGCGCTGGCAGGCTCGATCGGCTTCTTTGGCTTCAAGGGTGGCCTGTTCACGCTGCTGACTGGTGGTAACTACCGGGTCTGGGGGCCGGACAGTACCTTTATCGAGGGCAATAACGAGATTGCCCTGGCACTGGTGATCGCCATTCCCTTGCTGCGTTTCCTACAGATGAACACCACCAAGCGGTGGATACGGCACGGCTTGACCGCAACCATGCTGCTCAGTGCCATTGCCGCGCTCGGCACGCACTCACGTGGCGCCTTGCTGGCCATCGGCGTCATGGCACTCGTGATGTGGTGGCGTAGCCGTAACAAGCTGTGGACGGGCCTGTTGCTGGTCGGCATCGGCGCCGCCATGCTGGCCTTCATGCCGGCGGAGTGGACCTCGCGGATGGAAACCATAGGCGAATACCAGCAAGACGAATCGGCCATGGGCCGTATCAATGCCTGGTGGATGGCCTGGAACCTGGCCAACCACAATTTCTTCGGCGGCGGCTTCGATATCTACAATCTGCAGCAGTTTGCGGCCTACGCGCCCAACCCCGGCGACGTGCATGCGGCGCACAGCATCTACTTCCAGGTACTGGGCGAGCATGGCTTCGTCGGCCTCTTCCTGTTCCTGCTCATGTGGTTTTTGGTCTGGCGCTCGGCCAACAAACTGCGCAAGGATGGCAAGCAGCGGCCGGAGACACAGTGGGTGGCCGACCTTGGCGCCATGTGCCAGGTGAGCCTGGCCGGCTATGCGGTAGGGGGGGCCTTTTTGAGCCTGGCCTACTTCGACCTGCCATACAACATCCTGATCCTGGTCGTACTGGGACGCCGCTGGATAGACAACGAGGGCTGGCGTACCGACAACGCCCCCCTGAACTTCTTTGGCAAGCCCAAAAAGACCGGTACATGAGTCTGATCAAACCCGCCCTGAGCCTGTTGTCGCCCGCCGCGCATGAGGCACGCCTGTCCATCCTGATCTTCCATCGCGTCCTGCCCGAGCAGGACCCGATCTTCCCCGGTGAGGCCTATGCCCGCTGGTTTGACCAGATGCTGGGCTGGCTCAAGCAGTGGTGCAATGTGCTGCCGCTGGACGAAGCAGTACAAAGGCTGGCCGCAGGCACACTGCCGGCACGGGCTGCGGCCATCACCTTCGACGACGGCTATGCCGACAATCACGACGTCGCATTGCCCCTGCTGCGCAGCCATGGTCTGAGCGCCACCTTCTTTATCGCCACCGGCTTTCTGGATGGCGGCAGGATGTGGAACGACACGGTGATTGAGGCGGTGCGCCATTGCCAAGGGTCGGCGTTGGACCTGCGTGGTCTCAATGCAGGGGAGGGCGGGCAACTGGACTGCTATTCCCTGGCTTCCGCCAGCGCCAGGCAGCAAGCCATCGGAGCCATCATCGGCAGGATCAAATACTTGCCGGTTGCGGAGCGCCAGGCGCTGACCGAGGAGATTGCCCTACGGGCCGGTGTACGGCCGGCCGACGACCTGATGATGGATACACCCAGGGTGCGGGCGTTACGTCAGGCAGGCATGCAGATCGGTGCCCATACCGTGTCGCACCCCATCCTGGCCGGGCTCTCGGCCGAGGAAGCCAGGCAGGAGATCGCCGATAGCCGACGGACACTGGAGGGCATATTGGGTGAGCGCGTAGGCTTGTTTGCCTACCCCAACGGCAAACCCGGCGCGGACTACAGTCCCGAAAGCGTGACGATTGCACGCGAACTGGGCTTTGATGCCGCCGTATCGACGGCCCCCGGAGCCGCCGTACAGGGCAGCGACCCCTTCCAGCTACCGCGCTTCACGCCTTGGGATCGCAGCCGCCATCGCTTTGGCCTGCGCCTGGCACAGAATCTCTGGCAGGCGCGGACGGCTTAGCGACGCTTCATGAAACAGTTGAGCTCCAGCAGGCCGCCGTCGGCGACGCGGTTGACCACCGACAGGTTGTAAAGCTCAAAGCCTGCGCCCTCGTAGGTCTGCAATGCCTCGGTGTAGTGCGGCATGTTCTCGTACAGCGGTACCACCGATAATTCGCTCTGCAGGCCCAAAACACGGGTAATGGCGTCGCCAGCGCCCTTGAAGACCTGCAGGTCATAACCCTGCGTATCCATCTTCAGGAAGATGCGCGGAGATGGGACATGCGCCGTCACCTCGCCCAAGAGACCATCCAGGCGGCGGACCTGGACCTCGGCGCTCTCCATGCCGGGCTCCTTCTGGACCGAATCGAGCAGGGAGCTCATCACGCTCAGCCTGGGGATATGGATGGTCATGGTCGTGTCTTCCGCGCCCAGCGCCATCTGGTGGCCTTGCCACTTCTCGTCGCCCTGGAATTGGCGTGACATAAAGGCGAACTCACGCGGAATCGGTTCAAAGGAAACGATATGCCCCTCGTAGCCGATCGCTCGCAGCTCTTGTGAGAACTGTCCGCGGTTGGCGCCTACATCGAGTACGCAGTTGATCTCCAGGGTATCCAACAACAACTTCAAATAACCCAGCTCGACGTAACGGTCGATATGGGCCTCAGGTGCCTTCACACCCATCGATACGCATTTCAGTGCAGCCGATTTCAACAAGCCATGCTTCATCAAATCGCTCCGGGGAATAGGCAGCCAATGTATGGATTCAAAGTAAGGCGAAGTCGCGCCTAGCCTGCGCCTGTGTACCACCGCAGGCCAGGCACAGCCTGGGCATGACGGCGACGCCGCTCCAATCGCGCGGTGCACGCAACTTGCGTAGCGCCAGATAGGCCAGGGGATTGCGCCGTAGCGCTTTATCGAGTGCTGCAGGATGGGCTGCTGCCCAAGAGAGCACGAGATCGGTCACATTGGCCGGCAGGTGCTCGGGTAGGCGCCGCTCCTCGGCTAGCCATTGTCTGACCGCCAGATTCTCAAGCGTGCCTTGGGCCTGCCTGAGCTTGCGCTTGAGCTGGCCCGACAAGTCGGAATAGCGCCACCATTGCTTCCGGTCGGTCTGCCAACTGGCGTTGACCGCAACATGGATGAACTCTTTCGGGTTCCAGGCGTTCACGGCTGGCTCGAAACCAAAGCCCAGCGCCGAGCCCAGGGCCGAATCGGTGCGATAGATACCGACCGGCAATTTCAGGCCGGTCCGGCGGATATGGAGCATGGCGGGGTGCGTCAGCGCATACAGGTTGCCGTGCAGCCCCCCATGGCGCAGCATCTCCTCGCGCAGGTTCAGGGCCGTACGGCCACTGCTGGGCACGCCGCTACCGGCCAGCGCCTCGGGAGTGATTTTCAACCCTTCATCCAGCTGCACGAGCGCATCCGGCAGCACCCGCACATAGCCATCGATAAAGAAGGTGCGGCGCGCGTCCGGCCAGATGGTCTGGACGTACTGGTTCCAAGTATGCGCCTTGTCACCCAGGCGTATCAGCCACAGACGGACCTCGATCGGCCCACCAGCTGGCGCAACAGCGGCAAGCACCTCTTCCAACTCCTCAGCCAGTGCTTCGTTGCCGTTGACCAGCACGTCGATCACGGTCGACAGATGCGCTGCGGCCATCACCGCAGCGACGGCCTCTCGTACTGCCCCGGCCGTCTCGCGGGCAGCAAAGATCGCCACAGCCCATTCTCTCTGGCTGCCCGCGGCTCTTTGGCCTGGCATTATGATTTCCTCCACCTTGCCCTCCCGTTTCAGGCTAGAGCTTATAGCCAGGAGCATGCTGCTGCAGCCATTGCTCCAACATCATCAATATCCACACCATCTCGCCATAATAGCCAGGGTGTTCGGCCAAGCGTTCGCCCATCAGCTTTTCCACAAAGCTTCGATGGACTATGCCGCGCTCTGCCAGGCTCTGCAGCGATACGCCAGCAAGCTCGCGCAAGCCGGCGTGGCCCAGGGTCCAGACCCCGAAGGGCAGGCCAAAGCCCTGCTTCTTCTTGGTGATGATTTCGTCCGGCAGAAAGCCACGCAGCGCCTCCTTGAAGAACCAACGCAGCTTGAGGCCCTTGAGCTTGTATTCACTGGGCAGCTGCAGCGAAAAGGCCAGCAGCCGGTCATCCAATAGAGGGAAGCCGACGGACACACCGGCCAGACCGGTTGTTCCACAAACCTTGGGTAGATCGCAATCGGCCAGGGTGTAGCGCCAATCGAAGGCGAGCACCCGGTTGATCGGACTGTCCGTGCGGGCAGCGGCCCACACCTCGCGCTGTTGCCGCAAGGGTGCGCCCTGGTCCACCTGCGCCAGGAAGGGTGCCGTCAGCACCTGATCCACCCCCAGGCGCAGCAGCAGGTTATACATCTGCAGGCGATCCGGCATGGGTACGCTGGCCTGCTCAACATAGCTCGCAGCCTTACGTAGCAAAGGCAACCGGTTGGCGGCCTGCTGGCGCAGGATAGGTTCCATGAACCCACGCCGCATACCGCCCGGCAGCAACTGGTACCAGCCGAACACCCGCTCCTTGGCATAGCGGCTATTGCCACCGAACAGCTCATCTCCGCCATCGCCGGCCAACATGCGCTCCACGCCATCCGCCTTGGCCATCAGTGCGCAGTAATAGGCGGGCAGGGCAGAGGAGTTACCGAAGGGCTGGTCATAGTGGCCAGCCACTTTGCCTATGCTGCGCACCAGATCATCCGGGGTGACGTAATACTCGTGGTGCCGGGTACCAAAATGCTTTGCCGCGATGCGCGCATAGGCCATCTCGTCATAACCAGCGGCATCAAAGCCGATCGAGTAAGTGGCTGCGGCTTGGCCACTCACCTTGCCCACCATACCTGCTACCGTCGAACTATCCGTGCCGCCGCTCAGGAAGCAACCCAGTTTTTCCGGCGCGAGCCCGCCTATCTGACGCTCCACCGCAGCGGCGAGCAGGTCTTTGAAGTTACTGCTGAGCTCGGCAAAGGGAGCGATCGAGTGATCCTCGAATTCCGCCACCCAATAAGGCGCCACAGTAAGCTGACCCTGCTCGAACAGCACATAATGGCCAGGCGGCACCCGGAACACGCCCTTGTAGATGGTGCGCGGTGCCGGGATCACGTGGAAGAACAGGTAGTCGAAGATGGCCTGGGGGTCGATCTCCGCCCCGCTGGCCAGTTCGTCGGCCCGTTCGGCAAAGCGCAGGCTATCCCCGACCTGGCGGTAACAGAGACCTTGCACCGCAAAACGATCGACCGCCAGAAAGACCCGCTTGCCGGTGCGCAGGGCAACCGAGAAATGGCCTTCCACCTGCCGGGGGGCCTGGGCACCCGATTGCTCAAAGGCCTGCTCCCAGGCGCGCAACGCGCCCTCGCTTGCCGCCATGCTCGCCAGCCGGGCATCACCAAAACAAGGCTGGCCGCTGCAAAAACTATCCGCCCGGGCTTGCGGCGCGGTACGGTCGTCAGGCGCCAAGCCGGTGCCCAGTGGTGCGTTCATATCATGCTCCATGGCCATGCCTGCCCTTAGACCAGCACTTCGCAGGGCTGCGGATGACCGAGAAAACCCTGCGGACTGGCGCTCAGACCGTAGGCGCCGGATTGGAATACCACCACCAGGTCGCCCACCTCGGCCACCGGTAGCTCCATACGGTCCGCCAGCAGGTCCAGCGGCGTGCAGAGCGGCCCCACCACGGAGGCGATCTCCCGCTGCGGTGCATGCATTCGGTTACCGATCGCCACCGGGTAGTTCTTGCGGATCACCTGGCCAAAATTGCCGGATGCCGAAAGATGGTGGTGCAGGCCACCATCGGTTATCAGGAACACCTGCCCGCGCGAGACCTTGCGGTCTATCACCCTGGCCACGTAGACCCCGGCCTCGCCAACCAGGTAGCGCCCAAGCTCGATCACCAGCTCCGCGTGAGGCAGATCGCGCGCGGCACGCTCGGCCAGCCCCGCCAGGTTGGCACCGATGCTGGCAAGCTCCAGCGGCTGCTCGCCTGGGAAGTAGGGAATGCCAAACCCGCCGCCCAGATTGAGGAAACGCACTGGGGCCGGCGCTGCCTCGGCCAAGCGGACAGCCAGCTCGTAGCTCTTGCACTGTGCTTCGACGATGGCCTCGGGCTTGAGGTTCTGCGAACCGGCAAACAGATGGAAACCTTCGAAGCCCAGGCCAGCCTCGCCGATCTGGGCGAGCAACTCGGGTACCCGCTCCGCATCTACGCCAAACTGCTTGGGCCCACCGCCCATCTTCATGCCCGAACTCTTGAGCTCGAAGTCCGGATTCACCCGCACCGCTAGGCGTGCCTTGCGGCCGCTTTCGGCCTGTATGGCAGCAAGCTCGGCGACCTCGCGGAACGATTCGATATTGATCAGTACTCCTGCAGCGACAGCTTGCTTGAGCTCCTCACGCCGCTTGCCTGGACCGGCAAAGCTGATCTCATGCGGATCGGCACCGGCATCCAGCGCGACTTTCAACTCCCCAGCCGACGCCACGTCGATACCATCGACCAAGCTGGCCATATGACAGACCAGGGCCGGCATGGGGTTGGCCTTCATGGCGTAGTGCAGCTTGATCGCCTTGGGCAGGGCCTGCCGCAGCCGTTCCACCCGCTTGTCCAGCAAAGCACGGTCATAGGCGTAGAAGGGAGTGCTGCCCACACGTTCGGCCAATTGGCTCAGCGGCAGACGGCCGATACAGAGCTGCTGGTCCTCGATAGGAAAGGGATTGATGTCGGCGTGGATAGGTGCCGTGGCTGGGGTTGCTTGCATATTCGAGTTGTCAGTCATGTCGCAAGAAGAATCAATCGTGCAACGAGCTGCCTTGGCCGCAAGGCGACCGTAGGCAGCTCGCACCTGTCTACTGGTAGACCACCACCAGTCGAGGCCGGAGGCTGGTCGTCGCATACTCACGCGAGGCGAAGGCCTTGTTGTTGCCATTACCGCTCACGCCCAGGAGCCGCCAGCCGAAGTTGCTGCCCGCACTCTGTGCCATGCTCTGCACCCCGCTGGTCACGTCTATCGTCAACCAGCCAGGGCTCCAGGCGGCCGATCCCTGGCCGTCCGCCGTCGCCACGTAGTCGGTACCCGCACCGGCCGCACCCGCCGTCGACCAGGCTACGCCAACCCGGGCCGAGTTCCAGCTTACCTGGCCCTCCGCCCAGTCCCGTAGCAGACGATGGGCACGGTAGATGTAGTCGTAGTAGCTGGTCTTGTACAGCGACAGCGTCGCCGACTGG
>NZ_DATCSC010000107.1:0-30758 GCF_036568685.1 Chitinimonas sp.
AGGTCGATGCCGGCCATCACCAGCCCTAGGCGCTGGGCCAACCGTATGCAGCGCTGGGCCACCTCATCCGGCAGCCGGTCGGCCTCCATACCGGCGGCGCAGCCTTCCCTCTCTGCATAGCGGTAGTCGGTGGCACGCGAATCGATACGCGTACAGAACGCTTGCTTATCCACCACATGCACCCGGTAGTTCACGCCGGGGATATAGGCCTGGAACAAGGTGGGCAGCACCCGTATCCGGTCCAGCCGCGCTTCGTGCTCGCCTTCCAGCGGGGTGACAATGCTGCGCAGACCGCTGGCCGATTTGAACACCAGCCGGCGGTGCTGGCGGCGGAAAGCCAGTACCTCGTCCGGGTCGTTGCTGATCAACGAGGGCGGAATATTGAAGCCGGCGGCCAGTATCTGCTGCGCCTGCCAGGTCTTGGCACCATTGGAGCAACCTGCCGCCAGGCGGTTGGCCACGCGTAGTGGCGCCACCTCCAGCCAGGCGTTCAGGGCATCGACAAAATAGTGGTCGTGCAGTACGCCGTGCGGCCCGCCCGCCTTGTCACGCACCAGCGAGGCCGGGATGGCGCGGGTATAGGCGCCGGTGCAGGTGGTGAGGTCGAACTCGCTGCTGCCGCTCCACCAGCGGGCAAAGCACTGGCCGCGGCGTATGCCGATCTCAACGTCCTGTCCGGTCAGCTGGCGCTGGTCGATGATGAGCTGGGGCAGGCCCAGCCGCTTGGCGGCGGCAATGGCCATGGCCAGGGGAGATTCGTCTGCCACGCCGACAAAGAGAATGGGGCCCTTCATATCTGCCGCTCCAGTTCGTGCGCCAGCCAGCCGGCGCAGGCCCGCTGGCTGGCCGGTGTATCGAGCGGTGGCTGGGCCAACAGCTCCACCAGCACCCAGCCCGCTTCTCCGCGCCGGAAGCACAGCGCCGCGTAGTACAGGCCTAGCGCCTGCACCAGGCCTATGCTCTGCGCCGCCAGTACCAGGCCGGCGGCATCGTCGTCGTAGCCCAGGGCCTGTTCGCCGAACACGTGGCACCAGTGTATGGGCGCCTCGCTGCCTGCCCAGTACCAGCCGGCCACATTGCTGCCGGCCGGGTAACGGCTGCCGCCCAGGCGCTGCAGCCCCGCGCCGCCACCGCGCCGGGTGGCGGAAAGGACGGCGAAGTCCCCTACCGCCATACCCCGCGCGGCGGCCAGGCAGCGCCAGCCAAGAGGGTGCAGCGCCGGCTCGTATTCCTGGCCATGCTGCGGCAGGTTGGCTACCGCCACCGGCAGGCTGTTGAGCCAGCTGCAGAGCAAGGCGTGGAATTCCGCCGTGGCGTATTCGCGATCCAGCGCCGAGGACGTGGCGAAGGCTGGTGGTGGCAGGCCGGGAAGGCGGTTGAGCACCACCCCGATCTGCTCGTCCTCCAGCCGCCGGCCATCGGCCAGCCGCAGGGTGGTATGGGTGGCGGCATCGACCGCATGCCGCCAGCTTGCGCCAGCCAGTTCAGCCATGCCGGTGCGGAGTACCGGCACACCCTGCTGCCGCAGGGTGGCGCCGATGGCCTCCGCGCCGGCATCGCCCGGCTCGGCCAATAACAAAGCCAGATCGCGCGCCATGGCCTTAGCCCTGCGGCCTATCCAAGAGCCGCTTGCCACCGCTGGCCTGCGGGTCGAAGGCATCGTCCGCATGCCCCAGCGCACTGGCGCTCAGGTCCGGCCGCAAGCTGGTGGGGATAAACGGCTCGGCCCCCCCATGCCCCAGCAGCATGGCCTCCAGGTTGGCGACCCGGGCCTCCAACCCGCCGAGATGGCCCAGGCCGCCGCCGGTGCCAGGGTCGATAGGCCGGTCGACCGGCTTGTCCACCTGCTTGTCGACCTGCTTCTCGCTAAAGCCCTTGTCGAGGCCCACGCTCTTGTCGGTGATGGGCTTTTCCTTGAGCTTGTCGACATTGACGTTCTTGTCGACGATCTCCTTCTGGTGCTCCTTCTGCAGTTCCTTGGCCAGCTCCTTGTCCTTGATGAACTCCTTCTTGAGCTTGATGGTGCAGCTCACCCGCAAGTTGGCGCTCATCACCGGGGCGGAGGCACCGATGCCGGTCACCGCCACGCAGGTGTTCTGGCCGGAATAGGACTGCGAATTGGGCGTGGAGGTATTGGTGAAGGAGGTATTGTTGCTGCTGCCCGGGAACGGGTCGCCGGCATCCCCGCGGTTATGGTCCAGCTCCATATCGCGCTTGCCATCGGCCTGCATGAGGGCGACCTTGTAGTGGGCCTCGTTGGTATTGCCGGCCACGCTGTCGTCGATATGCCAGATCAGGAGGCCGTCAGCGGGCATGGAAGCATCAAAGCCCGTACGCTGGCGGTTCTCCACCAGGAAGTATTCGCTACCGGCTGCGCCGTCCTTCCACAGCCGGTAGACCACGCCGCTGTCCTTCACGTCGGCGATGTTCTTTACGCCATTGCTGGTGATATTGACCACGCTGGCCCAGCCCTGGTTGGCCTTGCACCAGGCCGAGGGGTGTACCGGGGTATTGCCGCCACCGCCCCAGCTGCCGCCCGACATCAAACACCAGTTGCCTATGCCTTCCGAGGTGTAGTCGGTGTCGTAAAGGTCGGGGAAGCCGAACAGCAAATGGCCCAGCTCATGGCAGCACACACCGATCTTGGAATCTTCCGGCACCGTGAGGTAGGCAAACACCTTGGTGCCGTCCACGCTCTGCGCACCACCCGCCAGCGTCCATTTGTGCGACCAGATATCACTGGAACTACCGGTTACCTCGGCACCAGGGCCGGCATGGACCACGATAAAGGCATCGACAAAGCCGTTGCCGTCGTTGTCGTAGAGGCCGAAGTTCAC
Source organism: Chitinimonas sp. (assembly GCF_036568685.1). GTDB lineage: Bacteria > Pseudomonadota > Gammaproteobacteria > Burkholderiales > Chitinimonadaceae > Chitinimonas. Next base: position 2,838 of record NZ_DATCSC010000107.1, read on the forward strand.
CGTGGCATTGGCGGCCAGCAACGCATCTCGCGCCATGGTCTGGGCATTGGGCTGCACGCCGCCGGTACCGGATGCGCCGTGGGCGTACTGGGCCAGGGTCTGCGGCATGCGGAAGGGGCCGACCACCTGGCCCTGGATGTCGATCTGGCCTCGGGTCACGTCGGTGTAGTACTCGCGCACGCTCTTGGTCGGGATCACCCCGGTGGAGAAAAACAGCTGCTCGAAGTGGGCGTTGGTCTGGGTCATGGGCTTGTCGCTGAAGTCCACCAGCACCACGATCACCCTGACCACACCGTGCAGCGGCGCGCGCTCGGCGGCGGCGCTGCGGATCATGCTGGGTGGGGCCCCGAGCGGGAAGTCCGAGGGCGGAAAGATCATGCCGTCGTTGAAGCCGTCATGCCGGGGCTCGGAGGCGCGCATCTGCAGGGGGGCCATAAAGTCCTTGGCCTTGCTGCGCATGGTGGCCAGCTCCTTGTGCAGCTTGTCGGCCAGCTCGGGCGCGGGTGCCACCATGCAACGCTGGCCGTCGTCGCTCAGCTTGGCCTGCTGGTAGATATGGCGGAGTTCGGTCGGTTTGGACCGGCGGTAGTTCAGGGTAGCCATGACATCATTCTCCATAAGGGATAGGGATGCCGAGATTCAAGCGAAGCCGCTCCCCTGCCGGACGATGGCAAAGCCAAGGCCAAGCTGCGGGCGGACTTTCATTGGAGGTATGGGTACAACGGGATGGCCCGGTAACACGTGCTGCTGCACCGGTAGGCTGGATCGTGCGTGCTGCCTCTCATCAATACCCGTGCCACCAGGGCTCACGGGTCTGTGCCTTTCCACCTGCACCCCCACCCTAGCCGGCGGAGCACTGCAGCGTGGAATCCCTCTCGCCCCACCCTGCGGTCGTCTGCCTCATGGGCAGCCCGCTAAGGGGGCGAGCCGGACCTTTGCAGTCCTTGGATTTGGAATGGCGGCATCCTATACCCCGCCTATGCCGCATCGCATCCCCCATATGGATGAGGAAGACCGGATTGGCGATGAACGGCGTTTGGGGGTGAAATTTGTGCTCAGGGTGCGCCGACTGCCGCCGGCACCGCGTCACATTCCAGCGCACGCCTGGTACTGCCGCGGACCGAGAAACGTACCGCATTGGCGACCTGCTGTCCCTCGCCATCCAGCAGCTTCAAGGTCCAGCTACCGGGTTGTGGTGCCCAGGCGCTACCGGCAGGCAGGGTCTGGCGGCAAGGGCTGGGCAGGCTGCGCTCGAGCTGCCAGCGGTAGCGCGGGTCCGAGGGTTCGCTGCGCAGTACCACGCGCTCCACCGCTGGCGGCAGGTCAGGGTCCAGCGCAATCACCAAGCCGTTTCCGGGGTACTGGATACGTGGCGGGGCTGGTGCGGCGGATTCGTCCGCCGCCTGGTCGGCCCGGGCAATCTCCTGCGTCTCGGTACCACGCACAAACCACTCGCGCCGCGCCGCCTCCTGCACACCCTTGAAGTGCACCATGCTGGCCACTACCCCGGCCGGGGCCTTGGGTGGCTGGCCTGGGTCGGCCTCCTGCAGGGCCTGCACCAGGTCGCGCCAGACAGGCGCGGCACCGTGCATGCCCGATACATCCCACATCGGCTCGCCCGAGAAATTCCCCACCCATACGCCCACGGTATAGCGACGGGTGTAGCCCATGCACCAGTTGTCGCGCATATCCTTGCTGGTGCCGGTTTTGACCGCCGACCAGACACGGGTGGCGAGGGTGTTTTCAAGGTCGAAGGTCGGCGCACGGGCACCGCGGTCGGAGAGGATATCGCCCACCACAAAGGCCGCCGCTGGCGAGAGCGCACGGCGCCCCTCCCCTGCGGGGCGCGGCTCGCCCGGCAGCAGCGGCGCAACCGGGCTCCACTGGCCGCCATTGGCCAAGGCCCGGTAGGCATTGGCCAGATCCAGAAGGCGCACATCGGCCCCACCGAGCGCCAGGCCAAAGCCGTAGTGGTCGGCCGGTTTGTCGAGCGTATCCAGCCCCAGCAGCTTGAGCCGCTGGTAGAAGGGCTCCACCCCGGTGAGCAGCAACGTGCGCACCGCCGGCACGTTGAGGCTGGACGCGAGCGCAGTCCGCGCGCTGACCCAGCCCTTGAACTGCCGGTCGTAGTTCTGCGGCACATAGGCACCGTTGGCGGCAGTCAGCGCCAAGGGCGAGTCATGCAGCAGCGAGGCAGCGGTCAGCCGGCGCTGTTCCAGTGCGAGGCCGTAGAGAAAGGGCTTGAGCGTGGAGCCGGCCTGGCGCGGCGCCAGCACGCCGTCCACCTGCGGCGCGTCCGAGATCAGCCCGCTGGAGCCGACCCAGGCCACCACTTCACCGGTGGCGTTGTCGAGCACGATGGCGGCGCCATCTTCCACATTCTGCTTGCGCAGCTCGCGCAGGTGGGCGGTCAGGCTCTCCACCGCCAGACGCTGGATGCGGGCGTCGAGCGTAGTGCGCAGTACCGGCATGCCGGCGGGGTTGGCCAGCGGCGCCGGCCGTTTGCCCCAGGCCTCGATGGCTTTGCGCGCCAAGTGCGGCGCCAGTTCCTGACCGGGCACGCGGCCATAGCCGGGCTTGTCGCCCAGGGCGATCATGGCCCGTGCACGTACGCTGCGGCAGTCCGGCCGGTTGCCGGCACCCAGTTGTTCTTCATCCAGTGCCAGCGCAATGCCGCAGGCGCGCTCGGCCACCCGCTCGGCATTGGCCTGCGGCTGCCGTACCAAGGCCGACAGCAGCACTGCCTCGGTCCAGTCCAGGCCATCCGGCGCCTTGCCAAACCAGAGCTGGCTGGCGGCACGCAGGCCGCTGGCCTCGCCGCGTAGCGGCATGAGGTTCAAGTAGGCTTCCAGTATCTGCCGCTTGCTCCAGGTCTTTTCGATGCTACGGGCCGCCAGCGCCTGGTCCCACTTCTGTCCCAGGTTACGGCGGCTGCCGGGTGCCGCACGCAGGGCCGGGTCCAACAGACCCGCCAGCTGCATAGTGAGGGTGGAGGCACCGCGCACCGTCTGGCCACCCTGCTGGTTGCTCCAGGCAGCCTGTGCGAGCGCCGCCCAGTCCACCCCGCCATGCTCCCAGAAGCGCTGGTCTTCGGCGGTGACAAGGGCCACCTGCAGGGTGGGCGAGACTTCGTCCAGCGCCACCCAGGGCAGGCGCCGCACGCCGTAGTCGTGCCGCACGGTCTGCAGCGGGGCACCGGTACGGTCCGCCACCAGCCAGTCGCTGGTACGGTAGGCCGCCTTCACGGCGGCAAAGTCCGGTGCGTCGGCCGCCCGGGCGGTGCCCGGAGCGGACAGGAGGGCCAGGCCAGCCAGCAGAGGCAACCCCGCTGGGCCAGCCCAACCGCGTTTACTGCTCCACATGCCAGTCCCCGTTCGGTGCCTCGCCAAAGTTCTCCGGCGCGTACATGGCTTCCACCCGGGTGGGCGGCAGCTTGAAGTCGCCGGCGTTGTTGAGGCGGAAGGTGTAGACCATATTGGCCTGCTTCCAGAAGTAGCCGTAGTAGGCGCGGTAGGCGTCAAAGGCGCGCTCGATATAGCTGGCCCAGCTGCCGGTACTGCCGCCGCCACTACCCTGCGCCAGTGCCGATTCACCCCCCAGGCCGCTGCCCAGGATGGTGGCGCCGGCCGGCACCGGGTCGTTCACCACCACCGAGGTCCAACTGGCAGGCGCGGTGATACTGAGTTCCACCCGCACCACGTCGCCACGGCTCCAGCGGCCGGGCACCTTCTGCTCCACGGCACTGATCTTCTTGTTCACGGTAAAGCCGCTGTAGACCGGCGCCGCGAGCTTGCGGGCCGCCAGGGTACGCACGGTGGCCCAGGGCTTGCCTGCGCCGTTCTGGGTAATGCTCACCGTGCCGCTGCCGCTGGCTGGCCAGTTGAAGCGGAAGCCCTGGCCCGGGTCGAGTACGTCCTTGCTGTTGGCCACGCTGGTACTGGCCTTGTCCCAGTTCAGGCTCTGGGCCGGCGTGCTGCTGCCAGCCAGGCTGATGGCGGTGCTGCCGGCCACCGTGGTCTTCTCGTACTTGCGGGCGAACTTGTCCAGCATCAGCGAGCCCCAGACGTTGGCCGGGGTCGTGTTCCAGGCACCACCGCGCTGGCGCGCCACCACACCGCGCACCAGCTTGGGCACATCGCGCTGGAAGGACGGCCGCTCCATCAGCGCGCTGATGGCACGGGCGGCGGTCGCATCGGGCGAGACCATCATCCACCACCAGTAGTCGCCACTCTCGTTGGCAAACTGGGTCAGGGTACCCGAGCTCACCATGCGGGTACGCAGCAACTGCTCGGCCTCGGCCAGGCGCTTGTCGCGGTTGGGCACTTGCGGCGTGCGCTGCAGGATGTTGAGCCAGTCCACCAATGCTCCGGTTGGCCAGTGGGCCGGGTCGAGCTGGATGGTGGCCAGCCGTGCTGGTGTGGCCTCGCCGTAGCGCGAGAGCGCTTCCAGGGCCGTCAGCTTGCGCATGACCAGATCGTTGCCCTTGCTCCAGCGCACTTCCGGGTTCTCCTGGATGCGGCCTTCCACAAAGCCCGCCAGACCGGCCAGCATGCGGCTGCGCGTCTCCAAGGGGATCTCGTAGCCGGCCTCGTGCGAGGCGGCCAGCAAGTAGGCAGTGAGCGGGATGGAAGTACGGTTGTAAGTCGTAGTGGGGTTGGGGTAGTACGCTGCCAGGCCGTTATCGTCGAGATAGGTTTCGATATGGCTCATCACGTCTGCCCAGCGGGCGCGGCTGGCAGTGGCGATGGACTTGGAGACCTTCTGCTCCAGGCAGATATAGGGATAGCTCTCCATATAGCTTCGCACGCCATCGCTGCTGGCGCCGAGCTTGCCCTTGAGGAAGACCTCCACCCCGCCGCGGCCGGGAATGGCATCCGCCGGCAGTTTGACCGGCACGCTATAGCTGCCGTTTACCTGCTCCAGCACGCTGCCCTGTACCGAGACACGGAAGCTGGGTAGTACCTTTTGGCTGGTCTTGAAGGCATCTTCGCTGCCACGCAGGCCACGCGCCCCCACTTGCCAATCAATGCCGCTGGCACCCGCCGGCACCGTGAGGTTCCAGGCCAGCTCGCGGCCCTCGCCCGGTTCCAGTGTCACGCTCTGCGGCGTAAGACCATTGATGGCCACGCGGTTGGCACCCACGACCACACCGGCGGCCGGCGTAACCGTGATGGTGTCCTTGGCCTCGCCCATATTGCGTACGGTAAAGCCGGCACGGAAGGTATCCGGGTCGCGCACCACGGGTGGCAGGCCGGAGAACAGCTGCACATCCTTGGTGGTGCGGATGCGCGCCCAGCCGGTACCGAACAGGTTGTTGCCCTGCGTGGCCACGGCCACGATGCGGATGGTGGTGAGCGAATCGTTCAGCGGCAGCTTGACCACGGCTTCGCCCTGGTCATCCAGCTTCACATTGGCATCCCACTTGATGAGCGTATCGAACAGCTCGCGGGTGGCTTGCTTGCCGCCGCCGCCGCCCGCTGGCAGGGCCTTGAGACCAAAGTGCCGCTTGCCGATCACCTCGGCCTGGGCGGTCGCGGTCTCTACCTCGTAGCCACGCTCGGCCATCATGCGCGCCAGTATCTGCCAGGAATCGTTACGTGCCAGTTCCAGCAGCGCCTCGTCCACCGCTGCGAGTACAAACTCGCCACCCTTGGCTGGCGTGCCGTCGGGCTTGACCACCTTGACCTTGACCGAGGCCTGCTCGCGGGTCTTGTAGACCGGCTTTTCGGGCGAGACGGTCACGCCCAGGGTGTAGCCGCTCTGCCCCACCTTGATGCCAGCAATGCCGAGCTTGTAGGCCGGCTTGCCCAGGTCTACCAGGGCGGTGGGTTGCACATCGCCCACCCGGCCGCGGATCAACAGCGCCGAGACGTAGACATTGGGGCCGTAGTTGGGCTTGATGGGTACGCTGATGGTGGGCTGGTTGCCGCTCACCGTGGTGACGAAGCGGTCGATCACCCCTTCACGTTCCACCGTCACCAACGCCGTTGCCTCACGGAAGGGCGAGCGGACCTGGAAGATCGCGGTTTCGCCCGGCTCGTAGGCCTTCTTCTCAGGGATCAGGTCGATACGGTCGGAATCGCCCTGGTCAAACCAGCCGTCGTCCGCCATGCCGGACCAGACGCTGGTACTGGCGTAGCTCTTGTTGCCGGCTTCGTCGCGGCCGGTCACTTCGATGATCAGCTCACCCGACTGCTGCTCGGCAGCCAGCTTGGGCGGGGCGAACTCGCAGCTGGCCTTGCCCTTGCCATCGGTCTTGCCCTTGCAGACCTCGCCCATGTCCTGCACTTCATAGTTCTGCTCGTAGCTATAGAAGCCGCCCACCAGCCGCTTGCGGTGGACGAAGGATTGGCGGTGCCAGACGTGTACCGAGTAGGCCGCCGCACGGGGCTTGAGCAAGGTATCGAGGGTGGCCACCCGTACCTTGACCGGGCTGCCGGGCTTGAGCCAGGAATCGGTACCCACCCCGGCCACCACGGCCGAGGGGAACCAGGCGGTGGTGGCGCTGGCGGCGTGGATCTCGCCGGAAGGATCGGTGAACTCCATCTCGCTGTAGATGCTGGCCGGCTGGCTGGAGGCCGGCACTTCCTTGACCGTCACCCGGCGGGTACCGCTCTTGTCGAGCTGCACATCGCGCTGGTCGTCGAACACCACCGCATTTTCCTCATTACGGCCATACCATTCGCCGGCCTTGATGCGGTCGGCCTCCAGCGGCGCGCCGCCAAAGCTGTAGTCGTCGAAGTCCACCGGGTTGAGGTAGGCGATGCGGCGCTGGCTGCGCACGCGTACCTTCTCGCCGCTTGCGCCGCCACCGGCAAGGTAGCTGAGCTTGAGGTCCAGCGGCAGCTCCTTGGCGGCCACCGCCGGCTTGCCGGCCGTGACCTCGCCCTTGAGCACCGGCAGGCGGAATTCGCCCACCTTGAAGCTGCCACCGCGCATATAGCCACCACCCCAGTAGCCGTCGTCGTCGCCATAGACCTTGGCGGCCTTCTTGTCGGCCTTGGCGTAGGTGATCCAGTAGCGGCCCAGCTTGGCGGCAGGCGGAATCTTCCAGCTGCTCTCGGCCGCGCCGTTCTTCCAGCTCAATGGCTGCTCGAACTGCTGGTCGTCACCCTCGAACTGGATCACCAGCTTGTCCGGCAGCTCCTCGGCCGCCACGGCACCAAAACCAGCCGTGGTATGGCGGCGGGCAAAATGCTTGATGTGCACCGTCTCGCCGGCACGGAACAGGGCACGGTCGAGCACGGCGTGGGTCATGATGCTAGGCAGCACATAACCGCCAGGCAGCTGGAAGCGCCAGTTTTCAATGCCACGCTGCCAGTGCGACAGCACAAAGGCCATGTCGTCCACGCCGCCCACCTTGGCACGGGCCGAGACATAGTAGCCATACACCCCGCTGGCGCAGCGGTTGGGGTTGGGTGGCAGGGCACGGCGGATCGCCATGGCGCCGTCGGCACCGGTATCGCCAAACGCGATCTGCTTGCCGGTGCAATCCCGCACCGAGATACGTGCGCCGGCTACCGGTTTGCCGGTATCGAGCGCCGTCACCCAGACGAGCTGGTTCTCCGGCGCGAGCTTGAGGTGGACCGAGAGGTTGGTATTCACCACCCGGGTCTGCACAAACATCGGCGCCTTCTTGCCGATCAGGCGGTCACCCAGAAAGCGCGATTCCCCCTCCACCACGTAGTAGCCGGGTTCGCCGAGCGGTATGCCCACCACCTCCATGGGCTTGGCACCGTTGGGCTTGGGCAGGAGCAGGGTACGGGCCTTGGGTTCCTTGAGCAGCAGCGAGCGTTCGCGGTAGTCACGCTGCTCATCGCTGCTCTTGCCGTTCTCGAACAAAGGGTCGCGCCCCATCCAGGCGATGATGTCTTCGTCCGTGGTCAACCGTACGATGCGCACCTTGGCGCCAGTGCCGGGCTTGCTGCCGTCGGCCGTGGCCAGCTTGCTGTCGGTCACCGGGTCGAGGTTGCGCAGGGTCACCGGCAGCATGCCACCAGCGTTGCGCTCGACTATGCCGAAGTCGGCAGCGAACTTGAGCAGGGGTGGGTAGTCGCCGGTCTTGACCGTCACCTTGGCCAGCCGGTCGCGGTTGGCCAGTGGGCGGCCATCGGCATCGCGCAGCTTGGCCGGTACCTGCAGGCTGTAGGTGCTGAGCGGCGCAAAGGGACCGCTGAATTCGGCCACCGTGCTCGGCTCGCCCTCTTCATATTCGTTGCGTGGCTGTACCTTGGCCTGCCACTTCTGGCCATTGGGGCCGACCAGGTAGATCTTGCCCAGGTCCTCTTCATTGATCTGGCCCGAGAAGCGCAGCTGCATGGGCGTGAAGGGCACGCAATCGGCGTCGGCATTCTCACGCTCGCAATTGACCGTGACAGAAAAAGCCGGCCGCACGCGGAATTCGCGCTGTAGTGGCAGCTTGCTGGCCAGGCCGGTAATGGTCTTGAAGCCGGCGTCCACATGCAGCACCACAATGGAACCCGAGGGCAGGCTGCGGCTGCATTGCAGCGCCACGATCTGGTTGGCCTGCGCCTGGCGGCCGTATTGCTTGAGGATCTCGGCCTTCAGCGCCGGGGCGATCTGCTTGGCCTTGACCTTCTCGCCCAAGCCCTCCACCCCGCACCAGGCACGCGATTCGATACTGCCGGCGTCGATCTGGGCCGTGCTCTGCAGGAGGAAGACCTGCTCTTCGTCGATCGCATAGGCATCGCGCTCGCCGGTGTCGATCCAGGCGTTGATCTCGGGCGCACCGGTATTGAAGCGATAGTTGGCGGCCGACTTGACCGCATTGCCTTCCAGATCCTTGAGGCCGGCCACGGGCTTGAACTCGCAGCGCACACCGGCCGGCAGGCCGTCGTCAAAGTCCAGCACCCAGGTCTGCTGGTCTATCCAGCGCGGGTTGCCGCGCAGCTTGCTGCCGGTACAGGACCAGCTGACCGGCGCCGCGGTATCGGGCTGGCCCAGCGCCTGCATGGGCGCATCGAACCCGACCGATACCTGCCGGACATTGGCCACGTCACCCTGCGGGGTGAAACGGTTCAGCGAGGTAGCGTGGGCCGCCAGCGCGAGGCCGGCAAACAAGAGCGCCGGCCACCATCGCCCCCCTCCCTTTTTCGCCCGTGCGTGGGCGTGCATAGGCCGTAGCGGCTGCGGCTTGAGGTGGCGCGGCATGTTTCTTCCTCTTCTCTCTTATCGTACGGGGAACCAACGTCTCATGATTGGACGTTCAGGTCTGCGTTGCAAATGACAATATCGTAACGCGGCGGAGTGTATCGTAACGCGGCGGAAGGTTTGCTAACTAAGGTGGGGTTTGGGTACTTGTACCTTGCATGATGGCAAGACCCACAAGCCAACAGCAAGAAAGCCAAGGGGAACGCATCCCGCCATTTCGACAGGATGGCCGAATCCTTCAAATGAAGGATGACCGCTACCGCGCAACCTCTGCCACACTGCGCAGCCCAGTGCCCCGGCAGAGGGCGCTGATTGATCTAGGAGTAGCAAAGTGCACTTGAAGCCCCTGCGCGCCCTCTTGGCGCTTGCCTTGCTCTGCCCTGTAGTACAGGCCAGTGAACCGACGCGCTATAGCGTGGCGCAGTTGCAGCAGGACTTCCTGGCCATGCAGGTGGCGATCGCCCGTACCCACCCGGATATCGGCCACTCCACCGACCAGGCCGCGCTGGCACAGGCCTACCGCAAGGTGGCCGTGCAGCTGCAGCGCCCCATGACGCGCGACGAAGCCTGGCGGGTGCTGGCCACCCTCAACCCGGTGTTTGCCGATGCCCACCTGACCGTGAACCAGCCAGACTGGCGCGGCCAGCTACGCAAGCAGGTGGATCAAGGTGGCACGCTGTTTCCCTTTGAAGTGGTGATCGACCAGGAAGGCGAGCCAAGGCTGCGTGCCGAGCTGGGCGGCAAGCCCACGGCGCTGGCCGGCCAGCGTATTAGCCTGATCAATGGTCGGGATGCCCGTGAGGTCGTGGCCACCCTGCTCGGTCTGGCCCACGGTGATACGCCGGCTTTCCGCCGCAATCTACTGGCCAAGCGCTGGGCTTATTACTACTGGAAGCAGTATGGCGAGGCCGAGACCTATGTACTGACCGTCGCAGACGCCGCGGGTAAACGCCAGAACCTGACCTTGCCCGGTGGCAAGGCGCTGCCCGAGCAGGTGCAGACCGATACCGATTTCGAGCGCCAGTTCCAGTTCAAGCTCCTGTCTGGCAACGCCGCGCTGCTCACCATCAAGGCCTTCTCCTGGGCCGACAAGAACCGCTATTTCGACTTTACCAAGCGGGCCTTTGCGCAGATGCATGATGCTGGCGTGGAGACGCTGTTGATCGATATCCGCGACAACGGTGGTGGCGATGACGATATGTGGAAGCAGGGCCTGTTGCGTTATATCGCCGAGCGGCCCTACCAGAATGGATCGAGTTACCTCAAGAAGGTACTGACCGGCCGCGCCGGACCCGGTGAGCAGGTGGGGGACGTGGTACAGGGCAGCATACAGAGCTGGGAGCAACCGGAACCAAGCAATCCGCTGCACTTCGCTGGCAAGGTCTATGTGCTGGTGGGTGCCGGTACCTATTCCTCGGCCATCCTGTTCAGCAATGCGGTACAAGACTACGGTTTTGCCCAACTGGCCGGCAGCGGCGGTTATGCACGTACCCAGCAGAGCGGCGGTATCCAGGTCACCGCCTTACCCAACACGGGCCTCGAAGTGGTGGCGCCGCGCTTTATCCTGAACCGCAGCTCAGGCAAGGCGGAGCCCAAGCTGGTCACACCGGATATCGCCCTGCCCCTCGACCCGATGGACGAGCAAGGCCAGGTCAAGGCCCTGCTCATACAACTGCAAGGCAGCTAGCTCGCTCAGCGCGCCGGTTGGGTGTCTGCAAACTGCCCCAACTCGCGCAGCGCTGCGGCGTCGCGCACATTCTTCTGGATCGCTACCGCCGCAAACAGGCTGAGCACGAAAGACATGCCGTAGAAGCCCTTCTCGCTGAGGTTGAGGCTGGCGTTCCAGAGCCCGGTACCCAGAAGCAGCAGGCAGGCGATCAGCGATACCCAGCAAAGACCAAAGTAGAGGCCGGAGACCGCCAGGCCTTCGAGTTTGTCGCGTACCGACTTCTGTAGCGAGATGGCGGCGAACAGGCCGTACATGAGCAGGGTGAGGTAGAAGCCCTTCTCGTTGAGCTGCAGGGCAGAATTCCAGAGACCCGCAAGGTAGGTGACGGCGCCCAGCAGCAAGGCAGCCCAGGATGCGCCGACGAAGGCACCGGAGGGGCGTGGCAGGGTTTGTTTCATTTTCTCTCCCGTTATTGGCCTGGGCTGACAGCCCAGTGCAAGCGACGGCGGGAGTTTGCCAGCAAGCGCGCCAGCGCGAATCCTCCATACGGGGGAAGCAGGCTGGCGCTACCGGGCGGTGCAGAAATCGATACCAAACGGCCGTACGAGCACCTGCGCCGAGCGACACGCTGCCCCCTGCGGGAGATGATGCGGCCTTATTCGACCTCGACCAGCAGGTCTTCGGCGTAACGGGCCAGCGAGCGGTTGTAACGTGGCAGGTATTGCGCCAGGGCAGTCAGGCTATGCGATACCGCCTGGCGCTCACGACCAAGCTGGGTGAGGGCCAGGGCCAGAAAGCCGCGCACGGCACCATCGAGCTCGTCCGAGCCCATCAGCAGTTCGCTGCTCAGCAGTGCCACGGCTTCCTCGGCCTCGCCCAGGTTGCGCAGCGAGCTTGCGAGCTGAATAGTGGCGCGGCGGCGGCGCAGGCCGGTAACGCCTGCAGCCAGGGCGGCGCGGTAGAGCGGTACGGCCAGCTCAGGGCTGCCGGTGGAATCGTGTGCGCTGCCGCGCTCGAACAGACCAATCGGGTGGCCGGCGGGCAGTTCCGTGGTCAGCGCTTCCATGCAGGCGACAAAGTCGTCCGCTTCCACGCGATCAAGCTGCTTCCACAGTTCGGCAAGCCGCAGTTCCCAATCGGCCAGTGCATTGGCATCCATACTTGTCCCTCATTATGTTCTGGCGAGCTGCCAACTCGCGGCCCATGAATGTACAAGCAAAGTCTGATGGATTTGTATTTCAGGTGTGCTGACGGGCCCAACTGTCGGCTTGTTGCCACATTGAAGGAGCCTCAGCCCCGTCCCTGCCCCGGCCCATTCCTGCGCCGGAACCAGCGCCGTAGCGCCCCGCGGGCGCCAAGGGTCATCAGCGTATAGGCGCCGTACTTCACAAGCTTGCCAGCAAACACGGCAAGGCCGATCTGCCAGAGGCTGGCCTGGCTCAGTGCGGTGATCAGCACCACGGGGGTTTGCGGGATGGGCAGCGCCGCAAAGACGAGCAGCGCCCAGGGGCCGTACTGCGCCACGCGGGCCTCGTGGGCTTGCCATTCCGGCTGCTGCATCAGCCCCGGCATGGCATGTTCGATAAAGGGTGTGCCCTGCCACTGCACCAGCGCCGCCAAGAGGAGTGCACCGCAGGTGGCGCCCAGGCAGGCAAACAGCCAGACGCTGCGCCAGCGCTGCGGCGCAATCAGCAATGCGGCGCAGAGAATGGGGCCGTAGGGGTAGAGCCCGGTGGCATTGGAAGGCAAGGCCAGCGCCGCCACCGCCAGCGGATAGTAGGGGCTGTGCTGCAATGCCAGCAGCCAGCCATGCCAAAGGGCAGCAAAGCGACCAGCCTTGGGCGGAGTGGTGTGTGGCACGCGGCGTTTGACCTCAGGGCGTCGCCAAGCCACCCAGCACCTGCCGCACAAAGGGGTAGCAGGCCTCGCCACGCACAAAGCCTATGGCCTCAAAGAAACGGTGCGCTTCGGTACGGCTGGCCTTGTCGCCAAGGCGGAGCAAGGGGTAGCCGGCCGCCAATGCCCAGTCTTGCGCCCGTTCTACCAACTGGCGGCCTATGCCCCGGCGCTGAAAGCCGCCGGCCACCGCCAGGGTGCTGATCTCGGCATGGCTCTCGCCAGCAATGGCGCGTATGCCATGAACCTGGCACAGGCCCACGATCCAGCCTTCCAGCTCGGCCACGCAGACCAGTTGCTCCTGGGTCGTCGCCAGCCGGCTGAAACGCTCGGCAATATCGTCAACGGTCAGCACCGGCCCCTGCTCGGACAAAAGCTCGGCCACGGCCTTGGCATCGGTCACGGACATGGGACGGAGTTGGACGGTCAGTTTCATGGTGACAGACCTCGGGATGTTCCTACATGGATAGCGCCCGCTCAGCTGCAGAGCAAGCCTAATCAAGGGTCAGTCGACGATGAACAGCGTAGCCCCGGTCTCGGTGGAGGAGCGGTGCGGCTCGGCACCATCGGCCACCTGGTAGCTCATACCGGGCTTGAGGGTGTAGCTGCGGCCGTCTTCGAGCTCGGTATGCAATTCGCCCGAGAGGCAAAGCAGGATATGCCCCTTCACGCACCAGTGGTCAGCCAGATAGCCTGGCGTGTATTCCACCATGCGGACTCGCACCTTACCGAACTGCTGCATGCGCCAATAGGCCATGCCGCGCTCACCACGGTGCTCGGTCCGCTCAATCGTGGACCAGTCGGTGGTGCCAAAGGGGATGTCGGTCAGTTGCATGGGCGGCCTTACTTGGCGGTTTGGGGAGAGGCCGCACCGTCCACTTCACGGCGGTAGTCCTCGTAAGGGAGCTTGGCCTGCGCCAGGCAACGCTGCCGCGCAGCCATGTCCGGCAGCTTGTTGCATTCGAGCTGCTGGCTTTGCTGGCCGGCGAGGTAGAGCTGGCGGGTGGAGCAGCCACCAAGCAGGAACAGCGGTACAGCCAATAAGACAAGGAAGATGCGGGACATAAAGCGGCTTTACTCAATGAGCCCGGATCAGGATACCTGCCCCAAGCGAGCGGGGCAGATACAGAAGCAACCTGATTGCTACGCAACACGCCTGCGCCGCCACAGTTTGCGCAGCAGCCAGACAAACACGAACAGCATTACCAGCCAGGGCAGCAGGTAGGCCAGCGCAGTCACGGTATTGGCCACGCCCTGGGCAAAATTGCCGCCGAAGTCGGAGAAAGCATGGCTGATCGGTCGCCAGAAGGCGTCGCCGCCGGAAACGTCCAGGGTGACGTCGAGCTCTTCGGTATCCACCCGGCGCAGTAGCTGGGCATGTTTGCCGCTCATGGCTTCGAGGTCGCTCTGTACCTCGGCCAGCTCCTTGTTGAGCTTGATCAGCTCATCCACGCCCAGCGCCTTGCGGCTTAGCAGCTCTTCGAGCTTGGCACGATAGGACTGCCGCATGGCCAGCTGCTTTTCCACGTCGGTGATCGGGCCGGCCAAGTCTTCGGCCGAGGTGGACTGGGACTTGATCCCTCCTTCGGTACTGAGCGCCGCGATCAGCTTGCGTATACCGGCCGGCTTGGCCCGAAAGCTCAAGGAGGCCGAGGCCCGGCGCCCACTGCTGATACGTGCACCCAGCATCTCGCAGGCATTGATGGTGTCCTGCTGGCACCGGGTCTGGGCAGATTGCGAGAGCGTGGCGATACGCTCTTCTGCAACTTCAACCATCAGCCAGTGGTGGTAGGCCAAGGTACGCCGCGGGGCGGCCCCGGCCGCTGCCTGGCCACCACTGCCTACGGGGGCCGCGGCCGGGGCAGCAGCCGGCGCAGCGGCGGACATTTCCTCTTTCTTGCCACAGCCAAGCAGGGCCAAGGCGGCCACAAGGGTCAGCAGGTAGTTACGCATCAAGGGTCCTTGCACTTGCAAACAGGGGGAGGCTGCTATCAGTGGTGCTCAATGCCACGCTGCACCACTATGCGCCGCAGTCGGGCCAGGCCGCGTGGTTCGCCATCGAACCACAGCCATTGGGTATCGCTCGCTCCTTTGCGGAGCAGGTATTGGCGGAAGGTGAGCGAGAGCACCAGCAGCAGCATGGCGCAGCCTACCAAGGCCAGCAGTGCGCCCATGCTGTAGAACAGCAGGCGGTCCAAAGGCAGGTCGGGGAAGATGGGTTGGGCTGCCACCGCCGTGGTGGCGCCAATGACGGTTAGCGCCAGCACCAATTTGGCGGCGCCGAACAGACGGCTGGGGGTGATACGCATGGCTCTCCTCGGGCACTCCGGCTTTTGTCATCGCGCAGCGTTGAGCATTACCAATCTGCGGTGTACGCGCATATTGCCATGAAGTATTCCGCGCCACTTCACCCAAATGGGGGATATCCCCTGCCCTAGCCGGCTGCCGGGCTGGCCGCCAGCGGGCGCCGCTCAGGCAGGGCCGCCCAGAGGCTGGCACCCAGAATGAGCAAGCCGCCCAGCACCGCCTGTGGCGTCATAGCCTCACCCAGCCAGGCCATGGCGAACAGGGCGCCCCACAGTGGCTCGCTGCCGGTGAGCAAGGCAGCGCGGCTGGGGCCACTGCGGCGTATGGCCCAGTTCTGAGCAAAGAAGGCGAACAAGGTACAGAACAGGACCATATAGGCGACGATGCCCCAGAAGACAGAGGACGCAGGCAGGGCTGGCAATGGCGTGGGCTGCAGCCCAGCCAGTATCAGGCAGCCCAGCCCCACTACCCCGGTCTGCAAGCCGGTGAGGCCCAGGGTGGAGATGGGCTGATCGGCAGTCAGCCGCCGAGTCATGCAGACAAATAGCGCACGCAGCGCGGCGGCCGCCAGCATCAGGCCGTCACCTAAATTCAGCTGCAGGTGAATGCTGCCGGTGAGCAGCGCGGTACCGCATAGCGAGATGCCCGCCGCCACAAAGGCGGTGCGGGATGGTGCTTGCTTGAGCAGCAGCCATTCGGCAAAGGGCGTGAGCACCACACACAGGCTGATCAAGAAGGCCGCATTGGCCGCCGAGGTATGCGCCACCCCCCAGGTCTCGCACAGAAAAATCGCCAGCAGTAGACCACCCAGGGGCAAGGCGGTGGAGAGCGCCAGCCTGGGGTGGCGACGCAGCTCGCGCCAGGCGGCGGGCGAGAGGATCAGAAAGGTCAGGCAGAAGCGTGCGGCCAGAAAGCCCAGCACCGGGTAGAGCAGTACCGCCTCCTTGGCGAGGCCGTAGCTGGTACCCCAGACCACGGCGACCAACAGCAAGAGTATTTCGGCCATGTCGCGGCTCCCGGATGTGATGTCAGCGGGGCATTATCAAACCAGACTTAAAAGCTGATAATCCACAGAATCAGAACAGCAGTTGTGCGCCATGGGAACAAATCGATTGGATCTGCTACTGCCCGACCTGGCGGTCTTCGTGCGGGTGGTGGATTGCGGCAGCTTCTCTGCGGCTGCTCGCCAGCTGGGGCTGACGCCCTCGGCGGTGAGCCGTACCGTGAGCCGGCTGGAGGGGCAGCTGGGCCTGCGCCTCTTGGAGCGCTCCACCCGCCAGTTGCGGTTGAGCGATGTGGGGGCCGAGGTCTACCAGCGTGGTACCGGCATGCTGCAGGCGGCACGCGAGGTAGTGGCCCTGGCCGAGAGCGCGCAGGAGACGCCGCGCGGGCTGGTACGTATCAGCATGCCCAAGGCTTTTGGCCGGCGGGTAATCCACCCCTTGATGCCGACCTTTCTGGCGCGCTACCCCGAGGTGGAGGTGCAACTGATTCTGAACGACCGCATGCTCAACCCGGTGGCGGACGAGGTGGACCTGATGATACAGGTGGCCGACCAGCCACCCGCCGCCCTGGTGGCCCGACCGCTGATGCCGGTGCGTCAGCTGCTCTGCGCCAGCCCCGCCTACCTGGCGCAACATGGCACACCCGGCCACCCTATGGAACTGGCACAGCACGACTGCCTTTACCTGGGAGAGACCGCCAGCGATGCCAACTGGCAGCTGCGCCGTGGTAGCGAGCAGCACAGGGTGCCGGTACGTGGTCGCTATATCTGCAACCATAGCGAGGTGCGCCTGGAGGGCATGCTGCAGGGCTATGGGATAGCGGTACTGCCACAGTTTATTGCTGCCCCGGCGCTGGCCAGCGGCGAGGCGGTACAGGTGCTGGCAGATTGGGAATACATCGGTGCCTACCAGGGCACGGCCTGGCTGCTCAACACCCCCAACACCCGGCTTACGCCCAAGTGCCGGGTATTGATCGACTATCTGCTGGAAGTATTGAGCCCGCAAACCGGGCTGACCGTGCCGGCCTGAGCAGGCAGCCCCCAATCCTTCAGCTGCCGCACCGATGCAGATAGGATAGGGACGCTTTTGCCATCTCATCGTTTGCAGGACATTCCTTGCCATGCCTTTTTCGCTACAACATACGATCTATATCCAGCTTTCCCCCGAGCGCATCACTGCCCGCAACATCCATACCGGCGAGCATTGGAGCGATACTCCGCATATCGCCCTGGCCGAACGCGGCCGCAAGGTGATCCTGGCGGTAGGTAGCAATGCCCTGCTGGCAGCGCAGGAACCCGGTGTGACGGTGCACAACCCCCTTGGCCACCCGCGCACGCTGGTATCGGATTTCACCCTGACCGAACAGCTGATGAAATATGCGCTGGCCAGGGTGGGATCGCGAGGCCTGTGCCGAGCCTCGCCCAAGGTATTGGTCCATCCGCTAGGCGACCCCGAGGGCGGCCTGGCCCAGGTGGAGATACGCGCCCTGCGCGAGCTGGCCCTGGGTGGTGGCGCAGCCAGGTCGCTGGTCTGGCAAGGCCCTCCCCTGAGCGACCAGGAGATCGCCAGCCGCAACCGGCCCCGTGAGGGCGAGCTGCTGAACTGAGCAGGAGCAAGGCCGCCCAACTTGTTGAACCTGGCGTCACTCACCACCTCCAACCTTCGTCCGGCGCTCAGCAGAGCACCGGCAAACAAGCCATAAACGCAGGAGGAAAGACCATGACGAAGCGCCCAATGCTCGCAGCCTTACTTGGCCTTGGTCTGCTGACCATGCCGGCCCAGGCCTTTACCCTGACCGTGTCACAGCAGGACAAGGTGGTCGCCCGAGTGGAACTACCCCGCAGCAGTGCCAAGGTCGACGTCAAGGGCGACAAGGTGAAATGCAGCCACGACAAGCAAAGCGGCATGATGCACTGCCAGGGCGTGGTCACGGCCCATCTCAGCGCCGATGGCGTGAGCATGGACGTGAGCGGTGACGAGCTGGTGTTTGGTGAAGGGGACGCCAGCAGCAAACCCGCCCCGGCGACCACTGGCAACGATATGCAGCGCTAGGGTATAGCTCCAGGGGGGCTGGATGCCTCCCCCTATTCCTTCAGGTATTTGTCGTAGATCGCCTGATAGCGGCCGCTTTCCTTGAGCCGTTTGAGACCGGCGTTGAAGTCGTCGCGGATCTGCGGGTCGCGAAAGACCGGGCGGTAGTCCTTGGGGTTGATCTGCGTGAAGGGCTGCTCCACCACCGGCAGTAGCGGGAAGCCCTGTTTTTTCAGCTGCAGACTGAAGTAGCGGAAGATGTTGCGGTCGCTCAGCACCACATCGTAGCGCCCCTTCATCAACGTCTTGACCTGGATCTCCTGGTCATTCTGCTCGTAGTAGTTGCCCGCCTTCTTGACCGGCTCCAGCCATTGCGGGTAGCGGTGCGCGGCACCGTTGAAGGCGATCACCGTCAGGCCCTTGAGGTCCTCGGGCCTGCGCAGGCTGAGGTTACGGCTGCGCAGGGTAATGAGCACATTGTCGTAAAACACAGCAGGTTCAGCGTAGTTGGCACCATAGGGCGTGAGGTCCTCGCCCAGGTCGGACATGGTGGCATCCACCTGCCGCTCCTTGAAGGCGACCGGTACCCGGGCAAAGGGGTAATACCGCGGCACCAGCACGTGGCCCTTGTAGGCCAGCGCCTCGCCGATCACCTCGATCTCGATGCCTGAATTGGTCTGCGGAAAGCAGAAGGGCGGAATCTTCTCGCCAAAGGCCATGGTGACCTCGGCAGCTGCGAGCGGCAAGGAAAGCACCAGCCAGGTAAGCCACCGCAAACGCATCATCCCCATCCACTCAAAAATATAATATCGCCCAGCATACACCAAGCCCCCCACGGTCAGGGCTGGCGTTGGTAGTCGCCGGGTACTAGCTTGTTTTCAATATAAACAACGAGCACCCAGACGGAGGATGAAATGGACGCCATGCGCTACAACCTGCTGAAGCGCCCGGAAGACCCGCACCGCATGGTGCGCTTTCGTGAACGGCTGCAGGACATCCCGTGGGCAAACAACGAATCACCCGGCGCACTGGACCAATTGTTCCGGGCGGTGGACGAGCTGGCCGAAGCGGAAGTGTATTACTACCATCGGCGGCGCAATACCCGCGCCTGGATATCCGGCGTGGCCCGCACCATCGCCTTGGCAACCGGCTCGATCGGCCTCTTGATCCCCTTGCTGGCCGGCGCTGGCCTTGCCTGGCCTGCAGGCCCCTTCCGGGCGGAGCTTGGTTATGTCTTTCTCGCCATATCCGCTGGCGCACTGACCGCCAATACGCTGTTTGGCGGCACCGCCGGGCACGTGCGCTTCGTGACTACCCAACTGAAACTGGAAAAGCTGATCACCGCGTCGCGCATAGGCTGGTATGACTACCTCAGCAACCCCGGCGCTGCGGATGAAGCAAGCAGACGCGGCTTCACCCTGATACTGGATTACGCCACCAAACTGCACGACATGGTCCTGGCCGAGACCGGCGACTGGGCAGGCCTGACCCTTGCGGCGTTGGAACAGTTCCAGAAAGACGCGCAGAACAAGGGTGCCGGGAAGACCCCGCCCTGAACCCTATCCCAAGCGAGGATCAACATGGCTCCCCCCCAGAACGCCGGTTACTCCGGTACCCCGCTCGCCAAGAAGCTCGGCCTCCCCGCCGGGGGTGAGGTGCTGGCCATCAATGCGCCCGAGCACTACCAGGACTGGCTCGCCCCCCTGCCGGCCGAGCTGCGCTTTGTGGATTCGGTCTCGGCACGGACTGACGTAACCCATCTCTTCACCGCGTCGCGGCAAGAACTGGCCGAGCAGTTGGACTATCTGCGCCACCGCATACGCCCCGATGCGGCCATCTGGGTATCCTGGCCCAAGAAGGCCGCCAAGGTACCGACCGATATCACCGAAGACGTGATCCGCGCGGTCTGCCTTCCGCTAGGCTATGTGGATATCAAGGTCTGCGCGGTAAGCGAGGTCTGGTCCGGCCTAAAACTGGTGATACGCAAGGAATTACGTGACTAGACATATTCGCCGCGAAATGAGGTAAGCACCGACGCAACAGGCGGACGCAGACTTGCGCGGGATCAAAATCCCGCTTCCCCCTCCATGACAGGCTGCGCCCATCCAAAACTGGGAGCAGCACATGGGCAAGCGCATCCTCATCATCCAGGGCCACCCCGACTGCAGCGAGCGGCACCTCTGCCATGCGCTAGGCAGCGCCTACCGGCGTGGCGCGCTGGCGGGTGGGCATGAGATACGGCATATCAACGTCACCGAGCTCGACTTCGCTCTTCTGCGCAGCCAGCACGAGTGGGAGCACAGCCCGCCACCGCCGGACATTGCCAGCGCGCAGGCCGATGTAAGCTGGGCCGAGCATATCGTGCTGATCTTCCCGCTCTGGCTGGGCGACATGCCGGCGCTCCTGAAGGCCTTTCTGGAACAGGTGGCCCGGCCGGGTTTTGCCTTCTCGGGTGACGAGCGCAACCCGCTGGCGCACAAGGGCCTGACCGGGCGCTCGGCCCGGCTGGTGGTCACCATGGGCATGCCTGCCCTGATCTACCGCTGGTACTACCGCGCCCACAGCATCCGCGCGCTCAAGCGCAATGTGCTCAACTTTGTCGGCATAGAACCGGTCGACGAGACCATCATCGGCCTCGTGGCACAGCTCAAGCCGCAGGTGGTGGAGCGCTGGTTCCGGCGGCTGGAGCAACTGGGGATGGCGGCGGCCTGAGGGGATCTCAGCGCTCGATCAACACCGCCTTGCCCTGATAGCCGCTGCGGCGGATCTTGTGCTGCAGCTGCATCAGCCCATAGAGCAGGGCCTCCGCCGTGGGTGGGCAGCCGGGTACGTAGATGTCCACCGGCACGATGCGGTCGCAACCGCGCACCACCGAGTAGCTGTAGTGGTAGTAGCCACCGCCGTTGGCGCAGGAGCCCATCGAAACCACGTACTTGGGCTCGGGCATCTGGTCATAGACCTTGCGCATAGCGGCGGCCATCTTGTTGGTCAAGGTGCCCGCCACGATCATCAGGTCGGCATGCCGAGGCGAGGGACGCGGCATCATGCCGAAGCGGTCCATGTCGTAGCGTGCCCCGGCCGCATGCATCATTTCCACCGCGCAGCACGCCAGGCCGAAGGAGAGGTACCAGAGGCTGTCCTTCTGCGCCGCATTGATCAGCCCCTCGACCGAACTCAGCATAAAACCGTCTTTTTCCAGGTTGCCGCTTAGCACCGCATGTCCTCCTCAAGGCAATGGCGGCACTGTAGGCAAAAGGTTGCGTCGATACTTGTACCGACACGACATGGCGCCGCTGGCGGTAGTTCAAGCGCCGCCGGCAACGATGCGCTTGCTGGACTCCTGGTACTGCACCAGCCGCAGCAGCGGGTCGTCCTCATACTGCAGCGGTGCGATCAGGCTGGCGGGCGACACGCCCATGAAGTCCATGAAGTCCCGGCTCATATGCGCCTGGTCGTGGTAGCCGGCATCCATGGCGATGCGGGTAAGCTGGCCCCAGCGCGGTGGCCGCAGGATCAACTGGGAAAGGGCGCGCACATAGCGCTGCATACGCCGGCCATCACGCAGCGTCTGACCATAGCTCGCCAGGTAGCGCCGTTCCAGTTGGCGCACGCCTATGCCCAGCGCCGTCGCGATCTCGGCCGTAGGCCGGTACAGCAAGTGCTGCGGCAGGCGGAAGTCGGCTGTACGGGATACCCGTGCAGCATCGCGCCGCAGCAGCCAATCCGATAGCAGGGCCAGCCAGTCGCGCGGGCCGGCGGCATACCAGAGCTGCTCCGCCAGTGCCGCGCCCTCGCTGCCCAGGCCTAGATCGTCCAACGGCACCGGCAGGTTGCGCAGCGCGGCCGGCGCATGGCCGAACAAGCGGCCAAAGGCGGCCGGCTCGATCAAGGCACTGATAAAGGTGGTGCCCGGCAGCCAGGTGGTAGGGGTAGCCTGGGTCATGGGGCCGCAGACAAAGGGCCGGTCGAACACCGTCACACCGCCATGCGGCTCATCGACCAAGGCTCCACCGGCCAGGAAGAAGGTGAGCATGGGGGACGGCGAGGCCGGCACGATCACACGCCCGGCACTGGACCACTCCAGATGGAAATAGCGCACCAAGCCCGCCAGCGCGGGTGCAGGCGGTATGGCCAGCCGACGTACAGGTGCATGCATGGGTGGTCTGTAGATGTCCAATCCGGCGCCCATTTTGCGCGCAGCGGCTCTATCGCGGCCAGTCCCAAGGCTTGTCCCGCGTCGCGCGACAGGAAATATTTGATTGAAAATCAAATATCCTTTGCCTTAAACCCCATTTTTCTGCAAGAAATGGACAGCCATACTCCGCTCCGTCATTCCACCCATGGAGTATCGCCATGCCCATTGCCCTCTTGGCGCTCACCCTGAGCGCCTTTGCCATCGGCACCACCGAGTTCGTGATCGTCGGGTTGATCCCCACGGTTGCGAGCGACCTCAATATCACCCTGCCCTCGGCCGGCCTTTTGGTCAGCCTCTACGCGCTGGGCGTCGCCATTGGCGCACCGGTGCTGACCGCGCTGACCGGCAAGCTGCCGCGCAAGACCTTGATGCTGAGCCTGATGGCGCTCTTTACCGTCGGCAACCTGCTGGCCTGGCAGGCGCCCGGCTATGAATCGCTGATCATGGCCCGCGTGCTGACCGGCCTCGCCCATGGGGTGTTCTTCTCCATCGGCTCCACCATCGCCACCGGCCTCGTGCCCAAGGAGAAGGCCGCCAGTGCCATCGCCATCATGTTCACCGGCCTGACCGTGGCCCTGGTGACCGGCGTGCCGCTGGGTACCTTCATTGGGCAGCACTTTGGCTGGCGCGAGACCTTCCTGGCCGTGGCCGGCCTGGGTGTGGTCGCCTTTATCGGCAGCCTGCTCTTCATCCCCAGGCACATCGCCCACACGCCACCGGCCTCCATCGCCGCGCAGGCGCGGGTGCTGGCCGAACCGCGCCTTCTGCTGGTGTATGCCAAGACGGCCATCGGCTACGGCGGCACCTTTATTCCCTTCACCTTCCTGGCCCCCATCCTGCAGGACGTCTCTGGCTTCAGCGCCAGTTCGGTGGGCTGGGTGATGCTGGTGTACGGCGTCTCGGTCGCCGTGGGCAATATCTGGGGCGGCAAGCTGGCCGACCGCAAGGGCCCCATTCCTGCCCTGCAGATCATCTTCGCCCTCCTGGCCCTGGTGCTGTTCGCGCTCACCTTCACCGCCGCCAGCAAGTGGCTGGCCCTGTTGACCGTGCTGCTGTGGGGCGCCGTTGCTTTCGGCAATGTGCCAGGCCTGCAGGTCTATGTGGTGAAGCAGGCGGAACGCTATACCCCGCATGCGGTCGACGTGGCATCCGGCCTCAATATCGCCGCCTTCAACCTCGGCATTGCCGGTGCGGCCTGGGCGGGCGGGCTCATCGTCACCCACCTGGGGCTGATGCACACCCCCTGGATCGGCGCCCTGGTCGTACTGGTCTCGCTGGCGCTGACCACCTGGAGCGGCAAGCTGGATAGGAAGGCTGGGATTCCAGTGCGCTTTGACGGCCCCGTGCCGGTAGGTCACTAGCAACCCGGCTACGTCGCCATGCGGCAGCCGAATTGGAAACCACGGCGCCTAGTCACAAAAATGCGGCCAGGTGTCTACCCAAAGCAAAAGGACAACGCTATGAACACCAACACCATTCCCGCCTTCGGCCTCGGCACCTTCCGCCTCAAGGACCAGGTGGTCATCGATTCGGTCCGCACCGGCCTTGAGCTCGGCTACCGCGTGATCGACACCGCGCAGATCTACGGCAACGAGGCCGAAGTGGGCCAGGCCATAGCCGAGAGCGGCGTAGCGCGTGATGCGCCCTTTATCACCACCAAGATCTGGACCGAGAACTACGCCGCCGACAAGCTGATCCCCAGCCTGAAGGAGAGCCTGCGCAAGCTGCGTACCGAGCAGGTGGACCTGACCCTGATCCACTGGCCGGCACCCGGTCAACCGGTGGCGCTGCCCGAATACATGGGCGCGCTGGCCGAGGCCAAGGCGCAGGGCCTGACCCGTCTGATCGGCGTCTCCAACTTCAATATCGACCTCATGCAGCAAGCCATTGCCGCGGTAGGCAAAGGCGAGATCGCCACCAACCAGATCGAACTGCACCCCTATCTGCAGAACCGCAAGGTGGCCGAGTTTGCCGCCAGCCAGGGCATACAGATCACCTCCTACATGACCCTGGCCTACGGCAAGGTGCTGGGCGATCCCGTGATCGCCGCCATTGCCGAGCGCACCCGCTCCACTCCGGCCCAGGTGGTCCTGGCCTGGGCGCTGCAACTGGGCTACGCGGTGATCCCCTCCTCCACCAGGCGCGAGAACCTGGCCAGTAACTTGCTGGCGCAGGAGCTACGCCTGAGCGAAGCAGACATGCAGGCCATCGCTGGCCTGGAGCGTGATGGTCGCCTGGTCAACCCGGAAGGCTTGGCTCCCATCTGGGATTAAGCCCTGCCCTTATCTAAAGCACGCCTGAAGTCATCTGCACGGCGGTGCCATACCGCCGTGCAAGGAGTTGTCATGTCTACCTTGCAGAAACTCGTCGCTGGCGGCCTGAGCATAGGCGTTGAACTGCCGCTCGATAACGACTGGTCACCCGAGGGCCAATTGGCCCGCCTGGGCACCCCTCGCCTACCCGGTGAGCCGGATATGGTGCAGCATGCGGAACTGGCGCGGCTGGCGGACAGCCTGGGCTTTCGCGCCCTATGGGTGCGTGACGTACCGCTCTACGACCCGCAGTTCGGCGATGCCGCCCAGGTCTTCGAGACCTTCAGCTACCTCGGTTACCTCGCCGGTATTACCCACCGCATCCTGCTCGGTACCGCTGCCGTGGTGCTGCCACTGCGCGAGCCCCTGCTTACGCTCAAGGCGGCTGCCACGGTAGAGCAGTTGAGCCATGGCCGCTTGCTGCTAGGCGTAGCCAGCGGCGATAGGCCTATCGAATACCCGGTCTTCGGCCGCGACTTTGCCGGCCGGGGCGGCAACTTCCGCGAGCAGGTCGCACTTTTGCGCGGCGCGGCCACCGCCAGCCTGCCGGAAGGTGTGCAACTGCTGCCCAGGTTGGAGCGGCCATTGCCGCTCCTGGTAGCAGGCCTCGCGCAGCAGAGCGCGCAGTGGGTAGGCGAGCATATGGACGGCTGGCTGGCCTACCCCGGCACGCCGGATGACCATGTACGCCGCAGCGCGCTCTGGCGCAGCGTGGCGGGCGACAAGCCCTACGTGAGTTTTATCCACCTCGACCTGCTGGCCGACCCGCACGCCCCCTTGCAGCGCCACCGTTTCGGCGCGGCGGTCGGCCGGTTAGGTCTCATTGAAGAGCTGCACGCCATGCAGGCGGCCGGGGTGCAGCATATCGGCCTGCACTTCCGCCGCAGCCAGCGACCGGTCGCCGAGGTGATGCAGGAGATCGCCAGCGAGGTGCTGCCACATTTTCATGGGGCGGATGCCGGTAATAGCGCGGAACACCGACTGACGGCTTGAAGATGGGAACGGCACTTGCCCTGCTGGGGTCAGAAAGGCAGAAGCCGCCGGATGTTTGATGCGGATCAAGGCAATGGTGGCGGCTGCGACCTACAACCTAGTGCATGCAGCAAACAGGAGCACGCCATGAGCTACCGCAATATTCTGGTCCACGTCGATAGCGGTCCGCACGTAGAGGCGCGGGTGCGTTATGCCCTGCAACTGGCCGATAGCTACAACGCCCATCTGACCGGGGTGTTCGTGGCCACCTCGGCCTATCTGGCCCCGCTGGGGCCGGACGCCGCCGCGGCCGAGGTCTACTACAGCATCAATCAGGATCTGGAAAAGGACGCCGCTGCCGCCCGCATCCGCTTTGAACAATGGACCCAGGCCTACCGCGAGCGTAGCAGCTGGCAACAGCATATCGGCTTGCCTGCGGCGGGGCTGAGCCTCAGCGCCCGCTACCACGACCTGCTGGTACTGGGCCAGACCGAGCCTGGCGTGCCCGTGGATGGCCTACCGGTCGACCTGGTGCAATCGGTGGTACTGGGCAGCGGCCGCCCGGCGCTGGTACTGCCCTATGCTGGCGAGGCCCACCTCGCCCGGCAGCATGCCCTGGTGGCCTGGAACGGCAGCCGCGAAGCAACGCGCGCCTTGACCGACGCCCTGCCGCTACTACGCCGCAGTGCCAAGGTGACGGTGCTGACCATCAGCCCCGATATCGGCCCCGACGGCCACGGCGAGCAACCCGGCGCGGACATCGCGCTCTATCTTGCCCGTCATGACGTGAAGGTGACGGTCGCGCAGGATGTGGGCATAGGCCGCGATATCGGAGCATCGCTCTTGAGCTGGTCGGCCGACCACGGCGTGGACCTGATCGTGATGGGGCTCTACGGCCACTCGCGCCTGCGGGAGTTCATCATGGGCGGGGCGAGCCGGACCATGCTCAATACGATGACCGTACCGGTATTTATGTCCCATTGAACGCCCATTGAGCGTCCGGCGCGCCCTAGAGCGTGCCGGCTTGTTCGAAGCCTGCCAGCAACTCGCCTGCACCAAGAACCAGTGCATCCGACTGATGGACCGGCGCGTTACCGTAAAAGCTTACGAGACCACCCTGTTCACCCACGAAGCGGCGCAGCGCTCGGCCGGAATGCTGGTAGATGGCATGGCGGAGGACAGCTTGGAGCATATGTTGCGGCGCTTCAGTGGCGTGGCGGCCCAAGGTTGGCTCATGCCCATCCTCCACCTGGAGGATGGCAACACCGCCGTTCTGTGCCACCCTTGCTGCTAGACACGCGAGGGAGCGCACATGAGTGCCAAATGGGAAGCCGCGCTGGACCGTTGGGCCAAGGCGGGTCTGGTTGATGCACCGCAAGCCGATCGCATACGGCAGTGGGAGCAGACACAGCGGCGGGGTGAGGGAACGAACAAGCTGGCCGCCATCGCCTTCAGCTTTGGCGCTCTGCTCCTGATCGCCGGCCTCCTGCTGTTTGTCTCGGCCCATTGGGAGGCCATGTCGCCCGCTGCGCGCTTTGGACTGGTACTGGGCATGGTGGCAGTGTTCCACCTGGCGGGTGCGCTCTGTGGCAGCCGCTCGCCACGCCTGGCGACTGCCCTGCATGCCGCCGGTACCGGCACGCTCGGTGGCGGCATCTACCTCGCCGGGCAGATCTTCAATATGGCAGAGCACTGGCCCGGCGCAATCATGCTGTGGGCCGTGGGCGCCGCCCTGGCGCTGGCGCTGCTGAGGGACTGGCCGCATGTACTGTGGCTGGCGGTGCTGGTACCCACCTGGCTGTGGGGCGAATGGCTGGAAGATGTCGTCTGGTCCGGATCGCGTTGGCAGAACGCCGCCCCCATCGTCGGTACCGTCCTCTTGGCCTTTGCCTATCTGGGCGCCCAGGCCAGGGACGACGACGCTATCTGGCGCCGCAGCCTGAGCCGCCTGGGGGCCATCACCCTGGTACCGGCTTGCATCATCCTCGGCATGGTGGACAGTGGCTGGGGAATACGCTCCGCGCCGGAAGGGGGCAGTACGGCCCTGCTGCTAATCAGCTGGATCGTCGCGCTCGCCCTGCCCTGCCTTGTCGCCTATTGCCTGCGCGGCCGCGGTGCAATCCTGCTCCTGCTGCCTGCGGTTTGGAGCCTCGTGGTCACCCAGTTCCACTGGGGGTCGAATGGGGACGAAGCGGCGCTGTACGCGCTCTACGCCTTGGCGGCCATCGGCCTTGCCGTCTGGGGTGTGCGCGCGCAGCGCGCCATGCTGATCAACCTGGCGGTATTTGGCTTTGCGCTCACGGTGCTGGGCTTCTACTTCTCCAGCTTCCTCGACAAGCTCGACCGCTCAATGAGCCTGCTGCT
>NZ_DATCSC010000108.1:0-8757 GCF_036568685.1 Chitinimonas sp.
CCCTAGGGGTGCGGCTCGGTTACTGGTGGAACGCCGGGGAGGTGGGCGCCCCTTTGCCCTGGTATGGCCGCTGGCTGCCCAAGTACAGCTACCTGCTCTCCGAGCTGCTGGCGCAGTTCGCCGGCAGCAGCAGCCGCATCCAGTACCTTAGCGATGGTGGCCATTGCGAGAATACGGCCGCCTATCCGCTCCTGGTGGCGCGTTGCAAGCTGATCGTACTGGCCGATTGCGGTGCCGACCCGGAGTATCGCTTCGGCGATCTGGAGAATCTGATACGGCGGGCTCGGATCGACCTCGATGTCGACATCCGTTTCGTGCGTCCCAATGTCAGCGGCACCGAGTTGTTCGGCTCGCTGGACGACCTGGCGTCCCCCGCCAGCCCGGCTTGTCTTGCGCTGGCAAGGGTGGACTACCCCGGTGACCAGGAGCCGGGTGTGCTGGTGCTGGTCAAGCCCAATCTGACCACTGGTCTGCCCGAGGACCTGTACAACTACAGTCGCGACCATGCGCGCTTTCCGCACGAGTCCACCGCCGACCAGTTCTTCGACGAAGCCCAGTGGGAGAGCTACTTCTCGCTCGGCCGGCACCTGGGCAGCGCGCTGGATGAGGCTACGCTGTTGGCGGCGCTGGACCGGGTGATGCATGAGTCACAGGTGGATGACCATGCCAACAGCCAGCTGGCCGAACCTGCGGCGGATGGCAAGGAGGGTGCGGCCAAGCCGGAGGGTGGGCTGCGGCGGCCCAGCCGCATCGTCGCCAAGTCGGCCGCCACGGCGGGCCTGGGGCTGGGCGTGATCTTCTCGGCGGCGTCGGGCATGTGGGCGGCCTTCCAGAACGCCAGCGGCGAGGGGGGCGCCGGCAGCGAGATCGACCCGCAGCTGCTGCGCCCTTTGTACGACACCTATGCCACCCTGCCGCTCGCGTCGACCAACGACAAGGCCATCGAACCCATAGGCCGCATGGCGGCACAATTGATGACTGCCTGGCAGGTCGTCCGCACCAAGCACCAGGAACTGGCCTTTCAGGACAACAAGGAGGCACTTGAGATGCTGCGCACCACCTACGGCCTCTGCCAGCCTTTGCGCGACAAGCTGGCGGTGTGCAGGACCCTGCTTTCGACCTTCGAATGTCCGACCGAACCGGTGGTCTCGCCCGTCACCCGGATCTTTGGCTACTGGGCGCGTGACGAGCCCGGTGGATCGCCACGACGCAAGGCTAGGCAGCACAGTTTTTGTGAATCGACGGAAGCTCCCTTGGAAGCTGCGGCCGAGCCACCTGTACCGGCCAGCCAGGCGGGCAGTGCCTCCCCGCCAACTGCCGTCGCTGTACCCGCGACGCGCCCACCGGCGCAGGCCGACGTAGTACCGGATCTGCCCCCCAGCATGCCGGCCCCACCGTCGACGGTCGCCCGCCGGCCGGCCAACCGGCCGTTGTGCGGCGGGGTGACCGTCTACCTGCAGATCTATGGCCCACAGGGCAAGGAAAACTTGACCAGCCTGCGTGCCCGCTGGCGTGCTACCGGGGCAGAGATCCCGGCTGTCGAGGATGTATCGGACACTGCGCGCAAGCAGGGACGGGATGCGCCCACGCCTTATGGCCGGCCCACCGTGATCTATCACTTGTCCGATGCCAAGGACTGCGCCTACCAGTTGGCAAACCTGGCCGCGCCTGATTCCAGCCAGGCTGCACCCTACGGCTGGGAGGTCCAGTCGCTGAGTGGCCGCTTCACCGGCACGCCCCATACGGTGGAAGTCTGGCTGCCTCCTTCCGCCCTGGTGCAGGGCTTCGACCAATGGCTCGACAGCGCCGGCTATTGCTACCAGGAGCGCATGGACCCGCATCAGACCTCGGCCCCCTATGGCGTGCACTGTCATCCTACCCAGGCAGCCTGCGAGGACGCCCGTGGCCCCAACGTCCTCACCCTCCAGTCAGCCTGCGTGGCAGTCCGCTTTGCCGGTAACGGCAAGCAGCTGCTGCCGTTCAGCGGCTGGGCCGGCTCGCGCTACAACCTTGCGGGCAGCGAGTTCGGCGCTCCCTTCCCACCACTGCCAAAGTAGCCACAGAGGGTGCGGCGGCACGGCGGGCATCAGGACTTCGCGGGTGCGGGCTTGTTGCAGACCTGTTTGCTGGAATACGGGTACCAGCTGCCGCGCAGCTTGAAGAGCAGTAGCGATTGCGTGCAGCGGTGGCTGCGCAACTGGACCTGGCCGGCGTAGAGGAAGGGCATGGCGACAAAGCGGGCGTCGAGGTAGTCCACACCTTCGCAGGCGGTGGCCTCGGTGGCGCTGCCCGGCGCGCAAGGCGCTTGCGGGTCGCTGCTCAGCGGCTGGCCGCTCAGCGCGGTTTTGAGCGCTTCCAGTGCCGTGGGGCTGATGGTCTTGCCCTCGATCAGTACATTCATGGCACCGGCCGTCTTGGGCTTGTAGTAGTTGAGCGAGGCGCGCAGCGCGGCCTCGGTGGCGGGCTGGACCTCCTCGGCCGGCACCGGGAAGGGCGCCTGTACGTGCAGGTAGATCAAGAGCACGACGGCGCCGACAAAGCCACCGAGCAGACCGAGAGTGAGTGCGTTGCCAGATTTCAAAGCAGTTTCCTGCACGTAAGTTGGGGTTATTTGAATCGTTTGAAGCAGATGTTAGCTGGTGCCCAGGAATATACCTAAAGAGTGCCGGGGATGATGACTGCTTGCAAACTACGAAGGGGCGCAGGCACGTGTTCCGTGCTCCTGCGAGCGTAGCGAGGTTCCCCGCCGGCGGGCGGGGCGGAGGGGATGGGGCTAAATCAAGGGTGGGCCTGGGTTCAGGCATAACAAGGGATGAGCGCCCGGGTTTCCCGGGCGCCTGAACTGAATTTATCTGCCACGCGCCGAATATCAGCTCAAGGAAGGCCCTCAAGCCTTGTTGAACAAGTCGGTATCGACAAACTCACCCTTGACCATGCTCCAGAAGTCCTGTGCCAGGCCACGCTCCACGTAGGCATAGGGCAGCCAGCCATAGCCGGCCTCGCCCCAGCCGGTGCCCCAGGAGTTGCGGATCAGCAGTGCACCTTTGTTGGTGCCGATTTTCTTGTTGTCGTCGTAGCCTACCGCCAGTACCGCATGGCCACCTTCCAGCGTGTCGCCCTTGTCAGGGAAGGGGATGTTGCCGGTACCTTCGCCTAAGGGCGGCATGGAGCTGTAGACCGAGAAACCGAACATGGCCGGCAGTTCTGCGGCGAGGTTGGTCTTGATATGGGCCAGCAGGTCCTTGGGGCTGGTGCCCGGCGGGTCCAGCCGGTAGTAGTCCACGGCCTGGTAGCTCTGCGCAAAAGAGAAGCAGAAGCTATTTGGGTCGTCGTCATATTGCTTGACGTTGTAGGGCCAGTATTTCTCTGGCGGCAGGCCAAACAGCACCATGGCCTTCATGGTATCGCGCAGGTAGGCGCCGCTATCGCCGTCAAACTGCAAGAGCTGGCGGGTGACCTTGTAGAGAAAGAGCCGCGAGGCATCCACGTATTTGCCG
This sequence comes from Chitinimonas sp., assembly GCF_036568685.1. Taxonomy (GTDB): domain Bacteria; phylum Pseudomonadota; class Gammaproteobacteria; order Burkholderiales; family Chitinimonadaceae; genus Chitinimonas. Next base: position 3,498 of record NZ_DATCSC010000108.1, read on the forward strand.
AAGGCACGCTGCTCGAAATACTCGTACATGGCCGTGCCGGCGTGGGCGGTGCAGGAATTGATCTGGCCCTGGTCCTCGATGGGCGAACAGTACTGCCGCAAGTCCACCTTGGTGGGCAGTTTGGCGGCAGCGCTGGCCTTCTTGAGCGGGGCGGACTTGCCCAGCACCTTGGCCACGGTGGGGCTGTCGGGGGTGTGGTCGCGGAAGTCGGGCAGGTCGCTATGCCAACCCAGGCCGCGGCCGTGGATGCTTTTCATATGTCTCTCCCTTGCAGATGTGCTCGGCGTCAGGCCTTGCGTGTGGGTGCAGCATAGACCCTTGCAGCTTGGGCCGGCCAGGTGGGCACGATACCGGCTACCTCAGCGTCGCACATCCTCCACATGGGGGACTGAGCGGCAAAAAAGCCCCACCCAGGTGCAGGTGGGGCAAAGATGAGTCCGAGGGTTCAGGCGGCGAGGCTGGCGGTCTTGCGGGTTTGCCAGGCCAGGAGCCACAGGTTGGCGGCGCGGGCCAGGAAGAGGCCGCTCAAAAGGCCGTAGATCAGGCTCAGACCGGTGGCGAACAGGGCCTGGCTGTGCAGGGCGGGGTGCATGGCCAGGAAGATGGCCATGACGTACTTGGTGCTGAAGATGGTCAGCATCAGGCACAGCGGCAGCCAGCTGCCGGGCAGGTGGAAGGTGCCTTGCTGCGGGTCGTAGCTGGCGGCGCTACGTACGCCCACCATGCGGTAGACCAGCACGCTGGCGGCTACACCGGCAAACCAGGCCACGTAGGTCTGTGGCAGGGTGGGGAAGGCACCGGCCACACCGCTGAAGGAGAGGCCCAGCATGAATACCGGCATGATGGCGGTGCGGTACTGTGAAACGGTATTGTCGCGGGTCTGCCTGAGGCCCAGCCAGAACAGCACGGCGAATAGGATGAAGACCCAGGTGGGGGTGTGCTGCAGGATGGCGAGGATCATGTTGGCGGCTCCGTTTGAGATGTCGCCATGGTGAATGTGCCGGCACTGGTGCGCGGGTGCTTGAGACGAATCGACGTGCCGGCGGCGCGAATCGACGGCCAAAGGTGTGAACGGATGCCGGCTGGCATGAACGACAACGGAGCCATATCGGCCCCGTTGCGGTTTCCATCAAACCCACTCAGGCCTTCTCGGCCAAGAGCTTGCGGATGGTGGCCTCGGTTTCGTCGTAGCGGCCTTCACCATAATGGCGGTAAACCACCTCACCCTTGCGGTTGATCAGGTAGAAGGCCGGCCAGAACCGGTTGCCGTAGGCTTCCCAAGTGGCGTACTGGTTGTCCTGCACCACCGGGTAGCGGATGTCGAAGCGGCGGGTGGCGTCCTTGAGGTTGTCAATGGACTTCTCCTCGGGGAATTCAGGGGTATGGACACCGACCACGGTGAGCCCCTGGTCCTTGTAAAGCTCGTGCCAGCGCTTTACATAGGGCAGGGTGTGGATGCAATTGATGCAGGTGTAGGTCCAGAAATCGACCAGCACGACCTTGCCGCGCAGTTGCTCAACGGTGAGCGGTTTGCTGTTGAGCCACTGGCCCAGGCCGCTGAATTCCGGTGCCGGCATGGGGCGGGTAATGGTCTCTGCCTGGCCGCAGGCAGCCAGCAAGAGACTGGTGATCAGGGCGATGGGGCGGAGCAGCTTCATGGCGTTTTCCTTTTCGGTACTGCGGGTGATGGGCAGCAGGCGGACCGGTTTGAGGTAGGGGCCAGTCCTGCATGGTATGGCTGCATTTAAAGGGGCTGAGGTATCTGGCGTGTTTCCCGATCGGCCTTGGGTTAAATGTTGTGTGTACCGCCGGGGGCTGGATACATTGCGATACAAAGGGCCTGAAAACGGCGCGTATAACGGCATCGTCAACCGAACGAGGAGCACCTCATGAACGAATCGCTCTACATCGGCAGCTGCCACTGCGGCGCCGTCCGCTTCCAGGTCCGTACCGCGCTCCTGCCCGCCGCACGCTGTAACTGCAGTCTTTGTCGTCGTCGTGGCGCACTTATGTCGCCCATGGTGCCGGCCGAGGACGTGACCATCCTGCAGGGCCAGGAATCGCTGGCGCTGTACCAGTTCAATACCCATACCGCGCGCCACTTCTTCTGCAAGACCTGCGGCATCTACCCCTTCCACCAGACTCGCAAGGACCCGAAAATGTGGCGGGTGAACCTGGGCTGCCTGGAGGGGGTGGATGCCTATGCGCTGGAAGCCGGCATCAATGACGGTGCCAGCCTCTCGGTGGTGGAGGACGCATGAAACAGCTGCTCTCTGCCCTTGCCCTGCTGCTGGGTACGGTGTGCGTCGAGGTTACTCACCCGCTACGCTGCAACCTGATCCCCAGCTCCCGTAACCAGACCCGGAAAAAGACCGAAGACTGAGCCCATGGACAAGCCCGATCACATCCTGGTGGTGGACGATGACCGCGAGATCCGGGAGTTGCTAGGCAACTACCTGGAGAAGAACGGCCTGCGCGTCTCGCTGGCGGCCAATGGCCGGCAGATGCGCAGCCTGCTCGAGCAGTACCCCTTTGATCTGATCGTGCTGGACCTGATGCTGCCGGGCGAGGACGGGCTCAAGCTCTGCCGCGAGTTGCGTGCCGGCAAATGGCGCGCCGTCCCCATCCTGATGCTGACCGCGCTGAGCGACGAGGCCGACCGTATCGTGGGCCTGGAGATGGGCGCCGACGACTACCTGACCAAGCCCTTTGGCGTGCGTGAGCTGTTGGCGCGGGTACGTTCGGTGCTACGCCGTACCCGCATGCTGCCACCCAATATGCAGGCCGATGAGCCCAGCCAGATCATCCGCTTTGGCGACTGGCGGCTCGATACCGTGGGCCGCCACCTGCTCGACCCGCAAGATACCCAGGTGGCGCTGAGTGGTGCCGAGTACCGCCTGCTGCGCGTATTTATCGACCACCCGCAGCGGGTGCTCAACCGCGACCAGTTGCTCAACCTCACCCAGGGGCGCGATGCAGATGCGTTTGACCGCTCCATCGACCTCCTGGTGAGCCGTTTGCGGCAGCGCCTGGGGGACGACGCGCGCGAGCCGCGCTATATCAAGACACTGCGCAGCGAGGGCTATGTGTTCTCAGTGGCCGTGGAGCAGGGCGGGGGCAGCCATGAGTGAGCTGGTAATGGGCTGGCGCTACTGGCCGCGCACCATGTTCATGCGGTTGGGGCTGGTGTTCTTTGTCGGCCTCCTGCTCGCCAATGCGCTGACCTATGTGCTGATCATGGCGGAGCGCCGCGCTGCCACGGTGGACATGATGCTGGGCTACCTGGAGAAGGACGTTGCCAGCTCGGTGGCCCTCTTGGACCGCCTGCCGGCCGCCGAGCGACCGGCCTGGCTGCCCCGGCTGGAACGGCGTACCTACCGCTTCGAGCTGGGGCCGGGTCTTGCCGGTGGCGTGCCGGACACCACACTGTCGAGCCGGGTTGCGGCCTCTTTTGCTGCCGCTGTGGGCCAGCACTACCCCATCACGGCCAGCAAGGTGCCGGGCAGCCGCGACCGGGTACAGGCTCACCTGCGGCTGAGCGATGGCAGCCAGTTGACCGTAGACATGCAGCCCATGCCACTGCCTATCTCCGCTTGGTTGCCGGTGGTGCTGGGGCTGCAGCTCTTGTTGATCGCCGCCGTGGTATGGCTGGGAGTGCGGCTGATCACCCGCCCCCTGGTGGAGATGGCCCAGGTGGCGGACGCACTGGGGCCGGATCTGCAGGCCGAGCGGCTGGATGAGACCGGCTCGATCGAGGTGGTCCGCGCCGCACGCGCCTTCAATGCCATGCAGGACCGCATCAAGCAGTACATGACCGAACGCATGCAGATACTGGCCGCCATTTCGCACGACCTGCAGACCCCCATCACCCGCATGCGCATGCGCGCCGACATGCTGGACGAGCCCGAGCTGCGCCATAAGCTCAATCAGGACCTGGCCGAGATGCAGGCCCTGGTGCGCGAAGGCGTGACTTTTGCCCGTACCCTGCATGGCAACACCGAGCCGGCCACCCGCATCGACCCGGACGCGCTCCTGAGCAGCCTGGTCTATGACTACCAGGATGCCGGCCAGCCGGTGGAGCTGGAGGGTCAGCTCGGCACGGCCCTGGTCACCCGGCCGCAGGCCTTCAAGCGGGTGCTGAGCAATCTGATCGACAACGGCCTCAAGTACGCCGGTGCGGTGGCGGTGGAAGCGCGCTTTGACGAAGGTGGCGCCACCATCCATATCCGCGACAACGGCCCCGGCATTCCTGAGGAACAACTGGAGGCGGTATTCCAGCCCTTCTACCGGCTGGAAGGCTCGCGCAACCGCGATACCGGCGGCACCGGCCTGGGCCTGGCGATTGCCCGCCAACTGAGCCTGGCCATGAACGCCACGCTGACCTTACACAACCGCCCTGAAGGGGGACTGGAGGCGCGGCTGCGCTTCAAAAGCCTCCCGGAAAGGGCTCCCCCTGGCTAAATCCGCCGTCCCACCCTTTAGGTAGTCCCGACTTATCCCCCCGGCCGCTGCAGTCCCAGACTGCACGGGTAGGGGATCGTACGCCCGAAATTCCACTTTTGACCTAGGAGCACACCATGAACGCACTGCGCCGCACGCTGATCGCCACCATCCTCGCCGGTATTGCCACCACCCAACTGGGCTGGGCCGCCGAAAGCCCGGCCACCGCTGCCAATCCCGCCACCATAGGCCGTGGCACGCACACCAGCTTTGCCGCCCTCAAGCAGGTCAAGACCGATGTGCTCGATATCGGCTACGCCGAAGACGGCCCCAAGGACGGCCCGCCGGTCATCCTGCTGCACGGCTGGCCCTACGACATCTACAGCTATGTGGACGTTGCCCCGCAGCTCGCCAAGGCCGGCTACCACGTCTACATCCCCTATCTGCGCGGCTACGGCAGTACGCGCTTTTTGCGGGCCGATACCCCGCGTAACGGTCAGCAGGCGGCGCTGGCAAGCGACGTGATCGCCTTCATGGATGCGCTCAAGATCGACAAGGCCGTGATCGCCGGCTATGACTGGGGTGCCCGCACGGCCGACATCGTGGCCGCCCTGTGGCCCGAACGCACCAAGGCGCTGGTCTCGGTCAGCGGCTATCTGATCGGCAGCCAGGAGGTGAACCGCAAGCCGCTGCCGCCCAAGGGCGAGCTGCAATGGTGGTACCAGTTCTACTTCAGCACCGAGCGCGGCCAGGCTGGCTACCAGCAGTACACCCACGACTTTGCCCGGCTGATCTGGGAACAGGCCTCGCCGACCTGGAA
>NZ_DATCSC010000109.1:0-2748 GCF_036568685.1 Chitinimonas sp.
CACCAGTTGGCGGCCGTGGCGGGCCTGGCGATCAACACCGGCGCCTACTACACCGGCGCCCGCGCGGTGAACGTACAGAACCAGGCCTTTATCCCCGGCGTGACCCTGTTCAACGCCGGCGTGAGCTACCGCACCAAGCAGATCGGCAAGGACACGGTATTCCGCCTGAACGTGGAGAACCTGGCCGACAAGCGCTACTGGAATGCTGCCGGCAACCGGCTACTGGGCGTGGGTAGCTCGCGGACGGTGAAGGTGTCGATGAAAACGCAATTTTGACGATTGCGCCGTGAGGGCACCTAGCGGATCTCGGGCAGAAAGCCCTGCTTGCGTAGGAACAGCTCCTGCTGGGCCATGCCGTCGGCCCGGGCCTTCGGGTCCGGGTCGTAGTCGCCTTCCTGCTGGGCCAGGTTGCGCGTGAGCAAGTGGCCCAAGCCGGCATACACATGCAGGTCGCACGGCCGGCCCTGCTCGGCCAGCTGCGCGCAGTAGCGCTGTACGCCACGCAGCGGGCTGAGGGTGTCGCACTCGCCATGCACGATGGAGGTAGGCGGCGTGGCCGGCCCGACATGGCGCGCGGGCGACAGTGCGGCGGCGGTCGCCCGCCCTTGCAGCTTGGCGCTGAACCAGCCGTCGTCGACCAGATCGAGCGCCGGGGACCATAGCAAGAGTGCATCGGGACCGACCGGCCTCCCCGCCAGGCCATCCTGCGGGCAGCCTATGGTGACGGTGGCCGCCACCAGCTGGCCGCCGGCCGATACCCCGTAGCCGGCCAGCAGGCCCGAGAGCCCAAGCTCGGCCGCGTGTGCCCGCACCCACTGGAAGGCCGCGCAGGCATCGCCCAGCGCGTCGACGGGAGTGACTTCGCCCTCCGAGAGCCGGTACTGGATGGCAATGGCCACCAAGCCCAAATCCGCAAACCGGCGCGCTCGGGGGAAGACCCAATCCGCCCCACCGGCGCTCCAGCCACCACCGTGGAACAGCAGTATGGCGGGCGCCTTGCCATCGGCACGACGCGCCGGAGGTTGGAACACATAGGCGTGCAGCGCTTGATCGCCTATCTCGCGATAGACATGGCTGCTGGCAGGCGAAGGCGTGTCTGGTTGGGCGTCTACCGGCGCAGGTACTGCGAGCAGTGCGGAAGTAACCACTATCCAAGGCCAAGCTTTCATCCGCGCCTCCGTCTTGTGATGGTGCTTGGGGCTTTAGCGGCGCAAAGCTGCTTGGCAACACCTCACCCCCTGCGAGTCACTGAAACATAGCCCGCCGCGAACAACTACGGCTGTCAGATCGCCTGGTTCAGAACAGGACCATGAACGCGAACGCGCAATACAGGCACCAAGGCAGGGGCAAGGCAAACAGCACCACCTTCCAGCCTTGGTAATGCTCGGGGGCTGGTGGCCTATCGGGTGCAGAGAACAGGCGGGCGTAGCGTTGCAGGGTGTAGACGTAGGCAGGCATCAGCAGTACGCAGCCGGCAGCGACGGCAAACGTAGCGGGATCAAATTCCTTGCCTACCCTTATCAACCAGATCCCGAACCACAGCCCTTCCAGCAGCAGCGGCCACTTCAGGCTGCGCCAGCCCAGTGGTTCGGCAGCGCCGTGAGCGATAACAACGGGCAGATAGCACCAGAGCGCGGCGGCACCGACAAAGAGGGTAAACAGCCCCATTGCAAGCGGCAGCGGCTCCCCGATCAGCACAGAGGGGCCGCCGATGGCGAACCGAATAACGTAGGCCCACCACAGCCAAGTACCAACAGTGGGCTGGCACTCCCGGAAGAGCCAGGGGCCAAGCAGCCAGCGCAGTATCGCCAGACCCAGCACGAAGGTGAGAAAGCAGCAGAGCTGCGAGAGCAACACGCCCAACCAGAAAGGAAGCGCGGGCTCCAACCATTGGCGGTTCGCAATAGCGCCAATGAAGAGCAGGAACCACAGCCCGCCCAGGACGCCATAGCAATACAAGGGCACCAGCCCTTTGGCCATGATCTTGGCCCAGATGGGTCTAGCCATAGTGATGGACAATATCCCGCAACAAAGCGGCATCTTGCTCGGTCATCGAAGCCAGATGCATTGGGCTCATGTCCGCCAGAATCCCTTTCACCGGTATCTCAGGCTCGGCGATCAGCTGCAAGAGCGCCGTGCGCTGCTCGGCGCTTGGCACATAGCGCGTCACCAGCGAGGTCAGGCTGCTTCGTAGTTCGTCGTAGGTCATCAAGATAGCCAGATTGGATCACCGACCAAGGCGTCGTACTCAGCCAGCGACCTGGCACTGTCTATCATGTGCCTGGGCATGTCGGTGACGATGACCCTGACCGGCTCGTACACATAACCAGGGTGGGCCTTGAACGCCTCATAGTTCAACTTGGCGGATTCCACGCAGTAATCAAAATGCTCGAAATAGCGCGCAAACATGGTTGCCAAGGAGGGCGCGCCCAAATCCAGCCTAGAGTCCGGCGTCTTCACCTCAGCCAGCCTATCTGGCCCAAGGTAAGTAGAAGGCAGTGAAGAAAAGTGATCCCAGACCTTGCGCATCTTCCTTGTCGCCAACTCAAGCTCATCAAGGCGGAGATAGCGGCGGTAAAGCCTGTCCGTCAGCACGCGCCAGCCTTCCGGCCGGGATAGACACGTCGTCAGCGCCAACCGACTATGCGGTCAGCGCCAGCGGCGCGGGTTGGAGCTTCCCCCCTATTCTCTAAAATCGGGTGCATATCGCGGCAGTTATTAACGTCTTGGCCGTCGCACCCCTGCTGC
>NZ_DATCSC010000110.1:0-9906 GCF_036568685.1 Chitinimonas sp.
TGACTTCAAGAGCTTCATCGAGGCTTTGACCCGCGCCTGCATCTGCTGGTCGATGATGCCCAGCTGGTCGACCAGGTTGCCTATCTGGACCTGGGCCTGCGCCTTGGCCTGCTCGTGGATCCAGCGGCTCTCGGTGCTGGCGAAGATCAAGGCGCTACCGAGAATGACCGGCAGCAAGGTAAAGGAGATGGCCGCGATCACGCGACCCCGCAATGTGGCGAACATATTCCGACCCTTATGTACTCTACAGATTCGTTCTAGCCGACAGTAGGACTTCGGGACCCGAAACTTGATGAGTGCGCGGGGTCGGCTGGATTAGCAAACCCTGAATTATTATCTAAATCAAAGCACTATGTGAAATTTTCGTGTAAGGGCTTACCGCAGGGAGGTACTACGTACTTCCCGTTGCCAGTTCCAGAGGTGAGAGCCGGTGAGAAAGCTCTTCTCGCTGTAGGCCTTGCTGACAGGGGCCAACGTCTCGGCATGGATGGCGATCACGGCAGCATTGTTGCCGTAGGAGATCAGGAAGTGATTACCGTCGGCAGAGAGGGTTATGCCGCGCGGTGTGCTATAGGGCATGGCCTTGACCAATTGCTGGGTGTCGAGCCGCCAGGCGCATACCAGGTTGGCGTCTGGTGTACAGGTCAGCGCGAGGTTGCCGGCGGTGTTGATGGCGACGCTGAGCGTCTCGCCCTTTAGCTGGTGCTTGAAATGAGGCGCGGCGGACGCTGCCATGAGTGGTGACTTGGGGTGGCGTAGCGCTACGCCGCCATTGTGCGCAGGGCCAAGGCCGTCGGTGGGGGCTGAGATCAGTGCGACATCACCGTTGCCTGCGATGGCGAAATGGCCGGCGTTGACCCTATCGTTTGGCACTGGCACGCGTTCGAGCAAGGCGCCGGTCTGAACGTCCACATAGCTCAGACAACCGGCCTCACCCAGTGAGCCGGCGCCCGCGTTGGCGACGACCATGGTGCGTCCGTCATCAATCAATTGGCAATCGTGCGGTTTGTGGCCGTAGCTGGGGAAAGCGCCCAGCAGCGCCAGGCTGCGGCCGTCGCGCACGGTGATGGCGCCGGTCAACCCGTTCAGCGCGGTTTCGGTGGCGTAGAGCAGGCTGCCATCCGGCGAAAAGGCGCCATGCCCGTAAAAGGCATGGCCCGCTGAGGCCGGGAGGGGGCGGGTTACCGTGCCACCGCCCAGGTCGACCTCGCAGGCTCCCGGGCCGATCTTCTCGAACAGCACCAACCGCAGTTTGTCTTGCGGGTCCATGGCAATGCCGTGCGGCAAAAAGCGGGTCGTGATCCCCGAGGGGTGGGGCTGGTGCAGGTTGAATACGCTCAACAGGAAGTGGCGCTGGTCGTTTTCGATATAAGCCCCACCACCCAGCAAGCTGCCCCAGGTGGTGTCATCCTGATTTAGAACTGGTTTGCTCAAATACATTGGCCGCCTCCCTCTCTATCATCGACCCAGTTGGTCAACTCAGGCAATGGCGCTGGCCACGGTACGCTCGCCCGTTTGCAAGCGCCACAACGTTGCGTAACCGCCGTTCTGGGCCAGCAGCGCCTCATGGCTGCCGGCTTCGGTGATCCGACCGCCCTCCAGCAGATAGATGCAGTCTGCCTGGCGTATGGTTGACAGGCGATGGGCGATGACGATGGTGGTCCGGTTGCGGCTGACCACGTCCAGGCTACGTTGGATGGCGGCCTCGGTCTCGTTGTCCACCGCGCTGGTGGCCTCATCCAGGATCAGGATGGGTGGGTTCTTGAGGATGGCGCGCGCCAGCGCCAGCCGCTGGCGTTGGCCGCCCGAGAGCTTCTGGCCGCGCTCGCCCACACGGGTAGCAAAGCCCAGCGGCAGCTTGTCGATGAACTCGGTGGACTCCGAGGCGTCGGCGGCGGCCGCAATGTCGGCATCGCTGGCGCCGCTCACGCCATAGGCGATGTTGTCGGCGATGGTGCCGTCGGTCAGGAAGGTGTCCTGTGCCACATAGCCGATGGCGCGGCGCAGGTCTTGCAGATTGAGCTCATCCACCGGCTGGCCGTCGAGCAGAATGCGGCCTTGCTGGGCGCTATAGAAGCGCAGCAAGAGTTTGACCAGCGTGCTCTTGCCCGAGCCGGTGCTGCCGACGAAGGCGATGGTCTTGCCGGCCGGGATCACCAGATCAATCTGCTGTAGGGTGGGGGTGTCGCCGTAGGAGAAACCTACTTGCTCGAAGCGCAGCTCGCCGCGTACCTGTTCGACCGGGAAGTGGCGGCCCTCATAGGGGATCTTGATCTCGGTGTCGAGCAGCGTCATGGCGCGGTCAATGGCGGCGACCGAGCGCTGGTACATATCGGCGACTTCGGCGAGGCCGGTCAGCGGCCACAGCAGGCGCTGGGTCAGGAACACCAGCACCGAGTAGGCGCCGACCGCCAGCTGGCCGTGCAGGGTGAGCCAGCCGCCATACAACAGAGTCGCGGTAAAGCCGGCCAAAATGGCCATGCGGATGACCGGTGTGATGGCCGAGCTGACGCGGATGGCGCGAGCGTTCGCGTTGCGGTAGCCGTTGCTGGCTTCCTCGATGTGACCGGCTTCGAAGTTTTCGGTGGCGAAGGCCTTGATAGTGGCAAGGCCCAGCAGATTGTTGTTGAGCCGGGCACTCACATCACCCGCCGCCACGCGGACCTCGGCGTAGCGCGGGGCCAGCCGGCTCTGGAACCAGAAGGCGCCGAACAGGATGGCCGGTACCGGCAAGAGCGAGACCAGGGCAACGCCGGGTTGCAGGGCAAAAAACACGGCACTGACCATGATGCTGGAGCAGAACACCTGGATGATCTGGTTGGCGCCACCGTTGAGGAAGCGTTCCATCTGGTTGATGTCGTCGTTGAGGATGGACATCAGGTTGCCGGTGCGCTGGTTCTCGAAATAGGCCATCTCCAGCTTCTGCACGTGGCGGTAGGCATCGAGCCGCAGATCGTGCTGGATGTCTTGCGCCAGCTGGCGCCACTTGACCTCGTAGAGGTACTGGAACAGCGACTCACCACCCCAGATGGCGATATTGAGCATACCCAGCGCCAGCAGCTGTTGCCAGGTATCGGTGATGCCCAGGCCGCCGAGCACCTTGGTGGCCAGGAAGCTCTGGTCACCCTTCACGACCACGTCGACCGCCACGCCGATCAGCACCTCGGGCAGGATGTCGAAGAACTTGTTGAGGACGGAGTAGGCAGTGGCGAGCCGGAAGTCGGTCTTGTAGTTGCGGGCGTAGGCGTAGAGTCTTTTTATCGGGTGCATGGGTACGTTCGTCCGGTTTACCTGCGGGGCCGCAGGTGGAAACAAAACAGCCGCCGGATTACTCGGGCGGCTGTTTGCGTTGCAGGCGCTTAGCGCAGTTCGACCAGCAGCGGGTCGAGAATGGCGTTGGCGTTGACTTCAGGCAGGGCGGTACCGTCCTTGCCGCCGACACGCACCATGGTCCGCGTGTCCTTGCCGGACAGAATGACCAGATATTCCGGACCCTTCTGCTCTTCGGCCTTCTTGTCGCTGTCGCTCTTCCAGAAGGCGAGCTTGCTCCAGAAGCTGCCGCCTTCGTCCTTGGCCTTCTGCATGACGCCGGGGCGAATGTAGTAGATGCCGAGCGAGCGGTCGCGGTCATTGATGCTGTAACCAGCGCGCTCCAGTGCCAGGCCGACACGACGCCAGGCGCGGTCAAAACTTTCCTCGAGCTGGATAGCGCGCTTGCCATCGATCATGGTGGTGATGGCGGCACGTGCCGGGCTGTTGTTCGTGCTGGCGGCTGCGTTGGCGTCGCTACCTTCGGCCGGCTTGCTGGCAGCAGTCACCACCTTGCCGGCGATCTCGGTGCTCACGCCCAGGCGCACCAGCAGCTTCTTCAGCTGTTCGGCTTCGCGCTCGGGTTCCACCGGGCTGACCATCCAGCGGGTGTCTTCCTTGTTGGCGCCGACGTAGTTCTCTTCCATCGCCTTGTGGCTGATGTAGATCTCGGTACTGCCTTCCTCAGTCGTACTGCGCTCGATGCGCATGCGGTACTGGTCCACCTTGCCGGTCGAGTACAGGGTGCCAAGGCCGCGCTGGATGGCGGCGCGGATGCCGCCGACCGGCAGGTCAGGGCGCTGTTCCAGCCAGTCGGTCTCCAGAATGCCGGCAGTCGGGCTGTCCACATTCAGCTTGAAGCCCTGATCCAGCCAGAACTGACGGGCCTGTGGCCAGACCACTTCGGCCGGAGCGCCGACCACCAGCCAACGCTGGCCTCCGGCGCTTTCCATCCGCACCTTGTCGAGCTTGGGTAGCACGGCGCCAGTTTCCAGCGCTTTTTGGCCGGCGGCATTGAGGGTGATGTTGTTCAGGCCGGGGATGACGTAGGCCAGGTTGCCTTCCGGTGCGCTCAGGTCCGGCGGGACTTCGAGCGGCTTATTCTGGATAGCCTTGCGCGCCTGGGCGTATTCAGGGGTCTTGGGCTTGTCGTCATCGCTGCCCAGGAAGGGCACCTTGAAGGTGGTGTTGGCGCAACCGGCGGCCAGCAGCGCCGCCGAGATGACGGCCGCAGTACGGGTGGAACGGATCATGTCTGAGTAACCCTTAGATTTCGATACCGGCTTGACGCATGGCGGCAAGCACCGGAGCCTCGCTGGCGGGGGAAAGCGGGGTAAGCGGCAAACGGATGCCGCTGGGCATCAGGCCCAGCTTGCTGACCGCCCACTTGGCGGGGATGGGGTTCGCTTCGATGAACAAGTGCTTGTGCAGGCCTTGCAGCTTGTCGTTGGCGGCACGTGCAGCCTTGATATCACCGCGCAGGGCAGCGGCACACATTTCGCTCATCAGCTTGGGGGCCACATTGGTGGTGACCGAGATCACGCCATGACCCCCCATCAGCATAAAGGCCAATGCGGTGGCATCGTCGCCGGAATAGAGGGCGAAATCCTTGGGTGCACGCAGGGCCAGGTCGGCGGCGCGGCCGATATCGCCGGTCGCATCCTTGACACCGATGATGTTGGGGATGGCAGCCAGGCGCAGGATGGTGTCGTTGCTCATGTCGGCAACGGTACGGCCGGGTACGTTGTACAGGATCATCGGGATCGCAACGGCTTCCGCGATGGCCTTGTAGTGCTGGTACATGCCTTCCTGGGTCGGCTTGTTGTAATAGGGCACGACCGAGAGAGTCATGTCAGCGCCGGCATCCTTGGCGGCCTGCGAGAGTTCGATTGCTTCGCGGGTCGAGTTGGCGCCGGTGCCGGCGATCACCTTGATACGGCCTGCGGCGGCCTTGACGGTCGCTTTGATCAGGGCCACGTGTTCTTCCACGTCCACCGTGGCGGATTCGCCCGTGGTACCGACCGCGACGATGCCGGCCGTGCCGGCGGCAATATGAAACTCGACCAGCTTTTCAAGGCTGGCGAAATCGAGGCTGCCGTCCTCGAACATCGGGGTCACGATTGCGACCAGACTGCCGTTCAACATGATGAGTATCCGTGGTGGGCGGAGAATGGATTGAAGAGCGGCGATTCTAACCGAATCGCCGAAACCGATGTAGGGACTGCACACGCCTATTTGAGTTCCACGCCAGGCGGCACGGGTATGCACAGGGGCGGTGCAAGTCGGGGTAGGCCGATAGCGGGTTCAGGATGGCATCAGGCCGGCGTGCTGCGGGTAATCGGTGATGATGGCCTGGACGCCGAATTCACGCAGCAAGGCATGCTCATAGGCGGTCTTGGCACCATAGACCGCATTGCGAAACCCCAGGGCGTTGGCCTGATGCAGGATGTCCGGGTCGACAATCTCGCAATCCCACACCAGGGTGCGCAGATTGCGATGCGGCAGCGCCGCGTGCAGCAGGCTGTTGATGGCGGCGGGGCGATGCGCGTTCAAAAAGCCACACTCGGCATCCAGGAGTTCGGCCGCTGCCAGTACGATTTCATGGCGGAAGGAGGTCAGCAGGATCTGGTGGCTTTCGTCGTAGTGCGTCAACAACGGTAGGGCCAGGCTGGCCGCAGCCGGGGTCTTGACCTCGATATTCCAGTAGGTGTGGGGGAATGCGTTGAGTGCCTCGGTCAGGGTCGGCACCGTATAGCCACAGATGTCGGACAGCTGTTTGCGGGTCAGGGCAGCAACCGGCTCACCGGTCTTGGCCACCCGGTCGTGGAACAGGATGGGCTCTTGGTCGGCGCTGACCCGTACGTCGGTTTCTATACCTTCAAAGCCCAGTTGCAGCGCTGCGGCAAAGGCGTCCAGCGTGTTTTCCGGGTATTCGGCATGAAAGCCGCGGTGGGCGAGCAGATGCATGGACGGTGCTCCGGCGGGGGAGGGGATGCATCAGTGTAAAAGCCTGCCGCGAACTTTCAAGCACTGCACTAAACACGGCCGGGTCAAAGCGGCTTGTTCGGACCCGGCCGGTGAGCTTGTACCTACACCCAGGGCTGGGCCAGTTGCTCACGGGTGAACACCCGCTGCACGGCTGGGCGTGCCAGTACACGCTGCAGCCAAGGGCCGATATGGCTGAAGTCGCGCGCCTTGCTGCCCTCGAAGTTGCGGGTCCAGCGGCACAGCATCAACGCATAAGGATCGAGCAGGCTGTAGCGCTCGCCCAGCAGCCAGGGTTGGCCATGGCCAGCCAGTTGCGCTTCCAGTTGTTCAAGCAGGGTCATGACCCTGGCCTGGGCGTGCCGCTTGACCTGGGCGGCAGCTTCGGGGGTGTCTGCCCAGCGGTGCGGATAGAAGTACAGGATCAAGGCTTGCTGCAGGGTGGTCGAGAGCCAGCTCAGCCATTTGAGAAAGTGCGCGCGCTCGTGGCTGCCGAGCGGCGGGGTCAGTTGGCCTTCGGGATGGGTCTCGGCCAAGTACTGACAGATGGCCGCGGTCTCGAACAGTACAAGGTCACCATCGGTCATCACTGGCATCAGGCCATTGGGGTTGAGCTTGCGATAGGCAGGGGTGTCCAGCTCCCCCTTCTCCTTGTCGACCGGCACCAGTTCGAACGGGATGCCCAGCTCTTCGAGCAAAATATGCGGTGCCATACAGGCGGTGCTGGGTGCGTGGTAAAGCTTGATCATGTCGTCCTCCGTGGGCTTTGGATGCTGTTTTGGGTCCTGCTGGCACCGGTACCGCAATGATAAATGGCAAATAAAAAGGGCAGGCCGCAGCCTGCCCGGTGGTCGCGTGGTCTCAGCAACCGCAGGCAACTGCCTCCGGTGCGCTGGCCAGCAGCCCGGCAGTGGCGAGGCCGTCGCGCTTCCACCAGTCGAGGCCGCCCATCAGTTCTTTCACGGTGAAGCCCAGCTGTACCAGTTTGAGGGCGCCCTTGGTCGAAGCATTGCAGCCTATGCCGTCGCAATAGCTGACGTAGAGCGCCTCGCGGTCCAGTTGTGCGGTACTGGCGGCGTCCATGCTGCGGTGGGGCAGGCTGACGGCGCCGGGAATGTGTTCCAGGGTAAAGGCTTCGGCGCTGCGCGCATCGATCACGATAACGCGCTCACCGGCATCAAGGGCCTGCTTGAGGTCGGCAGAGTCGATCTCGTAGGCAAGCTTGGCGGCGTAATGGCTGATCTGGTCCATGCTGGGGAGTCCTTGCGCTGAGTGAGGAAAAAGAAGGGAGCTGGCCCGATCTCGTGAATCAGGCTGAGCCGGCAGGGGCGGCGTATGGGCCGCCATATCCACCAATCAGGCCGGGCTGGGCCTGCTCACGGTGTTTACCGTGGCGACGCCGGCCTGTTGTAGCTGGGGTTCGCGGGCACCGGAAAAGAAATCGGTGACCAGCCCCAGCACCAAGAGGAGGGCGATGACGGCAAGCAGGAGAGGCTCCAGGATGTCGTCGTAGTGGTGTGCCGCGTCGTCCAGGTGCTGCTCTTCATAGTGATGGTCCATGATGACGCTCCTTTGTCGCTGCGCTCAGGCGCAATGGCATCCTGCGCCGGCGGATGGCTTGTCGCGAGCGATCTGCGACCGATGCACTGCAGGTCCGACCGGCTGCTGAAAAACGCGACGGATGACGGCGGCGGCGTACAGACCCAACTGCAAGATGCGATTGCGCCATTGAATTGTCGCGCTGGCCACCTCGCGCGGCAGGTATTGCAGCCGAGCGGTCATCAGCGGTTCGACCAGCAGCTTGCCGGCCTGTCGGATGCGATGGCTTTCCCCTTCTGCGAGCAATACGTCGGGGCCGTTCTCTTCGGTCAGCCACAGCCGGCCATGTCGGCACACGACAAGGTCACCGGGGCGGCTCTGCAGGCTGAGCACCTGATTTTGTGTCAGACGATGTTCGTATTCGATAAACTCATACAACATTTTCTGCTCCTTCCACTATCTGGGCATAGGCCGGTTGGCCCTTTGCTTGAGGCTATTTTCTGCCTTCTGGCCGTGGCGGGACAATCGATGCTTTCTCAGTGGAGTATTGAATTGGATTCAATATTTGAGACGCCGCCCAAGCTGCCATCGCTGCCTGCCCTGCGGGCCTTCGAAGCTGCAGCCCGTACTGGCAGTGTGGCGCGGGCGGCCGCCGAGCTGTTTGTCACCCCCGGCGCGGTCAGCCATCAGGTCAAGGGATTGGAGGAGCAGCTGGGCTACCCCTTGTTCGTACGCCAGGGACGTGGATTGGCGCTGACCCCGGAGGGTCGGCGGTTGGCGGCTGCGTTGAACCGGACCTTCGTCACGGTGGGTAACGAGCTGGAGGCCATACGACGGGAGCGGGAGCGCCCCAAGCTCACGGTCACGGTCCTACCGTCCTTTACCGCCCGCTGGCTCACCCCCAGGCTGGGGCGCTTTATCGAAGCCAACCCGGAGGTCGAGCTATGGGTGCAGTCCTCCAACCAGCTCGAATCGCTGGCCGAGAGCGGCATAGACATGGGTATCCGGGTCGGACCGGGTAGCTGGCGCGGGGTACACGCCGAGTTCTTCTTCCGCGAGTACTACTTGGTGGTCGCCAGCCCACATCTGCCCGGAGGCTTGCCCAAGCAGCCGGAAGAGCTGCAGGGCCGGCCGCTGTTGCGGGTGATGGATGAGCCCTGGAAGCCATGGTTCGAGCGGGTGGGCCTGGATTGGCCCGAACCCAGCCAGGGCCTGGTGTTCACGGACTCCGGCCTACTGGTGCAAGCGGCCGTGGCGGGGCAGGGGATCGCCCTGGCGCGACGCTCCCTGGTCCACGACGACCTCGCCAGCGGGCGCCTCATCAAGGTGTTCGATACCGAACTGCCTTTCCAGTGGGCCTACTGGCTGGTGACGCCCTTGCCACCGCCCCACCGGCCGGTGTTGCAGACCTTTATCAATTGGCTCCGCGAGGAAATGCGCGCAACCCTTGGGGACAGCTAGAATCGCGCCTTATCCGATAAGAAGCCCATGCCGATGCGCCGTCTGCTTCCCGCCTTGCTGCTTGCCCTGTTGTTTTCCCCCGTCCCGCAGGCGGCGGAACGCCCCCATGTTGCTCTGGTGCTTGGTGGCGGCGGCGCTAGAGGGTTGGCACATATTGGCGTGCTTAAGGTGCTGGAAGAGGCGCGGATTCCGGTCGATTGCGTGGTCGGTACCAGTATGGGTGCACTGGTGGGCGGTATCTATGCCAGCGGCCAGTCCGCCGGCCAGGTCGAGGCCAATGTGCGCAAGATAGACTGGGACGACGTGCTCGACGACGTGCCGGCCCGCCAGCAGCGCAGCTATGTCGACAAGCAGGACGATTGGCTGAACATGATGAACCTGGGCATCGGCCTCTCTGACGATGGCCAGCTACTGCTCCCCAAGGGGGCGATCAGCACCCAGAAGGTGGATATCCTGATCCACCGCCTGGTCAACAATGCCAGCCTGCAGAGCTTTGACGCCCTGCCGCTACCTTATCGCGCCGTGGCGGCCGACCTGGAGACCGGTGACATGGTGGTGTTGTCGCGTGGCGACCTCGCGGCAGCCATGCGCGCCAGTATGGCGGTGCCGGGG
>NZ_DATCSC010000111.1:0-6081 GCF_036568685.1 Chitinimonas sp.
CCCCTACCCAACTAGTTCTTGCTCAACAAGCTATCAACGTAAGCCGTCGCCGTCTCCAGCGCCGACGCACCAGTCGCCTTGGGGGTGACGTAGACCTGCACCAGGATGGGTAGCTGGTTGACCACGGTTGCCGCGCCGATAAAGGCTAGCGGGCTAGATTTTCCATTGGTCTCGGTAACCAGGCGGCCCTCGATAAAGAAAGCCTGTTTGGTCGAACCGATGGGCTGGGCGCCAGACATGCTCACGGTTCCACCAGTCCCCGAAAGATGCTCGCGTACACGGCGATTGACCTCGGCCAGATCCACGGGCTTGGCCGTGCCGTTGGCCGTCTTCTGGATGAACTCCTCGCGGCTGATGGTGACCAGCGTCAATACGCCCTGGCGCTTGGAAACCAGCACTTGCGCCCAGCGGCTGAAGTTATCGATCTTACCGTCCTTGTAGGCCTTGAGCTCCGTACACGGCACTACCACCTGGGCCAGCTCCCCTACCTGGGCCATATTCCTTTGTTGCAGCTGCCGCAGCGTTTGCTCCCGCTGCGTATCGCCCAGCTCGCAATACTCCGGCGGGGGCTGCAGCTTGAGCGTCTTGCCCAGGGTGCTGTAGGTCCCGGCCTGTGCAGCACCGGTAAGAGAGAGTGCGGCAAGGCCCAAGAGGGCGATTCGTGAGCTGGGCATATTCAATAAGGGTTTAAGTATCAGTGAAAGGGAAAGACCACGACTTACCATAGCAGCAGATGGCCGATTTAGCAGCCCTGCAAAGCAACCCGGCGCATGGCTTCGAGCTCCCGTACATGCACACTCCTCGCCAGCCCTTCGCCGCCGGCAGTGGCGCAGCTCGCGCACCAGGTTGCCTGGGCCAGGGCAAAGTCCAGCATCGCCGCCCTCGCCGGCCGGTTCTCCACCTGCAGCACGGCATGCTGCAGCAACAAGGCGGCGTAGTCTTTGTCCCGTGGCCAGCCCAGCTTATTGGCTTCCACCTCCAGCTCGGCCAACAGACCCTTGAGGGTCACTTCATCCGGCGCAGCCTGGATCAACGCCACCAGCTGTTCCACTGGCAAGGGGTCGTCGCCTTGGGCGAGCAGTGCATTGCGGTGGTATTCGATGGTGTCCACGGGGCAGAAGGCGTTTGGGGTTGAAGCCCCCATTCTGCATGCCGGCGCGGTGAGAACGCTACAAGCGTTGGAGATTTTCTGCCTTGCCCTGCTGGCAGCACGCGCATCCCACTCAGCATGCCCGCTCATGGTAGTGCGCATCCAGAGCGGGGGCCTTAGCGTACCTTGCTCAGTCATTTGTGCCAAAACGGCGGTAGGATGCAGTGCATCGCACCACCAACCAGGAAAGCCTCCATGCTGGAACAATCCTTGACGCTGCCGTGTGGTCATATGCTGCCTAACCGCTTCTGCAAAGCAGCCATGACCGAAGGCCTAGCCGATGCGCTGGACCGCCCCACGGCACAGCACCTGCGCCTGTACGAGCGGTGGGCGCGCGGCGGCGCGGGCTTGCTCCTGACCGGCAACATCATGATCGACCAGCGCTATCTGGAGCGCGCCGGCAATGTGGTGGTGCAGGACGACAGCGTCTTGCCGGCCTTGCGCGAATGGGCCGATGTGGTACACGCCGGTGGCGCCCAGCTCTGGGCACAGATCAGCCACCCGGGTCGCCAGTGCCCCCGTCTGGTCAATCTCACGCCGATCGCTCCCTCACCGGTCCAGCTGGATATTCTCGGCAACTTTGGCAAGCCTCGCGCCGCCACGCAGCAAGAGATTGAAGAGGTCATCGCACGGTTTGCCGAGACGGCAGACCTGGTGCAACGCGCCGGCCTGGACGGGGTGCAGATCCACGCCGCACACGGCTATCTGCTGTCGCAATTCCTGTCGCCACGTACCAATCAGCGTAACGACGCGTGGGGTGGCCCACTGGCGCATCGAGCCCGTTTGCTGCTGGCCGTGGTCAAGGCGGTCCGCGAGCGCGTGGGCGCCGCGTATCCCATCTCGGTCAAGCTCAATTCCTCGGATTTTGTGAAGGGCGGGTTCACGCTCGAGGAATGCCTGCAGGTGGTAGCGTGGTTGAACGATGCCGGGATAGACCTGCTGGAAATTTCCGGCGGTACCTATGAGCAGGTTGAATTCTTCAGGCAGACGCCCGACCGCGAAGTGCGCGACAGCACGCGTCAGCGTGAAGCCATGTTCCTGCAGTATGCCGCTGCAATCCAGGGCGTCGCCCGCATGCCGCTGATGGTGACCGGCGGATTCCGCACCCGCGCCGGCATGGAGGCGGCCCTGGCAGCTGGGCAAACCGACATGGTGGGCATTGCGCGCCCTTTCTGTGTTGATCCGGACTTCCCCAGCAAGATGTTGGCCGGGCAGCTCGATACCCTGCCGCACAATGAAGACCACCTGCGCCTGGGCACCGGCTACTGGGGCCCGAACAGCCCGTCCGCTGGGCTGCGCGGCCTGAACAACTATGCGCATGCAGGCTGGTACTACCATCAGATCGAGCGGATGGGCGCAGGCCAGGCACCCGAACAGGACTACGGGCCTTTGAACGCACTGTTGGCCCACCTGTGGCACGACACCGGTCGCGCCTTGCGCCGAAAGCGGGCGCGCTGACCGTATCAGTATTGGTCTTGTCGATTCTTGGGGGGTACCAAACCTGCGGTCACCGCCGGGGTAGTCAATGAAATGCCCCCTCAATCGCCCATTTACACTCCGCAAACCACTCGGGCAAGTCGGGGTCGCGTACAACCGGGACCAGCACCCGGAGTATTGCGGTGGTCTGGTCGTCCAGCCACCGCACTTCGTCATTTGTCAGGCCCAAGCCAGGAATGACCTGGCGGATGCGAACGGCGGCTTCGCGAACGGGCTGCTGTAAGCCGACAATGATGGCCGTCTTGAGTACCGGATGCTGGCTGGCCAGTGTCCCGATAAAGGCCCCTGCCATCATGAGGGCATGGGCGTGCTTTTCGTAGAAGTCGCCAGATACCGTCTCTGCGCTCAGAAACCTGCAGATGGCAGTAAAGGATTCGTAAAAGTCCGGCAATTGGTTTTGAGTCATGAAATGGTCCGTCACTTCCGATAGTCCGATTCTGCGCGCCGGCTGCCCTCGGTATGCGACACGCTCAGATGCAGGGAATGGGGGCCGGGCAAGTCTATCTGCATCGGGACATGCCGACATCCTCCATATAGAGGAGGCAACACCCTCGCAACACCTACCTAGCACGCAGGGAGACGGCGGCTGGCATGGATTTTCGCCCCCCAAGCAATACCGCTTCGCCCCTTCAAAACCGCCTCGCCAAACCTTACCGGAATCTTAAAGCCCGCCTAAATATTTTCGGTAGAAATAAAGCCTTTTCCTGTCAGGAACCATTCAGCATCGTGGTCCTAATGTGTGCCTCAAGGACGGCCGCTGCAGAACGCGACGACCGGGACCGGAAGCCCAACACTGTGAGGATTGCACCATGAACAAGCTGATCGCAACTGCCCTGACCGCCGCCTTCGCCCTGACCGGTTTTGCTGCCAATGCCGCCGACGCACCGGCCGCGGCACCTGTCGCTCCGGCAGCCCAAGCCACCGCTGCTGCACCTGCCAAGACCACGGAAGCCAAACCGGCCGCCACCACCAAGAAGGCCGGCAAGCACCACAAGGCTGCCAAGAAGGCCGAAGCCAAGACCGAAGCTCCCAAGGCCAACTAAGCGCAACCTGCAGCAAAGCAAAACGCCCCGCCAGTGATGGTCGGGGCGTTTTGTTGTCTGCCATTCTCGGCCAGCGCGCTGGATAGCGAGCCGCTCACGGCGCAGCCTTAGGTTCCTTCGGTTCCCACAACTCGATCTTGTTGTTCTCCGGGTCAACGATCCAGGCAAAGCGGCCAGTCGCGTCGTCGGTACGCTTGATCGGCTCCACGCCCTTCTCCTTCAACCGGGCCAGGAAGGCGTCCATATCGTCCACCGCGTAGTTGATCATGAAGCTGGCGGCGGACGGCGCAAAGTACTTGGTGCTCTCGGGAAAGGTCCCCCAGATCAGCGCCGGCGGGTGCCTGGGCGCGTCGTAGCGCAAGGCCGCACCACCCCAGGCTTCCAGCTTGATCCCCAGCACGTCGCGGTACCACGCAGCCAGCACCTTGGGTTCCTTGGCCTTGAAGAAGATGCCGCCGACGCCAGTAATACGGCCGGTGGGTTCATCGGCTGCCATCACCGCCGTGCCCAGCAGCGCCAGGGTGGCCAGGCAGGCCGCCGTCATCATTCGTATTGCCATTGCATTGCTCCTTGTCGCATGGGTCACCGTTGCGACCATCGTAGCGTGTTTGGCGACAGGTGCGAGGGTTGGCCGACCACCAGGCCGCCAGTCGCCACGCTAGGCACGCATGACGCGGCGGCTGTTTACACGCCCCGCCTTTTGCCGCCGCCAAGTGATAAGGACTACACTAGTCCTCAGGGCAGTTCACTCCCTCAAACCTAGGGGCATATTGTGGAAGAAAAAGCAGAAACCAACCCATCCCAACGCGACGCGTTTCTGGAGGAGAAAGCTTTCAAATCCCGTACCGTGCTGTTGTTTGGCCAGATCAACGATGCGGTGGCGCGCGATATCGTGCGCCAATTGATTGCCCTCTCCGGCGAGTCGAAGGATCCAATCAATTTCCTGGTCTGCTCGCCCGGCGGTCATGTGGAATCGGGCGATGTCATCCACGACGTGATCCGTTTCATCGACGCACCGGTAAACATGATCGGTAGCGGCTGGGTCGGTAGCGCCGCGGTCAACGTGTTCCTTTCGGTGCCGAAGGAGCGTCGCTTCTGTCTGCAGAATACGCGCTTCCTGATCCATCAGCCGAGCGGTGGCGTGGGCGGCCAAGTGACCGATATCGCGATCCAGGCGCGTGAAATCCTCCGCGTGCGCGAACGGATCGGCGCCCTGATCGCCAAGGAAACCGGGCAGAAGCTGGAAAAAGTGATGTCCGACATCGACCGCGATTTCTGGATGTCTGCGCCGGAGGCGATCGAATACGGCCTGGTGTCGAAATCCATCGTCAAGGCCAAGGAAGTTGCCTGAGCGCCTGAGGGCATGGCTATTTGACGATTGCTGACCAGGGCAAGCTGCGCCGCCGCACACGGATGCCCTCGACCAGCAAGGTAGGGCGCAATCCCTGCAGGGCATTGCGCCGTATCGTCCGTCGAGCGGCCATCTACGCCACCACCATCTCCTCCTCATCCACCGGCTCCAATTCGCCGATCAAATCCACAAACTGCCGCCCCACCGCCGCCAGGGCTTGCAGGCGCAGCTGGTCCAGCTCGTCCCACACGGCGGTCTTATAGCGCCGGGCGGTGGCGGGGGAGGTGCCGGCCACATTGGCAAGGCCGCGCTCCGTACCCACCGGCTTGCCAGCCTGGCGCTGAGGGGTGATCCACATCCGCACGGCGTAGGCAGCGGCGTGCATGCCGAAGCGGTGCGTTACTTCGGTGGCCAGCGAGATGCAGGCGCTTTGCCGCAAGGCGGGATCGTAAAGGCCGAACAGCACGCTCTTTTGCGCCACCGGCAAGGTGCTGATCCAACGCAGCACAAAGGCGGCCTGGGCGTGGCGGTCGTAGTGGCTGAGCTTGTCTGGCGGGGCACCGCAGCCACCGCTTTCCTCACGCAGGTCGGCACGGGATGTCTTGACGATGGGCGTGGCCAGGGTCTCGAAGGTCCAGGCCAGCAGGTGTTCGGGCGATTTGAATTGCATGGTGTTCCTTTCTGGGTCGCGCCCCCTGCGGGGCGGCGCGATATGGCATCCGATATGGGCCGGCAGCGCGGCAGTGGCCTCAAGCAGCGAGCGGTGGTCGGGTTCGATAGCTAGGCCAGTCGCAGGCGATGACTTCGCCAAGCTCAAGCACACGGTCCACAGATCGAGCGCCGATGCAGTCCTTGAGCGTGGTAACCGACTGGTTGGAGACCAGCACCGTGGGCCGCAAGGCGTTGTAGCGTTGGTTGATCACCGCAAAGAGCAGCAACAGGTCGGTCTCGCTGCCGCGGTGCATGTCCACCTCGTCGAGGATCAAGAGGTCATAGGCGGCAAAGCGCGCCACCTCGCCGGCCTCGCTCTTGTCCTCCTG
>NZ_DATCSC010000112.1:0-14887 GCF_036568685.1 Chitinimonas sp.
GGGGGGGGGGGGGGGGGGGCGTCCCAGCATAGATCAGGCGTGGAGGGTGTTGCGCTGGGAACTCAACTATTCAGGTCGGAATGTATGTTGCAGATGCACGGTCAAATTTGACTTGGATCTATTGAATACGATTTCTGCAAGAGATTATATTTTTTAGGGGGTGGCTGGCAAGGATTTTGTTGAAAAATCCCAGCCAGCTTCTTTTTTAAAGTTGTGAGCTTCTTTGCTATTTCAATTAAACAGTTGTGTCGGTTGGTGAATGATTTTTCAATAATTTCGGTGTTTCATAATTTATCCACAAACTCGACGACGTGATCTAGAGATTCTTCATAATTCTTCCACGGGATCTTCACTGCTTCACCATTTGGCATGGTGTAGCTATTCTGATTGGGTAGGCGGTGAAGGGGAATTCCTAGGCTCGCAGACACCTTTCCTGCGGTATGGAAGTCTTTGACATTAGATATGTAAATCGATTCAAAGTCTTTCTTATTCTGAGGGGGCTGATGTGCAGGAGTAAAAATAGAGGGGTCTGAGACATATTGTTGATAGGCGAAATCAATCAGCTCTTCTCGTACAGAGCCAAAAGCAGTTGCTACCCCGAGGTTTGTTGTGAAATTATTAAATGGAAGTTCAAATATTTTTGGAAGGGAAAGTCCAAACTGTTGGATTTGACGTGTGAATGTCACGACCTTGCTTGCGTAGTTACGTACCGCGGCAGATGGGTATTTCCCATATAGTAGCATTAAAATTCCCTTGATGCCCTCAAGGGAGCTGAAGTCCGCCATCATTGGAACAATGAGAGAGTCCGAGGAAACAAGAGCCATTTGTGTATAAATGGAGAAGCTTGGGTTGCAATCAATGAATACAGTCATTTCGTCGTAATCTGAATTTTGAAGTTCTAAATCACAAAGACGACGAATGGCGGTTACGTACTCGCTCCATGCATAAATGTTTGCTGGATTCATGGTTGCGAAGTTCAGTGCTAAGGTCAGCGACTCCAGAAATGAGTCGCCTGCTATAAGATATAGATTTTCTGTGACGTTGGGGTTAAGGGATGCTACTTGAGTAAGGTAGCTTCCTTGTAGGCTGGTAAAGCCGGAATTTCCGGCAAGGAGCCAATCCATAAAGCCGACTATGTTACGTCTGGTGGCTGATGCTTGTAGTTTCTGATTTGCGACGTACCCTTTATGCCCCCCTCCTAAAAGGAATTGTGAAATATTAGCTTGAGGGCACAGGTCGATAACCAGAACTAATTCATTTGGATTTTTCTCTGCATATAAGCATGCGGCGTTCTGTGCAAGCGTAGTCTTACCTACGCCGCCTTTGTTGTTGTAAAAAGCGTATATGTTGGTGCTCATAAATCCCTCGCAAATTTGCTACGATGATCTGGATAAATTGTTGCTTAAGGAGTGTACGCCTAGCGAAGAATAGTTG
The DNA here is from genome assembly GCF_036568685.1 of Chitinimonas sp. GTDB lineage: Bacteria > Pseudomonadota > Gammaproteobacteria > Burkholderiales > Chitinimonadaceae > Chitinimonas. The sequence goes on from NZ_DATCSC010000112.1 coordinate 1,435, forward strand.
CCATTCTGAAGCAGTTTTCACCTGCAACTATCAAAGTGTAGGTTGATCTTCGTGTGATCATTACAGACTGCGCAATGCGCCAAGGCGCATCGCGCAGGCAAAATCCGAGGCTGGCTTATTGGCTTAGTGCAACGGCCCCGGTCCATCACGGTAGATGGCGCGGTACTGCTGCAGGCGCCGCGCCAAGGTCGCGCTGCGCTGCTGGCTGGGCAGGTATTCGGCCCGGATCGGTGGCTTTTCGCAGACCACGGCCGGGTCGCCGCCGCAGGCCAGCCAGCCCAGGCGTGCCGCACCCAGCGCGCCGCCTGCCTCGCCGCCGTGATGGGTGACAATGCGGGTCTGCAGTATGTCGGCGATCAGCTGGGCCCAGTAGGGGCTGCGGGCGCCGCCGCCCATCAGCGATAGGGTGCTGACTTCGGTGCCAGCCTCGTGCAGGGCGTCGAGACCATCCTTGAGGCCGAAGGCTATGCCTTCCAGTACCGCATAGCCCAGCATGGCACGGTCGGTGGCGTGGGTTAAACCATGGAAAACACCCTGGGCGTAGGGGTCGTTATGCGGGGTGCGCTCGCCTGAGAGGTAGGGTAGAAAGATCGGCGCGGTATCGCAGGCCTCAACGCTCAGTGACGCCACCTCGGGCAGTAGGGTGGCCTCGTCGGTACCCACCAGCCGGCACAGCCAGCGCAAGCAGCTGGCGGCGGAGAGGATGACACTCATCTGGTGCCAGCGGCCCGGCAGGGCATGGCAGAAGGCATGCACGGCCGATGCGGGGTTGGGGCGGAAGCGGTCGTTGACGACGAACAGCACGCCGGATGTCCCCAGCGAGATAAAACCGTCGCCAGGCTCGGTTGCGCCGATGCCAATGGCGCTGGCGGCATTGTCGCCGCCGCCACCGGCCACGATCACGCTGCTGGCGAGGCCCCAGCGCTCGGCCAGCGCGGGCTTGAGGCGGCCCGATACGGCGTCCCCCTCCACCAGCCGCGGCATATGGGCACGCGTGAGGCCGGTCGCAGCCAGCATGAGGTCCGACCAATCGCGCTTGGCCACATCCAGCCACAAGGTGCCGGCGGCGTCTGAGGGCTCGCTGGCCTTCTCGCCAGTCAGTTGCAGGCGCAAGTAGTCCTTGGGCAGCAGCACGCTGGCTACGCGGGCGTGCAGTTCAGGTTCGTGCTTGGCCAGCCACAGGAGCTTGGGGGCGGTAAAGCCGGGCATGGCGAGGTTGCCGGTGATCTGCAGCAGCTCGGGCGTGCTTTGCGTCAGCTCCGCGCACTCATCTGCGCTGCGCATATCGTTCCAGAGTATGGCCGGGCGCAGTACGCGGTCGTCGGCATCCAGTACCACGGCGCCATGCATCTGCCCGGAGAGGCCGATGGCCTGGATGGCGGCAAAGGGGCCGGGGTGGGACTGCCGCAGCTGGTCTATGGCGTCGCAGGTGGCCTGCCACCAGCTGGCAGGGTCTTGCTCCGACCAGCGCGGGTGGGGCCGGCTCACGCTCAGCGCGCAGCCGGCACTGGCCAGCACGCGGTTCTGCGTGTTGAGCAGCACCACCTTGACCTCGGAGGTGCCCAGATCGATGCCCAGAAACATGTCTCTTCCCCCGACCTTGTCTCAGGTCGTGTGTTGTTGCACCCAGCTTGCCATATGGTCTATGCGCTCGCGCAGCAGGGCAATGAACGCGGGTTTGCCGGCCAGCTCGCCCCACAGGGCCGGGTCGGCCGCATAGGCGGCCACCGGGTCTGCCGCTGCCAACATGGTGCGCGTGGCCGCTGGGTCCTGTATGCCGTCCTGGTAAGTGTACGGCAATTCCCCCTTGGCCCAGCGCTGCAGAAACAGGAAGAACAGCGCCGGCAGCACCGCCGTGCTGCGCGGCTCGCGGCCCAGCCGGTAGCATTCCTGCAAGGTGGGGGCGATAAAACCCGGCAGCTTGGAGTAGCCATCCGCCGCCACCCGCTGGTTGCTGTCCTGAATATTGGGGTTGCCAAAGCGGTCGAGCACCGTGTCGCGGTACTGGGCCAGGTCCAGCGGGCTGGGGGTGAGGCAGGGGATCACGTCGTCGGTCACATAATCGTAGGCCAGCTGGCGTATGGCGGGGTGCAGTGTGCCTTCATGGATATACGCCATGCCCAGCAAGGTCCCGGCCCAGGCGATGCAGCTATGGGTGGCGTTGAGGATGCGGATCTTGGCTTCCTCATAGGGCAGTACCGACTGCACCGTCTCCACACCCACCGCCTCCAGTTGCGGCCGGCCGGCAATGAACTGGTCTTCGATCACCCACTGGATAAAGCGCTCGCCCATCAGCGCGCAAGGGTCGTCCACGCCGGTGGCGGCCAGCACCCGGGCACGTACCTCCGGCACCGGGCGGGGGGTGATGCGGTCCACCATGCTGTTGGGACTGCTGGTATGGGTCTGCACCCAGTCGAGCAACGCCGTCTCGCCACGTAGGGCCAAAAACTGCAACAGCCCGGCATGAAAGCGCTCGCCGTTATGGCGCAGGTTGTCGCAGTTGAGCAGGGTGACCGGGCCGCTGCCTTGTGCCTGCCGTTGCTTGAGGATGGCGCTGAGGGTGCCGTAGATAGTGCGGTGCTCGCCCGCCAGATCCGCCGCCAGGTCCGGGTAGCTCGGGTCCAGCTGATGCTGCTGGTCCAGGTAGTAGCCGGCCTCGGTCACGGTAAAGGAGATGATGCGCGTGCTGGGCTCGGCACCGACCGCCGTCAGTGCGGCCAGGTCGGCATCCCAGGGCACGATGCGTTCGATGGAACGAATGGTCTCGTACTGCCGGTGACCTTGCGAATCCACCGTCTCCAGCGTGTAGCGACCCTGTTGTTTGGCCAGGTCGTTCAAGAGCGGCGACATATCGTCGCGGATATTGCCCAGCGCCAGCGTCCAGCGGGTATCGCCGGCCTCGCGCAGCCTGTGCAGGTAGACCGCCTGATGGGCGCGGTGGAAGGAACCGGCGCCGATATGCAGCCAGGTATGGGCGACAGTAGGGGTGGTCATGGTGGCTCCCGGAACTCAAGTGGGGGTTCACGCACCCGCCAAGCGAGTGGGTGCGATGCAGCTGTATGGCTGAATGTTTTCAGGCTGCCTGTTGCAGCTTTACGCGTACCAACGCCTGTCCCTCGGCATCAAACAGATGGCAACGCTCCGGGTCCGCCACCAGTGCCAGCGCTTCGCCATGGCTATGCTGTTCGTCGTCCGGTATGCGTACGATCAGGCCCTCAGCTGCACCGCTGGCTTCGGCATAGAGGTGGGCGTGGTCGCCCAGCGATTCCAGCGCCGTTACCCGCGCGGCAATCGGCCCACCCGCGGCGATCTGCAGGTGCTCCGGCCGTACGCCCAGGGTGACGGTGTCGCTTACCTTGAGGCTGCCGGGCAGGACCGATACCGCCTGTACGCCGCCGGGCAGGGCCACGTGCACGTACTGGTGGTCGATCCTGGCCACCGTACCTTCGATAAAGTTCATCTTGGGCGAGCCGATAAAGCCGGCCACAAAGCGGTTGGCCGGGTGGTGGTAGAGCTGGTGAGGGCTGCCCACCTGCTCAATGCGCCCGCCAGAGAGCACCACGATCTTGTCGGCCAGGGTCATGGCTTCCACCTGGTCGTGGGTGACGTAGATCATGGTGGTCTTGAGGGTGGCGTGCAGCTTGGCGAACTCCAGCCGCATCTTGACCCGCAGGGCGGCATCGAGGTTGGAGAGCGGCTCGTCAAACAGGAATACCGAAGGTTCGCGGGTAATGGCCCGGCCTATGGCCACGCGCTGGCGCTGGCCGCCCGAGAGCTGCTTGGGCTTGCGGTCCAAAAGGTGGTCGATATGCAGGATCTTGGCGGCCTTCTGCACCGCCGCGTCGATCTCGGCCTTGGATTTGCCGGCGATCTTGAGGCCGAAGGCCATATTGTCGTACAGGCTCATATGCGGGTAGAGCGCATAGCTCTGGAACACCATGGCAATGCCGCGCTTGGCGGCCGGTACCTCGTTCATGCGCTTGCCGCCTATGGTCAGCTCGCCGCCCGATATCGCCTCCAGCCCGGCAATGCTGCGCAGGAGGGTAGACTTCCCGCAGCCCGATGGACCGACGAAGACCACGAATTCGCCGTCGGCAATTTCCAGGTTGATGTCGCGCAGGATCTCGGTCGATTCGTAGCGCTTGCAGAGCTTGCGGATGCTGAGGCTGGCCATGGTGTGGTCCTTGTCTCGGAAGGTATGCGGATAAAGGTCTTAACCCGCCGCCAGGACAGCCAGGCGGGCGGGGAGCTGGTTCATCTGGTCGAACACTGCACGCGCACCGGCTGCCAGCAGGCGTTGTGCGGCGCCGGCTTCGTCATGGCGGGTACCGGTAAAGCCGAGCACGGTGCAGCCTGCCGCTACGGCGGCAGTCACGCCGGCCACGCTGTCTTCAATCACCAGGCATTGCTGCGGCGCGCAGGCCAGGCCACGGGCTGCGGCCAGGTAGAGGTCGGGCGCGGGCTTGGGTTTGTGGTGGGTATCGGGCGTGTGCACATGGCCGCCAAACACGTCCCACAGGCCGTGTTGGCGCAGGCCAGCCTCCACCCGCTCGCGGCTGCTGTTGCTGGCCACGGCACGCGGCACAGGCAGGGTGGCGATAGCCTCGAACACGCCGGGTACGGCCGGCACGCCCTCGGCGCAACGCGCCTCCACCTCGCGGCCCAGTGCGGCCAGGGTGGGCTGGTCCAGGCGGATATCCAGCTCGCGGCTGAGCTCGGCGCCAATATCAAAGATGGTCATGCCCAGGCGGGGCCGCAGAAAGGCGGCCAGCGCCTCGCGTTCGTGGCGGTGAGCCAGTGCAGCCAGCAAGGTACTGAGTGCTACCGCCTCGCTATCGAGCAGCACACCGTCGCAGTCGCAGATCAGGCCTTGGTAGGGCAGGCTCATTTCACCGCCCCGAAGGTCATGCCGCGCACCAGCTGCTTTTGTGCGACCCACCCCAGGCCCAGGATGGGCGCAATGGCGAGGAGCGACGCGACCGAGAGCTTGGCCCAGAAGAGGCCCTCCGGGTTGGAATAGGAGGCGATGAACACCGTGAGCGGCGCTGCATTGCTGCTGCTGAGGTTGAGGCTCCAGAAGGCCTCGTTCCAGGAGAAGATCACCAGCAGGAGGGCGGTGGAAGCGAGCCCCGGCAGGGTGGTGGGCAAGAGCAGGTGGAACATCTCCTGCCAGGCGTTGGCACCGTCTATGCGCGCCGCCTCCAGGATCTCCTTGGGCACCTCGTTGAAGTAGGTAAAGGCCATCCATACCGCAATGGGCAGGTTCATGAGGGTGTAGACGATGATGAGGCCGGTGACGCTATCGAGCAGGCCGGTCTGCTTGGCCATCAGGTAGATGGGAATGAGCACTCCCACGGCCGGCATCATCTTGGTCGAGAGCATCCACAAAAGCAGCTTCTGGGTGCGCTTGTTGGGGAAGAAGGCCATGGAATAGGCCGCCGGTATGGCGATCACCAAGGACAGCACCGTGGCACCCAAGGACACCAACACCGAGTTCTGCACGAATGCCAGGTACTGGCTGCGGGCAAACACCTCGCGGAAGCTATCGAGCGTGGGCTGGAACAACAGTGAGAGGCTGTAGGCATCCTGCTCGGTCTTGAAGGCGGTAACCGCGATCAAAAGGATGGGGAAGAACATCAGCACCGCCACCACCCAGGCCAGCGCGCCGACCCAGGCTTGTTGCCATTGTTCGCGCATCATTGGTCGTACTCCCCACGCAGGTTCTTCGCCAGCATACGTACCAGGAAGAAGGACACGATATTGGCCAACACCACCGCGATAACCCCGCCGGCCGAGGCGATGCCGATATCGAACTGCTGCAGGCCGATGGCGTAGACAAGGTAGGTGAGGTTGGTAGTCTCGGTACCCGGGCCGCCCGCCGTGGCGGTAAAGATCTCGGCAAAGACCGAGAGCAGAAAGATGCTCTCTATCATCACCACCACCGCTATCGCGCGGCGCAGATGGGGCAGGGTGATGGAGACGAAGATACGGATGGGGCCTGCGCCATCAAGCTGGGCGGCCTCGCGCTGGTCCTGGTCCAGCGACTGCAGCGCGGTGAGCAGGATCAGGAAGGCAAAGGGGATCCACTGCCAGGCCACGATCACGATGATGGACCACAGCGGGTAGTCCGCCAGCCAATCGATGGGGGTGGCGCCAAAGAAGTGGAAGATATGCGCCCACAGGCCATAGACCGGGTGCAGGATCATGTTCTTCCAGATCAGCGCGCTCACCGTGGGCATGACAAAGAAGGGTGCGATCACCAGGAGCCGCGCAATGCCGCGGCCGGGGAATTTTTGGTCGAACAGCACGGCCAGCAGAAGGCCGGCGATCACCGAGATCAGCAGTACCGAGCCGATGAGCACCACGGTGTGGCCGATGGCGGGCCAGAAGGCCGGGTCGTCCAGCAGGTAGCGGTAGTTCTCGAACCAGACAAAGCCGGTTTGCTCGGGGTTGAGCAGGTTGTAGCGGATGACCGAGAAGTAGAGGGTCATCACCAGCGGTACGATCATCCATAAACCCAACAGCGCCACCGAGGGGCTGAGCAGCAGCTTGGCGGTGATGCCGGGGCGTTCTGGCGTGGCGGCGGGGCAGTCTTCTGCTGTGCTCACTTCGATAGCCTGGTTGGTCATGGTGTGGCAGTCCTGTTGCTTGCCCTGTTGGGCTGGCAAGGGCGGTCGGCACGCGGGGGGCGCGCCGACCGTTACTTCAAAGTCACCTAACACGCTGTGCTGCGAGCACGCCCGCGCCAGCTCGGTTGGTGCTTACTTGAGATAACCACCCTGTTTCATCGCGCGCTCCGCTTGCGATTGGGAAGTTTTCAGCGCCGCATCGATGGTGCTCTTGCCGGTCAGCGCGCCGGCCATGGCCTGGCCTACCACGGTGCCGATGGACTGGAACTCGGGGATGGTGGCGAACTGCACACCGATGTAGGGCACCTTCTTGGCCGTGGCATCGGTGGGGTTGGCGGTCTCGATGGACTGCAGCACGAAGTTGGCGAAGGGTGCGGCCTTCTGGTAGTCCGCCGAGGCGTAGGTCGACTTACGCGTGCCCGGCGGGACGGAGGCCCAGCCCTTGTCCTTGGCCACGAGCTGGATGTATTCCTTGCTGGTGGCCCAGGCGGCGAACTTCTTGGCGGCGTCTTGCGACTTGGACGACTTGGGGATGGCCAGCGACCACATCCACAGCCAGTGCGCGCCCTTGGGCGTGTTGGCCTGCGGGGCGGGGGCGAAGGCCACCTTGTCGGCCACCTTGGATTCAGTGCCGTTGTAGAGCATGCCGGCCGCTACGGTGGCGTCGATCCACATGCCGCACTTGCCGCTGGCGAATAGCACCAGGTTCTCGTTAAAGCCGTTGCCACTGGCGCCCGGTGGGCCATACTTGCCCAGGATGTTCACGTACTGGGTGACGGCGGCCTTCCACTCGGGGGTATCGATGGTGGGCTTCCAGCTCTCGTCAAACCAGCGGCCACCGTGGGTGTTCACCATGGTGCCCAGGAGCGCCATGTTTTCGCCCCAGCCGGCGCGGCCACGCAGGCAGATGCCGTACTGGCCCTTGGCCGGGTCATGCAGCTTGGCGGCAAAACCCTCAAGGTCGCTCCAGCTTGGCTGGGCCGGCATCTTCAGGCCCTTGGCCTCGAACAGGTCCTTGCGGTAGTAGGTCATCGAGCTTTCGGCGTAGAAGGGCACCGCGTACAGCTTGCCGCTGTAGGAGAGGCCGTCACGCACGGTCTTGATCACGTCATCCACGTCGTAGCTGGTGGGCATGTCCAGTGGGCTGAGCCAACCGCGCTTGGCCCAGATGGGGGCCTCGTAGGCGCCGATGGTCATCAGGTCGAACTGACCGCTGTTGGTGGCAATGTCGGTGGTCACGCGCTGGCGCAGCACGCTTTCTTCCAGCACCACCCACTTGAGGGTGATATCGGGGTTGGCGCTCTCGAACTGCTTGGACAACTTTTGCAGCTCGATCATGTCGGGGTTGTTGATGGTGGCGATCGTCACCGTGGCGGCGCTGGTCATGCCGCTGGCGCCGAGCAGCGCGCCGGTGATGAGGGTCAGCAAGGGCTTTCTGTTCATGTCGTCTCGTCTCCGAAGGTGTTGTGCTGCCGCACCGCCGTGGTGCGATTCCTTCCTGCTTGTTGTGGCCCCGCCAGTGTTGCCATCTGGCAGGGAAAAGCGGCCTTCTTGTCCCGTTAGTTATGAAACGAACGTCAATTTCGCCTAACTGCACAGCGCTGCCGGTGCGGGTCTGCTAGATTGATATCGATCATATGCTCATCGAGTGAGCAAATATTTGATCTTGAATGTGTCGAAGTCAAGCTTTTGCTCTAGGATTGGGCAAGTGTTCTTGTTGTGCATTGCACTGGTGCGGCGCGCAAGAAAAGCAGCAGACCCAGCTACCGTGCGGTTAGCATGCGGCTGCTGCGGCGCAGCAAGCGCCGATCAGAAAAATACGGAACCGTGGGTATGTCGCGACAACAAGAAAAGCTCGACCAGGCGGCGAGGGCGGCCTGGCTCTACTATGTGGCGGGCAAGACGCAGCATGAGATCGCCGAGCACCTGGGCATATCGCGCCAGATCGTGCAGCGGCTGGTGGCCTTTGCCAGCGAGCATGGCTTGGTGCGGGTACGCATCGAGCACCCCATATCAGACTGTCTGACCCTGGCCCAAGAGGTGGCCCAGCGCTACGGCCTGCGCCACTGCCATGTGGTGCCCACTGACGGCCACGACCCGGAAGCCCTGCAACGCATGCTGGCCGTGGCCGGCGCCGAGGTGGCCGAACCCTATCTGGCGGCAGAGACCCCGCTGGTCATGAACGTGGGCTCCGGCCGCACCCTCAAGGCGGTGATCGACGAGCTGCCACAGATCGAGCGCCCGCAGCACCGCATCGTCTCCATGGTCGGCGCCATCTCCGCCGACGGCGCCTCCAACCGCTACGACGTGGCCCTGCGCGCGGCGGACAAGACTGGCAGCAAATACTTCATGCTGCCCGCCCCCTTGATTGCCGACAGCGCCGACGACCGTCGCCAATGGGCCGGTAACCGCGTCTACCGTGTAGTGAGCGAACTCTCCGCCCACGCCGACCTTACCCTGGTAGGCATAGGCTCGGTGGGCCTGGGCTGCCCGCTGCATGAGGATGGCTTTCTCAACACCGACGAGATCCAGCAACTGGTAGCCGAAGGCGCGGCAGGCGAGATGATCGGCCATGTACTCGATGGGGATGGCCGGCCACTCACCTCACCCATCTGCCAGCGCGTCACCAGCTTGCAGCTCCCCAAACCCACCCAGCGCAACGTCATCGCCTTCGCCGGCGGCCCAGCCAAGCACAAGGCGGTGCAGGCGGTGCTCAATGGCGGGTGGTTGTCTGGCTTGGTGACGGATGAGGGGACGGCACGGGTGGTGCTGGGGTAGGGTGGTCTGCCTCGGTGTGGGCATCAAGCCCGCTTTAGCTGGCTCTGGTAGAGTGGGTGTAGCAGCTCTCGGTACGATAAATGAGACATACTTTGACTATGAAAATGCAGAACAGCGTACTTGCGCTCGCCATCCTCTCCAGCCTGAGCGGTGCGGTCCATGCACTCGACGTAGACCGTGACGTCGTCTATGTCACTGGGACCGCGTCGCTTACCTTGGCACCCGATTCTTGCGTGATCAATGCCACCGTGGCTTCCGATATCGCCCAGCGCGAGAAGGCTGCGGCCGCGATCAAGGTTTCTTCCAAGCAGGTATTTGATGCGGCCAGATCCCTGGGAGTCGAGGTAGCGGATATCGACGGTTCCGATGTGACCGTCAGCAAGCGTTATTTCAATGAAAAAGAGACCGTTGCCCTGCAGCAGAAGTATGTGATCAAGGTCCGTACTATCAAGGCTTGCGAGCAACTGGTGGAGCGCCTCTCGGCCATCCCCAAATTGGAAGACCTGAACGCCAGCTTCCAATACGCCAAGCAGCAACAAGTAGCGATCGACCTGACGATCAAGGCTGCAGAACAGGCACGCACCAAGGCCGAGATGCTTGCTAGCGCATTGGGCAGGAAGGTCGGTAACGTCCTGTCCATTGCAGATGAGCCATTTGCCACTGCACAGCAACGTTATGGTGGCGGTGGCTTGAGTGGTTACGAGCCGACCATCTCGGCGATCTCGTCGGACAAAGAGGGCTACCAGTTTGTAAGGGCGCCTGCCACGCTCTCTTTCGAGCGGACGATCTATGTGCGCTTTGCCCTGCAGTGATTGTTAGGTCGCGGGCATGAGCGCAGTCAGAAAGATCTCATCGGACGCCACCGAGTTTACCAAGGTGGTGCCGGCCTTCATGGTCCTGGTGTTTCTGGGCCTCATGATCCTGGTGCTGATCTTCACCGGCCACTACTTGATCGCCTTGGGCCCAGCCGCGCTCTGGGTCCTGGTGCTGCAGGGTGCTCGGTACGAATCAAACCGGCTGGCAGAAGAGGCCTATCTCGCCGACGACCATTTCCTGCTCAAGGTGAACGGCGAGGAGGTAGTCATCCCTTTTCGTCAGGTGAAGTGCATCTACTCTCAGCGCGGTAAAAAACTGGACTTCATCTGCATCGGTACCAAGTCCATCTATCCACTCAGCGTAGACCTGCGCTTTGTTCCCAAGGGACGGAGGCGACTTTTCTCTGCATTCTCGGACCACCCTCTGATCGCGGAGCTACAGGCGCTGGTGAAGGCGGCCCGCCCGCCGGCCGTAGTGATCGGTGTTGACCCAAGAACCAAATCCTAGCTTGTTCCTATGTAGGCATCAGGGTGGTCAGGTCGTGGCGGCTTGCAAATTCAAGCGTGCACACTTCTCACGCTGCGCGTGCAATGCCGGATCGCTATAAAGCCTTGCCCGTTCCAGAAAGCCCCGCAGTACCTCTCGCCGCTTGTGCTTGAATACAAAGCCTGGCACCCAAGCGTATTCCTTGCGGATCTGCTGCTCATATTCGCTAAAGCGCGCCGGCTCCGCACCCAAGATCCCAAGGTCCACGTCCACCATCAGTTGGGCGTCCCGGTTCATGGGCTCGGTGTTGTGGCAGGTGGCCATGATCAGCGCGTGCACCCGCTCGGCGCAGTCCACGGCCAGCCCCTGGGCGAGTATCGCCTCCCGGGCCCAATCTGCGCTGCGTGCTTCATTGTCCTGCCGGCCCATGGCGTAGATCGCATCATGGAACCAAAGTGCAATCTCGATTTCAGCCGGGTACTCCGCATGTGAGCGCACGCTGGTCAGCAGTTCCAGGCATTCCAGCAGGTGCTGCTGGGTGTGGTAGTGACGGTGGGGCTCGGCGTAGGCGGCCAGCAGGGTATCGCATAGCGCCATATTCGGCTCTGCTACGCCCAGTTCCTGCCAACTTTGCCGCCAGGCCATCTTTAGCTTCATCATGCCGCGCTCCTCTATACGTTGGTTGGTTAACCAACTTAAATAAAGACTAACGCCGGTCGAAGTCGCTTGCAAGTATAATTTGGTCGTTCAACCAAATATCGGTAGCCAGCAATGTCGCGCAAGTCCAATACCGAGGCCCGGCGGGCAGAGATTGTAGAGGCCATGCTGGCCGTCATGGCCCAGCAGGGCTACGAGAAAGCCACCATTCAGGCCGTTGCCAAGCAGGCAGGGCTGGCGCCGGGTTTGATCCATTACCACTTCAAGAGCAAGCAGGAGATCTTGCTTGCGCTGGTGCAGGCTATCGCCCGCTACGCCCAGCAGCGCTACCAAACTGCGCTAGGGGAGGCGCAAGCTCCCGTGGCCCGCCTGCAGGCCTACCTGAACGCCCAATTGGGCCTGGGCGAAGGCGCCGCGCCGCAGATGGTGGCGGCCTGGGTGATGATAGGTGCGGAGGCAGTACGCCAGGCCGAGGTGCGCGAGGTCTACCAGACGGTAATCGCGGCCGAGCTGGCCAGCCTGACGCAGATGATGGGCGACTGCCTAGTGGAAGCTGGCCGCAGCAGGGCGGCTGCGCCAGACCTCGCGGCCGGCCTGTTGGCGCTGATGACTGGTGCGTTCCAGCTGTCGAGCGCCGCACAGGCGGTAATGCCCACGGGTTACGCGGCGGAGGCGGCGATTGCTTACGCGGTAAACGGTATAGCAGCAGCGCCCCAAGCCTAGCGCCGTACGGCGCAATTCCTGCAGTGCCCCGCGCCGTATGTCCTGAAATGCGCTATCACTCCGGGGCAGGCACCGCGTTTGCTCGGCAATGCCCATCATCCCCAGGAGGAAGCAACATGGCCAAGAACACCTTATGTCTCTGGTACGACCACGATGCAGAAGCCGCCGCGCAGTTCTATGCAGCCACCTTCCCGCAGAGCGGCGTGACCGCTGTGCACCGTGCACCCACCGACTACCCCAACGGTAAGGCAGGTGATGTGCTGACGGTGGAGTTCACCGTCGTCGGCATTCCCTGCATAGGCCTCAACGGCGGGCCCATCTTCAAGCACAGCGAGGCCTTCTCGTTCCAGATCGCCACCGACGACCAGGCCGAGACCGACCGCTACTGGAATGCGATAGTCGGCAACGGCGGGCAAGAGAGCCAGTGCGGCTGGTGCAAGGACAAGTGGGGCCTGAGCTGGCAGATCACCCCGCGTGTGCTGACCGATGCCATGGCCAAGGGTGGTGAGACCGCCCGCCGCGCATTCACCGCCATGATGGGTATGCGCAAAATTGACGTAGCGGCGATAGAGGCGGCAGTGCGGGGCTGAGTGTTTGCTTACCCGTAGGGCGCAATCCCCGAAGGGCATTGCGCCGTATTGACCGCTACAGGAGCACGCAACGTTGCCCCGTAGATTAATGGTCTAGCGCTTGTTCACAAGGGTTGGGTTTACATGAGGCGGATACGGCGCAATGCCCTGCGGGGATTGCGCCCTGCCTGTTGAGCATGGGTCTGGTTACTCACTCGGCCGTGCTATTGCGCCGCAGAGGGGTAGTCCACGCCTTTACCCCAGCGGTCTTCCCAATGCTGCAAGAAGGCCTGCGCCAACTCTGGGTGCTGCCAGTGCACGATCACGTTCTCGCTATTGAGGTCGGCGGCGGTGAGGGTGTAGTTGAAGCTGCCGTTCTGCACCGTACGCTCGTCCACCACGATGTATTTGTCGTGGTGCATGGCGTACATCGCCACCGTACGGGTGGGGATGCCGGCCCTAACCAGCTGGCTTAGCGCCTTCATGCTGGGCTTGCCCAGGTTGCGCTTGTAGTCCGCAATCACCCGTACATCCACGCCGCGCTGCTTGGCATCGACCAAGGACCGCGCGATATGGGGCGAGGTAAAGGAATAGGCCGCGAGGCGGATCTGGCTGTTGGCGCTGGCAATGACCTTCAGCACCAGCGTTTCACCACCGGCATCGGGGGAGAAGGCGCTTTCGATACTTGGGGTTTGCTCCGCGGCTAGCGCCGGCGTGTCGGTTGCGGCTTGGGTGAGTAGTGATACAGCAAGGGCTAAAGCAAGGATAAATGTCTTCATGGGCTTGTCTTGGCCG
>NZ_DATCSC010000113.1:0-36405 GCF_036568685.1 Chitinimonas sp.
CATGCTGCAGAAGTGGGCCACCTTGGCGCCCTCCGCCGGGAGGGTCTCGTCGTGGAACTCGCGGGCGGTCTCCGGGTCCAGGGAGAGGTTGAACTGGTCCTCCCAGCGGAAATCGAAGCGCGCCTTCGAAAGCGCGTCGTCCCGCTCCTGGGCGCCGGGGTGGCCCTTGGCCAGGTCCGCGGCGTGGGCGGCGATCTTGTAGGCGATGACGCCGTCCTTCACGTCCTTCTTGTCGGGCAGGCCGAGATGCTCCTTGGGAGTGACATAGCAGAGCATCGCCGTTCCGTACCAGCCGATCTGGGCGGCGCCGATGGCCGAGGTGATGTGGTCGTAGCCCGGGGCGATGTCGGTGGTCAACGGGCCCAGGGTGTAGAAGGGGGCTTCGTCGCACCAGTCGAGCTGCAGGTCCATGTTTTCCTTGATCAGTTGCATGGGCACATGGCCCGGGCCTTCGATCATGGTCTGCACGTCGTGCTTCCAGGCGATCTGGGTCAGTTCACCCAGGGTCTTGAGTTCGCCCAGCTGGGCGTCGTCGTTGGCGTCCCAGCCGCTGCCGGGGCGCAGGCCATCGCCCAGGCTGAAGGAGACGTCGTAGGCCTTCATGATTTCGCAGATTTCCTCGAAGTGGGTGTAGAGGAAATTCTCCTTGTGGTGGGCCAGGCACCACTTGGCCATGATGGAGCCGCCGCGCGAGACGATGCCGGTCATGCGCTTGGCGGTCATGGGCACGTAGCGCAGCAGCACGCCGGCGTGAATGGTGAAGTAGTCCACGCCCTGCTCGGCCTGTTCGATCAGGGTGTCGCGGAACATCTCCCAGGTCAGTTCCTCAGCCTTGCCGTCGACCTTTTCCAGCGCCTGGTAGATGGGCACGGTACCGATGGGGACCGGGCTGTTGCGCAGGATCCACTCGCGGGTCTCGTGGATATGCTTGCCGGTGCTAAGGTCCATGATGGTGTCGGCACCCCAGCGGGTACCCCAGGTCATCTTCTCGACTTCTTCCTCGATGCTGGAGGTGACTGCCGAGTTGCCGATATTGCCGTTGATCTTCACCAGGAAGTTGCGGCCGATGATCATCGGCTCGCTTTCGGGGTGGTTGATATTGGCCGGGATGATGGCGCGGCCGCGCGCCACTTCCTGGCGCACGAATTCAGGCGTGATGTCCTGCGGGATGGCGGCGCCGAAGCTCTGGCCCGGATGCTGGCGGGTCAGGAGGTCGACCATGCGGTCGGCCAGCTTACCACCGGCCTGGCGCAGCGATTCGATGTACTCCTTGCGCTTGAGGTCTTCGCGCAGGGCGATGAACTCCATCTCGGGGGTGATGATGCCGCGGCGGGCATAGTGCATCTGGGTGACGTTGGCGCCTGCCTTGGCGCGCAGCGGCTTGCGGGTCAGCTCGAAGCGCAGGCTGTCGAGCGAGTGGTCGGCTTCACGGCCACGGCCGTACTCGCTGGAGAGGCCGCTGAGCTGTTCGGTGTCATTGCGCTCGGCGATCCAGCCGGCGCGCAGGGGGCTCAGCCCTTTGCGTACGTCGATGCGTACCGCCGGATCGGTGTAGGGACCGCTGGTGTCGTAGACGTAGATGGCCGGGTTCTGTTCGCCGCCGAAGCTGGTGGGCGTATCGGTCTGGCTGATCTTGCGCATGGGCACGCGGATGTCGGGCCTGCTACCCTCGACGTAGACCTTCTCGGAACTGGGGAAGGGCTGGACCGAGGCGTCGTCCACGTGGGCAGTTTGCGAAAGTATCTTTTGCGGCGCGTTCATGCTTTTTCCTTGAACGGCGCAGGGGCGGGGTACGGGTAGAGACAGCCGTGCGACGCTTCCCTACGCCGGTGTTAACCGGATCAGGTGCTGAGGGTTTTTCTCATCCCCCGCGGCCGGGTGGCAGCGGGCGGAACCCCTAGCGTCTGGTTCGCCGCGTAAGCGCGACGAGCCGAAGTGCTGTGAAGCTAAGGCAAGTATGAAATAATTACAAGGATTTGATTCGATTGCCGACGCCGCCCACCAGAGCGGCGATTTCGTCTGGAAAGGAAGTCCCCCATGGATTGGGAAAACGCCCGTTTCAATATGGTTGAGCAGCAGATTCGTCCCTGGGACGTGCTGGACCTGACCGTGCTCGGCCTCTTGTCCGAGGTCAAGCGCGAGGAATTCGTCCCCGCCGCCCGTCGCGAACTCGCTCTCGTTGACATGGAGATCCCGCTGACCGCCAAGGCCAGCATGTGGACCCCGAAGATGGAAGCCCGTGTCGTGCAGGAAGTGGCCCTGAAGGGCACCGAGCGCGTGCTGGAGATCGGTACCGGTTCGGGCTACCTGGCTGCCCTCCTGAGCAAGCTCAGCAAGCATGTGTACAGCGTGGAGATCGACGCTGCACTGGCCCAGAGCGCCGGTGAGAACCTGAGCCGCGCCGGTATCGACAATGTGACCGTCGAAGTAGGCGATGCAGTACGTGGTTGGAGCAAGTACGCGCCTTACGACGTGATCGTGGCGACCGGCTCCTACCTGACCACCCCGGACTTCCTGTTCGAGCAGTTGGCCGAAGGCGGCCGCCTGTTCGCCATCATCGGCGAAGACCCGGTGATGAGCGCCACCCTGTTCGTGAAGCAGGGCGGCTCGGTGGTGGCCACCAAGCTGTTCGAGACCGTGGTACCGGCGCTGGTGAATGCACCCCAACCTGCGCGTTTTGCCTTCTAAGGGCTAAACGTCCAGATAAAAAGCCCGGCCTAGGCCGGGCTTTTTGTTTGCCATCGTCAGCGAACCGACGAACGGTCAGTCGCGGTAGCTCGGTGCCTGGCCGGTGATGTGGGCCATGGCGGCGGCTTCCAGGTCCTTGGACAGCAGCATGGCGGCGTTCCAGCTGGCGACGTAGCGCAGGCCTTCGGCCACGGTATGGTCACGGGCGTAGTTGAGGTTCTCCTTCACTCCGCGCACAGTCAGCGGCGGCTTGGCGGCAATCTGCGCGGCCACCTTCGCCACTTCTTGCAGCAGGCTGTCACGGTCCGCCAGGCATTGGCTGACCAGGCCACGCTGGGCGGCCTCGGCGCCGGCTACCTTGCGGGCGGTGAAGGCCAGCTCGCGGGTGTAGCCATCACCGACGATCTTGGGCAGACGCTGCAGCACGCCGACGTCGGCGACGATGCCGAGGTCGATCTCCTTGAGGCAGAAGCGGGCGTCCTCGCTGCAGTAGCGCAGGTCACAGGCGGCAATCAGGTCGAGGCCAGCGCCGACGCAGCTGCCGTGCACCGCGGCGATGACCGGCTTGCGGCACAGTTCGATGGCGCTGAGGCTGTCCTGCAGCTCGACGATAAGCTGGCGCAGCTTCTCGGCCTGACGGCCCTGGCAGTCATCCTGGATGCGGGCTTGCACACCCATCAGCATATTGAGGTCGATACCGCCGCAGAAATGTGCGCCGTTGCCGCTGATGATGCCTACCCGGGCGCTGGGCTCGCGGTCCAGCCAGCGCATGACCTCGCCCAGCTCCCGCCACATGGCATCGTCCACCGCATTGGCGCGGTCGGGGCGGTTCAGCCGGATATGGGCGACATGCTGCTCGAGCGTGACGGCGAGCGTGGTAAAGCTGGGAAGACTGCTCATGGAGGCTCCTGGCGTGACGTGAGGGTGGCCGATCAGTTGCGCTTCTTGGGAATCCAGGCCCAGACCATCTCGCAGACGATGGGCTCGTTGCCGGCTTCGTCGGTGACGGTGACCGGCACGATGACGTCGCCCTTCTCCAGGGTGCGCACATTGGCGATCTGCTCGGCGGTCAGCGCGGCAACGGCCTTCATATCGCCCTGCGAGCGCTTTTTGTATTCGACCTTCATGGACTTGAGCAGGGGCAGTTTGTCGTCCGGCAGGTTCATGCCGACGGCAAAGCCGGTGGCGGTCTCGGCCAACAGTGCCATGGCGGCGGCGTGTACGCCCTTGATATGGTTCTGGTTCTTGCTGACGTTGCGGATATGGCAGATCACCCGCTCGGTGCTGATCTCTTCGAAGTCGATGCCGGCGGTGCCGGCGAACTTCACATAGCTGCCCAGCGCCTTGGAGCGCGCCCAGCGGCGCAGCGGGCCGGGGACCTTCTCGAACTTGGCCACGATGCGGCTGAAGGCATTGCTGAATTTTTCCATGTCTCTTCCCATCTTCTATCTGCTTGGGCCGGCGAAGATCGCCGCCCCTGGTTAATCGTTGCCGCCGCTAGCGGGCGCCCAGGTCCAGCCGCAGCTGCTTCTTGATCGCATCGAGCCAGCGCGGCTCGAAGCGGGCTATCTGCAGACCACCCTGCAAGGTGGCAAGCAGGGTGGCGGCCTTGTCCTCGCAGCTGCCGGCAAAGCGGAAGTGGCCGCTGGCGACACCGGCGCGCAGGACCTCGGCACACCATTCATACAGCTCGCGCATAAAGCCACGCGCTTCTTCCCGTACCGGCTCGGGCAGGGTGGCCCATTCGGCCGCCAGCATGCCGGTGGGGCACAACCGCTCGCTGTCGGCGTAGTCCATGGTCAACAGCTCCAGATACCACTCCAGCCTGAGCCAGGGATCGGAGGTGGTAGCCGCGTGCTCGGCCACCGTACGCAGAAAGCGACGGCGGAAGCGCGCCACCAGGGCCACGCCGAGGTCGGCCTTGCCCGGGTAGTGGTAGTGGATGGCCGCGTTGCGCACCCCAAGCGGCTCGGCCAGGTGCTGGTAGCTGAAGCCGTTGAAGCCCCGCTCCAGCCAGAGGGCCTCCGCGAGGTCGAGGATGCGTTTGGCGGTATCGTTCATGCGGCCCTCACTTTAACCAAGCAAGTGCTTGAAAGGCAAACATTGCAGCACCGCCCTCCGCCGGACGGCAGTGGATTTCATCTCTCAGCTCCAGCTTATGCCAAGCGAGAGGTAGCGAGGCGCAAGCTACTTCACAACAAGGTAATACCAGGAAGGCTGGCAGCACAGGTCGCTCGTACCGTATCGACGAAGTCCTCTACATAGGCCAGCTCGGCGCGGGCGCGCGGTACGGCGGCGTAGAGCTCGCCATAGAGATGGTTGGCGGTGATGGGCAGGGCGGTGACATAGCGCCGCTCCAGATAAGGCACTACCGCCCAGGCCGGCAGGGCGGCCACGCCACGGCGGCTGGCCACGAGCTGAAGGATGGCCACGGTCAGCTCGCTGCTGCGGCGGCGCGGCTGGATGCCAGCCGGGCGCAGCACCTGGCGGATCACGTCCAGCATATCGTCCGGGATGGGGTAGCTGATCAGGGTCTCATCGGCAAAGTCGGCCGCCTCCAGCCGCGCCTGGCCGGCCAACGCGTGGTCATTGGCCACGAGGCCGATGATCTCGTAGCGGAACAAGGGGAAGTAGCGCATGGGCTCAGAAGGGTCGCGCTCGGAGACGATGGCGAGGTCGGCCTCGTCCTGGTGGATCAGGCCGATGGGGTCGGCGTGAAAGCCCGAGACGATGTCGAGCTCGACCTCGGGCCAGCGTGGGCGGAACTCGTCCATGGCCGGCATCAGCCAGTCAAAGCAGGTATGGCACTCCACCGCCACCCGGAGGCTACCGGCGGCGCCGTCGCGGATGCGGGCGATATCGCGGCAGGCATCGGCGGCGCGGGGCAATACCTCCTGCGCCAAGGCATGCAGCCTCTGCCCGGCCGGGGTGAGCTTGAGCGGTTGCGATTTGCGCTCGAACAGACTGAGGCCGAAGTGGTCCTCCAGCTGCTTGAGCTGATGCGAGAGCGCCGATTGGGTGAGGTTGAGACGCTCGGCAGCCTTGGCCACGCCACCGGTCTCGACGAGGGCAATCAGGGTGCGGAGGTGGCGGAATTCCAGCAAGGAGTTCATGAGCAAGATCGATGAAGAACCAGAAAATTATGCGTTTTGATCATAGACATCCGGCGCGCATCATGCAAAGCGTTCATTCATCTACCGTTATAAGTAACAGGAACGCTCATGTTGACCACCCACCTGCTTGGCTTTCCCTGCCTGGGCAGCCAGCGCGAACTGGACCGTGCCGTCGCGCAATACCGGCGAGCCGAGCTCGATGAGGCCGGCCTGATGGCGGTGGGACGCGAGCTGCGCTTGCGCCACTGGCAATGGCAGCACGCCGCCGGGCTGCGCTTTGTCTCGGTGGGCGACTTCTCCTACGGCGACCTGGTGCTCGACACCGCGGTGTTGCTGGGCGCGCTGCCGGCGCGTTTCGGCTTCGCCACCCAGGCACTGAGCCGGGCCCAGTATCTTGAGCTGGTCCACGGCAACGCCAGCCTGCCGGGGTGCGAAGCACGGCGCTGGTTCGATACCGACCACCGCTACCTCCAGCCGGAATTCGACATGGCCAGCCGCTTTGACGGTGGGCCGGCATGGCTGCTGGACGAATTGCGCGAGGCCAGGCTGGCCGGCTTTACTCCCAAGGTGCAGCTGCTGGGTCCCCTGAGCCTGCTCAAGCTGGCGCGGGTCGCGGAGGTGGACGCGCTGGCCCTGTTGCCACGATTGGTGCCGGCCTATGTGCGCCTGCTCAAGCAACTGCTGGCGGAGGGCAGCGAATGGGTACAGCTCGACGAGCCCATACTGGGCCAGCAACTCGATGCAACCTGGCTGGCGGCCTTTGCGCCGGTCTACCGTGAGTTGGCCGAGGCCCACCCGCATATCCTGTTGGCCAGCTACTTTGCTGAGGTGGGCAAGCACGCCGGCTTGCTGCGCAGCCTGCCGGTGGCCGGCCTGCATATCGACCTGGTGAGCGCCCCCCAGCAGCTGGCGGTGTTTGCCGATTGGCCGCAGGGCAAGGTGCTGTCGGTCGGGGTGATCGATGGCCGCCAAGTCTGGAAGGCCGACCTCGATGCCGTACTCGACCGCCTGACGCCGCTGCACAGCCGGCTGGGCGAGGCACTCTGGCTGGCACCGAGCTGCTCGCTGCGGCATGTGCCGCCGGACCTGAGCCAGGCAGGGCTGGCGCCGCAGATCCAGGCCGGGCTGAGCTTTGCCCGCCAGAAGCTGGCCGAGCTCAGCACCCTGGCGCGCGCCCTGTGCCTGGGCCGCAGCGTGTGTTTTCAGGCGCTGGAAGCCAACCGGGCGGCGCTGAGCCAGTTCCGTGCCCAAGCCGACCGGAATGTCGCCGAACTGATCCATGCGGCTGCCAGTCGCTAGGGACGCAACACTTGCCCTACCAGTCCAGGCAGCTGTAGCGCGGCCTGCCTTAGCGTCACAAAAATTTCACGGCATGGTCACGGGGCCGACACCCAAGGCCAATAATCATGCGCGGCATGAAGCCCAAGCCCCTGCACCTTGCCATCGTCACCGAAACCTACCCGCCCGAGGTCAACGGCGTGGCCATGAGTTGTGGCCGCATGGTGGAGGGCCTGCGCAAGCGGGGCCACACCGTGGACCTGATCCGCCCCCGCCAGGCGCATGACGGTGAACCAGCCGGGCACGACCTGCTGCTGCGCGGCCTGGGCATACCCAACTACCCGGAGCTGCGTTTTGGCCTGCCGGCCACGGGCAAGCTGCTGCGCAGCTGGCGAGCACGCCGCCCCGACCTGGTGGTGGCGGTGACCGAGGGGCCGTTGGGCTGGAGCGCGCTACGCGCCGCCCGCAAGCTGGGCCTGCCGGCGATCTCGGAATTCCATACCAACTTCCACAGCTACAGCCAGCACTACGGCATGGCCTGGCTGCAACGCCCCCTGCGCGGCTATCTGCGCAGCTTCCATAACCGCAACCTGGCTACCTTGGTACCCAGCGAGGACGTGCGCGCCAGCCTGGAGGGCCAGGGCTTTGGCCATCTGGAGGTGGTGGCGCGAGGGGTGGACACCACGCTTTACGACCCGGCCAAGCGCGACGCCGAGCTGCGTGCCGGCTGGCATGCCGGACCCGATACCCTGGTGGTGGCCTATGTGGGCCGCATGGCGGCGGAGAAGAACCTGCCCCTGGTACAACGCGCCTACCAGACCATGCGGCAGATCCGCCCCGACAGCCGCATGGTGTGGGTGGGCGACGGGCCGGAGCGGGCCGACCTGCAGGCCGCGCATCCGGAGCAGTACTTTGCCGGCATGCAGCGCGGCGAGGCCCTGGCCCGGCACTATGCCTCGGCCGATGTATTCCTGTTTGGCAGCACCACCGAGACCTACGGCAATGTGACCATCGAGGCCATGGCCAGCGGCCTGGGGGTGGTGGCCTACGACTACGCTGCCGCCCGCGCCCACGTGCGGCACAACCATAACGGTCTGTTGGCGGCCTTCGACGACGACGACGACTTTGTGGAACAGGCCTGCTACGCGGCGCGCTACCCCAATGTGATGCGCGAACTCGGCTCGGTGGCCCGGTTGACCGCCGAACATCTGGGCTGGGAGAGCATCGTGCAGCGTTTTGAGGAGGTGGCCTACCGTGCAGTAGGCCACGCCGACCCGGCGGATGGCGACCCTGCGGCAGGCTCCCCTGCCGACGGCAAGCTGACCCCCGCTGCCGCCACGCTGCCCTGACCCGACGGAGAGAGCCACCATGCGCATCCCGCTGAACCGAGCAGACTGGCTGGCCCTCGATCAACGCTGGACGGCACGCTGCAACCGCGCCAGCCGGCACGCCTTGTGGCGCGGCTTCTTTGCCGCCATCAGCCGGCTGGGCAACGGCGTGTTCTGGTATGGCCTGATGGCGGCGCTGCTGCTACTACACGGCCGCGCAGCCCTGCCGGCGGTGGTGCGCATGCTGCTGGTGGGTACGGTGGGGCTGGTGGTCTACAAATGGCTCAAGCGCATGACCTCGCGGCCACGCCCCTTCATGCGCTCGGACGCGATCTTCCGTGCCTACGAGACGCTGGACGAATACAGCTTCCCATCCGGCCACACCCTGCACGCAGTCAGCCTGAGCATGGTGGCGCTGGCCTACTTCCCGGCCCTGGCCGGCCTCTTGATTCCCTTCACCCTGCTGGTCGCCCTATCGCGGCCGGTACTGGGCCTGCACTACCCCAGCGACGTGCTGGCTGGAGCCGTCATAGGTGGCAGTCTGGCCTGGCTGTCTTTGCTGCTCTAGCCTGGTCCGCATCTCTCCTATCGCCCGATATGACGGGCCGGTATGCCTACGGGCGCCGTCGTGGCATCATCCGATGCATGTTCCAGAATCCTTCCGACGCCACCTTGCGCCAATTGCTGCGGCAGAGCCGCCGGCTGGCCGTGGTCGGCCTCTCTCCCAAGCAGGACAGGCCGAGCTTCCGTGTTTCCCGCCAGATGCAGAACTGGGGTTTCGAGATCGTGCCGGTCAGGCCTATGGTCGAATCCGTCCTTGGCCAGCCGGCCTACGCGCGACTGGAAGACGTACCCGGCCCGGTGGGCATCGTCAACGTGTTCCGCAATGCCAGCGAACTGATGCCGGTGGTGGACAGCGCCATCGCCATTAGGGCACCGGCGATCTGGATACAGCAGGGCATCGTCAACGAGGCCGCGGCCGAGAAGGCGCAGGCGGCGGGCCTTGTGGTGGTGATGGACCGCTGCATCATGGTCGAATATGCCCGCCTGGGCGTGAGCTGAGCCCTTACCGAACGATACCGACATGAAACTACGCTTTACCAAGATGCAGGGCCTGGGCAACGACTTCGTGATGCTCGACGGCGTAAGCCAGGCGCTGGCGCTGACCCCGGAACAGCTGCGCAAGCTCGGCGACCGCCACTTTGGCGTGGGTTGCGACCAAGTGCTGCTGGTGGAGAACCCGCACGACCCGGCGGCCGACTTCCGTTACCGCATCTTCAACGGCGGCGATGGCGGCGAGGTGGAGCAGTGCGGCAATGGTGCGCGCTGCTTTGTGCGCTTTGTGCACGAGCGCGGCTTGACCCGCAAGCGGGCGATCAAGGTCGAGACCGCACGTGGCCTGATCCAGCCTCAGCTGGAAGAAAACGGCCTCGTGACCGTGGACATGGGCGCACCGCGCTTTGTACCGGCCGAAATTCCGTTCGAGGCCACCGAAGACGTGGTGATCCATGCCCTGGACGTGGCCGGCAAGCAAACCGAGATTACCGTGGTGAACATGGGCAACCCGCACGCGGTGCAGGTGGTGGCCGATGTGGCCAGCGCCCCGGTGGGCGTGGATGGCCCGCTGATCGAAAACCACCCGCGCTTCCCGCAACGGGTGAACGCCGGCTTTATGCAGATTGTGAACCGTGGCGAGATCCGCCTGCGGGTGTACGAGCGTGAGGCCGGCGAGACGCTGGCCTGCGGTACCGGTGCTTGCGCCGCAGTGGTGGCCGGCATACGCCGTGGCCTCTTGGGCGACAGCGTGCTGGTGCATACCCGCGGCGGTGACCTGACCATACGCTGGGCCGGCCCTGGCCAGCCGGTGCTGATGACCGGCCCGGCGGTGACCGTGTTCGAAGGCGAGATCGAGATCTAGAGACGGTGCCCGGCCGGGCACCTTGTACTTATACCGCGCCCCGCCACCGGCGGAGCGCCCATAGCGAGGGCTATCATGCAGAGCACCGACGTTGCCAACTGGCTGCAAGCCAATCCCAAGTTCTTCGAAGAGTACGCCGACCTGGTGGCGGAGATCTTTATCCCCCACCCGCATGGCGGCCGGGCCATCCCCATCGCCGAACGGCAGATCCTGACCCTGCGCGAGAAGAACAAGCTGATCGAGAACAAGCTCGGTGAGCTGTTGCAGTTTGGCGAGGAGAACGACCAGATCGGCGACAAGGTGCACAAGCTCTCCCTGGGCCTGTTGCAAGCGCGCGACCTGGCCGGCGTGCTGGGTACCCTGCACTACCATCTGCAGGAGAACTTCCATATCCCGCACCTGGCGGTGCGGCTGTGGGGTGGCGAGGCCGACAGTACGCTGAGCGAGTTTGCGCCGGTGGGCGAGGCTGTGCTGAGCCTGGCGCAGAGCCTGGCCACGCCCTACTGCGGCCCCTATGTGACCGACGAGGTCATGGGCTGGCTGGGCGAATCGGCCCCGCGCCTCAAGTCCTTCGCCCAGGTGGCCTTGAAGACCGAGGGGGTACCCTTCGGCATCCTGGTACTGGCCAGCGAAGACCCGCAGCGCTTCTACCCGGAAATGGGCACCCTCTACCTGGCCCGTATCGGCGAGCTGGCTTCGTCCGCGCTGGGACGTTGCCTGGATTGAGCCAGCCATGAGCCCGCTGGAGCGGTTTGAGCGCTATCTGGCCGGCGAGCAGGGCCGGGCAGCGCACACCCGTGCCGCCTACCTGGCCGATGCCCAGCTGCTGCTGGACTACGCCGGCGAGACGCCGCTGACGGCGCTCACTGCCCGCGAGATCCGCAGCTATGTGCGGCAGATGAAGCTCAAGGGCCACGACCACCGCAGCATTGCCCGCCGGCTGAGCGCCTGGCGCAGCTGGTTCCGCTTGTTGATGCGCGAGGCGGGCTACGTCGTCAACCCGCTCGATGGGGTACGCGCACCACGGGCCGCGCAAAAACTGCCCCGGCCGGTGGCGGTGGACGAGGTGGCCGGCTTTCTCGAGCACCTGGATGGCGACGCCTACTTGGAGCTGCGCGACCGCGCCATGTTCGAGCTGGCCTATTCCTCCGGCCTGCGGGTGTCGGAGTTGGTCGGGGCCGAGCTCGCCAACTTCCGCGACGACGGTGCCACCCTGCTGGTACTGGGCAAGGGTGGCAAGACCCGCCAGGTGCCGGTAGGCCAGGCCGCCCGGGTAGCGCTCACGCGCTGGCAGGCTGCCCGCGCGGGCCTCGCCCAGCCTGGCGAGACGGCGCTGTTCGTGAACCGCCTCGGCCAGCGCCTGACCACCCGCGCGGTGCAACAGCGGTTGGCCGCCTGGTCGGACAAGCTGGGCCTTCCGGACCGGCTGCACCCGCACCGACTGCGACATGCCTGCGCCAGCCACTTTCTGCAGGACAGCCAGGACCTGCGCGCGACCCAGGAGCTGCTGGGCCACGCCAGCATCGCCACCACCCAGGTCTACACCCGGCTGGACTTCCGCCACCTGGCCCAGGTCTACGATAGCGCCCACCCGCGCGCCCGAGCCGAGGCGGATGAGCCGGATTAAGCCCTGGCTGCCGCGCCCCGCCGCCCTGCAGGGTGAGCCGCCGCCGCTCAGCGCCGCCATGTCCGATCAGGGAAAGCCCCAAGCGGCAGGGGACCGTACGCGACTTATCGTTGAACGGATGCGACGTGCTTTTCTCCTGCCCCGGCCGGGTCGCTGGCTGTGGGCCATGCCCAACCTCGCCCTGATCTGCTTTCTGGCGGTCGGGGTGGCTTTGCTGCTGTTCATCCGCCACAACGAGCGGCAGCGACAGCATGACAAGCTGGTAGAAGACACGCTCTGGCAGGTGCAGACCCTGCGCAGCGAGATCGCCGCCCGGCAGAACCAGCTCGACGGCCTGGCGCACGACTATGTGCGCGGCAACCTCAGCGAGGGTGCCTTCTACGAGCGAGCCGCCAATATCATGGCC
Organism: Chitinimonas sp.; assembly: GCF_036568685.1. Lineage (GTDB taxonomy): Bacteria > Pseudomonadota > Gammaproteobacteria > Burkholderiales > Chitinimonadaceae > Chitinimonas. The sequence goes on from NZ_DATCSC010000113.1 coordinate 12,359, forward strand.
GGCAGCCCCGAGGTGCTGGCGGTGGCCTACACCAATGAATACGGCGACGCGACCTGGAGCTACCCAGCCCAGGCCATGGTGCCGCTCAAGCTGCACCCGGCGGTGATCGAGCCCCTGCAGCGCTCGGCCCGCATCGGCCTGCCGGCCAGTACACCGCCGTTCGACTTCCCCGGCGCCGGCCAGGCGGTGGCTTTGGCCTTCCCGGCGGTGCAGGGTAACCGCACCCTGGGTACCTTTGTCGCCGTGGTATCGCTCAAGGGCTTGCTGCGGGTCTATGTACCCTGGTGGATCGCCAAGCGCTACCGGCTGGGCTTTGTCGATATCGAGGGCGAGACGCTGGCGGCGCGGCCCGAGCAGCCGCTGCCCGACCCCGGCCCGCTGGTCTACGATATTGCGGTCGACCCGCCCGGCTATGGCCTGAAGCTCAGGGCAGTGCTGTTCCAGACCGGCTGGCCACTGTGGCAGCACGTGCTGTATTGGGTGCTGGCCGGCCTCTCCGGGCTGATGCTGTGGTCGTTGTGGGTGCTCAAGCGCCATATGCGCGAGCGGCTCAGCGCCGAGCGGGCGCTGGTGCAGGAGATGAACCTGCGCCAGGCGCTGGAGGATTCGCTGGTATCGGGTGTGTTCGCCATCGACCAGTCCGGCCGTACCCTGCATGTGAACCGGGCCTTCTGCCGCATGGCCGGTTATTCCGCCGCGGAACTGCTGGGTGGCCTACCGCCCTTCCCCTACTGGCCGCCGGAGACGCTACCGCAGTGCGAGCAGGTGTTCGCCGCCATCCTGCGCGGTGAGTGCCCGGCCAATGGCTTCTCGCTGCGCTATATGCGCAAGAGCGGCGAGCGCTTCGATGTACGACTCTATTCCAGCCCCCTGATCGACGCCGATGGGCAGCAGACCGGCTGGGTGGCGTCGATGACCGACGTCACCGAACTCAAGCGTGAGCGGGTAGCCCTCAAGGCCTCGCACGAACGCTTTGTGGCGGTGCTGAACGGGCTGGATGCCGCCGTGGCGGTGACCGACCGGCGCAATGGCGAGCTGTTGCTCTCCAACCGGGCCTTCCACGAGGCCTTCCAGCTGCCGCCGGCCGAGGGCCCGCTGTGTGCGCTGCCGCTGCGCGACCACGACCCGGACGGCGAGTGGTACGACCCCATCCTGGGCCGCTGGTACCAGCACCACCGCCGCGAGACGCAGTGGGTAGACCATTCCAACGTCTGGCTGGATATCGCCTCCGATGTGACCGAGCGCAAGCTGGCGGCCGACCGCGAGCGGCAGCAGACCGAGAAGCTGCAGCAGACTGCGCGGCTGATCGCCATGGGCGAGATCGCCTCCAGCCTCGCGCATGAGCTGAACCAGCCCTTGGCGGCGATCTCCAGCTACAGCACCGCCTGCCGCAACCTGGTGGCCAGCGGCCAGCTGAGCCAGACGGAACTGGACGGCGCGCTGCAAAAGATTGCCGAGCAGTCGCGCCGGGCTGGCTCCATCGTGCGCGGCATCCGCGAGTTTGTGCAAAAACGCGAGCCGCAGCGTTCCGCCTGCCGGGTGGGCGATATGCTCGATACGGTGCTGTCGTTGCTGGCTGCGCCACTGAACCGCCACCATGTGCGCCTGAAGGAAAAGCGCCGGGCCGACGATATCGTGCTGTACGCCGACCGGGTGATGCTGGAGCAGGTGCTGTTCAACCTTGGCAAGAATGCCATTGAGGCCATGGCCGAAGGTGGCGAGGCGAACCGGGTGCTGACGGTGGAGACACGCGTACGCGAGGACTGGCTGGACCTGGTGGTAGCCGACCGGGGCCCCGGTATTGCGCCCGAGGACGTGGAGAAACTGTTCCTGCCTTTCTATACCACCAAGGAGGAGGGCATGGGCATGGGGCTCAATATCTGTCGTACCATTGTGGAAAATCATCAGGGCCGTCTGTCGGTGGAGGCCCGCGAAGGCGGCGGTAGCCGTTTCGTGGTCAGCCTGCCGCTTGCCACCCCCATGCCCTTGAAGGAAGCCGAAGATCATGCTGTCTGACCCTCGTATTGCCCTGGTGGACGACGATGCCGCCGTCCGCGACGCCCTGAAGTGGCTGTTTGCCTCGCGCGGCCACCAGGTGGCGCCGTTCGAATCGGCCGCCGCCCTCCTGGCCGACCGCGATGCCAGCCGCTTTGCCTGCCTGGTACTGGACCTGCGTATGCCCGGCATGGGTGGCATGGAGCTGTTCCAGACCCTGCAGAGCCGTGGCTACACCCCGCCGACGGTATTCCTGACCGGCCATGGCGATGTGCCGCAGGCGGTGGCTGCGCTCAAGCAGGGTGCGGTGGACTTTATCGAGAAGCCCTTTGACGACAATGCGCTGGTCAGCCTGGTGGAGCGCTGCCTGGGCCTGGACCAGGAGCGGCGAGCCGCCTGGGAACACAAGCGCCAGGTGGAGCGCCGGCTGGCTGAGTTGACGCCGCGCGAGCAGGAGGTCATGGCCCTGTTCCTGGAAGGCAAGCTCAACAAGCAGATCGCCGACGAGCTCGATATCAGCATGAAGACGGTGGAGGTCCATCGCGCCCGCGTGCTGGAGAAGATGGGTGTGAAGTCGGCCGTTGAGCTGGCCAACCTATTGAACCTGGCGCCCTGAACCACACGGACTTGGCCTACCGCTGCAAACGCCCGGCATGCCCGGGCGTTTGTCATTCGTAGCTCGGGGCCAAGGCCACTCCTAGGCAGGCGCGGTGCGCCGGCCAGAGGTTAGCGCCAGGATACCGTCTGCTGCTATAACGGGGTTCTGGGAGACAATCAGAAAGGCTGCCGACATGCTCAGGCTGGGGGGATGGTGTGGTCTGTGGTTGCTGGCGAGCAGCGCTGCGTGGGCCGAGCTGCCACCCTTGCGTACGGCTGCCCAGGAAGGCTCCAACCCCAAGTTCGTGGTCTTGCCGGACAAGCGCGTCGGCGGCATCTGCATCGAGCTGCTGGCCGCCTTGACCAAGACCGATCCGCAGCTGCGGTTCAGCGGCCAGCAGCAGATCTACCCGCTGTCGCGCATAGAACGGATGCTGGAGATGGATGAATTGGACCTGGCCTGCGCCCTGGTGCAAACACCAACACGCTCGAGCAAGTTCCTGGTGGTGCAACCGCCGGCCTATGAGGCGGCCTACGGCTTTGCCATCCGCCGCGGCGATACCGCCCGGCCGGCGAGCTGGGAAGAGCTGATTCGCCTCGGGGATGACAATACCGTCCTGCTGGTGGCCGGCAGCGGCGTGGCCGAGGCGCTGCGGCAGCGCAGCGATATCAGGATCGACACCTCGGGCAGGACGCCGCAGCAGAACCTGGCCAAGCTGATCAACCACCGCGGCCGGGTGTTCTACTACCGGCTGCAGAGCATGCGCCGCGAAGTCGAGCACAGCAAGCTAGGTGGGCAGATCGAGGTACTGCCCTATGTGGTCGACACCTACGCCTTCCACCTGATGCTATCCCGCCGCCAGCCCCCCGAGGCGAACACCCGCCTGCACAACGCCCTCTTGCAACTGCAGGCCAACGGCGAACTGGCCGCCATCATCAACCGCTGGCAGCCCTGAAGAATCCAATTCCGAATACAGCAAAGCCGCCCCAAGGGGCGGCTCTGTACATAGAGGCTGAGCGACAACGCGCCCAAGGAATCACATTCGGCCATACGGAGCGCTGACGAGCGTCAGCGAGGCTCCACCCTCGCAAGGAGGACGCCGTGGCTGTAAGCCCCTGAAGGGGCAACAACCACGCAGTCGCGGCGGCGAGGGCGGGGGGAGTGGATGCGATAAAGGGATCGCCGCAGTATCCGCGCCCACAAATGCAAAGCGCCCGGGTTTCCCGGGCGCCTTCACTGCAACTATCTGTCACGCACAGCTTGCTACTTCAAACAGGCGATCAGGCAAGCTTCCCGTGGCAATGCTTGTACTTCTGGCCCGAACCGCAGGGGCAGAGGTCGTTGCGGCCGACGTTCTGGTACTGGCCGCTCGGTGCTGCCTGGGCCGGTTGCTGGTCGGCGGGAGCATTGGCGGAGGCCAGGGCCTCTTCGTAGTCGGCGTGGTGGAACTGCATCTCGGGCTCGTCGTGCTGCTCCAGGGCGGCGACGTCTTCCTGCGAGCGGATCTGCACGGTCATGACCAGCTGTACCACCTCGCGACGGATGCGCATCAGCAGGTCTTCGAACAGCTCGAAGGCTTCGCGCTTGTATTCCTGCTTGGGGTTCTTCTGGCCGTAGCTGCGCAGGTGGATGCCCTGGCGCAGATGGTCCAGCGAGGACAGGTGCTCGCGCCAGTGCTGGTCGAGGACCTGCAGCATCAGGGCGCGCTCGAAGTGACGCATCACATCGGCACCGACCGCTTCGGTCTTGGCGTTGTAGAAGTCGCGGGTGGCGGCGACGGCGCGTTCCTTGAGTTGCTCGATCTCGAGCGTACTCTCGTCCTTGAGCCATTGCGCGACGGGAATATCCAGTTGCAGCTCGGCGAGGGCCTTCTCCAGGCCGGCAGCGTCCCACTGCTCTTCCATGCTGCCCGGCGGCAGGTATTGATCGACCAGGTCGCTGATCACGCCGTCGCGGAGGTTGGCGATGGTTTCGGAGATGTCGGTCGATTCAAGGAGGTCGTTACGCTGGGCGTAGATGGCCTTGCGCTGCTCGTTGGAGACATCGTCGTATTCGAGCAGTTGCTTACGGATATCGAAGTTGCGGCCTTCGACCTTGCGCTGGGCGTTCTCGATGGCGCGGCTCAAGAGACCGGACTCGATGGCTTCGCCCTCGGGCAGGTTGAGGCGCTGCATCAGTGCGCCGATGCGCTCGGCGGCGAAGATGCGCAGCAGCTGGTCTTCCATGCCCAGGTAGAAGCGGCTGGAACCCGGGTCGCCCTGGCGGCCGGAACGGCCACGCAGCTGGTTATCGATACGGCGGCTCTCGTGGCGCTCGGTACCGATGATGTGCAGGCCACCGGCGGCGACCACTTGGTCGTGCAGCTGCTGCCACTCGGCGCGCAGCTTCTCGATGGCGGCGTGCTTGTCGGCTTCCGACAGGCTCTCGTCCGCTTCGACCAGCTTGATCTGTGGCTCGACGTTACCGCCCAGCACGATGTCGGTACCACGGCCGGCCATATTGGTGGCGATGGTGATCATGCCCGGACGGCCTGCTTGCACGATGATCTCGGCTTCGCGGGCGTGCTGCTTGGCGTTCAGCACATTGTGCGGATAGCCGGCAGCGGTCAGCTGGTTGGACAGCAGCTCGGAATTCTCGATCGAGGTGGTACCGACCAGCACCGGCTGGCCGCGGTCCTGGCAGCCCTTGATATCGGCCAGGATGGCGTTGAACTTCTCTTGCGAGGTGCGGAACACCTGGTCGTTCATGTCCTTGCGGACCATGGGACGGTTGGTCGGGATGATGACCGTCTCGAGACCGTAGATCTGCTGGAATTCGTAGGCTTCGGTGTCGGCCGTACCGGTCATGCCGGACAGCTTGTTGTACATCCGGAAGTAGTTCTGGAAGGTGATCGAGGCAAGGGTCTGGTTTTCCTTGTTGATCGTTACGCCTTCCTTGGCTTCGACGGCCTGGTGCAGGCCTTCGGACCAACGGCGGCCGGCCATCAGGCGGCCGGTGAATTCGTCGACGATGATGATCTCGCCGTCCTGCACCACGTAGTGCTGGTCCTTGTGGTACAGCGCGTGGGCACGCAGCGAGGCGTACAGATGGTGCATCAGCGCGATATTGCTGGCGGCATAGAGACTGTCGCCCTCGGCGATCAGGCCGGCAGCGACCAGCAACTGCTCGGCATGCTCATGGCCTTGCTCGGACAGGATGACCTGGTGGGCCTTCTCGTCGACCCAGTAGTCGCCCTCGGTGCTGTCTTCCTTTTCCTGGCGGGTCAGCTTGGGCGCCACCAGGTTCATGCGGGCGTAGATCTCGACGTTGTCGTCGGCCTGGCCGGAGATGATCAGCGGGGTACGGGCTTCGTCGATCAGGATGGAGTCCACCTCGTCGACCACGGCGAAGTTGAGGCCACGCTGCACGCGCTCCTCGACGGTGTACACCATGTTGTCGCGCAGGTAGTCGAAGCCGTATTCGTTGTTGGTGCCGTAGGTGATGTCGGCGCCGTAGGCGGCACGCTTCTGCTCCGAGGGCAGCTGGCTGAGGTTGATGCCGACGGAGAGGCCCAGGAAGTTGTACAGCTTGGCCATGATGTTGGCGTCGCGCTGGGCCAGGTAGTCGTTGACCGTCACCACGTGCACGCCCTTGCCGCTCAGGGCATTGAGGTAGGCGGGCAGGGTACCGACCAGGGTCTTGCCCTCACCGGTGCGCATTTCAGCGATCTTGCCGTCGTTGAGCGCCATGCCGCCGATCAGCTGCACGTCGAAGTGACGCATGTTCATGACCCGGCGCGAGGCTTCGCGGCAGACGGCAAAGGCTTCGGGCAGGATGGATTCCAGCGATTCGCCCTTGGCGATGCGTTCCTTGAAGTGGGGGGTCTTGGCCTGCAGATCGGCATCGGACAGGGCCTGCATCTGGCTTTCCAGCGCATTGATCTGCCGGACCTTGACGCCGTACTGCTTGAGCAGCCGGTCGTTGCGGCTACCGAATACTTTCTTCAGGAGGGAAGAGATCATGGTGTTTCCAGAAGACCCTGCGGGCCAAACTCTATTTAGGTGCGCAAAAACACGGCGGACCGGGGGTAACCGATCCGCCGTGCAGTCTCAATTCCATCGAACCTGCCTGGATCGCCCCGGTGATGTGGGGGCTATCAGACAGATTGCAACCAGCTTCAATCTGCAGCCACGTTGACCGTGGTGGGCTTGGCGGCGAGCTGCAGGAAATACAGCGGGTTCTGTGGCACGCCTTTGTAGCGTATCTCGAAGTGCAGATGGGGCCCCGTAGAGCGCCCGGTACTGCCCAGCAAGGCCACCTTCTGACCCACCTTGACCTGCTCGCCTTCCTTCACCAGCAGCTGCGAGGTATGCGCGTAGCGGCTGATGATGCCATTGCCATGGTCAATCTCGAGCATATTACCATACTCGGTATGCCACTCCGATTTGAGCACCTTGCCGCCGGCGGCGGCGTAGATGGGGGTGCCGACGTCGCCCACGAAGTCGATGCCTTCATGGAAGGTCTGGTGGCCGGTGAATGGGTCGATGCGCCAGCCGTAAGGCGAGGAGCGCACGCCGGCGGCGGTGGGCAGATTGGCCGGTGCCTGGAAGGCATTGAGCTTGCGCTGGTTCAGGATGGTGTCGAACAGGTCGTACTGGTCGATGGCGCCCTCGATCTTGTCATTGGCACCACTGACCAGTTTCTGCAGCTCGGCCAGCGCCAGGGTGTGCTGCGGCAGGGACGAGATGGCTCCGCCCTGCGGGGCCGCCACATTGCTCTGGAAGGGCTTGGCGTCAATGCCGGTGCGGTCGGCCACCCGCTTGGTGAGGCCGTCGAGCCGCACCAACTGGGCCTGCATCTGTCCCAGGCGCACGGCCAGCAGGTCGATCTGCCGCTGTTGCGCCACCGGGGTTCCGGGTAGAGTCGGCAGCGAGATGCCAAAGGGCCGGGTCAGGTTGTAGGTGGCCCAGCTGGCGAGCGTCAACAGGCCCAGGAGGGCCAAGCCGCAGAAGATACCGACCAGCCAGAGGTGGCGCGGACCCAGCGTCACCGCCCGTGACAGGCGGTTGGAGACTAAAATGATATTCATGCCTACTGATATAGCCTCGTTGCAGCCGACTGCCTAGCCATGAGTACGCGCCCCTTCCAAAGCTTCCTCCACTCACCCGAGCTGGTACGCCTGGCGAAGCAGGCGGCCGAGCAGCGCCAGCTGGAAAAGCTGTGGCGCTCAGCCCTGCCGGCCGGCTTTGCCGGCCTCAGCGAGGCGGTAGGGATTGAGGGGGAGTGCCTGACGGTATCGACCCGCAGCGCGGCGGTGGCGAGCAAACTCAGGCAGATGGAGGCACGTCTCGTGCTGCAACTGAATGATAAGGGCTTGAAAATTAATGCAATTCGTTGCCGAATACAAGTCGAACGTCATACCCACGAGAAAATAAAGCCGCCCAAGAACCTGAATATCAGCCCCAAGGCACTGGCCACCATCCAGGCTGCAGCCGAGCAACTACCGCCTTCGCCACTGCGCGAAGCGCTGGACGCCTTGGTGGCAAAGCGGATTCGAAACCCCGCCAGCAAGGACTAGCGGGGCTTTCGGCAGGCCGCCTGGCAACCTGCTCACCCCTCACGGCAGGGCGGCCACGACCCGCTGCAAGGCCCCCCGATGGCTGGCCACAAAACGCAGGCCGGCCTCACCCATGGCTTGCCGTGCCGCAGGCTGGGCCAGCAGACGACCCACTTCCACCAATACGGCATCGGCATCCGGCAGTTGCAGGGCCGCGCCCTGGGCGACGGTGTCGCGCACCGCGTCGGCAAAATTGAAGCTGGACGGCCCGAGCAACACCGGCACACCCTGGGCGCAGGGCTCGATCACGCTGTGGCTGCCCAAGGGCACCAGGCTGCCGCCGACAAAGGCCAGCTCTACCGCCGCATAGTAGGCGGCAAGCTCACCGAGGCTATCGCCCAGCAGCACCTGTACCTCCGCCGGCAAGGGCGCCTCTGCCGACCACTGGCTGCGCCGCAGGGTGCGCAGGCCAGTCTGCGCCAGCAGGGCGGCGACTTCGTCGAAACGCTGCGGGTGGCGGGGCACCAGCACCAGCAGGACATCCGGTGGCAGCTGCGCCCGTGCCAGTGCGGCCAACAGCAAGGGCTCCTCGCCCTCGCGGGTGCAGGCGGCCGCCCATACCGGGCGATCGCCAAACAGGCTGCGCCAGTGCCGGCCGCGGGCCAGCACGGCTTCGTCGAGCTGCATATCGAACTTGATATTGCCGGCCACCTCAGGCGCAACGGCACCGATCTCGCGCAGGCGGGCGGCGTCGGCCTCGCCCTGGGCCAGCACGCCGGCGAGGGTGGCCATGGCCGGGCGGATCAAACCGCCGACCTTGCGGTAGCCGCGTAGCGACTTCTCGGACAGGCGCGCGTTGACGAGGTAGAGCGGCACGCCGGCCTCGGCGGCGCCATGCAGGAGATTGGGCCAGATCTCCATCTCCATCAGCACGCCGAACTTGGGCCGGAAGTGGCGCAGAAAACGGCGTACCGCGAAGGGCAGGTCATAGGGCAGGTAGGCCACGGTGACCTTGTCGCCGAACAGCTCGCGGGCGGTGTCGCGGCCAGTGGGGGTCATCTGGGTCAGGAGGATGGCATGGTCCGGGTGTCGGGCCTGCAGCGCGCGCACCAGGGGCACGGCGGCGCGGGTCTCACCGACCGAGACGGCATGCAGCCAGATCACGGGGCCTTGCGGGGACGGCAGGTAGCGCCCCAGCCGCTCGGCCCAGTGCTGGCGATAGGCCGGTTGCTTGCCGCCACGCCGCCACAGATAGATAAAGGCCAGCGGCAGCGCCAGATACCAGGCCAGGGTGTAGAGCAGGCGCCGCATCATTGCGCCCGGACGGGCTGCTGCAGGGCCTCGGTCACCAGCGCCTGCACATCGGCCAGCGGCGGTTGCTGGGCCAGGCCGCCGATATTGCGCGAGAAGGTGCGGGCGGTGGCGCCGGCGTGCTCAAAGGTGGAATCGCAGAAGATGCCCACGGTGGGGATGTCGACCGCCGCCGCCATATGCATGAGGCCGGTATCCACGCCGATGGCGAGGCGGGCGTCGGCCAGCAGGCGGGCCGCCTCCACAAGGCTGAAGCGTGGCGGCACCAGGGCGAAGTCGAGCGCGGCGGCAAGCCGTTCGGAGCGGACCTTCTCGGCTTCATTACCCCAGGGGAAGACCGGTCGCAGGCCTTGTGCATTGAGCCAGCGACCGAGGGCGATCCAGCGCTCCTCCTCCCACAGCTTGGCGTCGCGGGCGGTGGCGGTCAGGCAGACCACGTAGGGGTCGGCCGGCTGCCAGGGCAGGCGCTCGGCCGGCGGCACGATGCCGTAGTCGAGCAGGCCTTGTGGCTCATAGCCCAGCGCCCGGCCGGTAAGCTGGCGGGCGCGCTCGATCACATGCAGCCGCGGCACGTCGATGGGGCGGTCGTAGAAGAAGCTCGACAGCGGGTCGCGCGCAGTCTTACGGCTGTAGCCGGCCAAGGGCGCGCCGCTGAGCTTGCCGACCAGGGCGCTCTTGATCAGGCCTTGCGAATCGAGCGCCAAGTCGTAGTGGGCAGACTGGATGGTGTCGCGGAAGGCGCGGATCTCGGCGCGATTGTCCTTGGACCAGAGCCGCTTGCGCCAGCGGCGCAGGGCGAAGGGGATGATCTTGTCGATGCCGGGGTGCAACCCGGCCAGACCTAGGTAGGCCTCCTCCACCACCCAGTGCACTTCGGCCTCGGGGAAGTGTTGGCGTAATTCGGTCAGGGCGGGGAAGTTGTGGATGATGTCGCCCATTGAGGACAGGCGAATAAGCAGGATTTTCGGCATGCCGTATTTTAGGGCCTGGGCCCGGGCTTGTGTTTGTTGATGATTTCGTGGGTTACAACCCTTAGATGATGCGCCCAAGAAACCGGAACGCTCGTCGCGCCTCGGATTGCCTTTGCCGCGAAATGCGGTGTCATCAACGGCGCCACAGCCTGCTGCCCGATAGCGTGGTTTCGCCGCTACAATCGCGGCATGAACAAGCCCGCCCTTTCCCTGGTCCTGATTACCCACAACGCCGCCAGCCAGCTGGCCCAGACGCTGGAATCGGCGCGGGCCTTGGCGGACGATATCGTGGTGCTCGATTCTGGCAGTGAGGACGATACCGTTGCGCTGGCTGAGCGCTACGGTGCGCGGGTGACGCACCAGCCCTTTTTGGGTTTTGGACCGCAGAAGCGGCTGGCGGTAAGCCTGGCCCGGCATGACTGGGTGCTGTGTCTGGATGCCGACGAGCGTTTGACGCCGGAACTGGCGCAGAGCATTGCCGCCGCACTGGCCGCGCCAGACAAGGCGGCCTACCGCTTCGCCCGCCGCAATCGCTTCTTTGGCCGCTACCTCAAGCATGGCGAGGCCTACCCGGACTGGTGCCTGCGGCTATTTGACCGCCGCCGCGCCAACTGGAGCGAGGACATGGTGCACGAGACGGTGCGGGTGGTTGACGGCGCCACCGGCACCCTGGCCGGCGATCTGCTGCACGATTCGGCCGAAGAGCTGGGCCACTACCTGCAAAAGCAGAACCGCTACACCGATATCCAGGCCGACAAGCTGTATGCCGCCGGTAAGCGGGTGGGAGCCCTGAAGCTGATCGGCTCGCCACTGGTGCGCTTTATCCGCTACTACGTGTTCCGCCTGGGCTTTCTGGATGGCGCCGCAGGCTTTGCCCATATCGCCATTGGCAGCTTCTTTGCCTTTGTGAAGTACGCCAAGCTGATCGAGCGCTGGCGGCAGGGTGGGCCAACGCCGCGATGAAGGTGCTGCTCACCGGGGTGGCGGGCTTTATCGGCATGCATACTGCGCATGCCTTGCTCGATGCTGGCCACACGGTGCTGGGCATAGACAACCTGAACGATTACTACCCGGTGGCGCTGAAGCTGGCACGGCTGGATACCCTGCGTCGACGGGAAGGCTTTTACTTTCGCCAGCTCGATATTGCCGATGGCGCAGGGTTCCAGGCCTTGCAAGCCCACGAGCGCTGCGAGGCGGTAGTGCACCTGGCGGCGCAAGCTGGAGTGCGGCATTCGCTGATGGCACCTGAGCGCTATGTGCAGTCCAATCTGGTGGGCTTTGCCAACCTGTTGGAAACCTGCCGGCAGACACCGGTGCAGCACCTGCTGTATGCCAGCAGCTCCAGCGTCTACGGCAATGGCACGGCGCTGCCCTACCACGAGGATGCCGACACCGACCATCCGCTGAGCCTCTACGCTGCCAGCAAGAAAGCCAACGAGGCGATGGCCCATGCCTATGCCCACCTCTACGGCCTGCCTTGCAGCGGACTACGCTTCTTTACCGTCTATGGCCCCTGGGGCCGGCCGGACATGGCGCCCTGGTTGTTCACCGAGGCCATGCTCAAGGGCGAGCCCATCCATATCTACAACCACGGCCAGCTGCAACGCGACTTTACCTATATCGCCGACGTGGTGGCCGGCATCGTCCGGCTGCTACCGCTGCCGCCCGAGCCGGTTGCAGGATCGCCCCCCTGGCGGGTGCTCAATATCGGCAACCACCAGAGCGTGCCGCTATTGGAGATGATCGCCACCCTGGAGCGCCTGACCGGTCGGGAAGCGATCAAAGAATGGCTGCCCATGCAGGCCGGGGATGTGAGGGCCACCTGCGCCGACAGCTCGGCGCTGACCAAGCTGACCGGCTATGCGCCGGCGACACCGCTGGCAGAGGGACTGGCGCACTTCGTGGCCTGGTACCGCGAATATCACGGTCTGTAAAACAAACAAGCCCGGCACTAGGCCGGGCTTTCTCATTCTGCGGAGCAGGTTTTTACCACAGCTCCTTGGGGGCGCTCGCGGACTCGAGCAGATCTTCGAGCCGGCGGCGTACTTCGCGTTTGTGTTGGCGTTGCTTGAGGTGTTGCTGCTCGGTGGTAGCCGGGGTCTTCATCAGGGCCGACAGGGTGGCGTCGGTGGAGGGTTCCATGGTGCGGATGTGCTTCTGCATGCGTCGCTGACTCCTGGATAGATGAGTACGGTACCTGCGCCGGCCGCGGTCGCCCGCGTGATCTCCCGGCTGGCCGTCAGAAAGTTTCGCCCAGCTTGCCCGGCTGCTCAAGCGCAGCCGCCGGAACAGTGGCGGCAGTGTTGCGATTCGCGCACGGCGCCACCGACCTCATTTAAACCGTGTTGTGTTACAACCCTTGCAGCATGAGGCCCGGATGCCTGAATCAGGCCGGGCGGGGCGTCGCTTTTATGCACCCGGTGCCAAAACCGGCCGCCCTCAGAAGTGCCAGCGTAGCGCCAAGCTTAGGCTGTCATCACGGGCGCGCACCGGCAGGCCCAGTTGCGCGCGCGCCGGCCGCTGGCTGAACACGCGCAGCCATTCGGCCATGAGTTGCCAATCGCGAGCCAGGGCATGGCTGTAAGACAGGGTCAGGGCGTGGCCGTTTTCATCGTTGTTATCAAATGGCAGGCGGTCATCCTGGCGGGTCATGAAATGGTCGTAACGGACAGCCAGCCTGTCCTCACCCAGTCTGCGCGCCAACAGGGCATACCAGGCGCGGAAGTCGAGGTAGACCAGGCGCGGGCCGGTGTTGGTATCGCCACGCATGACCTGGCCCAGCAGCTCCCAGTCGGCATCCGGCCGGTACTGCAGCCCCAGATGGTCAAAACGGGTCCGCCAGGCCCACTGGCCGCCCTGGACCACCGTTGGATCGGCACGGTTGTCATAGTGCAGGGCGCTCAGATTGAGCCGGCCGGCGTAGCCGTATTGCAGCCCCGCGTAGTAGCCGTAGCGGCCATCCATTTCGCGGAAGTTGTCGAGCCTGGCATCCTGCCGCAGCGATTCATAGATAGGCAGGGGCGGTAGTGGCAGGGTTTCGCTCAGGCCGGTGATCCGGTCGCCCATGGCCCAACCGCGCCAGGCCAGGAGGGTGCCGGCCGGGTCATTGGCCTTGAAGAGGGCCACGGTGAGACCGAAGTCGTGCGGCGAGCCGACGAAGATGCCGGGGCGGGACAGGCTGTATTCCAACCCCAGGGTGCGGAATTCCTCGCCCAACCAGCTATTGATGGCCGAGGCAGAGAGGGTGCGGGTGGTGGTCCAGCCCGGACCGTCGTGCTCCAGGCTGAGCGCCGGGAAGAAGGCGCCAAGCTTGAAGCGGCTGCGCCAGGGACCGCTGGGCATGGGCTTGTAAGCCAGCCAGGCCTCGCTCAGGTCTATGCCATGGCGGCGGTTGTCGGCGGCGTCGATGACCACCGCGCCGCTGAGCTCGTCGAAGAGCTCGGTGCGGCCAACCAGCACCGCCTGACCAAGCCGCAGACCATCATGGCGATCGTCCCAGCGCTGCTTGCCCATGCCGGCCTCAAGCCAGCTCGGACTGGCGCGGGCCGAGACGGCGCGCAGATCGAGCAGGCCCTCCCAATCGGCCAGGACAGGGGTGGCGAGCAAGACGGCAAGCGATAGCCACAGCGTACGGACGGGGGGCATGGCAGGCCACAAAGGATAGGGTGGCCTACTGTAGGCTGGTCGGGCGCAGAAAAGCAAAAAAGCCGCAGCGATTACGCTACGGCTTTTTCTGGATTTTGGTGGGGCGTCACAGATTCGAACTGTGGACCTACGGATTAAGAGTCCGCTGCTCTACCAACTGAGCTAACGCCCCGATGTACTACTCGGTTCCCCGTGGTGGGTCGTGCGGGACTCGAACCTGCGACCAACGGATTAAAAGTCCGCTGCTCTACCAACTGAGCTAACGACCCCTGAGGAGCCGCGCATTATAGCGACTTGCTTTCCGGCGTCAAGAGCTTCGTTGCAAATCGTGGGGAACATCGTGCGGTGCGGTTAAACTAACACCCTTGTTCCCCCTTCATTGGAGTCCCTGGATGCGTATTTTGCACACCATGTTGCGTGTAGGCAACCTTGATCGCGCAATTTCTTTCTACACCGAGGTACTGGGCATGCGCCTGTTGCGCCGTCACGACTACCCGGAAGGCCGCTTCACGCTTGCGTTTGTGGGCTTTCAGGACGAGGCCGACGGGGCCGTGATTGAGCTGACCCATAACTGGGATACCGAGGCGTACGAGCTGGGTAACGGCTATGGTCATATCGCCCTCGAAGTGGACGACGCCTACGCAACCTGCGATGCGGTGCGTGCCCGCGGCGGCAAGGTGACGCGCGAGGCGGGCCCGATGAAGCACGGCACAACCGTGATTGCCTTCGTCGAGGACCCGGACGGCTACAAGATCGAGTTCATCCAGAAAAAGACGATCGCGTCGGCGAAAGACTGATCGCGCCACACGGCACCAACAGCGTGCCTGTTTATACAGCCTGAGGAGGAATGCCTTTGCTGAGCAGCATCCAGAAGTTCATCCACCACGAATCGGCCGGCGGCATTGTGCTGATGTTGGCCACCTTGGCGGCCCTGTTGGCGGCCAACGGGCCCTGGGCGGCGGACTATGCCCAGTTGTTGGCGCTGCCGACCAGTGTGCGCCTGGGCAGCTTCGCGATCGATAAGCCGCTGCTCCTGTGGGTGAACGATGGGCTGATGGCGGTGTTCTTCTACCTGGTGGGGCTGGAGCTCAAGCGCGAGCTCCTGGAGGGCGAGCTGGCCGAGCGGCGGCGGGCCATGTTGCCGGCCATTGCGGCCATCGGCGGCATGCTGCTGCCGGCGCTGATCTATGTGGCCTGCGCCTGGCAGGACCCGGTGGCGATCAAGGGCTGGGCCATCCCGGCCGCCACCGACATTGCCTTTGCGCTGGGCGTGCTGACGCTGCTGGGCAACCGGGTGCCGGCAGGGCTCAAGGTCTTCCTGGTGTCGCTCGCCATCATCGACGACCTGGGCGCGGTGCTGATCATTGCGCTGTTCTACTCGCACGGCATCAGCCTACCGGCCTTAGGCCTGGCCGCGCTGTGCCTGGCGGGCTTGTGGCTGTTGAACCGCCGTGGCGTGACCAACTGGCTGCTCTACTTGGCGGTGGGGCTGGTGCTGTGGGTGGCAGTGCTGAAGTCGGGCGTGCATGCCACCCTGGCCGGCGTGACGGCAGCCTTCTTCATGCCCTTGCGGGCGCAGAACAGGCATGGTGAATCGCCACTGCGGGCGCTGGAGGAGGGCATGCACAGCTCGGTGGCCTTTCTGGTGCTGCCGGTGTTCGCCTTCTTCAATGCCGGCGTGCCCTTGGCCGGCCTGAGCCCTGCCAGCCTGTTGGAGCCGGCCCCCTTGGGCATTGCGCTGGGCCTCTTTCTGGGCAAGCAGCTGGGTGTGCTGGCCTTTGCCTGGCTGGCGGTGAAGTCCGGTCTGGGCCGGTTGCCGGAGCGCGTGGGCTGGCGCGAGATCTATGGCGCGGCGGTGCTGTGCGGCATCGGCTTTACGATGAGCCTGTTTATCTCCGGCCTGGCCTTCGAGACCGCCGAGCCACAGCTGATGATCACCAGCCGGCTGGGCATCCTGGCCGGCTCGGTCCTCTCGGCAGTGGCGGGATACCTGCTCCTGGCAAGGCAGTCCAAGGGCTGAAGCCTGAACATAAAAAAAGCGCCCCGTGGGGCGCTTTTTCTTTGGGTCCAACTGCAGCGGGCTTACTTCTTGGCCGGCTTGGCAGCGGCGGCCGGGGCGGCTGCGGGCTTGGCAGCCGGGGCAGCGGCGCGTTCCTTGGCGATCAGCTCGTTGATCACCTGGAACAGCTTGGCTTCGTCGCCGGTCTTGCTCGGCGAGGTCTTGTACTTGCCGTTGACGATGAAGTTGGGCACGCCATCGATACGGTAGTCGCGGGTCAGCTGGCCGGCGCGGTTGAGCCCGCTCTGGGCGCCGAAGGACTTGTAGGCGGCTTCGAACTGGGCACGGTTGACACCTTGCTTGGCCACCCAGTCGAACAGGGTCTTCTCGTCACGCAGTTCGATGCCGTCCTTCTGGATGGCGTTGAAGACCTTGGGGGTCAGGGCGTTGACCTGGCCCAGCGCCTTGAGGGCGACGAAGACCTTGGCGTGGCCTTGCATGTCGGAGCGGCCATCCCACATCACGTGTTCGCGGCGGAACACCACGTCCTTGGGCAGGGTGGCTTCCCAGGCTTCGACCTTGGGTTCCAGGTGGTAACAGTGCGGGCAGCCGTACCAGAAGAATTCGATCACCTCGATCTTGCCGGGGGAATCGGTCGGCATGACCGTCGGCAGGTAGTCGAAATCAACGCCCGGGCGGACCTCGGCGTGGCTGCTGAGGGCAGCCAGGGCGAGGCCGGTGGCGAGAAGGCGGGCGAACAACTTGGCGATCCGCATGCAAAGCTCCTGGTGTATTGTCGTGTGGTTATGGCGCTTATTGCTTCACCAGCGCCGAATCGATGCCATTGACCTTGAGCTGGGCGCGGACACGGTCGATATCGTCCGCGCTGGCCAGCGGGCCGACCCGCACCCGGTGCAGGAGACCCTTGCCGGTCACTTCGCTGGTCTGGATGGTCGCTTCCATGCCCAGCAATGCCAGCTTGGCCTTGAGGTTGTCGGCATCTTTCTCGGTCTGGAACGCGCCGACCTGCAGGTAGCTGCCCTTGGCGGGCTGCACCGTGGTCGGCGGTGTGACATCGGCCGGTTTGGCAGTCGTACCGGCTTTCGGTTCCCCGCCGAGCTCAGGCAGCATGCGATAGAAGTCGAAGCGGTCGCCCTGCTGGGGCTGCGCCTGCGCCGGCGCATTGGCGGCAGGCTTGCCATGCGGGGCCGGTGGCACGGCCTCGACCGGGGCTTGCTTGCTGCCGCCGCTGGGCGCCATGACCTCGGGCGGACGGGCGGTAGACGGTGCGGCAGGCTGCGGCGCCGGGTTGGCGGGTGCCTTGCTGCCGAAGGGATTGGGTGTCTTGTTCAGATAGAGCGCGGCCGCCACCGCGATGGCGACGCCCAGGCAAAGACCGATGATCAGGCCGGCAAATACCGAGCCGCCCCCACTGCTGCCACCGCTGCGCTTGCCGCTGGCGGCGGGTTTCCTGCCGGAATTTTTATAGTCCTTGGCCATGTTCCACTCTGGTGCAGCGCGGCCTGGGCCACGCGAATCGGCGCATTATAGCCAGCTAGCATGAATCCCCGCTGACTTCTGCAAGTCTTTGTCGCACTGCGGCAAAAGTACCGATTGCCCTATAATCGCGCCATCGCACCAAACTTGGAACCTGCGTTCATGCAAGACGCTACGCCTAAGGCCTGGTCGGGCCGCTTCTCCGAACCGGTCGCCGAACTCGTCAAACGCTACACCGCCTCGGTGTTTTTCGACAAACGCCTGGCCGAATTCGACATTCAGGGTTCGCTCGCGCACGCCCAGATGCTCCAAAAGGTGGGCGTGCTGTCGGCTGCCGACCTGACCGCCATCACCGATGGCATGAGCACCATCCTGAGCAAGATTCGCGATGGCAGCTTCGAATGGTCGCTGGACCTCGAAGATGTCCATATGAATATCGAGAAGCGCCTGACCGACCTGATCGGCGACGCCGGCAAGCGCCTGCATACCGGTCGCAGCCGCAATGACCAGGTGGCCACCGATATCCGCCTTTGGCTGCGCCACGAGATCGACGGCCTGGTACTGCTGGCGCAGGATCTGCAGCGCGCGCTGCTGGAACTGGCCGACAAGCATGCCGAGACGGTGATGCCGGGCTTTACCCACCTGCAGGTGGCCCAGCCCATCACCTTTGGCCACCACCTGATGGCCTATGTGGAAATGCTGGCCCGCGACGTGGAACGGCTGACCGACGTGCGCCGCCGTGTGAACCGCCTGCCGCTGGGCTCGGCTGCCCTGGCCGGCACCAGCTACCCCATCGATCGCGAGTTCGTGGCCCGTCAGCTGGGCTTTGACGAGGTCTGCTACAACTCGCTGGACGCCGTGAGCGACCGCGACTTTGCAATCGAATTCACCGCCGCCGCCGCGCTGGTGATGACGCATCTGTCGCGCCTGTCGGAAGAGCTGGTGCTGTGGATGAACCCGCGCTTCGGCTTTATCGACATGGCCGACCGCTATTGCACCGGCTCGTCCATCATGCCGCAGAAGAAGAACCCGGACGTGCCCGAGCTGGTACGCGGCAAGACCGGCCGGGTGAACGGCCACCTGATGTCGCTGCTGACCCTGATGAAGGGCCAGCCACTGGCCTACAACAAGGACAACCAGGAAGACAAGGAGCCCTTGTTCGACACCGTGGACACGCTCGCGGCCACCTTGCGCATCGTCGCTGACATGATGCGCGGCGTGGTGGTGAAGCCCGAAGCCATGCGCCGGGCGGTGAAGCAAGGCTATGCCACTGCCACCGACCTGGCCGACTACCTGGTCAAGAAGGGCCTGCCCTTCCGCGATGCGCACGAGGCCGTAGCACTGGCGGTGCGCTATGCCGGCGAGCAGCGCAAGGACCTGGCCGAGCTGAGCCTGGTCGAGCTCGGCACCTTCTCGCCGCTGATCGGCAACGATGTGTTCGACGTGCTGACACCGGAAGGCTCCTTGGCCAGCCGCGACCATGTGGGCGGCACCGCGCCGCGCCAGGTGCGCTTGGCCATCGCCCGGGCACGGGCACGACTGGGCGACGCCTGATGCTGAGCTGGCGCTGGGCCACGCTGGATGAACTGACCGCCGCCGAGTGGCATGAAGTGGGTGTGCTGCGGCAGGCGGTCTTTATCATCGAGCAGCAGTGTCCCTTTCCGGATCTCGATCATATCGACCCGGAGAGCCGCCACCTCTTGGGCCGCAATGCCGCTGGCGAACTGGTGGCCTATCTGCGCCTGGTGCCGGCCGGCTACAAATACCCCACGCCCTCGCTGGGCCGGGTGGTGACCGCCGCCACGGCCCGCGGCACGGGCAGCGGCAAAGCGCTGATGCTCGAGGGGTTGGCGGAACATATGCGCTGCTACCCCGGTCAACCGAACACCATAGGCGGTCAGGCCTATCTGCAGGGCTTCTATGAATCGCTGGGCTTTCGGGCCATCAGCGACATCTATCTTGAAGATGATATAGAGCACCTCGATATGGTCTGGCAGGCCCCGGCTCCCTGAACCCTTCGCTGCGGTAGCGCAGGAGGGCTGGGTGGCCGCAAGCTCACCCCCATCCCCGCAAGACAAGGACTTCCCGCATGCACGCCAACCGTCAATTCCCCAGCTACCGTCCCCGCCGCATGCGCCGCGACGAATTCTCCCGCCGCCTGATGCGCGAGAACGTGCTGAGCAGCAATGACCTGATCTGGCCGGTGTTTGTGCTGGAAGGGCAGGGCAAGCGCGAGGACGCGGTGGGTTCGATGCCCGGTGTGGTACGCATGAGCCTGGAGAGCCTATTGCCGCGCGCCGAGGAGGCCTTGGCGCTGGGTATCCCGGCCTTGGCGCTGTTCCCGGTGATCCAGAGCCCCAAGACCGAGGGTGGCGAAGCCGCCTACGACCCCGAGGGCCTGGTGCCGACCGTGGTGCGGGCGCTGAAGTCGCGCTTCCCTGAGCTGGGCATCATCACCGACGGCGCGCTCGACCCTTACACCAGCCACGGCCAGGACGGGCTGATCGACGCCAGCGGCTATGTGATGAACGACGAGACGGTGGCGGTGCTGGTCAAGCAGGCGCTCTGCCATGCCGAAGCCGGTGCCGACGTGGTGGCCCCCAGCGACATGATGGACGGCCGCATCGGCGGCATCCGTCAGGCGCTGGACGCTGCCGGGCATATCCATACCCGCATCATGGCCTACTCGGCCAAGTACGCCTCCAGCTATTACGGCCCCTTCCGTGACGCGGTGGGTTCGGCCGGCAATCTGGGCAAGGGCAACAAGTACAATTACCAGATGGACCCGGCCAATTCCAACGAGGCGCTGCATGAGGTGGCGCTGGACCTGCAGGAAGGCGCCGACATGGTCATGGTCAAGCCCGGCTTGCCCTATCTGGACATCGTCCGCCGGGTGAAAGATGAATTCCAGGTACCGACCTATGTCTACCAGGTCTCCGGGGAATACGCGATGATCAAGGCGGCGGCCCAGAATGGCTGGCTGGACGAGCGGGCCGTGGCGATGGAGGCCCTGACCGCCATGAAGCGTGCCGGCGCCGATGGCGTGCTGACCTACTTTGCGCCGCAAGCCGCACGCTGGCTGCAGGAACGCTGACCCACCGGCAGCGCGGCGGGGGGATTTCGCCCCCTATACTGGTGGCAACCCAACGCGTGACGAAGGCCATGCCCGGTTTCTCCCTCCGCCTCACCTCGACGAGACCGCTGCGGCAAGACATTCCGGCCTTCGTCGCAGCCCGCCGCAAGCTGTTGTCGTGGCTAGGACTGGCGGGGCTGGTGGTGGCGGCGTTGATCGCTTGGGAGCTGCACCAGTCTCATCTTGATGCCCGCAATGCCTCGCGGCTGGCGGCGCAAAACCTCTCCGCCCTGCTCAAGGAGCAGCTGGACGGCGCCTTCCGTGAAACCGATCTGGTGCTGCGCGACCTGGCAGGCAAGGTCGACCCGCAGCTACTGGCCCGGTTGGGCAAGCTGCCGGCCAATGAGCAGCGGCTGCTGCGTAATCTGCTGGACGAGAAACTGTCCACCCTGCCGCAGATCGACGAGATGTCCTACCTCTCGGCCGACGGGCAGCTGGCGCTCAATACCGACCGGCTGCTGCCGGCCAACCCGGCGCAGCGCCAGCTCTGGCTGCAGCTCAGTGACAACCCTGGCCTCGAGTTGGCCTTCTCCAAACCGGTGAGCCTGCCCGGCAGCCAGGACATGGGCTTTGTGGTGGCGCGCCGCATACCCGGCCCCGACGGCAAGCTAGGCGGCGCGGTGCTGGCAACGGTGACGCTGGAGTACTTCAACCAGCTGGCCCGCCAGCTGCAAGCCCCCGAGCGGGGCGCCTTTGCGCTGCTGGATATCAACCTGATCCTGGTGGGCCGCTACCCGGAAGTGGAGGGAGGGATAGGCAAGCCGATCAACAATGCCAAACTGATCGACGAGTGGGTGAACGGCCGCAGCAGTGGCTATACCGTGTTCGTCTCGCCCTATGATCAGGTCGAGCGCGGTGTCAGCTTCCGACGGCTGGAGAACTTCCCCTTCCTGGTGATGGTCGGCTTGCCGGAAAACAGCTACCTGGCTGACTGGCGGCTCAAGGCCGGTGCCTATGCGACTGCCTACCTGCTCTTGATGCTGTTTGGGGTAGCCATGGCCTGGCGCGGCTGGCGTGAGGCGCAGTTGGCGTTGGCAGTGCAGCTCAGCACCAGCCGCATGGCCGAACGCGACGGCCATATCCTGCGCGCGCTGGAGACCATCTCACGGCCCTTGCTGCTGCTGCGCGCCAGCGACGACACCATACTGCACGCCAACCAGGCTGCCGAACTCCTGTGCGGCAAGGCACCGGGCACCCTGAGCGGGCTATGGCTGCCCAGCCTCTACCTGCGACCCGAACAGCACGCCGAGGTACGCGAGCAGCTGACCGAGCGGCAGGCGATCACCGCCTACGAACTGCGCTTTATCCGCCGCGACGGGCAGAGCTTCTGGGTGGAGATGTCCGGCTCGCCGATCGAATACCAGGAGCAGCCGGCCTACTTCCTGAGCCTGCAGGACATCAGCGAGCGCAAGGCCACCCAGGAGACCTTGTGGCGCAAGGCCACGGTGGACACCCTGACCGGCATTGCCAACCGCGGCTACTTTCTGGAGCGGGCCGAACAGGAGTGGTACCGGGCGCGCCGCTACCAGCACCGGCTGTGCCTCCTGCTGCTCGATATCGACCACTTCAAGCAGGTCAACGACAGCTACGGCCACGACGCTGGCGACCTGGTGCTACGCGCCTTTACCGACCGGCTGCGCAACGAACTGCGCGAGACCGACGTGTTCGGTCGCGTAGGTGGGGAGGAGTTCGCCATCCTGCTGCTGGAAAACGACGACGCCCGGCTGCACCAGGTGGCCGAACGCCTGCGCACAGCCCTGGCAGCCGAGCCCATCCTGCTGCCCAGTGGAGCACCGCTCTATGTGACCGTGAGCATAGGCAGCGCGCACTGCCAACCGGAAGAAATGGATATCGAGGCACTGATGAAGCTGGCCGACCGGGCGCTCTACCAGGCCAAGCACGCAGGCCGCAATCAGGTGGTCTATTTCGATGCCTCGCATGCCGAGAGGCAGGCCGGGCTGCCTGATGCCTGAGAAGAGACTGATTTACTGTAGAATCAAGGATTTGCCAGATCTGCCGCCTTACCATGCGGCCCCAGCACCATGAGCCTCACCTGTCGCCCCGGCTGTGCCGCCTGCTGCACCGCCCCCTCCATTTCCAGCCCCATCCCCGGCATGCCTAACGGCAAGCCGGCCGGCGTACCCTGCATACAGCTCGACGAAGACCTGCGCTGCAAACTCTTTGGCGACCCACGTCGCCCAGCCGTGTGCGGTGGCTTGCAGCCGGAAGTAGAGATGTGCGGCAGCAACCGTGAGCAGGCCATGCACTACCTGGGCTGGCTGGAGCGAGAGACGGGTAGCGCCGGGATACTGGTGCGGATCTAACACCCGCGTGGAGCGCGGTCATGCTGGTCGTGAATTTTCCCCCACGCCGGGCGTGTACGGTCGCATGGATCGCGTATAGGGTGGCGAGCGCTTGCTGCTTGGCGGCAGGGCCCCTCGAATAAGCGATCCCATTCCTTATGCTCCTGAACCGCGACCACGCCGTGCGCACGCTGGCACTGCTGACCTGTACCGCCGCACTGAGCGGCTGTGCCTCCGGCATACCCGATCGCATGCCCCCACCCTTGACCATCCGCGCCGTGGGCGATGCGCCACCCGCCCGGCTGATGCTGCAGCAGACCGAGCACATCGAACTGGCCTTTACCCCGGAAGGCAACCGAGAGTCGATCAAGTCGCGCGACTACCGCTATTACCTGGAGAGCCAGGACGGCCAGACGGTGGCGCTGCCTTTTCTGGATGCCAAGCGGGCCGACAGCGACGCCAAGATCGACCACTTGGCCTATAGCGCCACCAATGCCTGCTGGGTGGCCAGCACCGTCAGCCCTGGCATTCACGAAGTCCATATTGAGGGTGTGTTCGGCTGGAAAAGCGTCGACGACCAGTACGCCCCCGCCACCATCCGCGTATTCAAAGCGGACAAGCTGATCAACAGCCGCAAGTTGGAAGTCTGCAACCCTGGCCCGCAGAAGAACCCCAAGATCCAGTACGACCCTGAACAGCTAGCCCTGCGCTTCTGTGGCAAGCAGGGCACCATGCGCTACGTCCCCATCACCCGTACCCTCACCGTCGAAGACCCGACTGCCTGCTGCCCCGCACCACCTGAGCGCTTCTACTACGGCAACAACCGTAAGCATGAACAGTTCTTCGAGCTGAGCAAGGACACGCGATAGTCACCAGCCTTGGTGACAAAGTCGAAGGAAAATACGGCGCAATGCCCTCCGGGGATTGCGCCCTTGTATTGTCACACCTGACGGAGTAGCGCTCCGTCATCGAGTCCCGGACGCCGTTTGCGCCCTTGAACAGTCAGTTCGCTCCGTAGATCCCACGCCGGGACTCATCCTTCAAACTTGCTAGATATCG
>NZ_DATCSC010000114.1:0-45851 GCF_036568685.1 Chitinimonas sp.
AAGATACTCAGCGAGGTGGAGGACCTTCGTGGCCAGGAAGCACCGACCCGGCACTACTTCGGCTTTGTGCCTCGACCCAGCCTGACGGGCGCACAGACCGTGGGCCTGGGTTACCAGAATGGCCCGGGCTTCCTGCGCGCCGATTCCGCCGTCGGCCTTGATGCCCGCTACAACGAGTGGGAGCGGACCATGGTGCACGAGCTGGGCCATAACTTCAGCCGTGGTCATGCGCCTTGCGGCAACCCCACCGCGGTCGATACCAGCTATCCCTACGCCAACGGCGTGCTGAGCAGTACGCCCTTGTACGACAGCAATACCGGCACGCTGTATAGCCCTAACGGCCAGACCGATGTGATGGGCTACTGTAGTGGTACCTGGTTCTCGGACTACAACTACCGCGGCACCCAGACCTGGCTGGAGAGCAATGGCTATCCGCTGATCGCCGGTGCGGCCGCAGAGACCGACCTCTTGCGTATCCGTGGTTATGTCGATGCTGCCGGCGTGGTGCATTTCAGCCCGCTCTCGGCCAGCCGTGGCCAGCCGGTACTGTATGCCGGCGGCAGCCATGTGTTGCGGTTGACCCTGGCCGATGGTTCGGTGCAGGAACAGCGCCTGCGTACCGTCCCCATGCCGGACAGCAATGCCGTCGCCTTCCATCTGGCCGTGCCCTATACCGGCGAGTTGGCCAAGCTGGAGGTGCTGAAGGACGGGCGCGTTCTGCCACAGGAAGCGCTGGCCCAGGCCGACCGGGTGGGCGGTGCAGGGGCGCCCAGCGTTGATTGGCGCGAAGCCGGTGGCGAGCTGCGCCTGAGCTGGAATGCCGCAGCGTATCCGCGTTTGTCGGTCACGCATGTGGGCAGCACCCGCACGGTGCTGTCGCAAGGTTTGACCGGTGGCAGCGCCCGTATCTCCCTGGCCGGCGTGCCAGAGGGTGGTCGCCTTGAGTTCTCGCTGGGTCGAGCGCTCGATGCCCGCGTGCTGGTCGTGAATCGTTGATCGTCGCTGGGCCGGCACGCGCCGGCCCAGCGGACCCCCTGTCTGTGGCTCGCTGCATAAACCGGGATAGTCCATGCAACAACGCGCCCTGGCGGCTTTGGTCGCCGACCCATCCTCCACCGTCCGCCTGTCGCTGCGGGCCATCTTGCAGGGCTGCGATGTCAGTCGCATCGATACCGCCTCCACCATCAGCGAGGCGCGGCGCCGTCTACTAGACGGCAAATACGACATCGTGCTGTGCGAATACCACTTCGACTCGGAAGAAACCGGCCAGGATCTGCTGGAGGAAATGCGCGCGCGCAAGGCGCTACCCTTGTCGACGCTATTCTTTGTGGTCACCGCCGAGGCCGCCTACAGCCGGGTGGTCAATGTGGCCGAGGAAACGCCGGACGACTATATGCTCAAGCCGGTACAGGCTGGCGAGTTGGCCGAGCGCATAGAGAAGGCCTTTCTGCGCCGGCAGGCCTTGATGGAGATCTACGAGGCGCTCAACGAGCAGCACTACAACAAGGCCCTCAAGGTCGCCCAGCAGATGATGCAGATGAAGACGCCGTATCTGGCGGACATCATCCGCCTGTCGGCCAACATCCTGTACCGGCTGGGCCGCTATGAAGAAGCGGCGGCCATGTACAAGCGCATTCTGGAGACTCGCAATCCGGCCTGGGCCAAGCTCGGCCTGGCCAAGGTCGCGTTGCGCCAGGACGATAAGGAGACAGCCGAAGGGGCGATGCTGGACATCATCAACCAGCATTTCCGTTACCTGCCGGTCTACAACCAGTTGGTCGACTTCTATCTTGCGGACGAGCGCTATGCCGAGGCGCTGGAGATCACCGAACAGGCGATCAAGATCACCCCCAACAGCCTCAAACGATTGCAACGGGCCGGGCAGCTGGCCTACAGCCTGGGGGACGCCACCAAGGCGGCCGAGTACCTGGAACGGGCGGTACGCATCAACGGCAAGGCGGTGGACCTCGACTACCGCACCATCTTTCACCTGGTGCTATTGCAGTACGACAAGGGCCAGGCGCCGGATGCGGCCAGTCTGGTCAAGCAGCTGGCAGCCAAGCACAAGGCCGACGCTACGCCGACCGATGGCCAGCAGGGTGACTGGTATGGCCAGATGGCGCTGGCGACCGAGGCGATCGCCCGCCGCGAACCGCTCTCGGCCATCGACATCCTGCGCAAGCTGGCCGAACACTGGAGCGCACCGGATTTCACCTTCACCTTTGCCCTGGACTATCTCAAGGTGGTCGACCGTCTGTATGCCGACGATATCGCCGGCACCCTGGTCGAGTGGGTGCAACCCATCGCGGTGCGTTTTGTCACCGGCCGACAGGCGGAGGAACTGCTGACCCAACCGCTCGCAAGACGTACCCGTTTGACGGAGGTTGTCGCCAAGGCGGGTGAATTCGTCGCCCAGATCACCAACCAGGCGGCCCAACTGGTCAAGGATGGCAACTTTCGCGCAGCCGTGGAGCGGCTGACCCGTGAGGGCGAGCGCACCCGTAACAACCGGCTGCTGGCGGCGGCCGCCAATGCCGCGGCAAAGGCCTTCCTGGAGCACAAGGAGCCGGCCTTCAAGGCCCAGGCCGAGACCTGCCTGGCGCGCATCGTACCCCCGGACGAAGGCTTGGCGCAGCGACTCTCGCGCCAGATGGCCAGCGAGGGCTCCGACAGTCCGGCGAGCTAGGCGCCAGCTCAAAATCCTAGCTCTTGGTGCCGGTCTGGAAAGGGCCTGGCACAAGGCGTCGAGCGATGGCAATAGCCTGCTATTGCTTAGGTTCACAACGCAGTGGACGGCCCTTTCCAGACCGGTACCGGCCGTTTTTTTGTGCTGGCTGGAACCTTTCCCCCCGCTCGGCTGAATACGTTTAGACAAACGTACCCTGCCCACCGTGAACCCGACCGCCACGCTTGCCGACGCCGAGCTCCACCAACGCCTCCAGCACGGGGATGAAGCTGCCTTTGCTCAGCTCTACCGCCGCTACAAGGATGCGGTCTATCGCTTCGCCCTGATGCTCTGCGGGGCAAGCGGTGTGGCGGCGGACGCGACCCAGGAAGCCTTCCTGCTGCTGATCCATGCGCCGGCCAGTTACGACCCGGCCAAGGGGGCCTTGCCGGCCTTTTTGATGGGCGTGGCGCGCAACCACGTGCGGCGCGGCTTGGTTCATGCGCCGTTGCCCGATCTTGAACCGGATGCCGCTGGTGAGGACGAGGATGGCGATGCCGAGCACACCGGTAGTCCGCTGGCCGGCTTGTTGTCGGCGGAGACGTTGGCCAGCCTGCGCACCGCCATCGCCGCGCTGCCCTTTGCCTACCGCGAGGTGGTGGTGTTGTGCGATCTGCAGGAGCTGCCTTACCAGGACGCGGCAGCCGTGATCGGTTGCCCGCTGGGGACGGTACGGTCCCGACTCAACCGCGCCCGCGCGGCGCTTGCCGGCCACTTGCTCAGTGCACAGTCAGCCGGTTTGGAGACGACATCATGACCCGCCACGAGACTGAACTGTCGGCGGCCTACGCGCCGCTGCGGCAAGCCCTGGCTGAGCTGCGGGCCCCCGACGCACTGGAAGCACAGCTGCTGGCGAGCTACCGGCAAGCCTATGCACCCGCACCCAAGCTGCACGCCCGCCTGCTGGAGTGGCTAAGGCAGGAACGCAATCTCTGGCTGCCGCTGGGGGGCGCCTGCGTGGCCGCCTTGGCCGCCATGCTCTGGCTACGCCCCCTGCTGCTGCAGCGGGGGCCGCTGGCGCCCAGCACGATCGAGGCTGCGGCGCAGCAAACCACGGGCGAAGAGCTGGCAACCGCTTTCTTCCCGGTCGGTGACCCAGCCCGCATCCAGGCGGCAGACCATGCGCGCATGGTGCGGGTGACCATGCCGCGAGCCGCCCTGGTCAGCTATGGCCTGCCGGTCAATCCGGCCTTGGCCGATCAACCCATCGAGGCCGACATTCTGGTTGCCGACGATGGCAGCACCCTGGCGCTGCGCTTTGTGCGCGGCAATCATCATCTGATGTAGAGGACGCACCATGAATACCCTCCTGAAACCGCTGGGCCTGGCTCTGCTGCTGGGGCTGCCGGCCACTGCACTGGCCGAGGATGTGCCGCTGTTGCTGGCTGCCGAGACGGCGACGGCGCCCAAGGCGGCACCCGTTGAGCGCACCCGCAATGTGGTGGAGAAGCGCA
Organism: Chitinimonas sp.; assembly: GCF_036568685.1. GTDB lineage: Bacteria > Pseudomonadota > Gammaproteobacteria > Burkholderiales > Chitinimonadaceae > Chitinimonas. The sequence continues at coordinate 4,180 of NZ_DATCSC010000114.1, forward strand.
TCGTGATCACCCGGGTAGGCGAGGATGGTCAGGTGGCACCCATGGCGCCTATCCCCCCGATTCCACCGATCCCGCCGCTGCCAGAAGTGATCAATCTGCAGCTGCCGGATATCTCCGGCATGGTCGAGGGGGCCATGGCCTTCACCGGCCAGGAGTTCGCTGCAGGTGGCGCAACCGTCGCTGGAGCCCCTTATAGCGCCGAGGCGCAGACCGAACGCGTGCAGACGCTGCTCGACGGTAACCGCCTGATCAAGCGCTCCACCACCCGGCTGTACCGCGACGAGCAGGGCCGTACCCGCCAGGAGATCCTGGCCGACGACGGCAGCGTGCGGCAGGTCTTTATCTTCGATCCGGTGGCGGGGGCGCACTACCTCCTGAGCCCCGCCAGCAAAAAGGCGACCAAGCTGCCCTGGGGCAAGGGCGGTGGCGAGCGGGTCGTCGTCAACCGTACCGTGGGTACCGACAAGGAAGGCAAGGTGCTGACCCAGGAACGTATAGTCAAGCTGGGTGACCTCAAGGGCGCGTCCGCTACCCGCATTGTGGTCATGGGTGGTGAAGGGGAGGGCGCCCCCTCCACCCGCTCGCTCGGCAACAAGGACATGGATGGGGTCAAGGCCGAGGGCAGCGAGTACACCCGGGTCATCCCGGCCGGCCGCGTCGGCAACGAAAAGCCCATCCAGATCGTCACCGAGCGCTGGTACGCTCCCGAGCTGAAACTGGTACTGGCCACCACCACCCGCGACCCACGCACCGGCGAATCGAGCTACAGGCTGGCCAAGCTCAAACGTAGCGAACCCGACAGCGCCCTCTTCAAGGTCCCGGCCGACTACCAGCTGCGCGACGTCCTGGCCGACCTGCCCAAGCCACCCATGCCACCCAAGGCCCCACCCGCACCGCCGGCTCCGCCAGCCGTACCCAAGGGCTGAGTAGCAACGACTTTGGAGATGAGACTCCGACCGGGGATCAAGGGAGCCGCAATTAGCGCTTATTCAAAGCACCCGCGAGCGTAGCGAGGTTCCCCGGCCGGCGGGCGGGGGCGGAGGGGGCGGGACTAAAGCAAGGCGAGAGCCATGTTTCAGCACACATAAAAGGTTAACGCCCGGGTTACCCGGGCGCAGCGAATACGTCGATATTGACTGCCGCCAGTTTCATCCACGGCTCGAGCGTAGCGAGGCTCCCCCGCCGGCGGGCGGGGGGCGGAGGGGGTAGGGACTAAATCAAGAGTAGGGCCAATCTTTCAGTCATCACAAATGATTAGCGCCCGGGTCCCCGGGCGCCTGCGCTGAACGTATCGAACATGCGACGTAAATAAGCCCAGGCCCTACGCGTGCTGGCCAGCCACCCACCCCGAAGACCACGCCCACTGGAAGTTGTAACCCCCCAGCCAGCCGGTTACGTCCACCACCTCACCAACGAAATAGAGGCCGGGCACCTTGCGGGCCATCATGGTCTTGCTGGATAGCGCGTCGGTATCCACCCCGCCACGGGTGACTTCGGCCTTCTTGTAACCTTCGCTGCCGCTGGGCTTGACCCGCCAGTCGTGCAAGTGGTTGGCCAATGCCGCCAGCTCTGCAACCTGGTACTGCTTCATGGGCTTGACCTCGCCATGGGCGGCGCAGAAAGCCTGGGCAAAGCGCTTGGGCAGCCAGTCCGCCAGCACATTGGGCAGGAGCATGTCGGAACGCCGCGCCTCTTCGAACAACTGGCTGACGTCGCGGCCAGGCAAGAGGTCCAGGCTGATCTCGCGGCCGGGCGTCCAGTAGGAGGATATCTGCAGGATGGCGGGGCCGGAGACGCCGCGGTGGGTGAACAGCACGTTCTCGCGAAAGCTGGGCCCGTCGCCACCGTGGGCTTCGCAATCGAGCGATACCCCGGCCAGTTCGCCGTAGAGGTCCTTGGGCTCGAAGGTCAGCGGCACCAGCCCCGCCGCCAGCGGTGTGACCGGCAGGTCGAACTGCCGGGCCAGGTCGTAACCGAAGCCGGTGGCACCGATGGGGGGGATGGACAGGCCCCCGGTGGCGATCACCAGGCTCTGGCAATGCCAGGTCTCCCGGTTGGTACGCACCACAAAGCCGCCGTCGAGCGCTTCCACGCTTGCAATGCTTGTGCCCATGCGCCACTCGATGCCGACCAGATCACATTCGGCCTTGAGTAGATCGATGATGTTCTGCGCCGAATCGTCGCAGAACAGCTGGCCCAGCTTCTTTTCATGCCAGGCCACGCCGTAGCGGTTCACCAGGTCGATGAAATCGTGCTGGCTGTACTGCGCCAACGCCGATTTGCAGAAGTGCGGATTACGCGACAGATAGCGGTCAGCGGCAGCCTGGGTATTGGTGAAATTGCAACGCCCGCCGCCGGAGATGCGAATTTTCTCGGCCAAGCGCTCGCTATGGTCGATCAGTGCAACCCCGCGTCCACGCTGGCTTGCACTGGCGGCGGCCATCATGCCGGCAGCGCCGGCACCAATCACGACGACATCGATGTCTTGTCTTTGCATCTAGTGTAATAACTCTGAAATGACATATAGTGGCAGCGGTCCATTGCCCGCCAGACCAAGCCCCATGCGGGTTGCGGCCAGAAACCCGACCTGTGTCCGGCATATCGGCCAAGCGCTAGACCAAGGCGCCGCCAGGGCAATACAAATTCTAAAGCCTGAACCCCTCCAGGAGAGAGACATCCTATGAAACGCTTCGGTCTTGCACGCACCGTCATCACCTCCGCCTTGGTCGCGGCTGCCTTTGTCCCGGCTGCCCAGGCCGCCGGCAGCTATTCCAATGTGATCTTCTTCGGCGACAGCCTGACCGATGCCGGCGCCTACTACGGGCTGCCCGGCGTACCGCAGGGCAACCGCTGGACCGTGCGTAAGCCGGACGGCTCGGTCAACGACCTGTACGCCGATATCCTGGCCCGCAAGTACGGCTACAAGCTCAACCCGGCCCTGGTCACCGACCTCTTGGCTGGCAAGGTGACCGCCGGTGCCAATGACTTTGCCGAAGGTGGTGGCGCCATGCTGAGCAGCAGCCTGGACCCGGCCGACCCGCTGCGCAACGGCAAGCTCCTGCCCTTCCAGATCTCCACCTACCTGGCTGCCAACGGCGGCAAGGCCGACCCCAATGCACTGTATATGGTCTGGGGCGGTAACAACGATCTGGCCGCCGCACTGACCAACCCGGCTACCGCCCAGACCGTGGCCGGTCAGGCTGTCGCCGCCGTGGTGCAACAGGTTGGCGCCCTCAAGGCCGCCGGTGCCAAGCACATCATCGTCGGTAACGCGGTCGACATCGGCCGTACCCCGACCCTGGTCAATACCGTGTCGGATGGCGTGGCAACCGCCTTCTACGCCGGCGTGAACAACGCCACCACGGCCAATACCGTGGCCGGCGCCATTGCCCAGCGGATCGGCCAGAGCGGCAATGCCGCGCTGATCGGCCTGATGAGCGGTGCCATCCAGACCGCCAGCGGCCAGGCCAGCACCCTCTCCAACATGAAAACCGCCGGCACCGCAGCCGTACGTACCGCGCTCAATGCCGGTGGCGCCGACCCGGCCGCACAGACCGCCGCCTACCAGGCTGCCGGTAGCGGCGCCGAGAACGCCATCGCCAAGAGCTACGCCACCACCGCCGCCAATGCGGCCGTGGATGCGCTGGTCGCAGCCGGTGTGATCGACGCCACCCAGGCTGCCCAGCTCAAGGCCGGCGTGCCGCTGGCGCTGACCCCCACCCTGGTCGCCAATATCCAGGGCAAGGTCTATGGCACCTGGGCAACTGCCTCGGTTTCCGCCTCCAGCCTGGCCAATTCGGTGTTCAACGCTGCCCTCAACGGTAGCCTGGGCCAGGTCGGCAATGTGGTGGCCATCGACATGAACAAGCTGATGGCTGAAGCCCTGGCCAACCCCAAGGCCTTTGGCTTTGACAACGTGACCGGTACTGCCTGCGCGGCCAGTGCCAACGCCTGCGTACAGGGTGCACCCGGCTACGATTCGAGCAAGAACTTCTTCTTCTCGGATGGTTTCCACCCCACCCCGCAGACCCACGCCATCCTGGCCCAGCTGATCACCTCTACCCTGGACGCACCGTACTACGCCGCCCAGCTGGTCAACAACCAGCCGGTCGCCGTCAACGCCGCCCAGGCCGCACTGGACGAGCGTGCCGGCCAGGCTCGTTCCGTCGGCGCGCTGGATGGCTTCGCCCGTGTCAGCCGCCTGAACAACGATCAGGATGCCAACAACGGCGCGCTGCAGAGCGATGGCAGCAACACCGCCGTGACCGTGGGTCTGGACTACCAGGCCGGCGGTAATACCGCGGTTGGCGTGGCCTACACCTATGCGCACAACAAGACTGACTTCGCCGGTGATGTGGGCGGCTTCAAGGCCGCCAACCACCTGCTGTCCTTGTTTGCTCGTCAGGATATTGGCGCGATCAGCGTGGTCGGCGATGTCTTCATGGGTTCGACCCGCTTCAACGACGTGCACCGCAACGTACAGCTCGGCGCGCTGCATCGTGTGGAAAGCGCCGATGCCCGTGGCAGCCAGCTTGGCTTCCGTGTGGCCGGCAGCTACCTCGTTTCGCTGGGCAAGGTCAGCGTGTCGCCGACCGTCAGCCTGGCCTACCGCGAGAACAAGGTCGGCGGCTACTCGGAAAACTGCGCCGACGTTGTTGGCGCTACCAGCTGCAGCACCTCCATGCGCTATGAGCGTCAGCGCGTCGACTCGTTGCTGGCCGGTCTGGGCGCCAAGGTGGAAGCCGATCTGGGCATGTTCCAACCCTTCGGTTCGGCCATGTACTACCACGACAGCAAGGATAAGGACCGCCATGTCAACGCTGCCCTGGTCGGTCAGGCTGCGACTTTCGACACTGAAGTCTTCACCCCTGACAACAGCTACGGCGTGCTGAACATCGGTGCTCGTGCCAAGCTCAGCAAGACCTTGAGCATCTACGGGGCTTACAGCAAGACCGTCAGCGCCGGCGACGAGAAGCGCGACTCCTTCTCCATCGGTGTGCAGGGCGCCTTCTGATCCAGGCGTTAAGCAAGCAACAAAAAACCCGGCCTAGGCCGGGTTTTTTGTTGGCGGTGGCGCATGCCGCCAGCCGTCGCCAGCATCACCCCGCCATGCCGCTATGCCGCAGCAACGCGTCGATCTGTGGCGCCCGACCGCGGAAGGCCTTGAAGCTCTCCATGGCCGGCCGGCTGCCGCCCACCGCCAGCACTTCGCGACGGAAGCGCTCGCCGGTCAGGCGGATCTCGGCCGGGGTCTCTTCAAAGGCCGCGTAGGCGTCGGCGCTTAGCACCTCGGCCCATTTGTAGCTGTAGTAGCCAGCTGCATAGCCACCGGCAAAGATATGGCTGAACAAGTTGGGAAAGCGGTTCCAGGCCGGCGGGATGTTCACCGCCACCTCGTCGCGCACCCGTGCCAACAATTGCAGCACGCTTTCCTTGCCGGCTTCATACCGGCTGTGCAATTCCATGTCGAAGAGGCCAAACTCCAGCTGTCGCACCGTGATCATGCCGGCCTGGTAGTTCTTGGCTGCCAGCATCTTGTCGTAGAGGGCGCGCGGCAGCGGCTTGCCGCTGTCCACATGCTGGGTCATGGCCAAGAGGCGCTCCCACTCCCAGCAGAAGTTCTCCATGAACTGGCTGGGCAACTCTACTGCATCCCATTCCACGCCGTTGATGCCGGCCACGCCGAGCTCACCGACCTCTGTCAGCAGCTGGTGCAGACCGTGGCCCATCTCGTGGAACAGGGTGATCACTTCGTCATGGCTGAAGGTGGCGGGCTTGCCATCCACGCCGGCGCCGAAGTTGCAGGTCAGGTAGACCAGCGGCGTCTGCACGCCGGCCTGGGTCTGGCGGCGATTGCGGCAGTCGTCCATCCAGGCGCCGCCGCGCTTGCCTTCGCGGGCATAGAGGTCGAAGTAGAACTGACCCACCAGGCTGCCATCGGCCCGGCTCAGGCGGTAGAAACGCACGTCAGGGTGCCACACCGGCGCGCTATCGAGCTCGGCCTTGAGGCCGTACAGCGATTCGATCACGTCAAAGAGGCCGCTCAGCACCTTGGGCTCGGTGAAGTATTGCTTCACCTCATGCTCCGAGAAGCTGTAACGCGCCTCCTTGAGTTTTTCGCTGACGTAGCCCAAGTCCCAGCTCTCGATGCTGGCCAGACCCAGCTGCTCACGGGCAAAGGCCTCCAGTTCGCTGCGATCGCGCTGAGCATAGGGCTTGGCACGGCGCGCCAGGTCTCGCAGGAAGCTCAGCACCTCGTCGGGTGTATCGGCCATCTTGGTGGCGACCGAGTATTCGGCGTAGCTGGCAAAGCCCAGCATCTGCGCCAGTTCCTTGCGCAGGGTGAGGATGCGGTCGATGGCGGCGGTATTGTCCCACTCGGCCGGACCAAACTCGGCGGCGCGGGTGCTGTAGGCGCGGTAGAGTTGTTCGCGCAGGGCGCGGTTGTCGGCATAGCTTTGCACCGGCAGGTAGACCGGCATATGCAGGCTCAGCTTGTAGCCGGGCTTGCCGTCCTTCTCGGCCTGGGCGCGGCACATGGCCAGTACGTCCTCGGGCAGCCCGGCCAGCTCGGCTACGTCTTCCACGTACAAGCTATAGGCGTCGGTAGCGTCGAGCAGGTTCTGCTCGAACTTGGCCGACAAGGTCGCCAGCTCTTCCTTGATCGCGGTAAAGCGCGGCTTGTCGGCTTCCGGCAGCTCCGCGCCGCCCAGGCGGAAGTCGCGCAAAGCGTTTTCGACGATGCGCTTTTGCGCCGCGTCATAGCCGGCATATTCGGCGCTGGCGGCCAGCCGCTTGTACTGGCCGAACAACACCAGGTTCTGCCCCACTTCGGCACCGAACTGGCTCAGCTTGGGCAGGTTGGCGTTGTAGGCATCGCGGATGGCCGGCGTGTTGACCACGGCATTGAGGTGGCCAACCTGGCCCCAGGCACGACCCAGTCGCTCGCTGGCATCGTCCAGCGGGCGGACAAAGCTGTCCCAGCTCACCGGCGAGACGGTCTCGGCCGCGCGCACTGCGGCGCGAGCGGTCTCGAGCAGGCTGTCGATAGCCGGCGTGATGTGGTCGGGCTGGATATCCGCAAAGCGCGGCAGGCCGGAAAAGTCGAGTAGGGGATTGCTCATCGCTTGGGCTTTCTATGTCGGCGGATTGCGCTTGTAGTCCTAGATGCGGGCGTTGCGGGGCAAAGCAAGCTGACCCTGCCCGGCGATAGCCGCAAGTTTACCCTGCGCGGAAAAAGGCGTCGGCTCAGCTATACTCGACCGCCTGATTTCAGTGGAGTTTCCCGCATGGCTATTCGTTCCTTCAAGGGCATCACACCCGTGGTGCCGGATTCGGCCTATGTCGACGAGTCAGCCGTGGTGGTGGGTGAGGTCGTGCTGGGCGAGAACGCCTCGGTCTGGCCCGGCGCCATCGTGCGCGGCGACGTCAACCATATCCATATCGGCAAGGATTCCAACGTCCAGGATCTCGCCTGCCTGCATGTCAGCCACAAGCGGCCGGAAGATCCGCAGGGTGCGCCGCTGATCATCGGTGAGCGGGTCACCATCGGCCACCAGGTCACCCTGCACGGCTGCACCATTGGTGACGAGTGCCTGATCGGCATCGGTACCATCGTGCTGGACCGGGCAGTGATCGAGCCGCGGGTGATGATAGGCGCCGGCAGCCTGGTGCCACCGGGCAAGGTGCTGAAATCCGGCCACCTCTACCTGGGTCGGCCGGTCAAGGAAGTGCGCCCGCTGACCGAAGAAGAGATCGCCCACTTTGCCTACAGCGCCCAGCACTATATCCGACTGATGCGCGCCCACCAGGAAAGCTGAGCCGGCGGCCCGATCCGTTTGTCGTCTATGCTGTTAACACCCCGGTCGGCCTATACAATGCCGGCCAATTCCCCCGTTGTGATGAGTTCTTCATGCTGAATTTCCTGCCGGCGCCCTTGCTGGGCGTGGTATCCACGCTGTTCCTGGTACTGAACGTCCTGCTCTTCGGTGCCTTGATCCTGACCTTTGCGGTACTCAAGCTGATCCTGCCCTTTACGGCGGCACGCCGGCCGCTGGATCGCCTGCTCAATGCCTTCGGCCAAGCTTGGGTGCACGCCAACAGCCTCTGGATATCGTTGGCACAGCGCGTACGCTGGCAGGTGGAGGGGCTGGAGAAGCTCAACCTGCGCGGCTGGTACCTGGTGGCCTCCAACCACCAGAGCTGGGTGGACATCATCGTGTTGCAGCGTTCCCTGCGCGGCCGTATCCCCTTCCTGAAGTTCTTCCTCAAGAAGGAATTGATCTTTGTGCCCATCATCGGCCTGGTATGGTGGGCGCTGGATTTCCCGTTCATGAAGCGCCACACCGAGGCCTTTCTGAAGAAGCACCCTGAAAAGCGTGGCCAGGATCAGGAAACCACCCGCCGCGCCTGCGAGAAGTTCTCGCTGGTACCGACCTCGGTGATCAATTTCCTGGAAGGGACGCGCTTTACCCGCGCCAAGCACGATAAACAGGATGCTCCCTACCAGTACCTGTTGCGCCCCAAGGCGGGCGGCATTGCCTTGGCAATCAACGCCATGGGTGAGCGCTTCCAGTCGCTCCTGGATGTGACCATCTTCTACCCAGAGGGCATCCCCAGCTTTTGGGACTTCCTGGCTGGCCGGGTTCGGCAGGTTGTGGTGCTGGTCAATGAGTTGCCCATCCCGCGCGACTTCGTGCACGGCGATTACAGCGGCGATCCGGTATTCCGTGCACGGGTGCAGGCCTGGGTGCATGAGCTCTGGCTGGAGAAGGACCGCAAGCTGGCGGCCCTGCGCCAGCAGTTTGCCTTGCCGCAAGCCGCCTGATTTGGCGGTACGAATCCCCAAACAAAAAGGCCGCCTCAAAGGGCGGCCTTTTTGTTTGCCCGTATACCTACATCTGCTTGAACAAGTGGGCGTAGGCGCGGCTGACCGAGACCTTCTCGGGCCGGGACTTGAGGCTGAGGGTGACCTTGCCGGTGAAGTCGCGGCTTGCTTCGGCGATATCGCGCACATTGACGAGGGTGGCGCGGTGCACCTGCCAGAACTGGTCGGCATCGAGCTGTTCCAGCAGTTCCTTTAGCGAGGTACGGATCAGGTACTCGCCGTCGCGGGTCAGCACCGTAGTGTATTTGTCGGCGGCATGAAAGTAACAGACATCGTCCACCGCGATCAGCTTGACCTCATTGCCCTGGCCGGCACGTATCCAGGTGAGCCGGTGGTTGCCTGCCAAGGCAGGGTGGCCGTTACCCAGCGCAGCGCGCAGGGTGTCGAGCAGGGCGCCGTTGGGGCTGGGCTGCTGGCGGCTGGCGAGCTTGTCACGCAGTTTGTCCACCGCCCGCTTGAGCCGCTCGTCGCTGAAGGGCTTGAGCAGGTAGTCGATGGCATCCCGCTCAAAGGCTTCGACCGCATATTGGTCGAAGGCGGTCACGAAGACGCAGTGGCAGCCTTCGGCGCTACGAGCCACCTCCAGGCCGCTCATGCCGGGCATCTTGATATCGAGAAAGGCCACGTCCGGCTCGTATTCGCGCAGTGCGGCGGCGGCCTCGGGGCCGTTGCGGGCCTGCGCGACGATCTCCAGCTCGGGCCACAGCAGGGCCAGCTTGGTCTTGAGGTAGTCGGCGAGCAAAGGCTCGTCGTCGGCGATCAGGGCGGTTGGGCTCATCATGGCAGCGTGGGCAGGCAAGGCAGTTCAAGTCGGGCGGTCACGCCGCCCTCCGGGTTGGCCGAGAGCGTCAGCCGGGCCGTATCGCCATAAAGCGTGGCGAGGCGGGCGCGCACGTTGCTAAGGCCCACGCCCTGACCATGGACCTCGGCTGGCAGGCCTAGCCCATTGTCACAGACGGTAGCCTCCAGATGGTCGCCGACTCGGGCCAGATGGATTTGTACCGTACCACCTTCGACCTTGGGCTCCAATCCGTGCCGGACCGCGTTCTCGACCAACGGTTGCAGCAGCATGGGCGGCAAGGTGCTATCGAGCAGCTGCTCGGGGCAGTCGATCTCATAATTCAGGCGGTCACCCATGCGGATCTGCAGGATGCCCAGATAGGCGCTCAAGAGGTCTAGCTCCTGCCGCACGGTGCCGTCGGCGTGGCGGGTGCGAGCCAGCGAGGCGCGCAGATAGTCGTTGAACAGGCCCAGCATGCGTTTCGCAGTGCCGGGCGAGACATCGATCAGGCTCTGCACGCTCGCCAGGGTGTTGAACAGGAAGTGCGGCTCGATCTGGGCCTGCAGCATGCGTAGCTGAGCCTGCATCAACTGCTTGTCCTGTTCGCCGCGTTTGGCCTGCTCGGCATGGTAGGCCGCTTCCAGCCGACCGGCTTTTTCCCGGCCCCAGAGGATGCTGGCGGTCACGGCGGCCGACAGCATCATCAAGAGCAGGCTGGCCAAGAGCTCGGCCGGGTATTCGCGCACGATCTTGAGCAGCTCTTCAAGCTGAAAGCGCAGCAGCCAGTTCAGCACCAGACCGAGCACCGCAGCCACGGTGATGGCGCCGATGAAATAGATCGGCTCGCGCCGTGGCGAGGGTTTGATGACGCTGAAGATCAGCGTGATGGCGACAAAGACGCTCAAGCCCACCGTGTGGATGGTGAGCATGACCCGCCATGGGGGCGATTGGCTGGCCAACGAGAGGAAGGTACCGGCCAGGGTACTGATGCACAGCGTGACCAGCAGGTTGCGCCAGAGGGCGCGTTTGACTTGCCCGACCGGGGTGGGAGCGTGAGGTGCGGAAATCATGCCGCGAGCTTAGGCCATCCCGGTCATGGGGTCACGCGGTAGGGGTTGTGGCAGGACGGGCCGCAGTGGCCGCAGCTTGGCCGGTTGTTTGGTCGGTGGGGCCGGCTGGCGGCGGCCCATGGTGAACGGACTGAACATGGTTATCTCCCCAATGCACCGGGATCGCCGGTTTGCGGAGCGTAAATTACTCGCCCCAGTTGGCCGGGTAGAGGGGCATGCGACGAGTTGCGGCAGGGCGGGCCGAAAGGCGGCTAGCGGGGATGAACGGCCGGCCGGCGAGGACGAAAATGGCTCTGGTCGGCATAGAAGGCAGCATCCTGCAGCGGCCACCAGCCTGGTATGCCCAGTACCGGCAAGGGCCACATGGCCTCGCGCCGAGGTTGCTCGCCATGCGTCAGCTGCTCCGCGATATGCCGGTCCAACTGGCGCAGCTTGTCCGCCACGGGTTGAGTGAACCAGTCGGGTGCCACTTCCACCACCATGACCTTGGCCACGATGCCGACAAAGGGTGCGAGGCCTTTCTCCAGCAGGGCATGGCCAAGCACAAAGGGCTCCACCAGACGGCCCCAGTCGGCCGCACGTGCCACGAACAAGGTTTGCCAGTCATGTGCCATCAGCGCCGCCTTGAGTAAAGGATCGGCACAGGCCAGAACCAGGCCGGATTCGTCGAACAGGGTGGCGAGGTCACGCTGCCGGCTGCGCTGTTTGCCGGTCTGTAGCGATAGTTCGCGCAGGTGTAGCGCATTCAGGGCCGCCTTGCTGGCTGGCCAGGCCAGCCAGCACAAGGCATTGAAGGCGTCGTGCCAGTTGTCTTGGCGGGTGGCGACCAGGCCGTGCTCGGCGATCCGGACTTCGTAGCCTGCGCCATCGTCCGCCGGTGGCACGACGAACTGCACCAGCCGGCCGCGGCTGGTGGCGGGCCGCAAATGAGCGGGCAGGGCGTCCCAGGCGGTCGCGTCCGGAAAGGCCTGCCAGCCGAGTTGGTTTAGTACCGGCTGCAAGCTGGCAAACCAGGGCGAGCAGCTCAGTAGATCAGCTGGCCAGCTGCCCGGCGGTATCGAAGAGGAGGTTGGGTTGAGCACAAGCAATTGTTCTGGCTGGTGTTTTTCGGCTTAGGCCGCTGTCATGACAGCGTTGCACTGGCGACATGCCAGCAAGGACGCGAAACTAACGCCCCTTGCGCCTGCCGGCTGGCCCGAAGTGTAGCAATTCATGACCGATCCCCTGGTATTACTCGGCATCACCGGCCTTTTCTGCCTGCTCAACCTGTTGGCGCTAGGTTCGCTGCTGCGCCGTGATGAGAGCGTGCGCTACTTTCTGGCGGCCAACCTCATGCTGGCAGTGGCCATACTCGGCTTTTGTTTGCGGCCGTGGGCGCCGGCCTGGCTCAGCATCGTGCTGGCCAACGCCTTGAACCTGGCCGGTCACGCCATGCTGGTGCTGGGCTGTCAGTGTTATTTCGCCAGGCCGCTACGGGTCTGGCGACTACTGCTGCCCGCGGTAATGGCCTTGCTGATCATGGCCAGCTTTTATTACCTGCGCGACGACTACCCCATGCGGGTACTGGCCAGCTCGCTGTACTGTGCCTACGCCAGCCTCTGCATTGCATTGACCATAGGCCGCTATTGGCCGCGAGAACGACCTCGCTATAGCTACGCCTTCACGGCCGGCCTGGCTTGGCTGTGTACCGGGCTGCACCTGTGGCGGGGCGGCTCGCATATATGGCTGCTGTCGGGCGAGCACGCGGCCGCCGAGGCCAACCTAGCGAGCATGGTCTTCGTTACCATAGGCAGTTTGTTGATGCCCGCCGTGTCGGTCGGTCTGATCATGATGGTGCATGATCGTATCGCTGCGCGGCTGGAGGGCATTGCCAGCCGCGACTATCTGACCGGAACCTTGTCGCGCCGGGCCTGGATGCAGGCCTTTGAGGCGTCGCTGCAGCTTGGGTCGCAGCCCTTGAGCGTGGCGGTGCTGGATATTGACCACTTCAAGCGCATCAACGACCGCCACGGTCATGCCGCGGGTGATGCGGTATTGCGCCAGTTCGCTGGGCTGGCAGGCACCCTGCTAAGGCACGAGGATGCCCTGGGCCGCTTGGGTGGGGAGGAGTTCGTGATTCTCTTCGAACGGACCGAACCGGCGACGGCGCATCGCATCGTGCAGCGTCTGCGAGCCCAGGTGGGGGACAGTGTCTGTTTGCATGGCGAGCAGGCCATACGCTGTACCTTCAGCGCCGGCATTGCCACCCATCAGCCTGGCGAGAGAGCCGAGCAATTGCTGGCCCGTGCAGACGCCGCCTTGTACCGCGCCAAACAAGCCGGCCGTGATCAGGTGATCAGGGATGAAGCCGCCTGGGCTGGCTGAGCCTCGCCCAAAAGCAAGCAGGCCACCCCCGGGGTGACCTGCTTGCGCGCCGTGGCTAGTCGCTTATTTCAGTACGGCCAGGGCGGCAGCGTAGTTGGGCTCGTCGGCGATCTCGCCCACCAGCTCGGCATGCAGCACCTTGTTGTGCTCATCGAGCACCACCACCGCACGGGCGGTCACGCCTGCCAAGGGGCCTGCTGCCATGTCCACGCCATAGTCGCGGATGAATTCGCGGCCGCGCATGGTCGACAGGGTAACCACATTGGTCAGACCTTCTGCACCACAGAAACGCTTCTGGGCGAAGGGCAGGTCGGCCGAGATGCACAGCACCACGGTGTTGGCGACCTTGTCGGCTTCGGCGTTGAACTTGCGGGTCGAGGTGGCGCAGGTCGGGGTATCGATGCTCGGGAAGATGTTGAGCACCTTGCGCTTGCCAGCGTAGTTGTCCAGCGTCACATCGGCCAGGTCGGCGCCGACCAGCTTGAAGGCCGGAGCGGTGCTGCCGACGGCTGGGAAGGTGCCATTGACGGGGATGGGGTTGCCACGCAGGGTAACGGTAGACATGGAGATTCCTCTTCAGGGTCTTAAGGCTGGGCCGCCACAGACCGTGGCGGACCCCAGAAACGCCGCTCCCGCCGAAGCGGGAGCGAGCAGCTTGGATAACTCGTAGGGCTTAGGGAGTCTCTGCAAAGCCCATATTCTCGCGTCAGCGAGGCCCCCTCGCGGCGGCGAGGGCGGCGGGTGTGGAGTAAAACAGCGATAGCCCGTTGATCTTCTACTGACTGCCAGCGCCCGGCTGAGCCGGGCGGAGAACGACTGCTTCCGGCTTACACCTTCGCAGTAACTTCTCAGGATTCGGTAACCAGCATGGCTTCGGCCAGCTTGTCGTAGTTCGGTTCCGCATTGATGTCCTGTACCAGCTCGGCGTAGAGGATGGTGTCATCATCGTCCACGCCGAACAGCGCGGTCGCCATCATGCCAGAGAGTGGCACGTCGGTGATCATGACGCCGTAGTCCTTGTGGAAGTCGCGGCCGCGCAGGGTGGAGAGCAGTTGCACCTTGCGGATGCCCTCGGCGTTGGCTGTACGCGCCAGTGCGTAGGGGGTGTCGACCGAGACCACGAAGGAGCGGGTCTCAGGGAAGCCGTCGGCAATCGCCTCCAGGCGGCGCGTGATACGCAGGCCGATTTCGGTATCGATGCTGGGGATCACGGCTATGATCTTGCGCCGGCCTATGAACTTGGACAGCGGGACGTCGCTGAGGTTGGTGTCCACCAGCATAAAGCTGTGGGCGGTGTCGCCCACGCGCGGGAAGCGTCCGCCTATGCCGATGGGCTCGCCGTTGAGTAACACCGTGGCCATGTCTGTTGTCCTCCTGATAGTGGCAGCTTCAGTATCGGCAGCACCGCAGGCGAAAGCAAGCCGGCCCTGGTAGGACTGGCCCTAGTTGGGTTCCGGGTAGAACCAGTTCAACGAATAGCCGCTGGAGTGCATCTCACCGAGATCCAGCTGCAGGAAGACACGCAGGTCGCCATTGGCGGCGAGGCTCTCGGGCAGCGGTGCCGGCGTACCGTCGGCCAAAGGTGCCAGGTATTCGCGGGCGCTGAAGACCTTGCGGGCGACGATGCGGTCGGTGTCGTCAGTCAGAGTCAGCTCCAGCAGCGGCAGCGCCTGGGTAAAGCCGGCCTGGTTGCGCAGCGTGGCATTGAGCTGGATCAGGTTGGGATGCTCGGGCAGCGAGACCAGCTCGTTCCATTCGGTACGCAGATAGCCGGCACGTGCCGGCAGCTCCAGTTCGCAGCCGGTCATGGCGCAGAAGCGCTGCAGCTTGGGCTCGATGCCGGGCAACTGGATGGCGATCTCGGTACGGTAGTGGTAGGTCAACTGGCCGACGAGGCCCAGGAAGGCCAGAAGAGCGGGTATGCTCCACAGCCAGCGCCAGGGCGAGGGCCGCTCCGGCACTCGCAGCATGGCCTCATCCTGCGCGGTCATGATGGGGCGGTAGCTGCCGGTGCCGGCCTCGGCGACCGCTCGGGCAGCGACAGTCTCGACCTCCGGCGCGGCTTCAACCGGTTCGGTCGGCAGGCTGAGCTCCAGCATGGTCTCTTCGGCCGGGGCATCCCCGGCTAGCGCTGCTACCACGGGGGCGGCCGGCGCCTCGGCCTGGGCAGCGTGTTCCGGCCAGTGCTCGAAGGGCTCGGTGGCAAAGTCCTCATGGCCGGCTACCGGCGGAATCTCAATGACTTCGATCTCGCTGGCCAAGGGGGCCGGCGCAGGTGACGCCGGCGCGTGTTCCAGGCGTTGATGGATCTCATCCAGGTCCAGTTCCAGCATGTCGCTGCCGGGGGCCGGGCTCGCCACAGGAGGCTGCGCCAAGGCATTGGCAAGCTGGGCCAGGCTCTGGCTGGCCAGGGTGTCGTCCGCCTGATCGCGCTCGGCTTCGGCAGCGGCCTCCAGCTGACTGGCCATGCTGTCCAGACCGTACAGGTTCTCTTCGTGCTCAGCCTGGCGGGTCGGGGCAGGAGGTGTCGCGACGGTCGCTGCGACAGCCGTTTCCGTTACCCGGGCCGCTGGCGGCGGGGTGACCTGAGGCGCTGGTGCCGGGGCAGGAGCCGGCCGGCTGGCTGCATCGCCGACCAAGTGCTCGGTGGCATCAAAGACGAAGGCGCAGCGCCCGCAGCGCACCTTGCCGTCGAAGGCGGCCAAGTGGGCGTCGGTGACGCGGAAACTGGTGCGGCAGTTGGGGCAGCGCGTGATGTGGTACATGGCCGCGATTCTAGCTAGGTTCGATGAAACTTTGTGCCATGGATCAGCATTCTCTTGCAGAGGAGCGGCCGGCGTTGCAAAACGCTAACGCCGACCTCTACGGTCCTGCCCTACTTGCGCAGCCCGGCAATACGTACCCAGCCTTCGCGCTCGGCCGAGACGGCGAGGTCGAAGGATGGGCCGTAGATGGCGATGATGTCATCTGCCTGCTCGGCCAGAATGCCCGACAGCACCAGTCGGCCACCGGGGCGGCAGCGGCTGGCCAGTAGCGGCATCAGCATCTTGAGCGGATTGGTCAGGATATTGGCGACCACGAGGTCGTAGCTGCGTTCTGGGGCGGCGTCCGGCAGAAAGAACTCGGCTTGCACGTGGTTCTGTTCGGCATTCTGGCGGCTGGCGGTCATGGCCTGCTCGTCGATATCCACCCCGTGGGTCTCGCCGGCGCCCAGCAGCTTGGCCGCAATGGCGAGGATGCCTGAGCCGCAGCCATAGTCGAGCACGCTCTCGCCGGCTTTTACCTCGCCATCCAGCCACTGCAGGCACAGCCAGGTGGTGGGGTGGCTGCCGGTACCAAAGGCCAGGCCCGGGTCGAGCGCGATATTGATGGCGTTGGGAGTGGCTTCATGCCAGGTGGGGGTGATCCACAGGCGGTTCGAGACCTGGATGGGCTCGAACTGTGATTGGGTCAGGCGTACCCAGTCCTGCTCCTCCACCCGGCTCACGCTATGGCGGGGTTGCGGGATGCCGACCACATTGGCGGCAGCCGTCACCATCAGTTCGGCGTCGCTGTCCTCTTCGAGCAGGACTACCACCACGCTCTCGTCCCAAAGCTGTTCGAGCGGCATGCCGGGTTCGCCGAAGATGGGCTTCTCGGCTGCAGTACCGGCGGCGGCATCCTCGATGCTGACACTGAGGGCACCCAGGTCGAACAGTGCGTCGGACAGGGCTTCGGCTTGGTTGGAATGCGCGTGGATGCGCAGTTCTTGCCAGGGCATGGCGGACTCCAGAACATGAAAAACGGCGGCCGGGTCTCCCCGGCCGCCGTGCATTTTAGCACCGATGTGGGCTATTCCTTCCCTTCCGCGAGCAGGTGCTCGAGGTAGTGGATGGAAGTGCCACCCTTGATAAAGCCCTTGTCGTTGAACAATACCTGGTGCAGCGGGATATTGGTCTTGATGCCCTCGACCGCCATTTCCGACAGTGCTATGCGCATGCGTGCCATGGCCTGCTCTCGGCTGTCACCGAAGGCGATCACCTTGCCGACCATGGAGTCGTAGTTGGGCGGTACGGTATAGCCCTGGTAGATATGCGAATCGACCCGGATGCCAGGGCCACCTGGCGGGTGGTAGGTCGCAATCTTGCCGGGGCTGGGCGTGAATTTGAACGGATCTTCCGCGTTGATACGGCACTCCATCGCGTGGCCCTTGAGCACGATGTCCTTCTGCGTGAAGCGCAGCTTCTCGCCAGCGGCGATACGGATCTGCTCCTGCACGATATCGATGCCGGTGATCTGCTCGGTCACCGGGTGCTCGACCTGGACCCGGGTATTCATCTCGATGAAATAGAACTCACCGTTCTCGAACAGGAACTCGAAGGTACCGGCGCCGCGATAGCCGATGCGGCGGCAGGCTTCGGCGCAGGCGTCGCCGATCTTCTTGCGTTGCTTGTCGGTAATGCCGGGAGCGGGCGCTTCCTCGATTACCTTCTGGTGGCGGCGTTGCATGGAACAATCGCGCTCACCCAGGTAGACGGCGTTGCCATATTCGTCGGCCAGCACCTGGATCTCGATATGGCGCGGGTTTTCGAGGAACTTCTCCATGTAGACGGTGGAGTTGCCGAAGGCGGCGCCCGCTTCGGTGCGGGTCATCTCTACCGATTTGATCAGTTCTTCTTCAATGCGCACCACGCGCATGCCGCGGCCGCCACCACCGCCAGCGGCCTTGATGATGACGGGGTAACCAACCTTGCGGCCGATCTTGAGCATTTCCTCGTGGTCGTCCGGCAGGGCACCGTCGGAGCCGGGCACGCAGGGCACGCCGGATGCCTTCATGGCATCCTTGGCGCTGACCTTGTCGCCCATCATGCGGATCGAATCGGGCCGCGGGCCGATAAACACAAAGCCGCTCTGCTCCACGCGTTCGGCAAAGTCGGCGTTCTCGCTCAGAAAGCCGTAGCCAGGGTGGATGGCCTGGGCATCGGTCACCTCGGCGGCGGCGATGATGGCCGGAATGTTCAGATAGGACAGCGGGCTCGGTGCCGGCCCGATACAGACCGATTCGTCTGCTAGCTTGACGTACTTGGCTTCGCGATCGACCTCGGAGTGGACGACCACGGTTTTGATGCCCATCTCGCGGCAGGCGCGCTGGATTCTCAGCGCAATCTCACCGCGGTTTGCGATCAGGACTTTTTCGAACATGGTTGTTCCTAGTGAGCAAGTGAAAAGCAAACGGGCAGGGCCGGGACTTGCAGCCTGCTAGGGCGCGGGTCGGCCATGCGCCCGTTCACTTGTTCACCGGTTTAACCAATGACAAACAGCGGTTCGCCGTATTCGACCGGCGAGCCGTTTTCCACCAGGATGGCCTTGATCACGCCGCTGGTCTCGGCTTCGATCTCGTTGAGCAGCTTCATGGCCTCGATAATGCACAGCGTATCGCCGGCATTGACCTGCTGGCCGACTTCGACGAAGGCCTTGGCGCCGGGGCTGGAGGCGCGGTAGAAGGTACCGACCATGGGCGACTTCAGCACATTGCCATCCGGCAGGCTGCTGGCGCTAGCCGGGGGGGCTTCAGCGGCGGGGGCGGCGGCCGGCATGGCGCCTGGCATGCTGTATTGCTGGATCGGAGCTTGCGCGTACATCAGTGGCGCGTTTTGCGAAACGCGGGTGATGCGAACTTTCTCTTCGCCTTCGGTGACTTCGATTTCGGCAATGCCGGACTCTTCAACGAGGTCGATCAGCTTTTTGAGCTTGCGTAGATCCATGCCCGTTCCCTTTTATGTAGGTATGTGGTGTTTCAGATTTGCCAGGCTGAACAGATGTCAGGCCGAGTTCTGGCGCTTCAGGTGGTCTATGGCGTGCTGCAGTGCATAGCCGTAACCGGCCGCACCGAGTCCGCAAATGACGCCCACCGCGAGATCCGAGAAATAGGAGTGATGCCGAAACGGCTCGCGGGCGTGGACGTTGGAGAGGTGGACTTCGACGAAGGGCAACTTGACCGCCGCCAGCGCATCGCGCAGGGCGACGCTGGTGTGTGTATAGGCGGCCGGGTTGATGATCACGAAGCCGGTACCGTCGTCGAAGGCGGCGTGGATGCGCTCGATGAGCGCAGCTTCGCTATTGCTTTGAAACGTATGGCAGACAAAGCCGGCCGCACGGGCGCTATCGACGAGGCGCGCGTCGATAGTGGCCAGGGAGTCAGCGCCGTAGTATTGTGGCTCCCGCCGCCCGAGCATATTCAGGTTCGGGCCGTGGAGTACCAAGATACTGCGTTGCTGTCCAGCCAAATTGTGCAGGTTGGGCTGAGTCATGGCGGCGAGTTTGCCGCAGATGCGCGCACGTTGTCTACCGATCGCCGAAAATTAGGTCAAGCGCCCGCTTGAATTTTTTATGACGATTGTTGCGAAAATGCCCGTGGCATGCGGGCTGGCGCTTGGGTCGTGCCGTATATATCGGCTGACGAAGGGTAGGGCTGCCGGCTGATATAATGGCGTGTTTTCCTGGCCGTTGCCGACTTTTTCGCATGCAGCTCGCAGATTTCGATTATCACCTCCCAGAACACCTGATTGCCCAGTTCCCGCCCAAGGAGCGCGGCGGCAGTCGTTTGCTGCACCTGCCGGTTGGCGAGGGGCTGGCAGACCGACAGTTTGCCGACCTTCCCGGGCTTTTGCGCGCGGGCGACCTCCTAGTGCTCAACGATACCCGCGTGATCAAGGCGCGCCTGTTCGGTCAGAAGGACAGCGGCGGTCAGGTCGAGGTCATGGTGGAGCGGGTGCTGGGTGAATTCGAAGCGCTGGCCATGGTGCGCGCCAGCAAGTCGCCCAAGCCTGGTGGTGGCCTCGTGTTTGGCGAGCGTTGGCGGGCCACCATGTTGGAGCGGCAGGGTGAGTTCTTCCGCCTGCGTTTTGTCGATCCGGTCCTGACGGTATTGGAAGAGGCCGGCCGTTTGCCGCTGCCCCCTTATATAGAACACCAGCCGGACGGTGCCGATGCCGAGCGCTACCAGACTGTGTTCGCCCGCGAGCCGGGTGCGGTAGCCGCGCCGACCGCTGGCTTGCACTTTACCGAGGCCATGTTGGCGACGTTGGCTGCGCGCGGCATCAGCCATGCACGGCTGACGCTGCATGTCGGGGCTGGCACGTTTCAGCCGGTACGGGTGGAGAACGTGGCCGAGCACCGCATGCATCACGAGCGCTACAGCATCCCGGCCGAGACGCTGGCCGCGATCCGCGAGACGCGAGCGCGTGGCGGCCGTGTGGTGGCGGTTGGTACCACCAGCCTGCGGGCGCTGGAGGCCTCTTGCCAGCAGGGTGAACTGGCCGAGCCGGAAGGTGATACCGACATCTTTATTACGCCGGGGTACCCATTCCGGTTGGTGGATGTGCTGATCACCAACTTCCACCTGCCCAAGTCCACCCTCTTGATGCTGGTCTCCGCCTTCATGGGTTACGACCGTATGCGGGCGGCTTATGCGCATGCTGTGCAGCAGGAATACCGCTTTTTCAGCTATGGCGATGCCATGCTGCTGGAACGACGTTAAGTCGCCGTTCATAATTACGTAATGCCAGTCGATCCGAACAAGCCGCGCGTCGCCTTCCTGCCGCGCAATGAAAAGGGCCGCGATTTCATCGTGGGCGACCTGCACGGCTGTCGGCGCGACTTGGAGGTGCTGCTGGTCGCCGCCGGCTTTACGCCGGGCAAGGGTGATCGCTTGTTCGCCACTGGTGACCTCATAGACCGTGGCCCGGATGCCATGGGCTGCCTGCAGCTCTTGCGCCAGCCCTGGTTCTACTGCGTGCTGGGCAACCACGAGCAGATGCTGCTCAATGCCCTGAGCGGCGACGACGCGGCGATCGCTTTGTCGGTGGCCAATGGCGGTGGCTGGGCGCTGGGCAGCATACTCAAGCGCGATCCCTCACTGCTGGCCGCCTCTCAGGTGCTGGATCGCCTGCCGCATGTGCTGGTGGTCGGGCCGGGTACGCCGGAGCGCTTCAATATTGTGCATGCCGCCCTGCTACGCTCGCCGTCCGATGTCTCGCTCTACAGCGATGCCGATCTGGACGACCGGCTGGCCAAGGCGGATGACAAGGCGGTGGAGCGGCTGATCTGGAGCCGTACCCTGGCCGACGATGCGGCCGAGCTGGCGCTCGACCATGCCCAGTCCAGTTGGCAGCCCGGTCTGTCCATCACCTATTGCGGCCATACACCGGTGCCCTATCCGGTCATCCACGCCTCGCACTGTCATCTCGATACCGGGGCTGGCTATGAGGGCAATGTGGATGTACGGCGCGCCGACAGCGGTGCGCCCATGCGACTGACCTTGGCGGAACACCGCGGCGGCGGCGAACCGGTCTTCTATACCCGTTAACGATGTGGGCAGGGCCGACCGAAACGGTCGGCGTTGCCTTTATGGGCACCCTACAAGGGGTGCCCCAACCAATGCGCTTCGGACTGTGTTTCCGTCGGCGCCAGGAGTGCCCCATGCCGGAAAACGGCCTGCGCTTTACCCTCAAGACCACCAGTGGCGGCGCCCGCCGCGGTAGCGTCGAACTCAACCACGGCATCGTCGAAACCCCCGTCTTCATGCCGGTCGGCACCTACGGTACGGTCAAGGCCATGGCGCCGAACGAGCTTGACGAGATCGGCGCCCAGATCGTGCTCGGCAATACTTTCCACCTGTGGCTGCGGCCTGGGCTGGATGTGATCGCCAAGCATGAGGGTCTGCATCGTTTCATGGGCTGGAACAAGCCCATCCTGACCGATTCGGGCGGTTTTCAGGTCTTCAGCCTGGGGGCCTTGCGCAAGATCACCGAGGAGGGGGTCAAGTTCTCCTCGCCGGTCAATGGCGACAAACTCTTCCTGACGCCGGAGATCTCCATGCAGATCCAGGCCACGTTGAACTCCGACATCGTCATGATCTTTGACGAGTGCACGCCCTACCCGGCGGACGAGAAGACGGCGGCTACTTCCATGCGCCTGTCGGCGCGCTGGGCACGTCGCTCCAAGGATGAGTTCGAGCGGCTGCAGAACCCCAATGCGCTGTTCGGCATCGTGCAGGGCGGCATGCATGAGCGCCTGCGCGACGAAAGCCTGGCTGGCCTCAAGGAGATCGGCTTTCATGGCTTCGCCATCGGCGGGCTGAGCGTGGGCGAGCCCAAGGAAGACTTTGCCCGTGTGCTGGCCTACACCGCCCCCAAGCTGCCGGAGGACAAGCCGCGCTACCTGATGGGTGTCGGCACGCCCGAAGATCTGGTGTACGGCGTGTCGCAAGGCGTGGACATGTTCGACTGCGTGATGCCCACCCGCAATGCCCGCAACGGCTGGCTGTTCACGCGCTGGGGTGACGTCAAGGTCAAGAATGCCCGCTACAAGGATGACCCGCGGCCGCTCGACGAGAGCTGCGCCTGTTATGCCTGCCAGAACTTCAGTCGTGCCTATCTGCACCACCTGTTCCGTACCGGTGAGATCCTCGGTGCGCGCCTCAACACCATCCACAACCTCTATTACTACCAATGGCTGATGGCGGAGATGCGTCAGGCCATCGAGGCTGACCAGTTCCCGGCCTTTGTCACCCGCTTCCATGCCGAACGTGGGCGAGGGGTGGATTGAGCGATAGCGTGTTTGGAATGAAAAAGGACGGCCTGGCCGTCCTTTTTACATATCTTAATATGGCACTTACCTGCGTACCGGTTTGCCGTCGCGGATCTCGACCTTGTCACCTTGCTTGAGGCCGGGGTCGCTGTCGAACTCGGCCTGCTGGCGTTCGCCGCTATAAAGCTGGGTGGTGACCACCCAGGCCTTGTGGGTGCGCACCTTTTCCTCGATCTTGCGGCCTATCAGTGCGCCACCCACTGCGCCGGCGGCGGTGGCTACGTTCTTGGTGCTGCTGCTGGCGCCGCCAGCCAGTTTGCGGCCAACCACCGCGCCGACCACGCCACCGCCCACGGTGCCGACGGCGCTGGCTTCGCCCTGCTTCTCGCCGCTGCCGACCTCGACCACCCGGCCGCAGGTGTCGCGGCACTTCAGTGCTTCGTCCCGCTCCTGGCTGGCGGCCTTGAGGGCGTCCTGTCGCACCAGGGTGGCGGTCTTCTTGCAGCCGGCCAAGAGCTTGCTGGAGCCCTTTTCGCACTGGTGGATCGCTGTCTTGTAGTCCTCGGCGATCTTCACCTTGTCGGCGTTGTAGGCGTCGATCAGCGCGTCCGAGGCGAAGGCGGGCAGGCAGAGGGCTGCCGAGAGCAGCATAAGGGTGTGGCGCATGTTTTATCCCTGGTTGGTATCGTGCCGCCTGTAGGCGGGCAGGGCATTTTAACCGTCCGTCAGTGAACTGTCGGCCTGCTCGTGATCTAACAGCGGACGTACGAGCTTGTGTTCAAATGTCAACCGACCCTAGAATGCGCGGCTCGAATATCGCGCGCCTGCCTGGTCGAGCAGACCATGCGGGCGTGATTTTGTGGGCGCCAGGCAAGCTTTGCGCTTGCACTAGCGCCAGTCCGGCCGCATCTCCGTGGCCAGACCCTTTACCTTTGTTTACCAGGACTCGCTCCATGTTCATCAGTACCGCCTACGCCGCCGACGCTCCTGCCGCTGCCGCCACCTCGGGCGCCAGCAGCCTGATGCAGTTCCTGCCGATGATCGTGATCTTCGTGCTGTTCTACTTTCTGCTGATCCGTCCGCAGCAAAAGCGCATGAAGGAACAGAAGGCCATGCTCGACGCCATCGCCAAGGGTGACGAGGTGGTGACCAATGGCGGCGTACTGGGCCGTGTGGTCAAGGCTGGCGATGCCTACCTGACCATCGAGATCGCCGATGGCGTCGAGATCGTCGTTCAGCGTGGCGCGGTGGCTGCCAAGCTGGAAAAAGGTACCGTCAAGGCGCAACGCTAAGTATCAGCACGGGTGGGCCGCTGGCCTGCCCGTTTTCACTACGGCTTACGCCGCACGGGTCTCCCCGCCATGAATCGTTACCCTCTCTGGAAGTATCTGATCATCCTGGTCGCCATCGTGGCCGGCCTGATCTATACCATCCCCAATCTCTATGATCCGAGCCCTGCCGTGCAGGTTTCCGGTGTCCGCTCCGGCGTCAAGGTCGATACCGCAACCATGGACAAGGTCGAGCAGACCCTGGTTGCCGCCGGCGTCAAGCCTGAAGGCATCTACCTGGAAGGCAACAGCCTGAAGGTACGCTTCAAGGACACCGACTCGCAGTTCAAGGCCCGCAGCGCGATCGAAACCGCGCTGGGCGAGAACTATGTAGTGGCGCTGAACCTCCTGGCCAATACGCCGTCCTTGCTGGCCAAGTTCGGTGCACACCCCATGTCGCTGGGTCTTGACCTGCAGGGCGGTGTGCACTTCACGCTCGAGATCGATATGCGGGCGGCCATCGAGAAGAATTCCGAGCGGGTGGCGGGCGATGTGCGCCGCGAACTCAAGGACAAGAAGATCCGCGGTACCGTGCGCCGTAGCGGCGACACCGTGGAGGTCCAGTTCCGCGACGCCGATACGCTCAAGGACGCCCGCAAGGCCGTCGAGCGCATCCTGCCTGTGATGCAGCTGCAGGAGCAAAGCGCTGACGGTGGCTACAAGCTGGTGCTGACCTATAGCGAGCAGGAGCGCCTGCGCATCCAGAGCGACGCGGTGAAGCAGAACATCGCCACCCTGCACAACCGGGTGAACGAGCTGGGTACCACCGAGCCCGTGATCCAGCAGCAAGGTGCCGATCGCATTGTGGTGCAGCTGCCCGGCGTGCAGGATACCGCTCGCGCCAAGGACATCATCGGCCGTACCGCCACGCTGGAAGTGCGCATGGTCGAGAGCGACCCGGCCAAGTTGGCCGAAGCCGTTGCAGGTAACGTACCGGCCGGCTTCGAGCTGATGGAAGAGCTTGACTCCCGCGGCAACCGCCCCATCCTGGTCAAGAAGGAAGTCGAACTGACCGGTGAGAATATCAACGGCGCCCAGGCCGGCTTCGATGATCAGAACCAGCCTGCCGTGCACATCAACCTCGATTCGGCCGGTGGCCGGATCTTCCGCCAGCTGACCCATGACAACATCGGCCAGCGCATGGCCATGATCCTGGTCGAGAAGGGCAAGGGCCAGGTCGTGACTGCGCCGACCATCCGGGTCGAGCTGGGTGACAAGTTCCTGATCTCCGGCGCCATGAGCACCACCGACGCCAACGACACCGCGCTGCTACTGCGCGCGGGTTCCTTGGCTGCGCCGATGACCGTGGTCGAGGAACGCACCATCGGCCCGAGCCTGGGTAAGGAAAACATCAGCAAGGGCTTCCATTCCACGCTGTTCGGTTTCTCGGCCATCGTGCTGTTCATGGTGATCTACTACCGCGTGTTCGGCTTTACCGCTGCCTTTGCGCTGGGTGTGAACCTCTTGTTCCTGATCGCCCTCTTGTCCATTCTCAGCGCCACGCTGACCCTGCCCGGCATTGCGGCCATTGCGCTGACGCTAGGTATGGCCATCGACTCCAACGTGCTGATCAATGAACGGATCCGTGAGGAAGTGCGAGCCGGACTGCCGCCGCAGACTGCCATCCGCGAGGGTTATGCCCACGCCTGGGCCACCATTCTTGATTCCAACATCACCACCCTGATCGCCGGCATCTCGCTGCTGATCTTCGGTTCGGGCGCGGTGCGGGGTTTTGCCGTGGTGCACTGCCTTGGCATCATGACCTCGATGTTCTCCGCGGTCGTCGTATCGCGCGGCCTTGTAAACCTGATCTACGGCTACCGCCGCAAGGTCAGCAAGCTCGCCGTCTAAGCAGGAAGCAAAGTCATGTTGGAACTGTTCCACTTCAAAAAAGACATCCCGTTCATGAGCTACGGGAGGCTGACGACGGCCATTTCGCTCGTCACCTTCCTCTTGGCCGTGTTCTGCCTGTTCTGGAAGCCGCTCAACCTGAGCGTGGAATTCACTGGCGGTACCGTGCTGGAGGTCCGCTTCAGCAAGGCGGCTGACCTGGGCCAGGTACGCGAACAGGTTGAATCGCTCAATATCGGTGGCCAGCACAAGGAGATCGTCGTGCAGGCCCTGGGCACCGCGCAGGATGTGATGATCCGCCTGCCGGTGGTCAAGGACAGCAGCAGCGCCAAGCTGTCGGACCTAGTGATGGGCGAGCTCAAGAAGTCTGACGCCAGTGTCGAGCGCCGCAAGGTTGAATTCGTCGGCCCCTCGGTCGGTGAAGAGCTGGTCAGCCACGGCCTGACCGCCCTGGCCATGGTCTGCGTGGGCATCATCGTCTACTTGGCCATCCGCTTCGAGTGGCGCTTCGCTGTGTCGGCCATTCTGGCCAACCTGCACGACGTAGTGATCATCCTGGGCGTGTTCGCCTTCTTCCAGTGGGAATTCTCGCTGACCGTGCTGGCCGCCGTACTGGCAGTGCTGGGCTACTCGGTCAACGAATCGGTGGTGGTGTTCGACCGGATCCGCGAGAACTTCCGCAAGGCTGGCCTGCGCGGCAAGAGCGTACCTGAGGTGATCGACAACGCCATCACCGCGACCATGAGCCGTACCGTGATTACCCACGCCTCGACTGAGATGATGGTGCTGTCCATGCTGTTCTTTGGCGGCCCGGCCCTGCACGGCTTTGCCATGGCGCTGACCATCGGCATCGTGTTCGGTATCTACTCCTCGGTACTGGTGGCGTCGCCGCTGCTGCTGCTGTTCGGCGTGACCCGCGAGAATATGATCAAGCCGGTCAAGACCAAGGAAGAAGCGGTCGTCTAAGTACTTCCGCCTGGCCGGGGTTGCCCTGCAGCTCCGGCCCGCCCTCACTCACAGGGCCTGATGAATCAGGTATGGCCGTGGATTTCACCTTCATCGATATCTTCCTGCATCTCGACAAGTATCTTGCCGCGATGGTGGCGCAGTACGGCGTGCTGATCTATGCCCTGCTGTTCCTGGTGATTTTTTGCGAAACCGGCCTTGTGGCCATGCCCTTTCTGCCCGGCGACACGCTGCTTTTTGTGGCCGGTGCGGTGGCGGCGACCGGTGGCATGGATCCCTGGTTGCTGGCGGCTTGTTTGATTGCCGCCGCCATCCTGGGCGACTCCACCAATTACCTGATTGGTCGCCTCTTGGGTAAGCGGCTGTTTTCCAACCCCAAGTCCCGCCTGTTCCGACGTGACCATCTGGTGCGGACCGAAGCCTTCTACGCCAAGCATGGTGGTAAGACGGTGGCCTTGGCGCGCTTTGTGCCCATTGTGCGCACCTTTGCACCCTTTGTAGCCGGTATGGCGGCCATGCCCTACTATCGTTTCGTCAGCTTCAGCGTGCTGGGTACGCTGGCCTGGGTGGGTTCACTGGTGACGCTGGGCTATCTGTTCGGCAATGTCGAATTCATCCGCAGCAACCTCTCCCTGATCGTCGTCACCGGCATGGCTGCGGCCCTGCTGCCGGTATTGTTGCAGCTGATGCGCAGCTGGTTCATGCGGCGCCGTACTGCCTAGAGTTACTCCAAGCCTGGCGCAGCCTACGCGCCCAAGAAGATGTCCGAAGATTTCTACACCGACAAGACCCAGGTGCGCCGTGCCTTTGAGCGTTCGGCGCAGTCCTACGATGCTGCTGCCGTACTGCAGCGCGAAGTGGCCGACCGAATGCTGGAGCGGCTGGACCTGGTCAAGCTGGCGCCGCAGCGTATGCTCGATGCCGGCAGCGGCACCGGCTATGCCGGGCCGCGCCTGCGTGCCCGTTACAAGGATGCGCGGTTGATCGAGCTCGATCTGGCGCTGAACATGCTACAGGTGGCGGCCGGCAAGGTCGGCCTGCTCGACAAGGTTTTCACCCGCCGCAACTGGCAGGTCTGTGCCGATCTGGAGGCCCTGCCACTGGCGGACAACTCGCAAGAGCTGGTCTGGTCCAGTCTTGCCATCCAGTGGCTCAACGAGCCCGACCGCGCTTTCCGCGAGTTCCACCGGGTGCTGCGACCCGAGGGTTTGCTGATGTTCAGCAGCTTTGGGCCGGATACGCTCTTGGAGCTCAAGCAAGCTTTTGCCGCAGTGGACGACAAGCCGCACGTGAACCGCTTTATCGACATGCATGATCTGGGCGATGCGCTCTCGCATGCCGGCTTCTCGGCGCCGGTCATGGACATGGAAAAGATCGTGCTGACCTATGGTGACGTCAAGGCCGTGATGCGCGATCTCAAGGCCATCGGCGCCCATAACGTAGCGCTGGGGCGGAACCGTGGCCTGATGGGCAAACAGGCCTTCCAGCGCGCTTGCGACGCCTATGAGAAGCTGCGTCGTGATGGCCGCCTGCCGGCCACCTACGAGGTGGTCTATGGGCACGCCTGGAAGCCGATGCCCAAGCCGCAGCTGCCGGATGGCCGGCAGGTGATCGAATTCCGCGCCCGGCCCAAATCGTGAGTACCGCCTACTTCATCACTGGTACCGATACCGAGGTCGGCAAGACCTACGCCACTGTGGCCTTGCTACGTGCGGCGGTGGCGTGTGGCCACCGTGCGGTGGGAATGAAGCCATTGGCCTCGGGTTGCGTGCGCAACGCCGATGGCGGCCTGGATAACGAAGACGTACTGGCGCACGCCGCCGCCGGCAACGTGACGGTGGCGCGCGAGCTGGCCAATCCCTATGCCTTCCTGCCACCCATCTCGCCCCACTTGGCGGCGCGCGAGGCGGGCGTGACGGTGGAATTCGCACGAATACAACAGTCTTATGAGCAGCTCTCCACCCTGGCCGATCTGGTCCTGGTGGAGGGGGCGGGCGGCTGGTTGGCGCCCGTTGACGAGCAGCGCAGCATGGCCGACCTCGCCCAGTTCCTGGGCCTGCCGGTGGTGCTGGTGGTGGGCATGCGGCTGGGTTGCCTCAACCATGCGCTGCTGACGGTGGAGGCCATCAAGGCCCGTGGTATCCGGCTTGCCGGCTGGCTGGCCAACTGCATCGACCCCCAGATGCGCGCCCGCGAGGACAACCTTGCCTATTTGGCGCAACACATAGCCGCCCCGTTGCTGGGCGTGATTCCCTATTCCGGTGCGGATCAAAAAGCCGAATCGAATCAAGAGCAAATGCTCGATATCCGGCTGGAAGTGCTTATCAAATAAGGATTTGTGGTTCTTCACTCCCGTTGAGTACCCAGATTAGCTCTGCTAGGATTCGTGCGACTTTTTGCCGCAGGCTTTGATCTGCATCAAGGCAAGCAGCAAAACGACACGACGCCGGAAAAACCGGCGCAGAGGGAAACGACGCCTACGACCGTGGGCGTGTCGTCATGGGGACAATATGAAGAACCGTGTATCCAGATCGCTTGCTGCGTCATTGGCCTTGGTCAGCCTGTCCGCGCTTGCCGAGTACCAGCTCAATCTGCAACAGCCCGTTACCAAGGTAGGCCGCGAGGTCTACGACCTGCACTCCTTCCTGCTGTACATCTGCGGCGCCATCTTCGTGGTGGTGTTCGGGCTGATGTTCTATTCGATCATCAAGCACCGCAAAGCCGCTGGCCACAAGGCCGCCAACTTCCATGAGAGCACCAAGGTCGAACTGATCTGGACCATCATTCCGGTGCTGATCCTGGTCGGTATGGCCTATCCCGCCACCAAGGTCGTTCTGGAACAGAAGAACACCGCCGGCGCCAATATGACCATCAAGATCACCGGCTACCAGTGGAAGTGGGGCTACGACTACCTCGAAGACGGGGTCAGCTTCCATAGCCGGCTCAAGACGCCGCAGGAACAGTACGAGAACTTCGACGGCCAGAAACCGACCCGCAATGCCGATTACCTGCTGGAAGTCGACAATCCGGTCGTTGTGCCGGTGGGCAAGCGTATCCGCCTGCTCTTGACCGCCAATGACGTGATCCACTCCTGGTGGGTGCCGGCCTTCGCCGTCAAGCAAGATGCCATCCCTGGCTTTATCCGCGATGCCTGGTTCCAGGCTGACAAGGAAGGTGTCTACCGCGGCCAGTGCGTGGAGCTGTGCGGCAAGGACCATGGCTTTATGCCCATCGTCGTGCACGTGGTATCGGAAGAAAAATACAAAGCCTGGGTGGAAGAGCAAAAGAAGCTGATGGCCGCCAACCAGGACGATCCGAACAAGGTCTGGACCCTGCCTGACCTGCAGGCCCGCGGCCAGAAGGTCTACGAGGCCAACTGTGCGGTCTGCCACAAGTCCGACGGCAAGGGCCAAGGTGCCTTCCCGGCGCTGGATGGTTCCAAGATTGCCGGCGACAAGGCCCATAAGGACGACCACGTCCACCTAGTGCTGCAAGGTAAGAATGCCATGCCGGCCTGGGCCAAGACCCTCTCCGACACCGAAATTGCCGCCGTGATCACTTACGAGCGCAACGCCTGGGGCAACAAGACCGGCGACCTACTGCAACCGGCCGATATCAAGGCCGCCCGTAAGTGATGGCTGGATAGCGAGGACGAGACAATGACAACGACTACCCATACGCCCGACCACGCCCACGGGCATGACCACGACCACGATCACCACGCGCCAACGGGCCTGATGCGCTGGTTGACGGCGACCAACCACAAGGACATCGGTACCTTGTACATGTGGTTCGCCTTCATCATGTTCCTCTCCGGCGGGGTGATGGCGCTGTGCATCCGCCTGGAGCTGTTCCACCCCGGCCTGCAGTTCTTCAAGCCTGAACTCTTTAACCAGTTCACCACCCTGCACGGCATCATCATGGTGTTCGGCGCCATCATGCCGGCCTTCACCGGCCTCATGAACTGGCAGATCCCGCTCATGATCGGCGCGCCAGACATGGCCTTTGCGCGGATGAACAACTGGTCCTTCTGGTTGCTGCCCCCCGCAGCCCTGCTGTTGCTCATCTCCTTCGTGGTACCAGGCGGTGCCGCGGCTGCAGGCTGGACGCTGTACGCGCCCTTGGCCACGCAGATGGGCATGGGTATGGACCTGACCATCTTCGCCATCCACATCATGGGTATCTCGTCCATCATGGGCGCAATCAACATCGTGACCACGGTGCTCAATATGCGCGCCCCGGGCATGACCCTGATGCGCATGCCCATGTTCGTCTGGACCTCGCTGATCACCGCTTACCTGCTGATTGCGGTGATGCCGGTGCTGGCCGGTGCCGTGACCATGGTGCTGACCGACCGCCACTTCGGTACCAATTTCTTCAACGCTGCCGGCGGTGGTGACCCGGTGCTGTACCAGCACGTGTTCTGGTTCTTCGGCCATCCCGAGGTCTACATCATGGCGCTGCCCGCCTTCGGCGTGGTCAGCCAGGTGATCCCGTCCTTCGCCCGCAAGCCGCTGTTCGGTTACCACTCCATGGTGTACGCCACTTCGTCCATCGCCATCCTGAGCTTCATGGTCTGGGCGCACCACATGTACACCACCGGCATGCCGGCGACCGCGCAGATCTTCTTCATGTACGCCACCATGCTGATCGCGGTGCCGACCGGCGTGAAGGTGTTCAACTGGATCGCTACCATGTGGCAGGGCTCGATGACTTTCGAGACCCCCATGCTGTTCGCCATCGGCTTTGTCTGTCTGTTCACCTTCGGTGGCTTCTCCGGCGTGGTGTTGTCGGTCGCCGCGGTGGATATCCAGCTGCAGGACACCTACTACGTGGTGGCTCACTTCCACTATGTGCTGGTGGCCGGTGCCCTGTTCTCGCTGTTCTCGGCCGTCTACTACTGGCTGCCCAAGTGGTCCGGCTACATGTACAACGAGACCGCCGGCAAGGTGCACTTCTGGTGGTCCATGATCGCCTTCAACATCACCTTCTTCCCCATGCACTTCCTGGGGCTGGCCGGCATGCCGCGTCGTATTCCGGACTATGCCACCCAGTTCACCGAGTTCAACTCCATGGCCTCGGTCGGTGCTTTCCTGTTTGGTTTTGCCCAGGTTTACTTCCTGTTCGGCGTGCTGCTGCCCACCCTGCGCGGCGGTGCCGGCCCGGCCCCGCAACGGCCGTGGGAAGGCGCGCATACCCTGGAGTGGGAAGTGCCTTCGCCGGCACCGTTCCACACCTGGGAGGAGCCGCCCGAGCGCGAGCTGGTGGATAAGCTCTCTGCCCTGCAGAAGCTGCATTGAGCATCGGGAACATCGGCATGCAGAACAGGAATCTCCGTACCGCCCTGATCCTTCTGAGCGTGGCTGTGGTGTTTGCCCTGGGCTATGTCGCCCGGTTCCTGCTCCTGGGGCGTTGAGGCGTTATGCATGCAGATGTTCGCGCCGATAATCGGCGCCTGTTGATCAAGCTGGCCGTCATCGCCGTGGGCATGTTTGCCTTCGGTTATGCCCTGGTGCCCTTCTACGAGAAGATCTGCGAGGTGGCCGGCATCAACAACCTGATCAAACCGGACAAGGTGGCCAATACCCAGGTGGATGCCAAGCGCTGGGTGACGGTGGAGTTTGACGCCAATCTGCGCGGCGACCTGCCCTGGCGCTTCAAGCCCGAGCAGACCAAGCTGGCAGTTCACCCTGGCCAGTTGGTGCAGGTGGCGTACGATGTGGAAAACACCACCTCGCGTACGGTGGTGGGGCAGGCGGTACCGAGCTACGGCCCGGCGGTGGCGGGCAGGTATTTTGGCAAGCTGGAATGCTTCTGCTTCAAGCAGCAGACCTTCCAGCCTGGCGAGACGCGGCGCATGCCGGTGGTGTTCGTGATCGACCCGGCGTTGCCGCCTGAGGTTGAAGTCATCACCTTGTCCTACAGTTTCTTTGAGGTAGCAGGTACAAGCAAGGCAGGTTCGGGCACATGAGCGAGCAACCGAAAGGCAGCCTCAATCCGCTCAAGGCGGTAGGGACCGTGCTGTCCGCATTCAGCGGCATCCGCCGCGGCAAGGACTCGCGCGATGACCTGAAGAATCTGCGGCCGGTGCAGATCATACTGGCCGCCTTGCTGTGCTTTGCCCTGTTGATTTTGGGATTGTTGACCCTGGTACGCAGCATCACCAGTCAGTAGCTGGTTGCCCGGCCCAGAAAAGCTGTAAAGCGATATCTATAAGGGAGCAGACAATATGGCCACGCATCAACCCGATTATTTTGTACCAGCGCCCTCCAAGTGGCCGCTGGTCGGTTCCTTCGCGCTGTTCTTCATCGGCCTCGGTGCCGCCTTCACCGTCAATTCGCTGCCGGTCGGCCACTACTCGCTGGCACTGGGCTTTGCCATCCTCCTGTACATGCTGTTCGGCTGGTTCGGCGACGTGATCAAGGAATCCGAAGGCGGTGTCTATTCCAAGCGCGTCGATCTGTCGTTCCGCTGGGGCATGGGCTGGTTCATCTTCTCGGAGGTGATGTTCTTCGCCGCCTTCTTCGGCACCCTGTTCTACTTGCGCACGATCTCGGTACCGGAGCTCGGTAATGCCGAGCACAAGCTGCTGTGGCCTGACTTCATCGCCGCCTGGCCCAACTCGGTGGCACCGCACGGCACTGCGCCGTATGAGTCGATGGCGGCCTGGGGCCTGCCAGCCTGGAACACCCTGATCCTGTTGACCTCGGGTGTCACGCTGACCTTCGCGCATTGGGGGCTGATGAAGGGCAACCGTGGCCAGCTCAAGCTGGGCCTTCTGGTTACCGTGCTCCTGGGCGCGCTGTTCCTGGGCCTGCAGATGCACGAATACAGCCACGCCTGGGGCCACATGGGCCTGACTCTGTCGTCCGGTGTGTATGGCGCAACCTTCTACATGATGACCGGCTTTCACGGCATGCATGTTTTTATCGGTGCACTGATGCTGGCCGTGATGCTGGCTCGCTCCAGCAAGGGCCATTTCACCGCCGAGCACCACTTCGCCTTCGAAGCCGCCGCCTGGTACTGGCACTTTGTGGACGTGGTCTGGTTGATCCTGTTCGTCTTCGTCTACTGGCTGTAATCCCTGGTCCTGCCGCCTGGCTGAAATCAGGCGGCAGGGTGATTGCGCTTACTGCACGCCGTGCGGTTGTATCCAACCCAGGCGGTAGGCCAGCATCAAGAGCATGAATAGCGCTACCGACAAGGCCACCCGCAGGGTGAGGGCCTTGACGGTGCGGTCCGAGGCGCCACGATGGCGTATCAGGCTGTACATGGCGCTACCGAGCGCGGCCAGGATGCACAGTATCAGCAGTACGGCGATGATCTTCATGTGGTTGTGGTTCCCCGGCGAAAGCCACCAGTGTAGTAGCGACTCCCTTTCCCCCGCCAGTTGTTCCCATGCCCCTGCGTAAGCCTCGTCTGTTGATCGTGATCGCCACCGTGCTCTTTGTGGCGCTGACCGTCCGGCTGGGTTTCTGGCAGCTGGACCGAGGCCAGCAGAAGGCGGCCAAGGCTGAGCGATTGGCTGCCATGGACCGCTTGGTGCCGACGGCCTGGCAGGGTGAGATCGGGGACGCTGCCTGGCAGCGGCGCTATTGGGTGAGCGGCCGCTGGCAGCCGGGCGGGCAGATCTTTCTGGATAATCGGCTGGAGGCGGGCAGGGCAGGTTTTCATGTGCTGGCCCCACTGCAGCTGGCCGATGGCCGCTGGTTGCTGATCAACCGTGGCTGGCTGCCCAAGCAGCAGGACCATGCCCCGGCAGCGCCTCTGCCCGAGGGTGAGGTAAGGCTGCTGGTGCGTTTGCAGCCACCCGAGCAGCACTACCTGGCGCTGTCGTCGGAGCAGCAGGCTGGCGCGATGTGGCAGAACCTCGACTGGGACCGCTACCGGCTGCTGGCCCATGCGCCGCTGGTAGCGGCGCTGGCCTATCAGCTGGAGGGGGCAGATACGCTTTCCCGCCGCTGGCCGGCGCCGGACCTGGGGGTGGAAAAGCACTACGCCTATGCCGGGCAATGGTTTTTGTTTGCGACGCTGGCCGTCGCCTTGTTCCTTATCTTGCATTGGAAGCGTCCTCGTCCATGAGCGTCAGTCTCCCCCCGCCGCGCAAGCAGCGCCGCATTATCCTGGCTGTGGTGGGCATCTGTGCCGCCCCTATCGCGGCCTCCTACCTGCTCTACTACGTCTGGAAACCGGCTGGCGGCCTGACCTATGGGCAGTTGCTGGAGACCAGACCGGTACCGGCCTTCCGGCAGGTGACCCTGGATGGCAAGGCGGCCGACTTGGGCCAGCTCAAGGGCAAATGGCTACTGGCCATGGTGGATGACGGCAGCTGCAATGTCGCTTGCCTCGATGCGCTGCACGCCTTGCGGCAGATCCGCATCGCGCAGGGCAAGGAGATGGGGCGGCTGGAGCGGGTCTGGTTTCTGACCGGCACGGCAGCCCCCTCGGCCGAGGCGCTGGCCCGTGCCGATGGCGCTCGGCTCTTTCGGGCACAGGACCCGGTGCCGCTGCCCGGTGACCAGACCGGCGGTTATTACCTGATCGACCCGCTGGGTAACCAGGTGGTGCGTTACCCGCGTAGCGCCGACCCGGTCAAGGTGATCAAGGAAATCGGAAAATTCCTCAAGAACAACGAGAACCTGGGCTGACACGATGTACCGCAAACTTGCGCTGTTCGCCGCCATCTGGACCTTCTGCCTGATCGTACTGGGTGCCTATGTGCGTTTGTCTGACGCCGGCTTGGGTTGCCCGGACTGGCCTGGCTGCTATGGCAAGGCCAGCCCCATCCATGCGCTTGAGCAGATCAGTGCCGCCCATGCCGACCAGCCACACGGCCCGGTCAGTATGGCCAAGGCCTGGAAGGAGATGGTGCACCGCTACTTCGCCAGCGGCCTGGGCTTGTTGATCCTGGTGCTGATGACCCTGGCCATCCGTCAGCGTGAGCGACTGCGACAGTCGCCCATGCTGCCTATCTTTGCCTTCCTGCTGGTCTGCTTCCAGGGCGCGCTGGGCATGTGGACGGTCACCCTGTTGCTAAAACCCGCCATCGTCACCGGGCATCTGATCGGCGGCATGAGTATTTTGGCTGTGCTGGTCTGGCTCAGCCTCAGGCAACGGGAGTGGCCAGACCTCTCGCGCGAGTCTGCCGGCCTGCGCAAGTTCGCCCTGCTGGGTCTGCTGGTGGTGGCCTGCCAGATCATTCTGGGTGGCTGGGTCAGTACCAACTACGCGGCCGTGGTATGTACCGACTTCCCCACCTGCCAGGGCAGCCTTGTGCCCAATATGGACTTCCGCGATGCCTTCCATGTGCACCGCGAGCTGGGCCAGACGCCTGATGGTGCGCTCCTGAGCATGGCCAATCTGACCGCGATCCACTGGCTGCACCGGCTGGGAGCCCTGATCACCTTCTGCTACGTTGGCTGGCTGGCCTGGCGCTTGTATGCAAGAGGGGTTTTGCGTAGCCTTGCGCTCGGTATCGGCGTGGTCCTGCTGGTACAGGTTGGCCTGGGGATCAGCAATGTATTGCTGCATCTGCCCCTGCCGGTGGCGGTGCTGCACAACGCGGGCGCCGCCCTCTTGCTGACCTTGATGGTGACGTTGAATTACCGGCTGGCACCCCGCCGCTGAAGTGGGGGCCGGACCGTGTGGCGCAGTACGGATAACAATGCAGGAGACAGCATGACCGCCACGACACTAGCCAAACCCGGACCGGGCCTGAAGGCCCGCCTGCGCGAATTTCTGGCGCTGGCCAAGCCCCGGGTGGTAGCCCTGATCGTATTTTGCGCCGTTATCGGCATGTTCCTGGCCTCGCCCGAGCTGCCGCCGTTGACGGCAGTGCTCGCCGGCACTGTCGGCATCGCCCTGGTGGCAGGTGCGGCGGCCGCCATCAATTGCCTGGTTGAGCAGAAGATCGACGCCCTGATGGCGCGCACCCGCGCCCGGCCGCTGCCGCGTGGCCAGGTTACCAGCGGCCAGACCCTGGCCTTTGCCTTGCTGGTCGGTGGCCTGGGCCTCTGGCTGCTGTATGCCTGGGTCAACCCGCTGACCATGTGGCTGACCTTGGCGACCTTTGTCGGTTACGCCATCGTCTATACCATCGTGCTCAAGCCCAATACGCCACAGAACATCGTGATCGGCGGAGCGTCCGGTGCCATGCCGCCCATCCTGGGCTGGGCCGCGGTGACCGGCACGGTCAGCCACGATGCCATGATCCTGTTCCTGATCATCTTTGCCTGGACGCCACCGCACTTTTGGGCATTGGCGCTGTACCGCCGCGACGACTATGCCCGTGCTGGCCTGCCCATGCTGCCGGTGACCCATGGCGAGGCCTTTACCCGCCTGCATGTGCTGCTCTATACCTTGATTTTGACTGCGGTGACCCTGCTGCCGGTGGCCACCGGCATGGCCGGTTGGATCTATCTCGTCAGCGCGGCCCTGCTGGATGCCGCCTTCCTGGTCTACGCCTGGCGTATCTGGCGCAGCTACTCGGATGCCTTGGCGCGTAGCGCCTTCCGCTATTCCATCCTCTATCTCTCGCTCTTGTTCGCGGCCTTGCTGCTGGACCACTACCTGCCCATCCGACTGATCTGATGATGCTCAAACCCCTTAGCGCCGCGTTCGTGGCCCTGGCATTGGGTCTTGCTGCATGCAGCAAGACGCCGGCGCCGGATTTCCAGGCCACCGACGTGACCGGCGCCGCCATCGGTGGTGACTTTCAGCTCACTGGCCACGATGGCAAACCGCACAGCCTGTCTGAATTCAAGGGCAAGGTCGTGGTGCTGTTCTTCGGCTATACCCACTGCCCGGATGTCTGTCCGACCACCATGAGTGAACTGGCATCGACCATGAAGCAGCTGGGGGACAAGGCGAGCGGGGTACAGGTGCTGTTTGTGACGGTAGACCCCGAGCGCGATACCCCTGCCTTGCTCGGGCAGTATGTGCCGGCTTTCAATCCGAGCTTCATCGGCTTGTCTGGTTCACCGGAGCAAATCCGCAAGGTGGCCGACAGTTTCAAGATCGTTTATCAGAAGAATGGTGCCGCTGGTACCGACTACACGGTGGACCACAGCGCGGGTAGCTATATTCTCGATAAAGCGGGTAAATTGCGCCTCTTCGTCAACTATGGTGCCGGCGCGAAGGTATTTTCGCATGACGTAGGCATTATTTTGGCGGAGTAGGCCAGCATAGCTGCGCTACAGCCTGTGGATAACTTTGTACCAAAGCAAGCCTGGCGCGGCGTGTGGCAGAATCAGGAAATTCTATAATTATTCAGGTCGAACAGACTGTGGTGGAAACGGACAACAGCACTGCTACGGAAGGTAAAGGACCGATCGCCCTGATCCCGGAAGGGGTCGACGTCGGTAATTTCCTGTTGCGTACGCCGATGGAGATCGGGTTCGTATTGCGCTCGCTCGCCCAGAAGGGTGACCTTGTCACCATCTACTTCAACCATGGCGAGTTCTCCTTCCTGTCTGCCATCCTGGAGGCCGACCCCAAGGCCCAGCAGTTCCTGTTCGACATCAGCGGGGTGGAGGCGATCAACCGTGCCTTCCTGCGTGCCAGCCACATCGTCTTTGCCGCCGCCCCCGAAGGGGTGAGGGTGCAGTTTGTGCTGAGTGGCGGCGTCACCGAGGTGGACTACGATGGCCGCCCGGCCTTCTCGGCCAGTTTCCCGGATGACCTGATCAAGCTTCAGCGGCGTGAGTATTTCCGCCTTGATACCCCGGTCGGCAAGCCGCTGGTTTGCAAGCTGCGCCACCCCAACGGCAAGATCATGGAGTTGCCGCTGCACGATATCTCGATCGGCGGCATGGGGCTGTGGATGAGCGGCCAGGTGGAAGTCGAACAGCTGGATGTATTCCCTGGCTGCCGGCTGGACCTGGGCACCTTTGGCACCATCGAGGTCTCGCTGGAAGTGCGCAGCAAGCGCCAGGTGACCAAGCGCGACGGTACCGTACAGACCATGCTGGGCACCCGCTTTGTGGACTTGCCGCGGCAGACCGAGAACCTGCTCCAGCGCTATATCGCCCAACTGGAGCGGGAGCGGCATCAGCTCTTGCGCAATTGATCCAGCAGCACCTGCGGCGTGGCGTAGGCCAGCCGCAGCCGTAGTTCCTGCCGTAGCCGGCGATTCTTCAGCCGGCGAGACTCCCGCATAAAGGACCACAGCGCCGGTGAGACCGAGCGTTCGACCTCGGCCGCCGGTAGGCGCAGCGGGCGTGGTAGCCCGTGGGCATCGGCCACCTTGTCGAACCAATCCCCCATCTTCCAGTCACTATCGTCGCAAGCGTGGTAGACCCGTCCCGGCCTGCCGCGAAATAGCGCGAGGCAGGCGGCATGGGCCAGATCGTCGGCGTGGATGTGGTTGCTATAGCCGTCTTCGCTCGGCTGCAGGGCCGGCGTGCCGCTGCGCAGCCGCTCCAGTGGCAGGCGGTCGGCCGCGTAGATGCCGGGTGCACGCAATATGCTTACCCGGCAGCCTCGCTTGCCCAAGCCGCGCAGCGTGCGCTCGGCCGCAACGCGCCGCAGGGCTCGTGCGGACTGTGGCCTGAGGGGGTGGCTCTCATCCAGCAGGGCGCCGCCACAGTCGCCATAGACCCCGGTGGTACTGATGTAGCAGAGGCCGCGTGCTAGAATCGCAGCTTGCCCCAGCACGGCCATGAGCCGTTTGCTACGGGGGTCGTCCTCTCCCTGGTTGGGAGGTGGCGCGCTGTGCAAGACGTATTCGGCGAGGCCGACCAAGCGTCCCAGCGTGTCCGGCTGGTCCAGGTCGCCCTGTACCGGCAGCACGCCCAACTGCCGCAGTGCCAGGGCTTGTTCCTCGCTCCGGCACAGGGCGTAGACCTGGAAGCGCAGGGTCAGCCAGGGGAGTGCGCGACGCATGACGTCGCCGCAACCGACGATCAACAATCTTCTTTTTCGCATGCTGCCATTGTAACGGCAGCGGGCCTTTCAGCAGGAACCGGCATGTCCAGTCAGCTCACCATCGAACCGAGCCAGCAGCAAGTCACGGTAGAGGACGGCGAAACCATCCTCGACGCCGCCATGCGCGCGGGCTTCAATATGCCCTATGGCTGCCGCAACGGCGCTTGTGGTGCCTGCAAGGGCAAGGTATTGGCCGGCGAGGTGCGCCACCGCGAGCATTCCGGGTCGGCGCTCAACAAGACCGAGGAAGCCCAGGGCCTGGCGCTGTTCTGCTGCGCCGAGCCAGTGGGTGAGGTGACCATCGAGTGCCGTGAGGTACAGGCCACCAAGGATATCCAGATCCGTACCCTGCCTTGCCGGGTAGAGAAGATCGACCGCGTCTCGCACGATGTGGCGGTGCTCTCGCTCAAACTGCCGACCAATGAGCGGCTGCAGTTCCTGGCTGGCCAGTACATTGATATGCATACCAAGGACGGCAAGAAGCGCAGCTTCTCGCTGGCCAACCCGCCGCACGACGACGAATACCTGCAGCTGCATGTACGCCTGGTGCCGGGGGGCGAGTTCTCCGAATACGTGCACCACTCCATGCGCGAGCGCGAGATCCTGCGCTTCACCGGCCCGCTGGGTTCCTTCTTCCTAAAAGAGGAGTCGGACAAGCCCATCATCTTCCTGGCCAGCGGCACCGGTTTTGCGCCTATCCGCAGCATTGTGGAATACGCCATCAAGAAGGGCATACAGCGCGAGATGGTGCTGTATTGGGGGGCTCGTACCCTGGATGATCTCTACATGCCCGAGCTGCCCAGCCAGTGGCAGGTGGAGAATCCCAACTTCACCTTTATCCCGGTGCTCTCCGAGCCGCGCCCGGAAGACGCCTGGCATGGTCGCACCGGCTTTGTGCATGAAGCCGTGCTGCACGATTTTGCCGACCTGGCCGGCTACGAAGTCTATGCCTGCGGCGCCCCGGTGATGGTGGAAGCTGCCCACGGCAGCTTCACGGGCCGCGGCCTGCCGGCCGAAGACTTCTTCTCGGACGCGTTTTTTCTGTCCAAGGATATGGGAAAAGGCAAATAGCCCGGTATAATCCCGCCCCTACGCCGACTTAGCTCAGTTGGTAGAGCAGCTGCCTTGTAATCAGCAGGTCACCAGTTCGATTCCGGTAGTCGGCACCAGAAAGTCAAAGGCTCGCATCGTTTCCGATGCGGGCCTTTGTGCATTCTGGCCACTATCTCAGCTTGTTGCCGCCACGTTTTTGCACCTAAGCTGACTGGCTGATCAAGGTGGAGGCGAGCTTGCAATGGGTGAGCAAGGTTTGGACGAGGCGGTGCAGTGGCTACGTGAGGCCGATGGGCTGATCATCGCGGCCGGTGCGGGCATGGGGGTGGATTCCGGCCTGCCGGACTTTCGTGGCCGGGAGGGTTTCTGGCGGGCCTATCCGGCCTTGGCGGCAGCTGGCCTCGCCTTCGAGGAGATCGCCGACCCGTCCAATTTCGATGCCGACCCGACGCTGGCCTGGGGCTTCTATGGCCACCGTTTGGTGCTCTACCGCGCAACCCGGCCACACGCGGGCTTTGCCATCCTGCAGGATTTCGCCACCCGCATGGCTCATGGTGCTGCGGTCTACACCAGCAATGTAGATGGCCAGTTCCAAAGGGCGGGTTTTGACGCCACACGGGTGTACGAGATCCACGGCTCTATCCACCATCTGCAGTGCCACCGCGGTTGTGGCCAGCCTATCTGGCCGGCCGACGACTTTCTGCCCGAGATCGACACGGCCCATTGCCGGCTGCTGTCACCGTTGCCGCGCTGCCCAGGCTGCGGTGGCCTGGCTCGCCCCAATATCCTGATGTTCAGCGACTGGAGCTGGCAGTCGGCGCGTAGCGATCAGCAGGCAGAGTGGCTGGCGGCCTGGTTGCAGCGCTTGCAGCGGCCGG
>NZ_DATCSC010000115.1:0-33409 GCF_036568685.1 Chitinimonas sp.
CATACTGGAAGGCAAGGGAAAGCGGGAACCGAAGTACCCGGCCAAGCCTGACACCCGTGAGAAGAACCGTCGCGTAGACCTCGAGTTCGTCACCAAGGTCGAAACCGAACAGCTGACCGAAGTCCCCGCCCAAACCGTGCCCGCCCCGGAACAGGCCGTCACCTACCATCGCGAAGTGATCGAGCAGGAGCCGGCCTGGCTACGCCGTTCGCTGCGCAACCCCGCCGTGCACAAGCGCACCGTGGATGTCTACCGCACCGAAGAGCGCACTCAGACGCAGACCAGCCAGCGTGAGTGGTCCAACCGCGCACCGATCGCCCAAGCCGATAGCTACAGCGTAGCGGCCGGTAGCATCACCCTCTTCCCGGTGCTGGCGAACGACCGCGACCCGGACGTTGGTGACACCCTCAAGCTTGTCTCGGCCACCGCTGCCGGTCACGGCCAGGTACAGATCGATGGCAACCAGGTCCGCTACCAGGCACCGGCCAACTTCAGCGGTCAGGACAGCTTCAGTTACACCGTCCAGGACAGCC
Source organism: Chitinimonas sp. (assembly GCF_036568685.1). Taxonomy (GTDB): domain Bacteria; phylum Pseudomonadota; class Gammaproteobacteria; order Burkholderiales; family Chitinimonadaceae; genus Chitinimonas. The sequence goes on from NZ_DATCSC010000115.1 coordinate 534, forward strand.
GCAGCCAGAGCAGCCAAGCGACGGTCACCGTCAATGTAACGACACATAACCGCGCCCCGGTTTCGCAAGGTGATACCTTTTATGTCAATGGCGTCAAGCCTTCCGATCTGGACGTACTGTCCAATGACAGCGATCCTGATGGTGACCCCTTGCAGATCATCTCGGTCACGCAACCCAGCATGGGTACGGTCAACATCGTGGGCAGCCACCTGGTCTTTAACCCTAAGCAGATCTTCTTTATGGATACCTTCACCTACACCGTCAGCGACGGCCATGGTGGGCAATCCACTGCCACCGTCACCCTGATCGACCCCTGATCGACCTGGTTGGAGGAAAAGGAAACGGCCCGGTTTACCGGGCTGTTCTGCATTACAGGACACAGCAGGCATAATGACTGCCTCTCAGTATGACGAAGCATCCATGACCACCCTCAGCTCACTCTCCCCGCTGGAAGCCCGCGTATTAGGCGTACTGATAGAGAAGCAGCGCACGGCTCCCGACACCTATCCTCTATCGCTCAATGCACTGACCGCCGGCTGCAACCAGAAAACCAGCCGCGACCCGGTCATGGATGCGAGCGAAGCCGAGGTTGCCGAAGCCCTGGCCAACCTGCGCTCGCAGTCGCTGATCATGGAAAGCAGTGGTGGCCGGGTAAGCCGCTACGCGCACAACGCCGAGCGGGTGCTGGGGCTGCCCAGCCAGTCGGTGGCCCTCCTCACCGTGCTGATGCTGCGCGGCCCGCAGACGGCGGGAGAATTGCGTATCAATTGCGAGCGGCTGCACAAGTTTGCCGATATCTCCACCGTGGAGGCCTTTCTGGCCGAGCTCAGCGAGCGAGCTGACGGCGCCTTGGTGCAGGAGCTACCGCGGCAACCCGGCGCCCGAGAAAACCGCTGGGCTCATCTGCTCTGCGGTGAAGTGGAAGTAGAGAGCTACGCTGCAGCCAGCCCAGCGCCGCGCAACGAAGCACTGGAAGCCCGCGTGGCCCAGCTGGAGGTGGAGGTCGCAGAATTGCGTGCCGCTTTGGCCCAGCTACAATCAGGGCAAGCTTAAAGCCAGCCTCTATCGCAGCCACCTACCTTGCCAATAGGTGTGGCCGCCCTCATTTATAGCGACAGCCTGACTGTCGCAACCGCGCCTGCCGCCGATGGCACGCCACCACCTACAGGATTTACAGCGTGAGCTCCGATACCAGCCCCGAACACCCTACACCTGCGGCACCCGCCGTCTCCGAGCGCATTCGCGCCCGCATCCAGGCGGCCAAGTATCGCTTCCATGCCAACGACAATATCGCAGCCTTTATTGAGCCCGGCGAAATGGAAGCCTTGCTTGACGAGGTGCAGGAAAAGATGAAGTCGGTGCTGGAAAGCCTGGTGATCGACACCGATAGTGATCACAACACCCAGGATACGGCACGCCGGGTGGCCAAAATGTACCTCAACGAGGTATTCAAGGGCCGCTATGTCGCCGAGCCACCGGTCACCGAATTTCCCAATGTCGAGCACCTGAACGAATTGATGATCGTCGGGCCGATCACGGTGCGCAGTGCCTGCTCGCACCATTTCTGCCCCATCATGGGCAAGCTGTGGATAGGCATCATGCCGAACCAGCATTCCAACCTGATCGGCCTGTCCAAGTACGCCCGGCTGGCGGAGTGGATCATGTCCCGTCCGCAGATCCAGGAAGAAGCCGTCACCCAGATCGCCGACCTGCTGCAGGACAAGATGAACCCGGACGGGCTGGCCATCGTCATGGAGGCGGACCATTTCTGCATGACCTGGCGGGGCGTGAAGGACATGGATTCGAAAATGATCAACAGCGTGATGCGTGGCTCTTTCCTCAAGGATGCCAATCTGCGTCGCGAATTCCTGGCCCTGCTCAATAACAAGCGCGGCTAAGGCAGCTGCGGCCATCGGCAAAATACCGTGGGCCGCCGAATGATCCGCCCTGCGCTCGCTGATGCGAGCGAGGGGCATTACAGAGGAGTTACGCCATGCTCGTCCGCCTGCTCTATGCCAGCCGTGCCGCCGAACCGACCTGTCACGAGCTGCTCGAAACCATCCTGCTCAAGTCGCGCACGCACAATGCCGAGAATGGCATCACGGGCATCCTCTGCTACACCGGGGGCATCTTCATGCAGGTGCTGGAAGGTGGCCGCAAGGAAGTCTCCACGCTCTACAAGACCATCTGCTGCGACGCACGGCACCGCGAGGTGGAGCTGCTGCACTTCGAGGAGATCACCGAACGGCACTTCTCCGGCTGGACCATGGGGCAGGTCAATCTGAGCAAGGTCAATCCCTCCACCCTGCTGAAGTATTCCGAACGACCCGGCATCGATCCGTTCAGCCTTGGTGGCAAGGTCTCCATGGCCTTGCTGGAAGAGCTGATCGCCACGGCGGCCATCGTCGGCCGCTCGGGCTGAGGATAGGGCGCGACCAATGCAAAAGCCCCTGGCCGGATAGCCAGGGGCTTTTATCTAAGCAGGGGTAGCGTTATTCGCTGACGTCGTAGAAGGTATCGCCTTCGCCACCCTTGTCAAAGGCCGAACCGACCGGCGAATCAAGCAGTGGGATGATGGTCTGGTCGTAGTTGGCCACCACATTGACATCGAGCAGGCTGAAATTCTTGGGGTTGTCGATGTATTGGTCACTCTCATTACCGGCGAAGAAACGCCAACCGCTATCGGCCTCGTCTTCAGGCTCGTCCCGATACATATAGCTGACCGGGTAGCCCTCTACCGTGATCATGTCGGTGACCATGCACAGGCCATGGCCTGGTGCCAGCTGCTTGATCTGGGATTGATCGAGTTTGTAGTACTTCATGGTGCCCTCCTCCGGCAAACAAGCCTCCAGCATACTGAAGGACGGTACCTCAAGGCGACTTTTCCGAGCGGGGTCAGGCCGCGAGGTAGTCGAACACCAGCGCCTTCTCGAGCCAGGGCTGCACTTCACCGACAAAGGCCACATGGGCGGGATGGTTCAGGTAAAGCCCCAAGTCAGCGGCATCGTCAAAGGTCAGCAAAAAAACGTGGGTATAACCTTGCGCCAGGTTTTCCGGGCTGACGTCGGTGCCGTGCTCGTAGGAGCGGATTTCGGCGATCTGGGCGGGCAAGGCTGCAAACTGCGCCAGCAGGTCGGCCAGGGGTGCGCCGGGCTTGAAGGCAAACAGGACGATGTGGCGCAGAGGGGCTTGGATGGCAGGCATGGCGGGCACCGGCTAGGAAATGAAGCGCCATTGTCGCACCCCGGCGGCGGCCCGGCCAATTGGCCGGACCACCGAGCGGCGTGCTTAACGCCGTGCCAGCCAGACCACGATACCGACTACGAGCACGATGGGCAGCCAGACCGGCACCAGGGCCAGCAGCAAGGAGCCGACCGTCAGCAGCAACACGAACAACAAGAGCAGGAACACGCACAGTACAACCAAGGCCGCCGTGACCACGCCAAAGGCCACACCCAGTGCAGCGATGATCAAACCGGCCACCACTAGCACGAAGGCCTGCATGGCATTGAGCGGCTCGCCATTGATATCCATGCTGATGCTGCCGCTCCCCACGCCCAAGGAGAGCGCCACAGCACCAAGGAGTGCCAGCACGAACAGCGTCAGCAGCAGTGCCCTGCCCAGGCGGCGACGCTTGCGCGGCAGCATCCGCCGCGGCGGTTCCAGGTCTTTGCCCGGTGTCACGTCCAGATATTCGCTGTTACTCATGGTGACTCCCCTCACGCTCTTGCGCTCCGCCCACTGCGGGCAGGACTACGCTATGGAGACAGCCTAGGCCCCGCTCTCAGGTACGGCGAGCGGGTGGCGATACACTGCAGTACGGGCGGGACAGGCTGCAGATTCCGGGGACAGTCGTCATCCGTAAAAGCCCATGGACTGAATGAAATTCTGCGACTTAGCCGGGCATATTGGCCCAGTTGCTGCGATAATCCGCCGGTCACCAAATCTTCACAATTTCTTCATGTTTGATTTCTTCAGCGGGCTGGACTTCTGGGTCGCCACCAGCCTGGTCCTCGCCTTTGGCTTCGTGCTTGCCTTCGAATTCATCAACGGCTTTCACGACACAGCCAATGCGGTTGCCACCGTCATCTATACCAAGGCCATGCCACCACGCCAGGCCGTAGTACTTTCCGGTATCTTCAATTTCCTCGGCGTGCTGCTGGGTGGCGTGGGCGTGGCCTACGCCATCGTTCACCTGCTGCCGGTTGACCTCCTGATCAACGTCAATACCGGCCATGGCCTCGCCATGGTGTTCTCGCTCCTGGCCGCCGCCATCCTCTGGAACCTGGGCACCTGGTTCTTCGGCATTCCGGCCTCGAGTTCGCACACGCTGATCGGTTCCATCCTGGGTGTAGGCATGGCCAATGCACTGATCACCGGCATTCCCCTGTCCGAAGGCATCAACTGGAAGAAGGCGATCGAGATCGGCTTCTCGCTGGTCCTCTCGCCATTGTTCGGATTCCTGCTGGCCGGTCTGCTGCTGTACGTCTTCCTGCGCTTCTTGCCGCTTTCCAAGATGCACAAGACACCGGAAACCCGTCGCGCCATTGATGGCAAGAAACACCCTCCGTTCTGGAACCGCTTGACCCTGGTGCTATCGGCCATGGGTATGAGCTTTGTGCACGGCTCCAACGATGGCCAGAAGGGTATCGGCCTGATCATGCTGGTGCTGATCGGCATCGTACCCAGCCAATTTGCGCTGGATGCCGGCAGCACGACCTACCAGATCGAGCGCACCCGCGACGCCGCCATCTACCTGCAGCACTTCTACCAGGCCAACGAGGCCAAGCTGGCACAGCAGCTACGTACCGGCCATAACGGCAATGGCAGCGAAATGCCGGCCAAGTTCAAGTGCGAGGCCACCGAGACGCAGAAGACCATCGGCGACCTGCTGCTGGTGATCAACAACGTCCGCGACTACCACGACCTGAAGCCGGATACCCGTGCCCAGGTGCGTCGCTCCCTGCTTTGCCTCGACGATACCGCCAAGAAGATCACCAAGCTGCCGGACCTCTCCAGCCGCGACAAGGCTGACCTGGAAAAGCTGCGCAAGGACCTCACTGCCACCACTGAATACGCCCCATTCTGGGTGATCGTTGCCGTGGCATTGGCCTTGGGCATCGGCACCATGGTGGGCTGGAAGCGCGTAGTCGAGACCGTGGGTGAGAAGATTGGCCGCCAGGGCATGACCTACGCCCAGGGCATGAGTGCCCAGATCATCGCCGTGCTGGCCATTGGCGCCGCCAACGTCTTCAGCCTGCCGGTATCGACCACCCATGTACTCTCCTCCGGCGTGGCCGGCACCATGGTAGCCAACCGCAGCGGCCTGCAAGGCAGCACGGTACGCAATATCGTTATCGCATGGGTACTGACCCTGCCGGCCACCATCGCGCTGGCAGCCGGCCTGTTCTGGCTGGCAACCAAGTTCTTCGTCTGACCCGCATTGCCGGCAGAGAGGCATGCCCTCTCTGGCAGCACAAAACACAAAGGCCATCCTTGCGGATGGCCTTTGTGTTTATCCAGGCAAACCAGGCTGATGGTCAACCTTCGCGGGTAACCCGCAGCACCTCCTCCAGCGTGGTCGCCCCTGCCAGTACCTGGCTGACACCGTCCGCCCGCAGGCTACGCATGCCGCAGCGCTGGCCATGCTCACGTATCCTGGCTTCACTGGCACCGTCGTGGATCAGGCGGCGGATCTCGTCATCGACGGTCAACAGCTCGTAGATGCCCGCCCGGCCCTTATAGCCAAGTTGGTTGCAATGCTCGCAGCCCACCGCCCGGTAAAGCGGCTGCGGCGTAGCCAGACCCAAGGCAGCCTGCTCGCCCTCGTCCGGCGTATAGGCTTGCTTGCAGGCCGGGCACAGCTGGCGGTACAGGCGCTGGGCCAGTACACCGATCACGCTGGAAGCAAGCAGGAAGGGCTCAATGCCCATGTCTACCATCCGGGTGATAGCCCCCGGTGCATCGTTGGTGTGGACGGTGGCCAGCACAAGGTGGCCGGTCAGCGACGCTTGCACCGCGATCTGGGCGGTTTCCAGGTCACGGATTTCACCGATCATGATCACGTCCGGGTCTTGTCGCAGAATCGCGCGCAAGGCCCGTGCAAAAGTCATGTCGATGCGGGCATTCACCTGGGTCTGTCCCACCCCGTCGAGGTCGTACTCGATCGGGTCCTCCACCGTCATGATATTGGTGGTGGAAGCATCCATGGCCGCCAGCGCAGCATAGAGGGTGGTCGTCTTGCCCGAGCCGGTCGGCCCGGTGACGAGCACAATGCCATGTGGCTCAGCGATCAGCTTATGCATGGTGGCGAGCGTCTGCCCGACCATGCCCAGTTTTTCCAGATTCAAGCGGCCGGCCGACTTGTCCAAGAGACGCAGCACGGCACGCTCGCCATGCCCGGTAGGCAGGGTGGACACCCGTACGTCCACCGGCCGACCGGCGATACGCAAGGTAATCCGGCCATCCTGCGGCAAACGCTTCTCGGAGATGTCCAGATTGGCCATCACCTTGATACGCGAAACGATGGCCGCATGCAGGGCCCGCTTGGGCTCGATCACGTCACGCAGCTTGCCGTCGATACGAAAGCGCACCACCGAACGGGTTTCGAAAGGCTCGATATGGATATCGGACGCCCCTTCGCGCAACGACTCGGTCAGGAGGGCATTGATCAGGCGGATGATGGGGGCATCGTCCTCGGCCTCCAGCAGGTCCTCGATGGCCGGCAGTTCCTGAGCCAAGCGTCCCAGATCCAGGTCCGCCGCGACATCCTCGGCGACATCGGCGGAGTGGCTGTCCTGGCGGGAGAACAGCTGTGCCAACCGGGCGTCGTATTGCGCCCCCTCCAGTACCTCCACATTTACCGGCCTGCCCAACAAACGGCGCAGCTCCATCAATCCTGCAAGGTCAGCCCCCTTGCGCAGCAGCACATCGACCGAGCCATCCTGCTCGGCGATGTCCACCACCCCACGATTGCGGGCAAAGCCGTAGCTGGCCAGGCGTTGATAATTCATGGCTTGCTGGTACCTGCATCCACTGCCGGCTGCTGCGCCGACTGGCGCACGTCCAGGGCAGGCAGGGTTACCGTAGGCAGATCGGGCAGCATCCAGCGCTTTTCCGGCTGGTAACCGGCCTGTGCAGCCTGCAGCTCCTGGTAGCGGTCGCCGCTGAGTGCAGCAGCGCTCTTGCCGTCACGCAGGATGACCGGACGCAGGAAGACCATCAGATTGGTACGCGAGTTGCTGCGGCTCTCATAGCGGAACAGGTTGCCGAGGAAGGGGATGTCGCCCAGCAGGGGCACCTTGTTATTGCTCTCTTTGGAAGAGTTTTCGATCAGCCCGCCGAGCACGATGATCTGGCCATCGTCGACCAACACCTTGGAATCGATGGTCCGCTTCTTGGTAGCCAGGCCGGTACCCGAGGTGTTAACCTCGGTATCGATGCTGGAGACTTCTTGCGAGACCTGCATGGTAATGGCACCGCCCTCAGACACCTGAGGCTTGATCTTGAGCGAGATACCAACGTCCTTGCGTTCCACCGTGGTAAAGGGATTCTGGTTGGCGCCGGTCGAGGACTGTGTGCCGGTGACGATGGGAATGTTCTGGCCAACGAGAATCTTGGCCTCTTCGTTGTCCAGGGTCAGCAGATTGGGCATGGACAGCACGTTGCCGTCGCCGTTGGATTCGATCGCCGTGGCGATCATGCCCAGGGTCGGTGCCTTGCCGTCACCGGTAAGGCTGCCATTGACCACGCCCAGGGTGAGCCCCGTCGGGACTGCTGTGAGGGTTTTGCTGGAGATCGCGCTCGCGATGCTGGTCAGCTTGCTGGTATCGGTACCGATATTGCTCAGCCCCACCGCGTTGACACTCTTGTTGCCGCCGCCGACCAGCCACTGGATGCCAAACTCGCCCCCCTTGCTCACCGATACCTCGGCAATCATGGCTTCGACGTAAACCTGGGCGCGGCGTGCATCAAGCTTGTCGATCACCGCCCGGATATTGTTGTAGATATTATCCGGCGCAGTCACGATCAGCGCATTGGTGGTTGGGTCGGCCTGGATGGCCACACCGTTGGCGATCTGTCCGCCGCCGCTTGTACTGCCGGAACTGCTGGGCAGCGTGGTAGTGACGGCGCCCGCGCCGTTTGTACCTGTACCACTGGTGCTACCACTCACGCTGGTAAAGGTGCTGGCGGTCGGCTGCGGCACATCGGTACCGGTCAGGATGGCCTTCAGCGTTGCAGCGAGCTTGGTGGCATCGGCATTGCGCAGGTAGATGACATGGATATTGCCGCCGGCCACGCCTTCACGATCCAGGCTATCGATGATCTTCTTGATCTGGCCCAGATGGGCCGGATTGTCGCCGCGAATGATCAGGGTATTGGCGCGTGCATCGGCCACCACCGTGGTCTTCTTGACGCCATCGAGCTGTGCCCCCGGCACGGCAGCCACGCTGGTGCCGGAAACCGATACCTCGGGCATCAGGCGGCCCAGCATCTGCGCCACTTCAACCGCCGAGGCGTACTTCAGGGGCAGCGTGATCAGGTCGGCACCGCTGGGCTGGTCGATATTGGCCAGAATCTGGTTGAGGCGCTTGATGTTGTCGGCGTAGTCCGTGATCACCAGCATATTGCCGGCGGGGTAGGCCGAAATCGTATTGTTGGGCGTGATCAGCGGCCGCAGGATGGGAACCAACTGGGTAGCCGACTCATGCTTGAGCGGATAGACCTGGGTCACCACGCGGTCCCCACCGGCGTTGAGCTTGCTACCTACCGTTACGCCATAGTTCTGCTTGGCATCCGCCTCGGGAACGATACGTACAGCACCCGGGGTTTCCACCACGGCAAAACCTTGCAGGCGCAGTGCCGAGAGCAGGATCTCGTAGACATCCTGCTTGCGTACCGGGCTGGACGACACGATGTTGACCGTGCCCTTGACGCGCGGATCGAGTACAAAATTCTTGCCGCTGATCAGCCCCACCGCCTTGACCGTGGAATCGATGTCCGAATTGACAAAGTTGAGCATCACCTTGTCATCCGCCGCCATTACCTGGCCGGCCAGCATCAGCGCGAGGACGATGGACTTGAGTTTGTTCATGGCTTGGCGTGGCTCTCGATGCGATAGCGCAGGCTCATCGGCGTGCCATTGCGCAGGATTTCGATTTGGATGGCAGACGCGCTGCTGAATGCGCCGTAGAGGGCGGAAATATCGCCCTTACGCGCCAGCGCGGCACCGTTGACTGACTTGAGGATGTCACCGCTTTGCAGACCCAGCGGCCCGGCCAAGGGTTGGGAAGCGGCGCTCTCGACCATGATGCCGCCAGCGGGGGCATCCGAAAGACCACGCGCCCAATCGGCGACATTGAGGCCTTGCATGCCGGCAACCAGGGCCTGCCGGCTAAGGCTACGCTCATCACCGCCCCGGCCGCCGGGCGGCGCCATAGACATGCGCCCAGAAGGTGCAACAGGCGGCGGCAGGGAGACTGGACCGGCCGGTACGATCATCGGGGACGGTGCAGGTGGAGGCGCATCGGCCGCGGGTAGCACCCCCTGGGCTGCCGCCTTGGCATCAAGCTCAAGACGCTCGCGACGACCATGGTTATCGACCACTACATGATCTGCAGCCACTTCCAGCAAGACCACGCCAGCTTCGATCTCCTCACCGGTACGCACAGCCAGCGAAGGCTGACCCGCGCGCTCGAACACCGCGGCCGCCGGCGTCTCGCTGGCGATCACGCCGCGCAGCTTGAGGCTCAGGCTTGATGCCTGTAGATCACCACCGCTGGGCGGCCCGAACAGGGCGTTGAGGGGAGACATATCCTGCGTGACGGAGCGGACGGCGGCCTGGGCCGGCGCCGCGACCGGTGGCTTGGCTCGCGGTGCAAATACCTGCCAGATCAAACCAGCGGACAGCCACGCCACGACGAGCAGCAGCACGGCGTTCAGGCAACGGTAAAACCAGGGCGAGTTGGGCAGGGAGACGATCATCCGCGATGACAACAGATTCTTTTGACTATATGCATGGACAAGTGACCGACCACGATGGAGAGCCATCGAGCCCGTCATATATGCCTCGGTTGCAAGCACCGCTTGGCCTGCAAGCCGAAACACAAGGCGTGCATTTATAACAGCAAGCCCGATATGCCGCCATCCTGCAATTGTTTAGCCCCATGACGAAAATTTTTTTGTGAGCACCCATAAAGAATGTTTCAAGAAGACATCACTTAGCCGACAAACCCGCCGCCCATTCCACCAAGAATGAAACCGAAAACAAGAATCCTTTTGGAAACGAATACTTACGCCGCCAGCAGTGCAAGCCCCTCCTGCTCCCTGGCGCAAACCCAGCTGCCAAGCGCTGGACACATCGAGCCGTACCGGAAAGAATTTTTGCGAATTTCCGCCGAACCGGCGTTGACACACCTCGAAGCCCCATGCTCTAATCCGCCCCCTCGAAACGACGCCAAGTCGTAACGAGCCAACAGCGGAGTGGTAGTTCAGTTGGTTAGAATACCGGCCTGTCACGCCGGGGGTCGCGGGTTCGAGTCCCGTCCACTCCGCCAAGTTTCAAAGGATTGTTGCCCGTAATTTTGCAGCGATCCGCCAAACAGCGAAGCACTTGACGCAGTTTGGCCAGGCGTGATTAAATGCGCGCCTTTCCGAAATCGGAAACACAGATTTCGGGCGGTTAGCTCAGGGGTAGAGCACTGCCTTCACACGGCAGGGGTCACTGGTTCGATCCCAGTATCGCCCACCAAGTTATGTTGTCATCAAGGCAACATTAGGAGTGGTAGTTCAGTTGGTTAGAATACCGGCCTGTCACGCCGGGGGTCGCGGGTTCGAGTCCCGTCCACTCCGCCAACAGTCAAAAGCCTGATCTCACGATCAGGCTTTTTGCTTTTCTACCCTACCCGCTATCTATATCCATTTCACTGCCGGCGCACCCGCCAGCCAGCAGACCAACACGTACTTCATCCCCGCCATCACCGGCAGAGCCGCATGCCGATAGCCTGACGGAAAGGCAATGGCCAAGCCCGCCGACGGCCTGACCGCCAGCTCCAGGTCCGGGAAGTGGGTCTCCCCGCCTGTCAGCCCATCATTCAGGTAGCAGACCACCGAGAATGCCCGGTGCTCCAGCCCTTCGCCGTTATCAACATGGACCTGGAAATGTCCTCCCGGCCCATAGCGCACAGCACTGCATTCCATGGGTAGTGCGATGCGGGTCTGGTAAGCCTCCTGCAACAGCGGCACGAGGTGCTGTCGTACACCCGCCTTGAAGCACGCCATCACCTCAGGCAGACCCGCTAGGTAATTAACCTCCGCCTGCCGTACATTCGGCCTAAGCCTCCCTCTCCGAGCAGCCCCCCGCCCCGTGGCGACGCGCGCCGACTCCCAGCCGATATCGGCCTCCAGATCAGCAAGGAAATGGCTTAACAGCAGAGGATCAAACAAATGGGCGGCGTGTATTCCGCACTCGCTCAGCAGGCGCCCGTCCATAGGCAGCGTCTAACCCGGCACCGCCACCACTGGCGGCCCGGGCCAGGCTCGCCGCAGCTGCCGAACCCGCTCAGTCAGGCGCGCCTGGGCGGCCGGTGTATGCAGCACCTTTTCGATCAGACTGATCTGCTCAGGGTCAATGCCCTCCACCAAGACATGAATATTCGGCTCACTCAGGATGGCATGGCATAGATGGCAAGCAGAAACATAGTTTTGAGACGCCAGCCGGGTACCTATCGGCTCAGGCAGGCGTAAAACCAGTTCGGCCATATCATGCCTGTGCAGCATGCCCAGGAGACGAGACTGACGCCGCCGTGCCACCAGAGTATCAATACTGTCGTGTTGCAGATTGCCGAGGCTCAAACCGATATGCGTGCCTGCCGAACAGCAGGGCAGCATCTCGCCATCCGGCCAGAGATTGTATTCATTACGTACCGGGCACTCCCTGTCCTGCTCGAAATAGGAACGCGCCAGCGTAGAGATAGGCAAGGCCGCACCATGCCCAAGGGGGACGACATCCCTGACTAGGACCTGATCGCCAGCCACACCAAAGCGTTCGCTCAGGCACTGCTGGATAAGGGGGATGGGAGTTGTATCGTTGCGCGACACATAGAACTGTGTTGCGACACCCAACTGCTCTGCTGCATTCAGAAGATGCGCAATGGCCTCATCGGGAACGAAGGCCTCGTGGAATTCATCGTGGCTGATGACCAGCACATCCAGGCCGTGCTCGGCCAGCTGCGCCAGGCGCTGGTGCGCCTTTTCGGCACTCTTGGCCCAACGGGCGTTGGTGACAATACCGAACTTCAAGTCCGCTTGCGCGCCGAACCTTGCCAGCTCCAGCATGGCGTCGAAACGCAAAAAGGGTTCGCCCCCGGTAAAACTGAGGCGATTGATCTCGCCATGGCGTAGCAGGCCTTCGATCGCCTGCTTCGCCACAGCAAGATCCAGATGGGTGCGCACATGATCCTGACTGCAATGGGCGCAACGGATGTCGCAAGCCCAGGTCAGCTGCAGGGTCAGCTGCCGCGCCTCCATCGATTGCGATTACTTCTTCTTGGCAGCGGGCTTCGCGGCAGACTTGGCCACTGCAGGCTTGGCCTCTTCCGGCTTCACTGCAGCGGAGGTTGCCGGTGCGGCTGTTTCAGGTTTGGCGGCGGGCTTGGCGGCGGCCTTGGCAGCCGGCTTCGCGGCCAGCTTGGCAGCGGGCTTAGCAGCTGCTTTTGCGACGGGCTTGGCCGCGGGCTTCACTGCAGCCTTGGCAGCCGGTTTGGCGGCGGGCTTGGCAGCCGGCTTCGCGGCAGCCTTGGCAGCAGGCTTGGCTGCAGCCTTCGCGGCAGGCTTGGCAGCTGCCTTCGAGGCCGGCTTGGGAGCAGGCTTCGGCGCAGGTTTTTGGGCCGGGGTATCGGCAGGTGCGTTGTGCATAGGAGGGCCACCCATCGTGTCGGCAACCGACAAGCCGGCGGCGCTAAGGGTTAAACTAGCCAACGTCTCATCGGACACGGTAACGCCATGCTGGCGCAACAAAATGGACAATTGCCCCAGGAATTCCAGTCGCAGACGGCTGTTTTTTTCCAGCTTGGCCTGCAGTTGCACTACTTCTTTTTGGACGTCCGATTTCGCCATGGTTGTCTCCTTTAACTCAACACTGATTCAAAACGACACGCTTAGCCTCAGCTTCTCAGCGTATATTGCCACGCTACACTGTCAAGCCATTAAATGCGGCATTTAATCACAGCAGATTGAATTGAGCCAAAACTGCAACTACTTATGCATCGAAAAACGTCTTTTCGCGCCTTGTTACATCCCCGGCTTCTGCTTTTGAAATGGTTGATGCTGGGTACTCTCTGCTTTGCGCAGGGCGCAAGTGATCCGCGTTTCGAAACATTGGGCATAGAGCAGGGTTTATCTCACGAGCAAGTCCGCAGCATTCTTCAGGACAAGCAGGGCTTCATCTGGTTCGGTACCCAGGTTGGCCTGAATCGGTATGACGGCCACGGAATGAAGGTGTTCCGCAGCAATGCCCAGGAAGCCGGCAACCTGCTCGATCCAACGATTAATGCATTGCACCAGGATCCGCAGGGGAAGTTATGGGTTGCAACCGGCGGCGGTTTGCATCTTTACGATCCGGCGAACGGGAAGTTCAAGGCGTTTTTACCACCCGATTTGCCGGGAGCGAATAAGCAATCGCGCTTTGTCCAGGCGATAATCGACGATGGCACCGGCGGCCTCTGGCTAGGTACGCGCAACGGGTTGCAGCATTTCTCACCCTCGACTGGCCAATTCCAGAGCTGGGTTCCGCCATTACCCAACCCGACTGCACTCGGGGAGATTTGGGTCAACAACATCAAGCGCGACAAGCACGGCCAACTCTGGCTAGGCACGCGCATGGGTTTGTACCGTTTCGACGTAACCAGTCATCGTTTCACCCATATTCCCACCTTCGCCGCGACCGACAAGCACAAAGCGGAAGACATTCGGACCATGTTGATCGACCGGCATGATCAGCTCTGGATAGGTGGTATCGACGGTTTGCAGACCGCTTCCTTACTCGACCCGGAACTGCGCTGGAAATCGCATATTGCCAACGGCAAGCCGCTGGACATGCAGGTCTACGCGCTGATGGAAGATAGCGACGGCTATATATGGGTAGGCAGCGGCACAGACGGGCTATTCAAATACGATCCGGAACGCCATGAATTCCAGAGCTTTGTGAACCAGCCCGGCGACCCGAGCAGCTTGGCCAGCGACGATGTCTATTCCCTAGCACAGGATCGCGCCGGCTCAATCTGGATAGGTCACTATGCGGAAGGCTTGAACCGCCTACCAAGCACCCAAGGCGGCTTCAGCCGCTATATCGCAGCACGTGCAGGTACCGGTGGGCTCAGCAGCAGCAAGGTCTTCGGCATGATCGAGGACAAGCAGGGGCTGATCTGGGTAGCCACCTATGGAGGGGGGCTCAACCGCCTGGATGTCCGCACCGGCAACGTCAAGGTCTATCGGCACGCCAAGGGGGCGCCAGCCACGCTGACCGACGACAGGCTGACCAGCATCCTGCATGGGCGCCATGGGCAGTTCTGGATAGGCAGCCTGGGTGGACTGCATAGCTTCGACCCTTCCAGCGGGCGCTTCCAACGCTTCCCCGTTGCCAATGGCCACAGGGAGTCCAATGAGATCCAGGGCATGATGCTGGATCGTCACGGCAATCTCTGGGCCGGTAGCAACGCCGGCGTACACAAGTTCGACCCAATCACTGGCAAGAGCCGCACCTTCCGCCGCGAACCCGGTCGGGCTGACAGCCTGGCAGCCGACGCGGTGACCTCGATTGCCGAGGACGCCAAGGGACGTATCTGGGTCGGCACCTGGAGCGGCGGGCTGGATCGCCTTGATGACGAAGCGGGGGCTGGCCACTTTACGCACTTTCGCAGTCCCGCCGGCAAGGGTGCACCAAACAACGGCCCCAGCAGCGACAACATCGCCAACCTGTTCGCCGACCACGAAGGCGCCATCTGGGTCTCGACAGATCTCGGGCTGGACCTCGTCCAGCACGGCCCCTCGGGTCAGACACAGTTCCTGCACTATGCCAACCAGGGCGAAGCCGCCGAGAGAATGATAGGCACCCTCCAGGAAGACGCGCGTGGCAATATCTGGTTCGGCACCATGAGCGGGATTTCCCGGCTAGAGCGCGCAACCGGCAGCATCAAGCGTTACCAGCCCGGCGACGGGCTGTTCAAGGGCGGCTACATCAACAACTTCAATGCCCTGCGCGCGCATGACGGTCGTCTCTACTTCGCCAGTACCAAGGGGTTGACGGCCTTCTATCCGGACCAGATCCAGCCCGACACCCAGCCGCCGCCGGTGGTGATCACCGATTTCCAGATCTTCAACCAGTCTGTGACAGACCCGCGCATCGCGCGTCGCGTCCACCTTGATGGCGCCATCGAAGCAGCCCGCTCGCTGACGCTCTCGCATGAGGATTCGGTTTTTACCGTCGAATTCGTAGGTCTGAGCTTTACCGCCCCCGAGCAGAACCGTTACGCCTACAAGATGGAAGGTTTCGATCGCAACTGGCTGTACACCGATGCCAAGAAGCGCTTCGCCACCTATACCCATCTTGACCCCGGGCACTATGTCTTCCGGGTGATCGCCGCCAACAAGGATGGCGTCTGGAACCACGAGGGCGCACGGCTCGAAATCACGATCACTCCACCCTTCTGGGCCACCTGGTGGTTCCGCACATTGGTGGCTGCCCTGATCTTGCTGACCGTGGTACTGGGCTATCGCGCCCGTATCCACAACCTCACCCAGCGCAATCTGATTCTGGAGAGGCGAGTTGCTGATCGGACAGAGGAATTGAACCTTGCTGTGCATGAACAACAGGCCATCCTGGCCAATGCCCTGACCGGCATAGCCTTTCTGCGGGGCGGCCTGATCGTTCGCTGCAACAGCAGCTTCGAGCAAATGCTGGGCTATGGTTCCGGCGAATTGATCGGCCATGCTGCACAGCCATTGTTTGGTGACGAGGCACACTATCTGGCGATGGCCGAACCGGAACACCGGCTACCGCCAGGGCAGAGCGTGCTGGCCAGCGATATCGCATTCCGCTGCAAGGATGGTAGCGAAATCTGGTGCGTCTCCCACGCCAAGCGGGTCAACCCGACCAACCCCGAGGAAGGTTTGGTCTGGGTGATGCAGGACGTAACCAGCCGGCGCGAGGCAGAACAGGCACTGATCGTGGCGAAGGACAGAGCCGAGGTTGCCACCCGTGCCAAATCGGACTTCCTGGCCAATATGAGCCATGAAATCCGTACTCCGATGAACGCGGTCATCGGTCTTGCCCACTTGGCCCTGCAGACCCATCTCTCGCCTCAACAGCGCGACTATATCGGCAAGATCCATCGCGCCGGTCAATCCCTGCTGGCCATCATCAACGACATCCTCGACTTCTCCAAGATCGAGGCCGGCAAGCTGGAAACGGAGATCGCTCCCTTCCTGCTGGATGACGTCGCGACCAATCTCGCCACCATCACCAGCCAGAAGGCCGCTGAAAAGCGCCTGCACTTCCGTATCGATGTGGCGCCCGAGGCCCCGCGCCATCTGTTGGGCGATCATTTGCGCCTGACCCAGGTATTGATCAATCTGGTCAACAACGCAGTCAAGTTCACCCCCGAGGATGGCTTTGTAGAGCTGGCGATCAAGGTGATCGAGAGCGGCGCCAGGACCACACTCCTGTCCTTCTCGGTCACCGATACCGGCATAGGCATGACGCCAGAGCAGCAGCGTTCGCTGTTCCAGCCCTTTACCCAGGCGGATGGCTCCACTACCCGCAAGTACGGTGGCACCGGTCTCGGCTTGTCCATCTCCCGCCGACTGGTCGAACTGATGGGCGGTGACATTTCGGTGGACAGCCAGCTCGGTCTGGGCTCGCGTTTCCACTTCACCCTGCGCTTTGATCTACCCGAGCAGGTGGACGTCGAACTGCCGGCCAGGCAGATGTCCTTGCCGACTGCTGAGCATTGGCGCCCCAGCCAAGCGCATGCCGGCCAGCACGTGCTGCTGGCGGAGGACAACAGTATCAACCAGCAGATCGCCACCGAGCTTCTGGCCATGATGGGGGTAAGCGTCGATATCGCCGAAAACGGCCAGGAAGCGGTCGAAAAGGTACTCGCGGCCCCACCCGGCCACTACGCCATGATACTGATGGACCTGGAAATGCCGCAGATGGACGGCCACAGTGCGACCTTGGCGATCCGCCAACATCACGAACTGGCCGGCCTGCCCATCGTGGCGCTGACCGCCCACGCCATTGCCGAAATCCGCGACCGTTGCATGCGCGAGGGTATGCAGGACTACCTCACCAAGCCCATTCAGCCGGACCAGTTGGCACAGCTGGTCGCCCGCTGGTTGGGCAAGGTCGAGCCTGAGCCGGCGCAGGCCGACGAAGCCGCACCCGGGGTAAGGGAGGATGGGCTGCCGGTACTGAGTGACGTCGATGTCGAGCAAGGGCTGCGCTATATGAATGGCAGCCGCAAACTCTACCTGCGCCTGCTGGCGCGCTTCCGCAGCGGCTACGGCGATGCGCCGGAACGCATGGCAGCGCTGTTGGCGCAGGGCGAGTACGTCGAAGCCCACCGGCTGGCACACACGCTCAAGGGTCTGGCCGGCAATATGGGGGCAGGTCAGGTCATCGCTGCTGCCGGCGCGCTGGAGCAAGCGCTGGAACAGGTGTTACGCGAATCTCCCCCTCCTACGCTGGACCACGTCGCATTGCTCGATCAGCTCAACCGAGTATTGGTCCCGCTGCTGGCCGAGCTAGAAGCCGCCACCCTCTAGTCAGAAGGGGGCGCCCTGCGCCCTTCCCTATTCCGAGGCCATGTTCTCGCCCCACAACGGGTTAGAATCGCGCCTTGCCCGACTAGCCTTACCCGACATGCTGCCTGCCCAGTTCGACCTAGCCCTGGAAACCTGTCTGCTTCGCGACCACCATCCGCTACGCCAGAAATGGCGCAACCTGCGTGAACGCCAGAAGCAGAAACAACCGACCGATCGCATCGAAGCCGAGTTGGCGCAATCGCTCGCGCAATCGCAGGGCCGCTACCAGGCGCGCCTGGGCAAGCTGCCCAAGCCGCGCTTCGACGATGCCCTGCCGGTCAACCAGCGGCGTGATGAGTTGCTGGCCGCCATCGAGGCCAACCAGGTGGTCATCGTCTGCGGCGAAACCGGTTCGGGTAAGACCACCCAGCTCCCCAAGCTCTGCCTACAGCTGGGCCGTGGGGTAAAGGGCCTGATCGGCCACACCCAGCCACGTCGGCTGGCAGCCCGCACGGTCGCCACCCGGATCGCCCAGGAGCTGGGTACCGAGATCGGCGATACCGTGGGCTACAAGGTGCGCTTCACCGACAAATCCTCGGAGCTCAGCCTCGTCAAGCTCATGACCGACGGTATTCTGCTGGCCGAGACCCAGACCGACCGTTACCTCAGCCAGTACGACACCATCATCGTCGACGAAGCGCACGAGCGCTCGCTGAACATCGACTTCCTGCTGGGTTTTCTCAAGCAACTATTGCCCAAGCGGCCGGACCTCAAGGTGATCGTCACCTCGGCCACCATCGATGCCGACCGTTTCAGCCACCACTTCAATGACGCGCCGGTGATTGAGGTATCGGGCCGAACCTTCCCGGTCGAGGTGCGCTACAAGGAGCTGCGTTCCAAGGACGAGGACGACGCCGACCTGGAAATGGAAGAAGCCGTTGTCGATGTGGTGCAGGACCTATGGCGGCATGATGGCCTGGGTGATGTGCTGGTCTTTCTGCCCGGCGAGCGTGAGATCCGCGAGACCGCCGAAGAGCTACGCCGCGCGCGCATCATGGGGGCCGAGATCGTGCCGCTGTTCGCCCGTCTCTCGGTCGAGGACCAGCAGAAGGTCTTCCGCCCTTCCAACGGCCGCCGCGTGGTGCTCTCCACCAATGTGGCGGAGACCTCGCTCACGGTGCCGGGTATCAAGTACGTGATCGACTCGGGCCTGGCGCGGATGAACCGCTACTCGCCACGCGCCAAGGTCGAGCAGCTGCAGATCGAGAAGATCTCGCAGGCCAGCGCCCGTCAGCGCGCCGGTCGTTGCGGTCGGGTATCGGCCGGTGTGTGCGTACGGCTCTATACCGAGAAGGACTTCAACGCCCGCCCGGCCTTTACCGACCCGGAAATCGTCCGCTCCTCGCTGGCGGCCGTCATCCTGCGCATGCAGGCGCTGCGGCTGGGCAAGGTCGAGGACTTCCCCTTTATCGAAGCCCCTTCCGGCCGATTGATCGCCGACGGCTACGCCCTGCTGCACGAGCTGGGCGCAGTGGATGAGCAGGGCACGCTGACCCGGCTGGGCAACGAGATGGCACGTTTGCCCATCGACCCCAAGATCGGCCGCATGCTGCTGGCTGGGCGGGACGAGGGCTGCCTGCCGGAACTCCTGATCATTGCCTCGGCACTGAGCATCCAGGACCCGCGAGAGCGCCCCTTCGAGGCGCGCGATGCTGCCGACCGGGCGCAAGCGAAGTTCACCGATGACAAGTCGGACTTCGTGAGCTTGCTCAACCTCTGGCACTTCTTTGACCAGGCGCTCAAGAACAAGCAGTCCAATCGCCTGCTGGTACAGGAATGCCACGCCAACTTCCTGAGCTATCTGCGCATGCGCGAATGGCGCGAACTGCACAAGCAGCTGGCCGACATCGTCGAGGATATGGGCTGGAAGCTGCCGACCACGACTGCCGCCGAGACGCCCGCCAAGGGCGACGTGCCGCCGCTGCCCAAGAAGGCGGAGAAGGAACGCCAACAAGCCGCCCAGCAACATCATGATGCGCTGCATCGCGCGCTGTGCGCCGGCCTCCTGGGCCAGATCGGTATGAAGCAACCGGACGAGGATGAATACCTCGGTGCCCGCGCCATCAAATTCAGCATCTTCCCCGGCAGCGGCCTCAAGAAGGCACGCCCCAAGTGGGTAGTCAGCGCTGAGCTGGTCGAAACCACCAAGCTCTATGCCCGCACCGTGGCCGCCATCCAGCCCGAGTGGCTGGAGAAGATGGCCGGCCACCTGGTCAATCGCGACTACTTCGAACCGCACTGGGAAGAAGGGATGGCGCAGGTTGTCGCCAGCGAGCGGGTGACCCTCTACGGCCTGCCGGTGGTCGCCCGCCGCAAGGTGCATTACGGTGCGGTGAACCCCGTGCACGCCCGCGAGATCATGATCCGAGAGGGGCTGGCCGGGCGGCGTTTCAACACCCGTGCCGCCTTCTGGCAACACAACGAAAAGCTGATCAGCGAGATCGAAGAGCTCGAGCACAAGGCGCGCCGGCAGGACGTGCTGGTGGACGAAGAGGTGCTTTTCGCCTTCTATGACCAGCGTATCCCAGCCGACATCATCAATGGTCAGGGCTTCGATCACTGGCGCAAGCAGGCCGAGAAGGAGCAGCCTGAGCTGCTATTCCTGAGTCGTGACGAACTGATGCGCCATGCCGGCGAATCCATCACCGAGCAGCAGTTCCCCCCTACCCTGCGCCTGGATGGCCTGGACCTGCCGCTGGCCTACCGCTTTGAACCCGGCCACGTATTGGACGGTGTGACCGTGCAGCTGCCATTGCACCTGCTCAACAAGGTCAACGGTGCCGCGTTCGACTGGCTGGTGCCAGGCCTGATCCGCGAGAAGGTCACCCTGCTGGTCAAATCACTGCCCAAGAGCATACGGCGCCTGTGCGTACCGGTGCCGGAGTTCGTCACCAAGACCATGCTGAGCATGGACAAGGCGGACCGCTACCAGGCGCTGCTGCCGCAACTGGCACAGGCGGTGGGGCGAGGCATCGGCCAACCGGTCAGCGTGGACGAGTTCGGCCTCGATGACCTGCCGGCCCACCTGCGCATGAATATCCGCGTGGTCGACGACGCCGGCCAGGAACTTGCCAGCGGCCGTGATCTGGTGGCGCTGCGCCGCCAGCTCGGCGAGGCCGCTCAAATGACCTTCCGCGAAGTCGCCGCCGCACCTGCTGTCCCTTCCGCGCCAGGCAGCCGCGATAAGGGTGGCAAGCAAAAGACCGTTGAAGCCGCCAAGCCAGCTGCAGGCGGCGGCCTGGCGATAGAGCGCGAAGGCATCAGCGGCTGGGACTTTGGTGATCTGCCAGCCAAGCTGAACTTCGACCGCGGCGGCGCCATGCTCACCGGTTATCCGGCCCTGGTACCACACGAGGGTGCCTGTGCAATCCGCCTGTTTGACACCGAGTCGGCCGCCGTGGCGGCACACCGCCAGGGCGTGGTCCGCTTGATGCAGTTCGAACTCAAGGAGCAGGTGAAGCAGCTACCCAAGTGCTTTGCCAACTTCACCCAGACTGCGCTGCTGCTACGGCATATCGCCGATTCGGACGCGCTCATGGACGACCTGGTGGCCTGTGTCTGCGACCGGGCTTTCATCGGCGAAGACCCGCTACCGCGCAGCAAGAAGGACTTCGACAACCAGAAGCAACGCGCCAAGACCCGCTTGCCAGCGGTGCGCGATGCCGCCTACCGGGTACTGCAGGAGGTGGCCACCGAGCAGCAGCAACTGCAGGCTCTGCTGGCCAAGCCGGTACGGCTGCAGAGCGAACTCAAGCAGCAGCTGGCGCGTCTGGTCTACAAGGGCTTCTTGTCCGCCACACCTTGGGAGCAGCTACCCCATCTGGGCCGCTACCTCAAGGCGATCAAGCTGCGGCTGGAGAAGTACAACGCCAACCAGGCACGTGACGCGCAGCGTGGCGAGGAAGTGGCGACGCTATGGAACCGCTGGGAAGCCGAGCAGGAAAAATGGCGCAAGCAGGGTCGCGATCCGGCCGTACTGCAGCCCTTCCGCTGGATGCTGGAAGAGCTGCGGGTAGGCCTGTTCGCGCAGGAGCTACGTACGCCCTACCCCGTCTCGGTCAAGCGCCTCGAAAAGATCTGGGCTGACCTGATCAAGCAGTAAGGCGCAACAATTGGCTGGCGGCAGCGTGCAATGCGGGCGTTGCCGCCACCAGTACGTCGCCGGCGGAGTGCAGATTCAGCTCGCGCCCTTGCCAGTCGGTCATTACCCCGCCGGCCCCGATCACCACCGGCGCCAGGGCGGCGAAGTCGTGCAGCTTGAGGCCGCTCTCCACCACGAGGTCGTAGCCGCCGCTGGCCAATAGGGCGTAGAGGTAGGCATCCCCCCCCCAGACGGTAAAGCGGCATTGCGACTGCAATGCGGCAAAGCGCTCGCCGACTGCGCCCGGCAGGTATTGCGGGCCAGTGGAGCCTAGCCGTGCCGCAGACAGGGCCGAGACAGTGGAGACACGAACCGGCTGGCCATTGAGCTTGCTGCCTTGACCCGCCACGCCCACCCAGCGCTCGCCGAGCACGGCCTGGTCGATGATCCCCAGCACCGGCTTGCCATGGTGCAAGAGGCCGATCAGGGTGCAAAAGGTCGGCCGGCCGACGATAAAGCTCTTGGTGCCGTCCACCGGGTCCAGCACCCAGACCCATTCCGCATCCTCGCGGATGCGGCCAAACTCCTCGCCAATGATGCCGTGCTCGGGCAGCGCCGCCTCCAACAGGGCACGCATGGCCTGCTCGGCGCCACGGTCCGCCAGGGTCACCGGGCTTGCGTCTGCCTTGTCATCAATCTCAATACCGGTACGGTAGTGCGGCAGGATGGCGGTACGGGCGGCATCGGCTAGGCGGTGGGCCAGCGCAAGGAAGTCGGCGGCTTGGGTCATGGTATCTCCACGCTGAGAAGGCGCCCATCTTAGCCCAAGCGGATGACAGCCGTGTTATACACGTCTAGATCACCAACAAGGTGATCTTGCAGGGTATGCGTTGCCTGTCCATCGGCGCCAAGGCGACAATGCGGCTTCACCCAAAGAAAGCACCTGCCTTGAAGCTCCCCGCTCTGCTTGCCTTGCTACTTGCCTTGTCATGCCATGCTGAAACACCGGAAGAAGCCCGCCTGCCGCAGATAGCAGCCAAGCTCCCCAGCGCACTGACCACCTTCGCCAGCCTGCAGGCCGACTTCAGTCGCGACTGGGCAGCCAGCCGCGACGCCCTGGAGGCGCAAGCTGTCGTCAGCCGCTATGGCAAACAGCTATGGCAAGCGGCCAGAGCCCGGCTACAGACCCAGGCCGAGCTTGATGACCGACCGCTCTACTGGACCCGACTGGCGCTGACCCGCACGGTGCGCGACAGCAAACCGGCCTTCCCCATCTTCCCTGCCGACCGCGAGGCCGCCTTGCTGACGCTGGAGCAGACCAGCCGCGGCATGGACGATATCCATTTCGACGCAGATCGCAAGATCAAGCGCATCCTGCTGACTGGTTTTGACCCATTCCGTCTCGATCTGAATATCGACCAGAGCAACCCTTCGGGCGTTGCCGCCATGTTGCTGGATGGCACCGAACTGGTGATGAATGGCCAGAAGGCCCGCATCGAGACAGCGCTGTTCCCGGTGCGTTATGCCGACTTCGACGCCGGGATCGTGGAGCACTTTCTAAGCCCCTGGCTGACCACACAACAACCGGCTGCGCAGGACTGGCTGGAGGCGGCAAGGCAGGCCCGGGGACAGTCTGTTCCGTCGCCCAAGGGACAACCACAGGTAGATATGGTGGTCACCGTCAGCATGGGCCGCGAAGGCTTTGACCTGGAGCGCTTCCCCGGCCGCCGCCGCTCTGCCCTGGCACCGGACAATCTGGGGGTACGCGCCGGAGGCAGCCGCGAGCAACCGGTCATACCGCAGTTGGCAGGCCGCCCCCTGGATGGTGCGGAGTTCGTCGAGTTCTCGCTGCCTGCCGCTGCCATGCAGCGCGTGCCAGGCCCTTATAAAGTCATCGACAATCGCTGGGTCACGGTGGTCCCCAACACCCGCCTGGCGGCAGGTGGCCTGGCTGCGCTATATGGCAAGACCGCGGTCGAGGGTGGAGGCGGCGGCTACCTCAGCAATGAGATCTCCTACCGCGCTGTGAGGTTGCGCGACCAACTGGGCCTGCAAACACTACCGGTCGGGCATATCCATACACCCAAGATCGAGGGCTATGATGCAGCGCAGTTGCGTGCCATTGCCCAGCAGCTCAGGGCCTTGCTGGAAGCGGCGATGGCAAGCCGCTAGAGCGGCCTACTTGCTCTCCAGGCGGGCCTCGGCGGCACCGGCCTGCTGAATGGCGCCATCCCGCAGCCAGGCCCTGGCCGCTTCGTCACCTTGCAGTGTGGCGCGCCAGAAAGCCAGGCTGGTCTGCATGACCAAGGCCTGCTGGCGTGCCTCCACCGAACCAGCAACCGCCGCATGGTCGCCACCGAAGAACATATGGTTGCGACCTGTCAGCAGCAGCAAATATTTGCCGCCCTTGGGCATGGCGGCAAAGGGCTTCAGGCGGTCAGCCGGTGTCAGCCCGCTGCCGAGCGGGTCGGCGTCTTCGGTACCGGTAATTGAAAAGAAGGGGCGCTCAATCGCGCCAAAGCTTGCATCGGCATTCCCTCGGGCGCTGGGGCTGAACGCCAGGAAGGCGACCAGCCTGGGCTCGCTCATGCGGGCACCGAACAAGGGGAAACGCTCGCCCGCCACCGATTGCGTAGTCACCGCGCCGAAGGAGTGGCCACTCATACCCACATGCGCCGTGTCGGCCAGGACCGCCAGCGGGTCCTTGCCAGCCTTACGGCGCGCCAGTTCGTCCAGGGTAAAACGCACGTCGGCCACCCTCGCCTGCAACTGCTTGGCACTGGCGGCTGATTTCAACGCCCCGAATCGGCTGCCTTGCGCCTCCTGCCAGACTGCCTGGTCGCTGCCTGGGTGTTGCAGATGGATGGCCATCAGGCCATGTTCCGCCCAGTAGTTGCCCCATAAACGCCCGCCTTCGCGCGAACCGCCCAGCCCATGCGAGAACAGCACCACGGGGAACGGGCCTGCTCCTTCGGGCCGGTAGATCTTGATCGGCAAGTCGCGGTCACGCGCAGTGTCGTGCCAAGTCTGCAGGACCACTTCGACCTTGCCCACAGGCCCGGCCGGATAGTCTGCCGCCCAGGCCGGCAGCAAGAGGCAAAGTAGCACTAGCAAACGGCAGCCCATTACGAATCTCCCTTAACTGACTTCCACCTTGGTCACCATGCGCCGGTACAGGCCAGGGAAAAAGCGCGCCAGCCAGACTGCCAGCGTTTCCTTTCCACCCACGCAAAACTCATCCCGCCCGCGCGCCAAGCCACGCAGTATGTCCCGTGCACAGCGCGCCACCGGGTAACCCTGCCGCTGCCAGGCATCCATGCGGCCCTGCGCCTTGCCGTCCGGCTGCAGGGCGGCCATGGGCAGGGGCGTCTGGATAAAGCCTGGACAGACCAGGGTCACACCTATAGCGGACGGCCAAAGCTCGGCCCGCAGCGAATCGAAGTAGCCATGCAGCGCATGCTTGGCAGCAGCATAGCCGCTGCGCCGTGGCATGCCGACCTTGCCCATCACGCTGCTGATCACCACCAGGCGGCCATGGCCACGTGCCAGCATGCCAGGCAGTACCAGCTTGCTCAGGGCAACCGGCGCATAGTAGTTCACTGCCAGCAAGGCCCTATCCACCGCCAGTGCGGTATCCCTGGCCTCGCCACGTTGCGCTACGCCGGCATTCAGGATCAAGCAGTCGAGACCACCGCTCCAGGCCTCGGCCCGCGCGACCGCGTCAGGTAGCGCCGCCTCGTCGGTCACATCCAGTGTTAGCACGAGATGTTGCTCTGGCGACGCGCAGGCCAGTCGGACCCGCTCCAACTCGGCTGTGCGGCGGGCGGACAGCACCAGCCGCGCCCCTTGCGCCGCCAAGGCATAAGCCAGTGCCTCTCCGATGCCACTGGAAGCGCCGGTGAGCCAGACCGTCTTGCCGGCAAAAGCGTCGACCGCCATTAGGTCACCCTGGCCTTGCGGACCACGCGGGCAAAGACACCGGGTAGAAAGCGCTTGAGGTAGACCGCCAGTTTCTCGCGCGTCTGCGCCACATAGAGCTCGTCACGGCCACGCGCAAGGCCGGCCAGGATGCGCTGCGCGCACTCGGCGGGGTCCATGCCCTGCTGCTGGGCAAAGTCCATCTTGTTCTGCGGGCTGCCGTCACCTGTCAGCGCGTGGTAGGTCAGATTGGTACGGATAAAACCGGGACAGACCAGGCTGATTCGGATGCCGTCGCGCCACAACTCCGCCCGCAGTGAATCGAAAAAGCCATGCAGTGCATGCTTGGAGGCAGCGTAGCTGGAGCGCATGGGCGTGCCGAACTTGCCGACCAGGCTGGTGACCGCCACGACGTGGCCGGCCTGACGAGCCAGCATGCCGGGCAACACGGCCTTGGTGAGCGCAATGGTGCCAAGGTAGTTGACCTCCATCAGCTGCTTATCGACCGCCAGCAAGGTATCGCGCGCCAGCGAGCGCTGGCTGATGCCGGCATTGTTGATCAGCAGATCGACCCTACCGAAACGCTCGTTCACGGCTGCTACCCTAGCCGGGAAAGAATCGGCATCCGCCAGGTCCAGCGGCAATGAGAGATGGGCTTCCGGATTGCGGCAGGCCAGCCGTACCCGCTCCAGCTCATCAAGCCGACGGGCCGACAGCACAAGCTGCGCCCCCTGCCCGGCCAGGGCATAGGCCAAGGCCTCCCCTATCCCGCTACTGGCACCGGTAATCCACACCACCTTGCCTTGATGATCCATTCGTCCACTCCCTGTTTTTGTGATGGCAACACCGCGCATAGTAAAGATTCCGGCGCGGCCTGGGCTTGAACGTAAACCGCGTCGCAAATGGCAACTTACATTGACGTTAACGTCAATTAACTTTACAAAGCCATAGACGGTGCTGCCCGGCCACGGGACGGCGCCGCAAAACACAAAATGGAGCGAGACATGACCCCTACCGTAAAACTGCTGATCAACGGCGAATTCAAGCAGTCCAGTGCTGCGCACTGGCAGGACGTCCACAACCCGGCCACCCAGGAAGTGCTGGCACGAGTGCCCATGTGCGGGCCGGCCGAAGTCGATGCCGCCGTCGCGGCTGCCAAGGCCGCCTTCCCGGCTTGGCGCGCGACCCCCATTGCCGAACGAGCACGCGTCTTTCTGCGTCTGCAGGCCTTGATCCGCGAGCATATGGACATGCTGGCAGCCACCCTGACCCGCGAGCAAGGCAAGACCCTGGCCGACGCCAAGGGCGATGTCTTCCGCGGGCTGGAAGTGGTCGAGCATGCCTGCTCGGTCGGCAGCCTGCAGCTGGGTGAGTTTGCCGAAAACGTCGCCGGTGGCGTCGATACCTACGCCATCCGCCAACCGCTGGGCGTCTGCGCTGGCATCACCCCCTTCAACTTCCCCGCCATGATCCCGCTATGGATGTTCCCCATGGCCTGTGTGACTGGCAATACCTTCGTACTCAAGCCCAGCGAGCAGGACCCCATGACCCCCATGCTGCTGGCTGAGCTGGCGCAGCGCGCCGGCTTGCCGGCCGGCGTACTCAACGTGGTGCACGGTGGGGTCGATGCGGTGAATGCAATCTGCGATCACCCGGACATCAAGGCCATCTCCTTCGTGGGCTCGGTCGGCGTGGGTACGCATGTCTATCGTCGTGCCAGCGAGCACGGCAAGCGTGTGCAGGCCATGCTGGGTGCCAAGAACCATGCCGTCTTCCTGCCCGACGCCAACAAGGAGCAGGCGCTCAACGCCCTGGTGGGGGCCGCCTTTGGTGCAGCCGGCCAGCGCTGCATGGCCATCTCGGTGGCGGTACTGGTGGGCAAGGCCCGCGAGTGGGTACCCGACATCGTCGCAAAAGCCAAAACGCTCAAGCTCAACGCAGGCCATGAAGGTGGTGCCGACCTTGGTCCCCTGATCAACCGCCAGGCACTGGCTCGGGTGGAACGGCTGATTGGCCAGGGCGTGGAGGAAGGCGCCAAGCTGGAACTCGATGGCCGCAAGCCAGCCGTACCTGGCTACCCGAACGGCAACTTCGTTGGTCCCACCATCTTCTCAGGCGTGCAGCCCGGCATGCATATCTACCGTGAGGAAGTCTTCGGCCCGGTACTGTGCCTTGTAGAGGTCGATACGCTGGCAGAAGCCGTTGCGTTCGTGAACGCCAATCCCTACGGCAATGGCACCGCCATCTTCACCCAGAGCGGCGCAGCGGCACGTACCTTCCAGCACGATATCGACGTCGGTCAGGTGGGCATCAACGTGCCCATCCCGGTGCCAGTCCCCTTCTTCAGCTTCACCGGTTCGCGCGGCTCCAAGCTGGGCGACCTCGGCCCCTACGGCAAGGAAGTGGTGCGCTTCTATACCCAGACCAAGACCGTCACCGCCCGTTGGTTCGATGACGAGACCACGGCCGGCCCGGTCAACACCACCATCGCCCTGCGCTAAGGAGAGCCGAGATGTCGCATATCGCCTTTATCGGCCTGGGCCACATGGGTGGCCCCATGGCTGCCAATCTGCTCAAGGCGGGTTATACGTTGAAGGTCTTCGACCTGGTACCGTCAGCGGTAGAAGCCGCCGTGGCGCTGGGTGCCAGTGCGGCCCCCAACGCGGTGCATGCCGTCACCGGTGCCGACGTGGTCATCAGCATGTTGCCGGCCAGCCAGCATGTGGAATCGCTCTACCTGGGCGAGGGCCGCTTGATCCACGCCATCAATCCAGGTGCCCTGGTCCTGGAATGCTCCACCATCGCCCCGGCTACGGCACGCCTGGTGCACACTGCGGCCAAGGCGCGCGGCATTGCCATGCTGGACGCCCCCGTCTCTGGCGGCACAGCCGGCGCCGCTGCGGGTACGTTGACCTTTATCCTGGGTGGTGAAGCCGGTCATCTGGAGCGGGCTCGCCCGTTCCTGGAAAAGATGGGCAAAAACCTGTTCCACGCTGGCGACGCTGGTGCCGGCCAGGTCGCCAAGATCTGCAACAACATGCTGCTGGCCATCCATATGATCGGCACCGCCGAGGCACTCAATCTTGGCGTGGCCAATGGCCTCGACCCCAAGGTACTGAGCGACATCATGCGGGTCAGCTCGGGTGGCAACTGGAGCCTGGAGAAGTACAACCCCTGGCCAGGCGTGATGGACGGCGTACCAGCCAGCCGCGGCTACGAGGGTGGTTTTGGCGCGGACCTGATGCTCAAGGACCTGGGCTTGGCCATGGAGGCAGCCCAGGCCAGCAAGGCCGCCACCCTGCTGGGTGGCGTGGCTCGCAACCTCTATGCCCTGCACAGCGCGCGTGGCCACGGCAAGTTGGACTTCTCCTCGATCCAGAATCTGGTCGCTGGTGAAAAGCTAAGCTGAGTGCCTGACTCGAGCTAACAAGCCGCGCACAAAAGATGAGTGCAAAAGAAGCGCCCGGGATACCCGGGCGTTCACCATACACGCGTACTGGAACGACGGTACTCCTCCTAATCTAGCCCCGCCCCTCCCGCAGCTCTGCACGCACAGGTTCTCGGCGCTAAAGCGCCAAGAACCCTTGCAGCCGCCCGCCGGCGGGGAACCTCGCTACGCTCGTCAGCGTATTCACGGAGTGTCCCTGCTGGGTCATGGTCAAGCTACGCACCGTGGGTGCGAAAAAAAGCGCGCCGGGAGGCGCGCTTCAACTTGCTGCTTAGGGAGAGGGTACAACGATGTATCGCAACTAGCCGCTGAAGATCAGAAGCTGTACTGCACGCCGCCTGAATAGGCGTTGATGCGCTGGTCGCCATTGGCCTTCACGCGGTCGTAATCGGCGCGCAGGGCCCAGTTCTTGTCCAGCTTGTAGCTGGCGCCTACGCCGAAGGTCGCGCCATCCTTGGCTTCGCTACCCAGGCTGGTGCCGGTGCGGGCAAAACCCGCCTTGGCGAACACATCTACCTTATCGGTCACCGGCAGGATGCCGACGGCACGGACGTTGGCGGTTTCGTCAGCCGAACCATTGTGGTGGTCCTTCAGGCCGGTGTAGCCACCTTCGACGGCGAAGTTCTTGTTGAACTTGTAGCCGACGCCAGCACCAATGCCGTTGCTGACATTTTCGGCACCCTTCTGTTCACGGGCATGGGTGGCTTGGCCAAATACATAGGCACCGTTGTCTTCGGCCATGGCGGGGACAGCGCAGAGGCCGGCGATCAAAGCGCTCAGGGCGATGGTCTGTTTGGTCATGGACATGATTCCTTACTCCTATCGAGTTTGCGGGTTTGCCGGCTTCCGGCCGGCGGTGGCGTTTGTCTTGCTGCCACGGTTTGCATTCTGCCGTTTGACCAAACTGCGATAAATATCCAATATTTCAATAGATAGTTTTGTTTTTCCAAACAATAAACGGGAACTTTCGCAATGGACCGCTTTCGCGCCATGCAGGCCTTCGTCAAGGTCGCCGAATCCGGCAGCTTCGTCCGCGCTGCCGAAGCCTTGGGTCTTTCCAAGGCGTCGGTGTCCATCATCATTTCCGAGCTGGAGGCCGAGCTGGGCGCCCGGCTGATGCAACGCACCACCCGCAAGCTCTCGCTCACTGAAGCGGGTAAGGTCTACCTGGCGCGCTGCCAGGACATACTCGAAGCAGTGCATGAGGCGGACGCCCTCCTGAGCGCCCGCCAGACCGAAGCACGTGGTGTGTTGCGCGCCTACGCACCTTTGAGCTTCGCCCAGCACCACCTGGTACCGGTGCTGCCGGCCTATCGGGCAGCCTTCCCCGAAGTGCAGATCGACCTGGTACTGGGAGCCCGCCCGGTGGACATGGTGGAAGAAGGATTCGATCTGGCCCTTCTGTTCGAGCAGCAGGGCTTGGCCAGCAGCCTGGTGGCGCGCCGGCTGGCCTATTCCGATCTGATCCTCTGCGCCTCCCCTGCCTACCTCGCTGGCAAGCCCGCGCCCACCTCTCCGGCCGAGCTTTCCACGCACCAGCTGCTGGCCAGCAGTAGCTGGCTGGACAACCGGCTCTATCGGGAGGGAGATGAGGTAGAAGTCGTACAGTGGCCGCAGCCCGCCCTTTCCTGCAACACCCAGGACGTCCTCAGGGCCAGCGCGGTAGCCGGTATGGGCATCGCCATCCTGCACTCCTACGTGGCCAGCGAGTCGCTACGCCTGGGTGAGCTGGTGCGGGTGCTGCCAGAGTGGCGCGCCGGCCGGCTGGACCTCTGCCTGGTGTTCCCAAGCCGGCGCTTCCTCTCTGCCAAGGTACGCGGCGCAGCGGACTTCATCCTGGCCCGCTTCCGCGAATTTTCCGGCGAAAGCGGCCAAGACCCCTGGTTGGCCATCAGCCAGCAGGCCGAGAGATGAGGCGACTTGTTAGGCGCGGCGATGGTGACAAGGCCCCCATCGCTGGTTGTCCTAAAAGTCGCCATTGATGCTCAGGTAGACCCGCCCTTGGTGATTGTCACCGTAGGCCACGCCAAAATAGGCAGGGCCAAGCCGGGTATCGCTACCGACAAACAGCGTGCCGGAGTAGCGCAACCCACCCCTATACAGCGAGGGATCGAAGGGGTTCCAGAGTTTGGCGGTCTCAAGCGATACGCCCCAGAAGCCGGCGGTACCGAATAGTGGGGCCAGCTTGGTCACATCCTTGGAGAGACGGAATTGGGCACGGAAGATCCTGTCGGCGCGGATCTCGCTGGCGCCATAGCTCGACAGCTGGAACAGCCCCCCGGCGGAAGGCTGGGCATTGATGGTCGCATTCTTGCTGTAGTCGTACACCAGGCCCAGTAGGCCGGCCCAATCCCCCACCTTGACCGCCTGCTTGAGGTCCAGCCTGGCTGTGGTGTACTCGTCTTCCGCCCCCAGGGCCGACAGATTGCGGTAGACACTGAGCCGTGCAAAGCTGCCGTCGCGCGGGTAGCGCGCGCTGTCGAGTTGGTCGAAGGAAAGATTCAGCGCCACGCCGCCATCGTTGACCGCCCCCTGCGGAAGGCCAGGATCACCGGTCACCCGCCCCAGCCGCGAGCGGGAGCGCTCCACGCCCAGTCGCAGCTCACCCCAGCGCCCCCACAGCGAGCCGACGTCCAGACGCAGGCTGCGACGGCTCAGGCGGTAATCCGCAATCCGGTCACCGTTGAGGTAGAGCGGAAAGGCATCATTGCCGGTCGAGGCATCCGCCGACACAAACAGCTCGCCATCGCGCCGCAACGGTTGATAGAGACTGGTGGCGATACCGTGGGCCTTGCCCAGGTAGGCACGGGTCTTCCATTCACCACCCAGCGCATTGAGCCAGGTACGGCGGTACTGCGCGGTCAAGAGGAAGGCGGCATCATCATCGAAGTCGGTCCGCAGACCCAGGCCGAGGTCCAGATAGCCCGGCCCCCAGGGCTTCTCACGTGGGATCAGTACCAAGGTGTCGCCCTGTGGATCAGGCAGCACCCGGTAGTCGATCTGGTCGAAGTCGCCTCGGGCGTAGGCCTTACCAAGCTTCTCATCCAGTGCCTGCACATCCAGCGGCTGGTTGAGCTTGACGTCCAGCACCTCCTTGAGCACCTCGGGGTTGACGAAGCGGGTGGGCTCCACCACCACCGACTTGATCACACCCGGCTTGAATTCACGCGTCGCCAGCTTCTCGCGCCAGGCGACGAAGGAGGCATCGTCCACCCTCAGCGCCAAGAGCTGCGGCAGCAAGGCACGTGCCGCCGCCTCGCCAGCCTCGATCGCCTGTTTGCCGGCGTTGAACTGGGTCGGTGACAAGGTACCGAGGTCCGGCCGGATCAGGATGTCACGCTTGCCCATCTGGGCTACCTGCGCATCCACGTTGTGCTGCATCAGGGCACGCACCGTCTGCTCGGAGATAGACAGTGCGTCGGTAGTCTGTTTGCGGGTCAGTAGCGGCGAGCCCACATCCACGGCGATCACAACATCGCCACACAGGCCACGAGCCACGTCGACCGGCAGGTTGCGGGCGATACCACCGTCCACCAGCACGCGGGTATCGCGCTCCACCGGCGGGAA
>NZ_DATCSC010000116.1:0-8046 GCF_036568685.1 Chitinimonas sp.
GTGGCGTACCGACTGGGGTCGGGCGTTCCGTGATCGTCTGATGGCCAATGGCAAGCCCCCAAAGCTGATCATTGGGGCGATGATGCGCAAGCTGGCTCAGGTCGCCTTCGGGGTGTTGAAGTCCGGCGTGCCATTCAATCCGGCATTGCACGCCGCTTGACTCGAATAACAGTATCTACGGGTTCGGGTCACCGACGAGCGACAGCGAGGCACCCCTGCGGCGGCAGGGGCGGGGGGGATGGGCTCTAATAAAGCGATGCGCCCATGAGCATCGACTGCCAGTCAGCGCCCGGCTACGCCGGGCGCCTGATCTAACGCATCAGCCCTCCACAACAGCAAGAGCGACTACATAAATCGCTGAACGTCGATCCGCCACTTCGACGGACTCTCATGGCTGACGATCTTGTCGGCGCCCCCCTTGCCCATGGGCTTGGCGAGATCCACCTCCAGCGGAGCGAGGTAGCCCTTCTTGACGTCAAAGATCACCTTGACCTTGGGCTGCAGCAAGCTCTCCTCGTTATGCTCGGTGACGATGCCGAGCCGGCCGCTCTCCAGCAGCACCAGGGTGCCGACCGGGTAGATGCCGACGCAGCGCATAAAGGCCTTCACCAGGGTCGGATCGAAATGGAATTTGCTCCATTCGAATAGCTTGCGCAGCGCGTCGGTGGGCGGCATGCCCTTGTGGTAGACACGGTCGGCGGTGATGGCATCGTAGACATCGACAACGGCGGCCATCTTGGCCAAGGTGCTGATCTGGTCGCCGGCCAGCTTGTCGGGGTAGCCCGAACCATCGACCCGCTCATGGTGGTGCAGGGTGATGTCGAGCGGGATATCGCCAATACCGGGCGTCTTGAGCAGGATTTCATAGCCGTCGCGCGGGTGGCGGCGAATGATGTCGAACTCCTCGTCGGTCAGCCGGCCGGGCTTGTTGAGAACCTCATCCGGTACCAAGGCTTTGCCCGTGTCATGCAGCAGCCCCCCCAAGCCTGCTTGACGGGTCGTTTCCGGATCAAGCCCGACCGAGCGGCAGAAGGCGACCAGAAAGGTACAGACGCTGACCGAATGCAGGAAGGTATAGTCGTCCTTGTTCTTGATATGCATTAGGCCAATCAAGGCACCGGAATTGCGCAGAATGGACTCGGTGATACCCGCTACCACCGGCTCGACCGCCTCCATGCTGACCGCCTTGCCGAGGCGGGCGTCGGCCATGACGCTACGCACCAGATTGGCGGCCTGGTTCTTGATCGCCTTGGCGCGGCCTATCTCTTCTGCGGTGGAGATGCGGATGCGCGGCGCCGGCTCACTCTCGGCGATAGCGATCATCTCAGCCTGCAAGGCGCTGTTGACCTCTTCCTGGGTGGGCGCATCGGGCACATCCAAGCCGCGGTCGGTATCGATATAGACCTCGGGGATGCCACAGTTGAGGATGGTCTCGATCTCCTTCTCGGTCTTGACCGGGAAGGCGGAGCGCATGAAGGGATGTTGTGACCAGTCGGCTGCCAGGTCATGGATATACATGCCGACTCTGATCTCGGCTGAGGGGATGCGCTTGATCATCAGTAGGTCCCGTTTGAACCGTTCTGCGCCGGCTTGCTCTCAGTCTAGCCGAGTCCCTAGCGGATCAAAACCGCCGAGCCGGTAAAGCAGGAATGTAGATGGCGCAGTCGACATTAAGGGTTGTACCGGCCTGCCTGCTTATAATCGCGTTTTTCCCTGCCCTAGGTATTCACTGGATGGACCTCCTCCTGCTGCTCAAGGCGCTCGTGATGGGCGTCGTCGAAGGGATCACCGAATTCCTGCCTATCTCCAGCACCGGCCACCTGATCCTCACCGGCCATCTGCTCGGCTTTCTCGACAAGGAGAAGCGCGATGTGTTCGAGATCTTTATCCAGCTCGGCGCCATCCTGGCGGTGGTGTGGCAGTACCAGGCGCGACTGGTGAACGCCGTGCGCCATGCCCGCGAGCCGGGGCCAGGCCGGCAGCTACTGATCAACCTGGTGGTGGCAGCCATACCCGCGCTGCTGCTGGGCAAGCTTTTTGGCGAGCAGATCAAGGCGGTGCTGTTCAATGCCGTGACGGTGGCGATCACCTTTATCGGCGGCGGCGTGATCATCCTCTGGGCCGAGAAACGCCAGCACACGGTGAGCGTGGCACGGCTGGAGGACATGAAGCTGGGCGACGCACTCAAGGTCGGCCTGTGCCAGTGCCTGGCGCTGATCCCCGGTACCTCGCGCTCCGGTTCGACCATTATCGGCGGCCTGTTTTTTGGCTTGTCGCGCCAGGCGGCGACCGAGTTTTCCTTCCTCCTGGGCATCCCGGTGCTGGGCGCGGCTTCGCTCTACAGTCTGCTCAAGCACTGGCACAGCCTCAACGGCCAGGACCTGGTGCTGTTCGCGGTGGGCTTTGTGGCAAGCTTTGTATTTGCGCTGATCGCGGTGCGGGCATTGCTGCGCTTTTTGGCCAGCCATACCTTCGTGGCCTTTGCCTGGTACCGCATCGGCTTTGGCCTGTTGGTGCTCTTCACCGCCTACAGCGGCCTGGTACAGTGGGCTGACTGAAGACAAATACCAAAATAGGGTTGACGTACCTCAATGGGTGCTGCATAATCTTTTTCTCTGTCGCGGGATGGAGCAGTTGGCAGCTCGTCGGGCTCATAACCCGAAGGTCACAGGTTCGAGTCCTGTTCCCGCAACCACAGACATGTAAGCCCCTGATTTTGTTAAAGAAATCAGGGGCTTTTTGCTTTTGCATCGACTCATGTCGAACCTTCCTTCTAACGACATCTCAACGTCGCGATAGAACTTCCTCCTCCATCACCGACTCCCTGAGAGGGCGCTACAGAGCCCTTTGATTAAATCGTCGCCGGTGCAATACTTCACATCGGAGGACGCCGTGGAACAACCCTATCTCTACAATTTCCGAATCGATGCATGGACACCGGACACTTTACCGATGTCTCGCTTGGCTGAGTACCTGACTCAGCTAGCTGTGCTTTTCGGCAATGAAGACCGTGTCCACTTTCAGAAGGTCATCAAAGGAAGCGCTGTCCCGGTAGTAGCTGTAGAGCATGAGGCGAAACCCAAAGTGGCAGCTCGCCTTCGTTTGGTTGGGACTGAAGACGCTCCTCAAGATGTCGCACGGGCGCAGCAAACAATCAATCGCCTACTGCGTGAAGACAATGCCAGCGCCACACTGCGCGAGCACAAGGGTGCAAAAATACTTGAGTTCAAGGGTGTCAAAACTCCACTTACTCAAGAGCTCGTACTGCTTGAGCAGGGCGAGATCGATGGCGTGGTCATCCGCATCGGCGGGCGTGACGACTCAGTACCGGTCACCCTTGAGGCTGAGACTGGGCAATACTATCGATGCAACACCAAGCGCGACGTTGCCAAACAGCTTGCATCGCACCTGTTTGATGCCCCCATTCGTGCACAAGGACGAGGGAAATGGCGACGTAGTAGCGAAGGCGAATGGGAGCTGGATAGCTTCGACATTCAGAGCTTTGAGTTGCTTGAAGAAACATCGCTTGAAGCACTAGTAACGTCTATGCGTGCGATTCCCGGCAGCGAGTGGAACACTATGGATAGCCCGCAAGAAGAACTAAAGAAGCTACGGGAGGGTTAGATTTGGTCGTCTTCGACTCCTCAGTCTTGATTGATCTCTTCAATGACAAACTCGCTGGTGACAAGCGGGCCAAGCTGGATGATCTAATCCAGTCTCTGGGCAAACAACGTACGAAGATACTAATCCCTACCCCTGTTCTAACCGAATGGATGGCAAAAGCGGGGACGGCCAGGGATGGTTACTTCCAGCGCATCAATGCCCAGAGCATGTTTCGCATAGCTCCCTTTGCTACAAAAGCGGCAATGGAATGTGCACTATTGCTCGATAGCGCGAAAACTACAGGGGATAAGCGCCAAGGCGCAAAAACCTGGGCCAAAGCTAAATTCGATTGGCAAATCGCATGCATTGCCAAGGCAGAGGGTGCTACGACCATCTACTCGGATGACGATGATGTTGCTCGAGTTGGGAAGCGCTTGAACGTGAAAGTCGTGAAGATCGATGACCTTCCTCTACCGGAAGCTGCCAAGCAAGGGATCCTAGACCTCAGTCCATTGCAGTAACTTGGTAGCACCCATACCTTGCTCACCTTAAGTTATTAACTCTCTAGTATTTCTTCCCATCCACGCCTAAAGCTGAAAAGAACCAACTCGCCTCACCACGTACGGCCCTTTCAGTTAGACGTATGCGTCTCTGGGAAATGAAGCAGGTTCCCGCAACCAGCATTTCAGGGCTACGCTACGGCGTAGCCCTTTTGCTTTGCAGCGTTCCCCAGACCCCGGCACTCGCCGGGGTCTTTGCGTTTCTGCCTTAGAAACGGATATCGGCCGTGGGCAGGACCTGGGCGAAGGGGCCGGCCAGGGTAGCGTTGTGGTGGGCAATGATGGCTTCCGCCTTGAGTGCCGGCGTATCCATGCAGCTATGCGCATCGGCCGCCAGCCGTACCTTAAGGCCCAACTCAGCCGCCACCCGGCAGGTCGTGTCCACGCAGTACTGCGTCTTCATGCCGGCGATCACCAGGCTGTCGCAACCACGCTCAGCCAACCAGCTGGCGAGCTGGGTGCCGTAAAAGCAGCTCGGGCGCGTCTTGTTGAAGATCATGTCGCGCGCCGGGTCCAGCCCTAGCTCGGACAGGAGCTGCCATGCCGGGCTGCCGGCGGCGATGGGCGAGCCCTCGGGGCCGGTATGGCGGACGGCGAAGATGGGCGCTCCGGCGTCACGGGCGGCGGCGATCAAAGCCAAGCAGCGGGCCAAGAGGCCGTCGGCATCGTGCGGGCGGGCGGGGCCGTGGAAGAGGCCCATCTGCATATCGATGAGCAAGAGGGCGGGGCGCAGGGACATGGTGTTTCTCCTTGTTGTGGCCAACATGGACGGAGAAACGATCAGGCCCCGTCCATTGCTGGCGGGGCCTGGGTGGGGATACGGCGTTGAAATCGCCTAGCCGCCAGCCGCACGCCCGCCGTAAGCGGTCGTGGTGCGGGTGGTGGTAGTGAGGGCAAGGCGTTTCATGCCTTCATCTTGCCGCGCGCTTGACGGTAGCGTCAACGCCCGCATTACCGGCTCACTGCGCGCACCGTCAGCTAGTATGGAAAGGTGTTAGGGGACTTCCAGCAAGCTCAGCTTCTAAGCAAGACAGGGTGCGAGTGCAAAATTTCGACGCGGCATATATGCATATATGTAAGGAGAAATTTTGCATGAGCAACGCAGTATTGCGACGAAGATGGGCTGGCTGGACGTTCCCGACAATTCGTTGAAACGGACTGCCATGCGCTACCTTGCCATGTGCCCCCCTGCCGCCACTCTGATGTTGGCCCTGGCCGCGAGCTGCCAGGCTGCCGAACCGGCAACGCCCGCCCCACCACCGGCGCCGCCACCAATCTGGCAGAAGGCGGTACCGGTGACGGTAGCGATAGGGGCCGACGTGGCATCTGGCGTAGATGGCGCGGTACTGCCTACCCCCCTGATCCTGCGAATTGCCGATCTCTCTCGGCTACCGCGGCTGGAGGGCAAGTTCAGCGAGTGCGTGTTCGAGGCCGACGCCTGGTCCAACCTGGCGGCCGAGCGGGTGAATGTGAACCCGCGGGTGCTGCGCTGCTTTGATGCCGAGGGCAAGGAAACGCTGACCCGGCCGGTGCGTGGCTTTGCGGTGGACAAGGATGCCCGCGCCGGGCTCAAGAGCCCGGTGGTGTGGACCCAGGCGGCACGTGAGCTGCTGCTGGCCGGGGTAGGCACCCAGGCCAAGCAGAATTTCTTGATGCGAACCGCCCGCTCGGCGCTGGGCAAGGCCTCGCTGGGGCTGACCGATAACTTCCTCGATGACTCGGACGACAAGAAGCCGGTCGATGCCGACGCGATCCGGCAGATACGCAGCGCCGACACGCTGCTACCCACCCTGGGGGTGGAGCCGGGGCGGGAGTTCTCCATCGTGCTGAGCGGAGGAGTGAAGTAGGGGGACTATATGGGGTGACAGGGGCCGGAACTGGCTCTAGACTCCGCGCCATCTGCTGCAAGGAACTCTGAGATGGCCGCCGCTCCGCAATACGACGAATCTTCCGTCAAGGTGCTCAAGGGCCTGGAACCGGTAAAACACCGGCCAGGCATGTATACCCGCACCGAGAACCCGCTCCATATCATCCAGGAAGTGATCGACAACGCCGCTGACGAGGCGCTGGCCGGTTACGCCAAGAATATCGAGGTGGTGGTCTACCAGGACGGCTCGATCGGGGTATCGGACGACGGTCGCGGCATTCCGGTGGGCATACACCCCGAGATGGGGGTGCCGACGGTGGAGGTGGTGTTCACCCAGCTGCACGCCGGTGGCAAGTTCAACAAGAAGGATGGCGGGGCGTATAGCTTCTCGGGCGGCCTGCACGGCGTGGGCGTGAGCGTGACCAATGCGCTCTCCACCCGGCTGGAGGTGCGCGTGAAACGCGAGGGCGGCGAGCATGCTCTGGCCTTTGGCGACGGCTTTGTGATCGAGCCCCTGACCCTGGTCAAGGAAGTGGGCAAGAAGAACACCGGTACGGCGGTACGCTGCTGGCCGGACGGCAAGTATTTCGACTCGCCCAATATCCCCATGGGCGAGCTGTCGCACATCCTGCGTTCCAAAGCGGTGCTGCTGCCCGGCATTACGGTGACCCTGATCACCGAGAAGAAGGACGGCAGCCGCGACACCCAGACCTGGACCTACCCGGATGGCCTGGCGGGCTATCTGAACGAACAGCTGGCCGATGCCGAGCTGATCGTGCCGCTGTTCCGCGGCGAGCGCTATATCACCGAGGCCAATGAGAGCTTCTCGAACGGTGAAGGCGCGGCCTGGGTGATCACCTGGACCGAAGAGGGCGGCATTGCCCGCGAGAGCTATGTGAACCTGATCCCCACCCCTTCGGGCGGTACGCACGAGACCGGTCTTCGGGATGGCGTGTTCAACGCGATCAAGAATTTCATCGACCTGCACAACCTCTTGCCCAAGGGCGTGAAACTGCTGCCGGAAGATTTGTTTGCCCGCGCCTCCTTTGTGCTCAGCGCCAAGGTGCTGGACCCGCAGTTCCAGGGCCAGACCAAGGAGCGGCTATCGAGCCGGGACGCACTGCGGCTGGTTTCCACCCAGGTGCGTGACCCGTTCGAGTTGTGGCTGAACGAACACCTCGACTATGGCAAGAAGCTGGCCGAACTGGCGATCCGCCAGGCTCAGAGCCGCATGAAGGCAGCCAAGACGGTCATCAAGAAGAAAAGCAGCGGCGTGGCCGTGCTGCCGGGCAAGCTGACCGACTGCACCAGCGACGACGTAAGCCGACGGGAACTGTTCCTGGTCGAGGGCGACTCGGCCGGCGGCAGCGCCAAACAGGGCCGCGACAAGGACTTCCAGGCCATCCTGCCCTTGCGCGGCAAGGTGCTCAACAGCTGGGAGGTGGACCAGGGCGAGCTCTACGGCAATAACGAGATCCACGATATTGCCGTGGCGATCGGCGTGGACCCGCACACCCTGCATGGCCCGGCCGACCTTTCCGGCCTGCGCTACGGCAAGATCCTGGTGATGTCCGATGCGGACGTGGATGGTTCGCACATCCAGGTGCTGCTGCTCACCTTGTTCTGCCGCCACTTCCCGCAGCTGGTGAAGAACGGCCATATCCACATCGCCCAGCCGCCCTTGTACCGGATTGACGTGCCGGGCTCGGGCAAGGCCAAGCCGCCGCGCAAGTTCTACGCGCTGGACGATGGCGAATTGGAAGCCGTGCTGGACAAGCTGCGGCTGGAGAAGGTGCGCGAGAACAGCTGGAGCATCAGCCGCTTCAAGGGTCTGGGCGAAATGAATGCCGAGCAGCTGTTCGAGACCACCATGAACCCGGATACCCGCCGTACTCTGCAGATCGATTTTGACGCGATGGAAGAAGATACCCGCCGCATCATGACCATGCTGATGGGCAAGGGCGAGGCTTCCAGCCGCCGTGCCTGGCTGGAGGAAAACGGGAATCTCGCCGAAGG
>NZ_DATCSC010000117.1:0-14964 GCF_036568685.1 Chitinimonas sp.
CCCAGTACGCTGCCGCCGACCAAGTGCAACTGGCCCAGGCCCTCGCCGTCCGTCACGCCTGAGCGGTTTGCCAGGGCTTGGCTTCGGGTAGCCAGGCGCAGAGGCATAGCATTACCACCCAAGCCGGCAGCCAGATCCACAACAGCTCGCTGGCCAGCACCACCAGCCCACGCAGGCTAAGGAAGCTAAAGCCTATCGGCGAGACTTCAATCGGTCGCCAGGGCGCGAACCAGCGCGTGTCGGACCAGGGCCACAGCAACGCCACACCGTGCCCGCCATTGGTCAGGGTATCGAGCAAGCCATGCGAGGCCATGGCCACGAACAGAAACAGCCAGCACATCCACAGCCGTGCACCCAGGTAGCGTGCCA
This sequence comes from Chitinimonas sp., assembly GCF_036568685.1. Taxonomy (GTDB): domain Bacteria; phylum Pseudomonadota; class Gammaproteobacteria; order Burkholderiales; family Chitinimonadaceae; genus Chitinimonas. The sequence continues at coordinate 370 of NZ_DATCSC010000117.1, forward strand.
CACCGCTGAGGCCCGCCGCGCATAGCGCCGCTGTCAGCAAGGCATGGCTGAAGCCGCGGTGCCCTAGTGCGTCGCCATAGGCGACGCCCAGCTTGAAGCTCAGCACATCCAGATCCGGCAGCATGGCCAGCACCACCCCGGCCAGGAGCAAGCGCGGTGAAATCCAGCGCCGCCCCAGGCCAAGACCCAATGCCAGCGGTACCGCCGCGTGGCTGATGATGGTCGGCATATTTCCTCCTCGTGCTGGCCAGCCCTTGCGGGCCGGTCATCGCTCAATCAGGCATGTCGATGGGACAAGGGCGCCGCCGCGCATCGGCCAGATCGGTTGGTTCGGTCTGCACCTGGCGGGCCGCCAGCTCGCAACGGCGTTCCCGCATGCGGTGCTCTTCCAGCTTCATGCCCAGCACCGTATAGCCGGCCGCCAAAGGGAAGTTGGCCGAAATCAGGGCCAAGGCGACCCCGCAGCCCGGCAGCAGGCGCCGGCCTGCATATAGACCGCACCGACGAGGCCCAGTCCCACCCCAAAGAGCGCAATGCCCAGCAGCACATTGAGCGCCCCCAGGAGCGGCAGGATGGTGGACGAGGTCGCCGCCCAGGCCAGTATGATGGTCGTGCCGATCAGGGCGGGCGTCAGCCCGCACCATTGGGCCGCCCGGATCAGGCCCCGGCGGGGCCGGAACAGGCTGGCCGGGTGTGTAGGCAAATGCAGCGTGCTCATGCCGCCTCCGCGTGGTTACTCTGGCTCTCACCTCCGTTGAGCGCATACCAGTCCAGGCGGCGGGTCAGCACCATCACCACCGTCAGAAGGGCGAACAGCAGTACCGAACCCAGCAAGAGGGCGTGGTCCTCGGAGCGCAGCAGCACGTAGAGCAGCCCATACAGCCCGGCCAGCAGGCTGCCAAAGCCCAAACCGCGCCAGCGGCTACCCAGGATATGGCTGGCATAGAAGCTGTTCTGTAGCACACAGGCCCCGGCCGCCGCGAGGTAGGCCGGCACGAAGGTCCATTGCTCGGCAAAGGACAGCAGGAGCAGGAAGAAGATCGCCAGCGAGAATCCCACCAGGCCGTACTGCACCGGATGGATGGAGACGCGCTTGAGTATCTCGGTCAGGAAGAAGGTACAGAAGGTCAGGAATACGAACAGAAAGCCGTATTTCACGGCCCGGTCGGACTGCAGATAGACGTCGACCGGCTCGATCAGCCGCACGCCCAGTGAGGTCGCGTGGAAGTTGGCACAGTCGGCCTCGTTGGCGCCGACGGCACATTGCTCGAAACGCTCGTTCAGATTGCTGGCAAACCAGCTGCTGCGCCAACGGGCGGCAAAGCCCGCCTTGCCGGTATCGCGGCTTTCCGGCAGAAAACGGCCGATAAAGCTTGGGTGTTGCCAGTCCGACTGCAGCGAGACTTCGGTGTCGCGCCCCAAAGGCAGCACATTCAGCTCGTCCATGCCTTCCAGGCTCATGACCAGCTTGAAGGCCCGACTATCGGCCTTGCCGTCATAGCTTGGCAGGTCGGCATGCACGCCGTTGCCCAGTGCCTTCAGTTGCGCGCCCGGCGCGGTGGCCAGTACCTCCTGGCCCCAGTTGATCGTCGGCGTCGCCTTGATGCCGCGTACATCCTGCAGACCCACGCTCAGATAGGGTTGGCCCCAGCGGTAGTTCCCGCTCTCTGCCAGACCTGCCCGTTCCGGTAGTTTGAACTGCCCACTGATATTGAGATGGGCTGTGTAGCGTCGGGTTTCGTAGATGCCGCGCCGTAGGGGCTCGGTTCTTACTGTACCCGAGACCGCCAACTTGTCCGGCAGTATGCGCACCTGGTAATTGCGCCAGACCTCGCGGCTGGCACCGGTCTTCTCGTCGGTCACTTCGGTCATGCGCTGCTGGTAGGGCAGCACCCACACCGGTCCCGCCACCAGCTGGCTGCCGGCCGTACCGTCGGCGATCGAAGCCAGCGCCTGCTGCCGATAGGCCTGCCGCTCGCTCACCAGTCCACGCACCATGGTCAACGGTATCAGCAGCAACAGGGCCAGGAGCCCCACTGCCGCCAGTTTCCAGATCAATGACTTGGTCATCACACCCTCCTTGGTTAATGCCCGGAGTGTGCTGTGGTCCTGTGCGTTGACGATGCTGCCAGTGTGAAGTCGTGTGAAGTCAGCCGACGGGCAGCAGCAGCCGAGCCTCGGCGCCGCCCTCGGGTCGGTTGGCGAGCGTCGCCTCGCCGCCATGCAGGGTGGCCACCTCGCGCACCAGGGGCAGGCCCAGCCCGCTGGATTTGCCGCTGCCGTCTGGTCGCGGCAGCGAATAGAAACGCTCGAACACCCGAGGCAGGGCATAGTCCGGCACACCCGGACCCTGGTCACGTACCGTGATCAAGAACCGGCCATCCGCACGCTGGACCGCCAGGTCTATGGTGCTGGTCGATGGGGCAAAGGCGATGGCGTTATCGAGCAGATTGGCCAGGGCCTGGCCAAGCAGGAAGCGCTCACCGTCCAGCAATGCATCCGGTACCGTGGTGATCCGGGTCTGCAGCTGCTTTTGCGCCAGCTGCGGCGCTCGGCTTGCCACCACCTCGGCCAGCAGCTCGGCGAGGTCGACCCGGCTCACGCCCTCGAGGTTCTGGCGGCTCTCCAGCTTGGCCAACGCCAGGAGCCGGTCGATGATCTCGGTCATGCGCAGGGTCTGCGCCCGGATATTGCCCAGAAAGCGCGCCTGGTCCGCCGCCGGCATGTCCGGTGCTATCAGCTCGGCCGCACCGCGTATGCCGGCCAGCGGGCTCTTGAGCTCATGGGTCAGGCCGTGCACATAGTGCTCCACGTATTGCTTGCCCTCCAGCTGCTCGCGCATGTCCTGCAAGGCCTCGCCCAGCACCCGCACCTCACGGCCGGACAGACGCGGCAGGCCCACCCGCTCCCCGCGCGCCACCGCATGGGCATAATCCTCGAGCCGGGTCAGCGAACGGGTGATCCACCACGACAGCAAGAGGCCCAGCAGTAGGCCGGCCACCAGCACCACCCCACCGGCCTTGGCGAGGCCCCGGAAGGCCTGGTCAAAGAACGGTTGCACCGCGCCCGAGGGCTTGGCCACCGTCACCACCCCGATCAGCTTGCCCTCGTCCATCACCGGCGCTGCCACATACATCACCGAACTTTCCGGGTCGGCCGCATCCCCGGGGCTGGTGCGGGCGCCATAGCGGCCCTGCAGGGTACGGTAGACGTCGTTCCAGCGCGAATAGTCCTGCCCCTCGGCCAAGTGGTCGGAGTCATACAGCACCTTGCCCTGTGCATCGGTCAGGTAGATGCGGTGGTTGGGCTTGTCCTTGCGCACCCCCCAGATCTCGGCGTTGAGCCGCCGCTGGGCAAAAGCTTCCAGGTTCTTGGCGAACTGCCCTTGGCTCACCGTGCCGGCCTTGAGATCGGCACGGGCGAATTCGGCCAGGAGGTTGGCGCTGTCCACCAGGGTGTCTTCCATGGACTGGCGCAGGGCCGGCTGCAGCCGGTCGCGGGCGGTATACAGCAGAAACCAGGCCACGAGCCCGGTCATTACGAAGTAACCGAGGAAGATGCGCAGGCCTATCCTCATGGCTGGCCGTCGCCCTGCCAGCTGAGGCTGTAACCCAGGCCCCGGTGGGTGCGGATGGGGTCGCAGGCCGGATCGGTCTGCTTGAGCTTGGCCCGCAAGCTCTTGATATGGGCATCGACGGTACGGTCAAAGCTCGCCGCCGGGTCCTGCCAGACCGCGTCCATCAGCTGGCTGCGGCTGAACACCCGCTCCGGCTGGGCCAGCAACAACGCCAGCAGCCGGTATTCATAGCGGGTCAGTTCCAAGGGCTGACCATTGAGGCAGATGCGGGCCCGCGCCACATCGTGCTGCAAGCCGTGGCTCGTACCGGCCGACATGGGCGTTGCGGCACCGCGCCGCAAGATGGCCTTGACCCGCGCCACCAGCTCGCGCGGGCTGAAGGGCTTGACCACATAGTCATCCGCCCCCAGTTCCAAGCCGACCACCCGGTCTATCTCGTCAACGCGCGCGGTCAGGAACAGTACCGGCAGGCTGTGCCGCTGGCGTAGCGTGCGGCAGAGGGTAAAGCCATCGGTATCCGGCAGGCCTACGTCCAGTATCAGGAGATCAGCACCTTCGCCATCCAGCGCCGCCAGGCCAGCCAGTCCCAGGCTGTGCCATTGCACCGTGTAGCCTTCCTTTTGCAAGGCGTAGACCACCGTATCGGCAATGGCGGCCTCGTCTTCGATCAGCAGTATGCGTTTGCTCATGGAGGGCGATTGTAGACCGCCACCCACGAGCGCCGCCAAACCCGCGGGCGCTTTTGCCATCGTTATGACCGATCAGCACCCCGCCAGGCCGGCGGCAAGGCGGGGATGAAGCGGGCGCCGGCTTACAGGACGTAGCGGGCCAGGTCTTCGGACTGGGCCAGCTCACCCAGGCGGCCGTCGACAAAGGCGGCGTCGACGCTGACTTCGCCAGCCAGGGCGCCGAAGGCGACTTCTTCCAAGAGGCGCTCCATCACCGTGTAGAGCCGACGGGCACCGATGTTCTCGGTCTTTTCGTTCACCTGGAAGGCGATCTCGGCCAACCGGTGTACACCGTCCGCGGTGAAGTTGAGCCTGACAGCCTCAGTCGCGAGCAGCGCCTCGTACTGGCGGGTGAGGCAGGCATCGGTGCCGGTGAGGATCTGCTCGAAATCCGCCACGCTCAGGGAATCGAGCTCCACCCGGATGGGGAAGCGGCCCTGCAGCTCGGGGATCAGGTCGCTGGGGCGGGCCAGGTGGAAGGCCCCGGAGGCGATGAACAGGATATGGTCGGTCTTGACCATGCCGTACTTGGTGCTGACCGTGGTGCCCTCGACCAGCGGTAGCAGGTCGCGCTGCACGCCCTGGCGCGAGACTTCTCCGCCCTGGCCCTCAGAGCGGCTGGTGACCTTGTCGATCTCGTCGATGAACACGATGCCGTTCTGCTCGACCGCGGCCAGCGCTTCGGCCTTGAGCTCGTCGTGGTTCACGAGCTTGGCGGCCTCTTCTTCCACCAGCACCTTCATGGCTTCCGCCACTTTGAGCTTGGTACGCTTGCGCTTTTGCTGCTGCAGGCCGGCGAACATGCTCTGGATCTGGTTGCTCAGGTCTTCCATGCCCGGCGGGGCAAAGATCTCGGCGCTCATGGCGGCCTCGGCCACCTCGACCTCGATCTCCTTGTCGTCGAGCTTGCCCTCGCGCAACATCTTGCGGAATTTCTGGCGGGTCTCGCCCGATTCGGCGCCAGGGGCCGGGTGGATGCCAAACTGGGCCGGCGGCGGCGGCAAGAGGGCATCCAGCACGCGATCCTCGGCGGCGTCCTCGGCCAGGGCACGGACGCGGCGGGTAGCAACGTCGCGGGTCTGCTTGAGGGCGATCTCGACCAGATCGCGGATGATGCTATCCACGTCACGGCCGACATAGCCGACCTCGGTGAACTTGGTGGCCTCGACCTTGATGAAGGGGGCGTTGGAGAGACGCGCCAGGCGGCGGGCGATCTCGGTCTTGCCGACCCCGGTGGGGCCGATCATGAGGATGTTCTTGGGGGTGATCTCGCCACGCAGCGGCTCGGCCACCTGCTGGCGGCGCCAGCGGTTGCGCAACGCCACGGCGACGGCGCGCTTGGCCTTGTGCTGGCCGACGATGTGCTTGTCCAGCTCGTGGACGATTTCCTGCGGAGTCATCTGAGTCATTGCTTGGGGCCTGTCTGGCTAAAGTCGGGCGGCGTAGCGTTGGGACCGCGGGCGGACTAGAGGGTTTCGATCACGTGGTTGTGATTGGTATAGATGCAGATGTCGCCAGCGATCTCCAGGGCCTTCTTGACGATGACCTCGGGGGCGAGTTCGGTGTTGTCCACCAGGGCCTTGGCGGCGGCCTGGGCAAAGGCGCCACCGGAGCCGATGGCGGCGATACCCTGCTCGGGTTCGAGCACGTCGCCATTGCCGGTGATGACCAGGGTGGCGGTGGTATCGGCCACGATCAGCATGGCTTCGAGCCGACGCAGCATGCGGTCGGTGCGCCAGTCCTTGGCCAGCTCGACCGCCGAGCGCAGGAGGTGGCCCTGGTGCTTTTCCAGCTTGGCCTCGAAACGCTCGAACAGGGTGAAGGCGTCGGCTGTGCCGCCGGCAAAACCGACCAGCACCTTGTCGTGGTAGAGCTTGCGCACCTTGCGGGCGGTGGCCTTGATGACCACATTGCCCAGGGTAACCTGGCCGTCGCCGCCCAGGGCGACGCGCTCGCCACTCCGGACCGAGACGATGGTGGTTCCGTCGAATTGCTGCATGGCAGGGGATTCCCGTTCTTGGCTTGGATCACTCAAAGATGGGAACGCCTGGCAGGATTGCAAGCCGGCCAGGACGGCCGGCAGGGTGCTACTTCTTGCGGATGATGGTGGCAACCTCGGCGATGCCCATGATGCGGAACAGCGCGACGATCAGCTCGTTGGCACCCATGATGACCACCACCTTGGACTGGGCGGTAAGGCTGACGACGACGTTCATGAGCATGCCGGCGCTGACGAAGTCGACCCGCGGCACGTGCGAGAAGTCGACCCGCACCTGCTGGTGACTGTCGGCATAGCTGCAGAGGCCGGCGAAAGTGGCATCGCTGGCCGAGATGATGGGGCCTTCGAAGCGGTAGGCGTCGATATGCAGCTCGGGCAGGGCCGGCGCCTCGGCCTGCAGCTTGGCTTCCTCTGCGGCGACCTCGGCAGCGGTCTTGGTCTTGGCGGTGGCATCCCAGGACGGGGGCGACATCTCGAAGGTGACGGCGTAGTCCACCGCAGCATTCTCGAAGTCTTCCTGCAGGCCCAGCATCTGGTAGAGCTCCAAGAGCAACAGCCAGAAGGGGGCTTCATCCTCGACCCGGCGCATGACCTCGATGCGGGACTTGAGTTTTTCGGCCAGGGCCGGTGCGCCGGCGACCTGGAATTTGACCTTCTTCTTCTTGAACTTGGCCCAGCGGGTGACGATGGCGGCGGCGGCGGCCGGCTCGACCTCCTCGACCCGGCCGAACTCCACCCGTACCGGTACACCGGCCTGGGTATGCTTTTCCAGCTGGTCGAGCAGGGCCTCCACGCCGTCGGCCAGGATTTTCTGCGGGAACAGCATGGACGGGCCACCGGCCTTGGCAGCGGGTGCGGCAACGGCAGGCTTGCCGGCGGCGCCATTGGTCTCGCGCCATACCGGTGCACTGCGCTCGAATTCGACCACGAACTTGAGCGCCAGCTCGTCAAACTCGGCGTGGCGGTTACGCATCTGGTAGAGGTCGAACAGCATCAGCCAGGTATCGAGCGCATGCTGGCCTTCGGCGGTCTCGATATCGGCCGCCAGGATGGCGATGGCGTCGTCGATCTGATCGTTGGCGAAGCAGACTGCGGCCTGCTCCATGGCGGGCGAGAGGATATCGGTGGATTCGACCACCTGGATCTTGGCGCCAGAGACGGTGGTGGGGCCGATGGTGGTGAAATCCAGCACCGGCAGTTCGCGCTTTTCCTTGGCTTCGGCAGCTTCCGGCGCCGCCACTTCGGCAGGCGCCGCACCGGGCAGCGGGGCCGGCGGCTTGGGCTGGACCAGCCGCGGCTTGGCCGGCATAGGCAGGTCCGACTCTGCGTCTTTTTTCTTGAAGAAGGAAAACACCACGATTCAGCCCCGATTTTCCGCACCTGTATGGCATGGCCGGCAAATTTTACTGCCTCTGCCTGCCGCCGCACATCACGGTTTTTGTATCCAAACGTTCCTGCCGGGACCTCAGAAGGTCCTCTCCCTGCCGCTTGCGGCAATTTCGGCCGCATCCGAGAGGCAGTAGCAAGTAGCAGGCCAGCTGGTGGTAGACCCCACAAAAAGCAGGGTTGCCCGTGCGTGGCACTGTCCGTCCAGTTGCCAGTTTAGACCGTCTGTCGCCAAGACGCGAAATTCGGATGCATGAACCGGCGCCCCTGGGCCGGCTTGGCCGAAAAATTTTGCTGCACTGCGGAACCCCTGCGGGGGCCGCAAGTCCCAGTTCCAGTTGCGTGAGTGCCCTGCATTTCGCGTTGCTCTCCTCGTATCCTGTCCCCCAACAGGATCACTGCACGGCGCGGACTCCCCTCCGCGCCGTTTTTTATGCGCAGCGCCGACGCAGGTTCAGTACCGAGCCATGGCTGGGTCTACGGCGTCCGCCCAGGCTGCGACGCCACCGGCCAGGTTGTAAACATCATCGAAACCCGCCCGCTCCAGAAAGGCGGCAACCTGATAGCTGCGCATGCCGTGGTGGCAGATGACCACGGTAGGGCGATCGGCATCGAGCTCACCGTAGCTGCCCGGGATGGTCTGCATGGGCTGGTGCTTGGAACCGGCGATATGGCACAGCGCGTATTCCCAGTCCTCGCGGACATCAAGCAACAGCGGCTTGGCAGCAGCAGGGTCGGCCAGCCAGGTGGCCAGTTCTTGCGGGGCAAGTTGTTTCATAGGGTGATCCGATAAGGCGAACAAGCTTCGATGGTACGCAGCCTGGCCCGGCCGGACAATCCGGCCCATCAGTACCACCCCAAGTCCGGCACATAGGCACTGGGAACAGGAAGGGTGCGGCAAACCTCATTCAGGGCTCTGACGAGCGTCAGCGAGGTTCCCCGCCGGCGGGCGGGGCGGAGGGGTGGGATTCGATAAAGGGGGAGAGCCTATGTGTCAGCCCGCACCAATGTTTAGCGCTCGGGTCCCCCGAGCGCCTGCACAGACATATCCGCTTATACGCTGCTCAACCCTTTAAGCAGGCTCGACCGGATAGAGTTCGCTCTTGCCGTCGCGCGATAGCGCGGTGCGGTTGCGGCCGGTGTGCTTGGCCTGGTAGAGCGCGCGGTCGGCCGATTGCAAGAGCTCGGTAGCGATCTGCTCGACCGCCTGGGTAGCGAGATCGCCGCGCAGGGAGGCGCAGCCGAAGCTCATGGTGACCGGCACGCGATTGCCCTGCCAGTTGACCGGGGACGCCTCGATCACGCGGCGCAAACGGTCGGCGACCTCGGCGGCGCTGTCGGCGTCGGCCTCGGGCAGCAGCAGGGCGAATTCCTCGCCGCCCAGCCGGCCGACGGTATCGGCCGAGCGGCGGTTGTGGTCCAGCAGGCGGGCCACGTGGACCAGTACGGCATCGCCTGCGGGATGGCCCAGGGTGTCGTTGACTGACTTGAAGTGATCGATGTCGGCCATGATGACCGCCACCGGCCGGCCGCTACGCTGGCTGCGCTTGGCCTCGCTGGCGAGCGCAGCCAGGAAGTGGCGGCGGTTGGGGATGCCGGTCAGCGAGTCGGTGGTGGCGAGCTTGCGCATCTCGGCCTCGACCTTGAGCAAGCGGGTGTGCTGCTCCCCGAGCTTGGCATAGGCGCGGGCATTGGCCACCGCCACCGCGACGTGGGCGCTGAGGGTGCGGAAGATCAGTTGCTCGCGCGCGCCGTAGGCGTGCTCGATGGCGGACTGCACGGTCAGGACCCCGAGCAGCTCCTCGCCGACCAGCAAGGGGCCGAACCAGGAGGCCAGCACTTGCTGGGTGCCGGGGATATGCGAGGCAGCCGGATGGCCAGGCTGGTGCTCGACCAGGATCTCCTGCCGCTCACGGGCGCAGCGTGCCGCCACCGAGGTGGGGCTATCGAGCGGCACCTTGCGGTCCGGCATGGCTATGCCATTCTCCACCCCGCGCCGGAGCAGCTCGCGGCCATTGGGTTCGAGCAGGGACATGCCGACATAGGTGACCTGCATCAGTTGGCCCAGATGGGCGACCAAGGATTGCAGGACGCTGCCGATATCAAGATTGGCGGTGATATCGCGACCGATGCGGCCGAGGTTCTCCAGCACCTGCATGGAGGTTTCCAGCTCCCGGGCACGGACCAGCTGGGTCTCGGCCAGGGTACGCTGATGTTCCGCTTCGATGCGCTGCTGCTCGGATTGATGGCGCAATTCGAGCGCGACCAGCTGATTGGCGACCCGGCGGTGTTCGGCCTTGTCGGCCTTGGCATGGGCCTGGCGGGCATAGTCCAGCGCGCGGGCCAGATCGCCCGCCTGCTCGTGGGCTCGGGACAGGGCCTGCAAGAGGGCCACGCTCTCGGAATGGCCGCCCATGGCATTGACCACCTCGACCGCGCGCTCCAGATGCGGCAAGGCACTTCGGCCGGGCAGGGGGAAGGCACCGTCGATCTCGGCCAGCGCCTGTAGGGCGTCGACCTGCCAGAAGGGCAGATTGTGCTGTTCGGTCAGGGCCAGACCAGCCTCGACCAGCTGACGGGCCCGCTCGCCCTCGCCCAGGGCAGCGCAGGCACGGCCGGCCAGGATACGTGCATCGGCCACTACGGCGTGGGCGGCCAGCCGGCCGCCGATCTGCTCGGCGGTCAGGGCATGCTGCAGGGCCTCGGCCGGCCGGCCGGCGGCCAGCTTGACCTGGCTGAGGTAGCAGTTGGCGGTGGCCATGCTGCGCGATTCAGGCACCGCCCGCAGCCAATCGACCGCCTCGCTGAGCAGGGAGATGCTGCGCTCGGTCTGGCCCACGGCGTGTACCAGGCTACCCAGGAGCGCCAGGGTCTCGCCCAGCGCGACCGGCCAGTGGCTGGCGCGGGCCAGCGCCAGGGTCTGCTCGACCCAGGGCAGCGCGCTCTCCTTGTCGTCGAGGTTGGCAAAGGCGGCGCTCAGGGTGTTACCGATGCGGATGCGCCAATGGATCATGCCCATGCGCTCGGAGACGCCGATCAGTTTGGCGAGGTAGACCGCGGCGTAGGCGTACTGGCCGGCGTTGAACTGGTTGAAGGCTTCGGCCATGCCGAGGATGACCTGGGCCGGCGGGACCAGCTCGGGGAATTCGGCTTGCAGGGCTTTGACGGCGCCAGGACCGCTGCCGGGGTCCAGATAGGTGGCGGCATGCACCGTCCAGGCGGCGGCAATCTGGCAGCGGGCGTGATCGCTGGTCTTGCCGTAGCAATCGCGAGCGGCCTGCGCCTCTGCGAGGCTGCCCTCACCGTCACCGCGGGCATTGGCCAGCAGGGCGGCGGTCAGGTGGCAGTCGCCGGTACCCAGCAGGTCTTCCTGCCTGACAAAACCGGTGCGGGCGGTCTCAATCAGGCCGGCCGCGGCATCGAAACGGGTGAAGAGGATTTCGACCTCGGCCCGCAGGAGGGCGATACGGGCCAGGAGGGCGGTCTGATCGGCCGGGTCCTGCTCCAGCCGGGCGACGGCCTCGGCCGCCAGGGTCAGGGCACGCCGGCTATCGCGCTGGCGCAGATGCCAGGCCAGGCCGACCTGTGCCAAGGGCGCAGCCCCACCCGGGTCCGCAATGCGGGCCTCTAGCGACACCAGGTCGGCATCGTCGGCGTAGAGTTCCAGGTACATGGCATCGGTACCCAAGGAGGGGGACGGGAAAGCGGTCGGCGATTCCGTTATCGCATACTGTTCCACAAATCGCCCCGCTTTGCTGCCAATTTTGGCTATGACCCAGGCCACTGGAATGCCCCCGCCACCCTGGTACCGATTCCAGCGTCGCTAGGGCGCGACAGCGCGACAAGAGACTGCGGGCCATGCGTCAAAAAGCGGCTCGCGCGCTTCGAACCTCTTGAGAGTCGCTGACCTGCCCCCGACCATTTCACGCGCTAAGCGCCGTTCGAGCACTCGCTGCGGGTTCCAAGATAGGTCGAGCGCAGCGAGGTTCCCCGCCGGCGGGCGGCTGCCAGAGTTCTTGGCGAGCAAGCGAGCCTAGAACCTGTGCGTGCAAGGCTGCGGGAGGGGTAGGGGCTCGATATAGCGAGAGCCGTTGTGTCAGACCGAACAAATGGAAAGCGCCCGGGTGAGCGAAGTCGTTGCCACCGTCAGGTGGCTTACTACTTCGGCCTCCCCCTTGCGGGGATAGCCCGGGCGCCAACGTTGAATGCGACGGTTACGCGCCGCTCAATCAAAGATCAAAGGCTCGCCCCGCAGCACTTCTTGTACTTCTTGCCGCTACCGCAGGGGCAGGGGTCGTTGCGGCCGACCTTGGGGCTATCGCGCACGATGGGTGGATGCTTGGGGGCATCCTCGATGTCATCCTCGTCGTCTTCATCCGGCTGGAAGCAGGCCCAGCGGCCGATCTCGGCAACGATGTCACGCGGGTAGCCCCAGCCATGGTCCAGCTCGTCGCGGCGGCAGTCTTCCCAACTGCGCAAGAGGCGTTTGTTGGATTCGCTGGGATCGAGAAAGGCGTCGTCGATCAGGCCGTCTTCGAACCATTCGGCTACGCGCGGTGCCAGCTCGGCGGCGCCGATCTCCTCCATGGTCACCACCAGCTCGGACAGGTAGTCGGTCTCGGTGCCCTGCTCGGGACGCAGCTTCTCGTCCACCATGCGCTCGGCCTCGCGTTCGCTCTCGGCTTGCAGCCATTCCAGCAGGGCTGCACGCGGGTAGTCGCCTTCGAGGGTGCGCAGGGCCAACGCGCGCAGGGCGGCCGAGCGGCTCCAGAAGTAGGCGCTACGGTCGCCGGCCAGGGCCTGCAGGGCGGCCTCGTCGGCCGCGCAGGTGGCGGCCAAGGCACGTGGCAGACCTTCGGTCAGGTGGTCGCCCAGCAGGTTTTCCAAGGTCTCGCCATCGAGCCGGGCGATGTCCAAGAGCAACGGGAAGGCCCGTGGCTCGCGCAGCGAGGCCAGCAAATGCATGGCGTAGAGGTGCAGCATCCAGCCTTCGGCATCATCGGTACGCTGGGCCGGCTGGGCGGCGCAGTCACGCAGCTCATCGAGCAACTGAGCCACGTAGGCCTCGGGGTGCTGCAGCACGGCCTGCAGGGCGGCCTCGGGGAAGCGCTCATTAAAGCGCTGCAGATCGGCGGCGACGGCAGGCCAACCTTGCGGCAGGGCGGAATGGGGCTGGGTCATGATGAACTTTCTGGTCTGACAGATGCACTGGAGCAAGCCCTCCATTGTAGCCGCCCGAGCGGCCCGTCGCGTAAACCCTGACCACTGCGCGAGCGGTACGCCGGCCACCAGCGAACCGTGGCACCATGGCGGCTGCCCTCAGCCGGGATCTACCCCATGCTTCACATGCCGCGCCTCTCTCTATGCCTAGCCCTGCTGGCCTGTCTGCCAGCGGCGGCGGCCGAGCCCGAGCAGCCGGATAGCACCCTGACCCGCACACCGGTGGAGATCAGCGGCCTGCGCGATGTGGAATGGCGCCGCTACCGGCAGATGGCTGAATCGTTCAAGGCCTACGATCGCTACCGGCAGTTGGCCCCCACTGCGCCGCTGGTACTGCAGCTGGAGCCGGTGGCGGACGAATCCCTGGTGCTGGGGGTAAGGCTGACCATCGTCAGCGACAATCTGCATATACCGGTGGCGGTGGACCCGTTTGGTCGCTTTATCCTGCCCTTCAGCCAGGCCGCGCTGGATGAGGACGCCAGTGTGCTGATCAACCGCAAGCAGGGCGATATCCGCTGGACGGTGGCGATACGCAGCGAAGGGGTGCCGCGCAATGCCGTAAGGCTGGGGGACCTCAGGTTGGCCTGCCGGATCACCTGGGCGGTGGAGCAGATCGACACCCCGGCCGCGATCCGCCAAAGGGTGGCAGACCTGGGCGGGCTGTGCGATTCACAACGCGCCCAACTGGTTCAACCGCTGCCCGAACCGGGCAGCAAGATCACCATGCTGCTGGGCCAGACCCGCACCGTGCTGCCGACCCGCTTCTATACCGCCGCGCAACTGGGCTGGAAGCCTCCGGTCTACGACCGCAACCTGCCGGACAGCACTTTGTTTGAATTCTCGGCGCCGGACCGGCCGCCGGTGATCCCGGCCGCTTGCCAGGGCCGCCGCGCCCGACATGGCCTGCACGCCGAGGACGACGACTGTTAGGGGGCAAAAGAAAACGGCAGCTACAAGGCTGCCGTTTCCTTTTGCGACTATCGCGGCGCGATCAGACGTTATCGTAGAGCTTGCCGCCGCCCTTCATGAACTCGATGGACTTGACCTCCATGCCCTTCTGTAGCGCGTCGGCCTCGCTGACGCCCTGCTTTTCGGCGAAGTCACGCACGTCCTGGGTGATCTTCATGGAGCAGAAGTGCGGGCCGCACATGGAGCAGAAGTGGGCGACCTTGGCGCCTTGTTGCGGCAGGGTCTCGTCGTGGTATTCGCGAGCGCGGTCGGGGTCGAGGCCGAGGTTGAACTGGTCTTCCCAGCGGAATTCGAAGCGCGCCTTGGAGAGCGCGTTGTCGCGGATCTGGGCGCCGGGGTGGCCCTTGGCCAGATCGGCCGCATGGGCGGCGATCTTGTAGGCCATGATGCCTTCCTTGACGTCGGCCTTGTTCGGCAAGCCCAGGTGCTCCTTCGGCGTCACGTAGCACAGCATGGCGCAGCCGTACCAGCCGATCTGCGCGGCGCCGATGCCGGAGGTGATGTGGTCGTAGCCTGGCGCGATATCGGTGGTCAGTGGGCCCAGGGTGTAGAACGGCGCCTCGCTGCACTGCTCAAGCTGCAGGTCCATGTTCTCTTTGATCAGCTGCATCGGCACGTGGCCGGGGCCTTCGATCATCACCTGCACGTCGTGCTTCCAGGCGATCTGGGTCAGCTCGCCCAGGGTTTTCAGCTCGCCCAGCTGGGCCTCGTCGTTG
>NZ_DATCSC010000118.1:0-29163 GCF_036568685.1 Chitinimonas sp.
AACGATGATGATGGCGGCAAAGGCCATGGACTTCCCCTAAAGACTTTGGATTGCTGGACGCCCTCGGCGCGAGGGGGGCGGGAGGATACCAAAATCGCTAGCGGTTTAGCGGGAAATTGCTGCGAGCCGGCCGGCTACGGGTATATGGCTAAGGCCGGATTGGCTCGGGCTATTGGCTGGCGTCGATCGTCGCGAGCCAGTTCAGGCCGCCTTCCACGACCTTGAGGCAGACCTTGGTGGGAACATCAGGCACTTGCTGACCCTTGCCATCGTAGCAATGGCATTTGTCCTTGTCGGCGTTACGTGCGCAACCAATGACCGAATCGATACGCCGTTGCTTTTCGTTACGTGCGGAGTTTTCGGCTTGCTGCTGCGCAAGCTTGGCCATGTTGGCGGTAGTTTGCTCTTGCAGCTTCGCGGTCATGTTGACCGTGGAGGCTGTGATTTTTTCTACGGCGGCCTGGGCGGCGTAGTAACGCGCTCCAGCAGCAATGAGAATGACGACGATACCTCCCAGCAAGTAGCGCATGGGGCCTCCCTAAAGCTTGGAATAGTTGTGCGACAACTATACCCGGGCTGGCGAGCGGCTCGCCAGCCCGAGGGAGTGGGTCTTGGGTCGATCAGGCGGGAATATTGAGCGGTGGGAAGGACTTGACCAGATCGTCGATGGCCTTGACCTCGCTCAGGAAGGGTTCCAGCAGATGCAGCGGTAAGGCACTTGGGCCGTCACACTTGGCCTGGGCCGGGTCCGGGTGGGCCTCCAGGAACAGGCCGGCAAGGCCCAGCGCCATGCCGGAGCGGGCCAGTTCGGCTACCTGCGCACGGCGGCCGCCCGAGGCGGCGGCACCCGATTCGCGCTGCTGCAGCGAATGGGTGACGTCAAAGATGATGGGCAGGTCGTTGGTGGTCTTCTTCATGACCCCAAAGCCCAGCATGTCGACAACCAGGTTGTCGTAGCCAAAGCAGGTGCCGCGGTCGCACAGGATCAGCTTGTCGTTGCCGGCCTCGATGAACTTCTCGACGATGTTCTTCATCTGGCTCGGGCTCAGGAATTGCGGCTTCTTGATATTGATGACGCGGCCGGTCTTGGCGAGCGCGACCACCAGGTCGGTCTGGCGGGCCAGAAAGGCCGGCAGTTGCAGCACATCGACCACTTCGGCCACCGGAGCGGCCTGGTGGGGTTCGTGTACGTCGGTGATCACTGGTACGCCGAAGGTGGTCTTGACCGCCTCCAGGATGCGCAGGCCTTCTTCCAGCCCAGGACCCCGGTAGGAGTGGATGGACGAGCGGTTGGCCTTGTCGTAGCTGCCCTTGAAGACGTAGGGGATGCCCAGCTTCTGGGTGACGCGGACATATTCCTCGGCGGAGCGCAGCGCCAGGTCGCGGGATTCCAGTACGTTGACGCCGCCGAACAGCGTGAACGGAGCGCGGTTATCGACAGTAATGGCGGAGCCTATGGAAACTTGCGGCACGGCTTTTCCTTTATTCGCTTAGCGTTGAAACAATGGGGCGACTATATCGCGACGGGCGGGGCTTGGTCCAAGGCCTTCGAGCATTGGACTGGGGTGATCGGCCGCTGCAATCGGGGCCGCGGCGCTATTTCACTAGCCTGCCCCGGTCTGGATTGGTCTGGAACCTAATCGATATTTGGGCAACCTAAACGGCGAGGCCTCCGGCAGCTGGCAATTGAGGGGGCGATTGCCTAATACGCAGATGAGGGAAATTCAGACTAAGAGAGGGGGCGCGATGGCTTGGGAAAAGAATCTCGAACAGTGGGTGATGGATGTCAGGCGTCGTACGCCAGTAGCGGCCAGGTTGTCGCTGTGGGATGGGCGCTATTTTGACTTTGGCGAGTTCAACGCGCCGGACGTCACCTTGCATGTAACCGGTCCCTCGGCCTTCAACTATCTCTTGGAGCCCGACCTGGACAGCCTGAGCGAAGCCTATATCCGCACCCTTATCGACGTCGAGGGGCGGCTGGAGGATGTGGTTGAGCTGGCCTATGGCCTTGCACAGGGTGGCGTGGCCAGCCGGCTGGCACGCCTGACCAGCTACTTTCGCCATAGCCGCCGGTCCGATAGGCAGGCCATCCAGTACCACTACGACGTTTCCAACGACTTTTATGCAGCCTGGCTTGATCCGAACATGGTGTATTCCTGCGCCTATTTCGAGACCGGCCGGGAGGACTTGGCGACGGCTCAGATCAAGAAGATCGACCATATCCTGACCAAGATCCGCTTGGCGCCGGGCCAGACGCTGCTGGATATCGGTTGCGGCTGGGGTGGCTTGGTGCTGCGTGCCGCAAGCCGGTTTGGCGCCCGTTGCGTAGGGATCACGCTGTCGGAGAATCAGTACGCACTGGCCCGCGAGCGGGTCAAGGCGGCGGGCCTGGAGGACCGGGTGGAAATACGGCTGCAGGACTATCGCGATATAGACGGCCAGTTCGACCGGATTACCAGTGTGGGTATGTTCGAGCACGTGGGCCTGCGGCAATTGGCTGCCTATTTTGGCCGTATTCGCGACCTGCTGGCCGAGGATGGCCTGGCGTTGAACCACGGGATCACCTCGACCGATGCCGAGAGTGGCGAGACGCCGTTCGGTGCCAGTGATTTCATCGAGAAGTACGTATTCCCCGGCGGTGAGCTGCCGCATATCGGCCTGGTGCTGCAAACCATGCAGCAAGGCGGGCTGGAGGCCTTGGATGTGGAGGGTTTGCGTCGCCACTACGCCCGTACGTTATCCATCTGGTCAGACAACTTTGAGCGCAACAGCGATTGGATACGCAAAGAGGTAGGCGAGGAGAAGTTCCGCATCTGGCGCATCTATCTGGCCGGCTGCGCCCACGCCTTCCGGCATGACTGGATCTCTATCTACCAGGTACTGTGCACCAAGGCGTCGAGGCCGGCCGAGGAGCTGCATTGGTCCCGTGGCTATATGTACGCGAGTGAGCTCGGGCAGGCTTGAGCGCTTGAGGCAGCGCACCTCCGCTACAGGTGATCGTTGATCAGTTGTTCCAGTACTTCATACAGGGTCGCCTTGCGTTCTTTGGCGACCCTGCGCAATTTGGCGATTGCCAATTCGTCCAGATCACAGGCGAAGGAGCGCGGGATGCGCTTGAGCCCCGTCTGCCCTGCGGCCAGAAAACCGGCCTGGCGCTGCAGGCTGCGGCTGCGTCGTTTGCGTTCTGCTGCCGTCATGGCCTCCCTGCCCAGGCTTGGGCGGCCTCGCTTGCGGGGGGCGTCGGCTGTGGGCAGTGGCTTAGGTGGTACTTTGGACATGGAGCTGCTCGCTACAGGGCAGCCCATTTTACTTCAAATGGTGACTAGTCACTAATGGTGGGGCAAGAAAGCCTGGGCAGGATGCCCAGGCTGGTTCGCGATCAGCGGTTCAGCAGGCGCGCGATCATCTGCTTGACCTCATCTGCCGCCATGGCTGGCTGTTCAAACGGGAACAGATGCCCACCTTCGACCTTGCGCAGCTGTATGCCGAAGTATCGACGCATATGGCTCAGGTCGCTACGCCGCACATAGCTTGATTTGCTGCCGCCAATAAAGCCGGCCGGTACTTGCAGCTGGCCACGATAACTCGGCAGGTTGTGCGGCAGGCCGCAATAGATCAGGTGCTCCACCTCGGGTTCAAAGCGCAGCTGTACCCCCGCCTCGGTCGTGACGGTGCCGGCCTCGACGTAGTCGCGCAGGCAGGCCGGGTCAAAGTCGGCAAACATGCCGCGGCCCTGGAAGTGCTGATAGGCGGCTTCTTTGCTGGGCCAGGTTTTGCGCCGGGTCAGGGTGCCACGGCCAGGCGTAAGGCGATCGATAAAACCGAACCGCTTGCCTAGCCATAGCGCGGTAGAGACCGGACGGCCAAACACGGGCGAATCGAGCAGGATCACGGCACGAAATAGCTCCGGCCGCTGCAGGGCCGACAAGAGCGAGAGAAAGCCACCGAGCGAATGACCAACCGCGATCACCGGTCCCGCATAGCGCCGCTCTATGTATTGCAGGCTTTCCTCGACCAGGTTGGGCCAGCAATCGGTGACTGGAAAGCGGGGGTCGTGGCCGAGCGCATCGATATAGCCCACGTCGAAGTCGGCCTCGAAGTGCTGCAGGAACTGCCGATAGCTACCGGCAGGGAAGCTATTGGCATGCGAGAAATGCAGCGGTGGCTTGCTCTCAGACATATCTATCAAGCGATTGCTTTGTGTGTTGGCAAAAAATAAACCATGTGAACCCATCAGGCTTGATTCCTCTTCACTGCAATAACCTTGCGCACCGGCGCTGCCTGAAAGACATCGTCGGCAGCCAGCATGGACTCCAGGTCGCCAGCGGGCATGGGGCGGCCCAGCAGATAGCCTTGGACGATGTCGCAGCCGGCGGCGCGCAGGAAGTCGAATTGTTCTATGGTCTCCACTCCCTCCGCAACCACCTTCAGGCGCATTTTGCGGGCAATGGCCACGATGGCCTCGGTAATGGCCTGGTCGTCGGCGTCGTGTGGAATGCCGCTGACAAAGCCACGGTCGATCTTGAGATTATCGAGCGGGTATTGTTTGAGGCTGACCAGCGAAGAGTAACCGGTCCCAAAGTCGTCGATGGACAGCGCCACCCCCATCTCGCGCAGCTGATGCAGCACCGTCACCGCCTCCTGCGGCTTTTGCATGATGGTGCTCTCGGTGATCTCTAGCTCCAGCATATTGGCCGGCAACCGGCTCTCGGCCAGCGCGTTGCGTATGGTCTCCAGCAGCTTGTCGTCAGCAAACTGGCGAGCGGACAGATTGACCGCCACATGCGCCAGGGCGTGACCGGCATCCAGCCATACCCTACCCTGCCGGCAAGCCTCACGCAGCACCCAGGCACCTATGGGGACGATCAGGCCATTTTGCTCTGCCATGCTGATGAACTGGGCCGGGGGTACCAGGCCAAGCTCAGGGTGGCGCCAGCGTATCAGGGCCTCGACGCCTACCACGCTACCGGTGGCGGTGGCGACCTGAGGCTGGTAGTGCAGCTCGAACTCCTGCCGCTCCAGAGCATGCCGCAAGCTGTTCTCCAGCAGCAGGTGCTCAAAGGCCTGGGCGTTCATTTCCTTGGCAAAGAACTGGTAGGTGTTCTTGCCCCGTTCCTTGGCCCGGTACATTGCCACGTCAGCATTCTTGAGCAGGCTGGTGGCATCCTGACCGTCACCTGGGTAGACGGCTACGCCCACGCTGGCGGTCACGAACATCTCGTGGCCGTCGATGACAAAGTGCTGCGACATGGCGCCGACAATGCGGCTGGCGACATCGGCAGCGATCTCCGGCGCGTTGAGGTTCTCCAGCACGATGGTGAACTCGTCCCCGCCCAGCCGGCCTACCAGGTCGGTTTCCTTGACCTGGTTACGCAGCCGCTCGGTAGCGGCGACCAGGAGACGGTCGCCTATGCCATGACCTAGGGTGTCGTTAATGGCCTTGAAACGGTCCAGGTCCAGGAACAGCACGGCCAGCGACTGGCGGCGGGCCTTGGCCCGGTTGATCTCGTGCTCCAATTGGCTCATCAGCCCGCTGCGGTTGAGCAGGCCGGTCAGGCCGTCATGGTTTGCCAGGTAGTGCAGCCGGTTCTCGGCTTCCTTGCGACTGGTGTAGTCGGTAAACACACCCACATAGCTGCTGATACGGTCGGAGTCATCCCGCACGGCCGAGATGGACATCCAGACCGGGTACCACTCGCCATTGAGGCGGCGGTCACGCATCTCGCCCTGCCAATGGCCGTCGCGGGCCAGGTGGTCGAGCATCTCGTGGTTGAACTCGGCCCGTGCATCTTGGCGCATCAGCATGCGCGAGATCTTGCCGATAGCCTGCTGGGCCGAATAACCGGTGATGCGGGTAAAGGCCGGGTTGACCGCGACGATGCGGCTGTCGGCATCGGTAATCAGGATGCCCTCGCTGGCCGACTCGAACACCCTCGCAGCCAAACGCGACTGCAGCTCCGCTTCTACGCGCTGGCTTACATCCAATGCAATGCCGATCACGGCCGGGCGGCCCTGGTATTCGAACAAGCGGCCGTGAGCCTCAGTCCACAGATAGCTACCGTCACGGCGCATGGCGCGGTAGGTATAGCGTACGCTATCAAGTTCACCAGCCAGGCGGCGGCGATGGTTCTCGCGCAGGAGGGCCAGGTCTTCGGGGGCGGTGACGGCTTCTACCGGCAGGCCGATCAGCTCGTCCGGGTTCTGATAGCCCAGCACGCGCGCCAGTTCCGGGTTGGCGTAGACCAGCTTGCCATCCTGCACCACATAGAGGCCCACCAGCGACAGTTCGACAAAGGCGCGGAATTTCCGCTCCGACTCCGCCAGCTTGCGTTCCGCCGCCTTGGCGATGCTGAGGTCGCTGAGGATGGAAACATAATGGCTGGGCGTACCGCTGGCATCCAGAACAGCGTTGATGGACAACATGGTCGGATAGACGACACCATCCTTGCGCAGCGCCTCGAATTCGCCCTGCCAACGGCCTTCGCTGCTGGCGATGGCCAGCACTTTCTCCAGGCGCTCGCCGGAAAGGCGGTGTTCCAACGCCAGGGCCGGCTGGCCCAGTAGTTCTTCGCGGCTATAGCCGGAGAGGGATTCCAGCGCCGGGTTCACGGCCACGATCAGGCCCTGGGCGTCGGTTACCACAATACCTTCGCTGCTCGCCTCGAACACCCGACCGTAGAGCGCCAGTTCCTGCTGGGCGACCACCCAATCGGTCACATCGAGCAAAAGGCCAGTGACATAGCTCTCCCTGCCTTGTGCGACGGTATGGCTCTCGACTTCGCACTGGCGGATGGTGCCGTCGCCGCGAATGATGCGAAAGCTGTAACGCGAGGTCTCGCCTTCCTGGTCTGGGCTACCGTTGAGGAGATTTTCGACCAGCGGCAGGTCTTCCGGGTAAACAAAGGTGCCAAAGGGTTGGGACAACAACTCAGCTTCGGGCCTACCGAGCAGTTCGGCCAGTGCCGGGTTGCAATAGCTGATCCGGTCGATCCTGAGTGAGAAAAGGCCGATCAGCGATTGGTCGACAAAGTCGGCCAACTGCCAGTCGAACTCGCTGGCCTGCCGCTGAGCTGCGGCGGGCCGGTAAAAGTGCATGACCAGTGCGCCGAGCAGTATGGCCAGGATCAGGGCCAGCCAAGCCGGCAGGGTCTTGGCGGACAGTATGGCAGCGGCGACTGCCAAGCCCAGCGCCGGGGCCGGCCATATCGGTGGGGTCTTCTCCATCGCTCTCTTTTAGGTTGGGTCACGGCGGGAAGCTGGCCGCGCCTGATTCGGGCGTATGTCTGCGTTCGATTGTAAGGGAAAACCCGGTTCGCGCCAGCCGCTCTTTTCCCGGTGAGGGTCTATGCTGGGGCTGGGGCGCCGCTTGCGCGGTCAACCCTATTGGCACGACCAGACTCCTACTACGGATGTATTGCCACTTCGCTCAATGTCCAAACGTCTTACGCTCAGTTTGACCTACATCGCCCTGGCTGCGCTCTGGATTGCGCTTTCGGACAGGTTGCTGGCGCTGCTGACCAGCTCGCCGGCCTGGCTCAACCGACTGCAGACGCTCAAGGGCGGTATATTCGTGCTGCTGACCGGTGGGACGCTCTATTGGCTGCTGGGGCGCGGCGAGCGGGCCAACGAGGCTTCTCGTCGGCGTATCGAGGCCTTGAGTGGCTTCTACCAGGCACTCTCCAGGGTGTCGGACGCCGTCATGCGTGCCGAGCAGACCCAGCCCCTGTTTGCATCCGTATGCGACACGATTGTGACCAACCCGGGCATTTGCGTCGCTGCAGTGACCTTGATTGAACCGGACGGTCAACATCTGCGCGGGGTCTATGCGGCTGGCGCGGCTGCCAGCATCTATGGGCAGTTGCTGTCGCTCGATCCCGCCAGCGACCGCTCGGCCTCGGTGTCCTTGCGCGCCATCCAGGCGCGCGCGCCCTGCATCTGCAACGACATCAGCAGCGAGCCGGGTTTCGAGATGTGGTATGCCCTCTATGCGGCCAACCAGATCCGCTCGTTTGCCGCCTTTCCGCTCTACCGCGAGGGACGCGTAGCGGGTGCCCTGTCGGTGGCTAGCCGCAGCCTGGATTTCTTCGACGCCGAGTTGGTGGAGCTGCTGGTTCGGCTGGCAGATGCACTTTCCTTCGGCTTGGGGCATGTGCAGCGCCTGCGCCGCCTGCAACTGATGGATCGCCTGATCGAGCGGGCCAATGACGGGGTGATGGTGACAGACAGCCAGGGTGTGATCCTGGCGGTGAATCCGCGCTTCTGTGAGATCAGTGGGTGGGGTGAACAGGAATTGCTGGGGCAGACCCCCAGGCTGCTGCGCTCCGGGCGGGCATCGGCCGAGTTCTTTGCCGAGATGTGGCAGCGCCTGCAGCAGCAAGGCCACTGGCGGGGCGAGATATGGAATCGCCGCCGCAATGGCGAGGTATACCCGGAGTGGCTTGCCATCTCGGCGGTGTATGACGAACAGGGCGCCGTGGAATGCTACTTCGCGGTATTCAGCGACTTGAGTGAGCGGGTGGCGGCGGAGCAACGCATCCGCGAGCTGACCTCGGTCGACCCGCTGACCGGTGTGCTCAATGCCGAGGTATTCCGCGCCCGTTTGGCCGAGCACTTGCAGCAGATCCGGCAAAGCAAGCGGCGGGCGCTGGTGGCGGTACTCAATCTCAACCGACTGCGGGTCATCAACCAGGTCTATGGGCGCGAGAAAGGCGACCGGGTGTTGCGCGAGATCGGTGAGCGGCTGCGTGCACTCGAGCTGCCGGATGCCTTGTTGGGGCGGCTGGGCGGAGACGAATTTGCCGTTGCCGTAGGTGGTCTGCACACGCTTGAAGAGGTGATGTTGCAAGCACGTCGCCTAGCCGGCTGCTTCAACGCGCTGTTCGCGCTGGATGCGGACACCCTGGTGATACGACCCAGTATCGGTGTGGTCTGCTTCCCTGAGCATGGCGAGGATGCGGTGACGGTGCTGGCGCATGCGACGGCTGCCATGCAGCGTTGCAAGCGTGAGGGCCTGGACACAGTCCGCCTCTATACCCCCGACCTCTCACATGAGGTCAGTGCCCCGTTCGAGCTGGAGCAGGACCTGCGTCGCGCCATCGATAACGGCGAACTCTGGTTGGCCTTCCAGCCTCAGGTCAGGTTGGCGGACGGTTACCCGATCGGCATGGAAACCCTGCTGCGTTGGCAGCACCCTACCCTGGGGGCGATCTCGCCGGCCAAGTTCGTGCCGGTGGCGGAGGAGTCGGGGCTGATTTTGCCGATAGGCGAATGGATCTTGTTCGAGGCCTGCCGCCAGGCAGCGGGCTGGATACGGCGGCACGGCCGGCCGCTCCGGGTGGCGGTCAATGTCTCGGCACTGCAGTTCCAGCGGCAGAATTGGCCGCGCTTGGTGGAAAAGGCCCTGACTGCCAGCGGGCTCGACCCGGCTTGTCTTGAGCTGGAGGTGACCGAGAGCGTGGTGATGCAGCACATCGACGCCGTGACCATGCGGCTGAGGGCGCTCAAGGCGCTGGGCGTGCAACTGGCCATCGATGACTTCGGTACCGGTTACTCTTCGCTGGCTTACCTCAAGCGGTTGCCCATAGACCGGCTCAAGATCGACCAGAGTTTTGTGCGCGGCCTGCCACATGATGCCGGGGATATGGCGATATCGCATGCCATCGTCGGCCTGGCTGCGAGCCTGGGCTTTCAGACCATCGCCGAGGGAGTGGAGACCGCCGAGCAGGTGGCTTGCCTGCAAACCATGGGCTGCCCGGAGGCCCAGGGTTGGCACTACGCACGAGCCATGCCGGCGGCGGATTTCACTACCTGGCTTGAGGCCGCGGTGAGTGGTGGATGAGCAGGATTTGTTTGCTTGCCGAGGGCGGCAGTTCTTGATCGCGGCGTATAATCGTCCGCCTTGTCCGTCCCGCTCGGTTTGTCCACGATGCCTTCGCTGTTGCCGTCCCCTGCCCTGCCACCCGCTGGTCAACGTTTGCGCTTGGCAATCCCGCCCGGCTCGGCTGATGCGAGCCTGCTGGCCGAGCTGAGCAATGCGGCGCGCCCCTTGCTCATACTCACTTCAGACGCCCAGGCGGCCAGCCGCCTGCAGGATGAGATTGCCTGGTTTGCCCCGGGCAAGACGGTGGTGCTGCTGCCCGACTGGGAAACCTTGCCCTATGACAGCTTTTCTCCTCACCATGACCTGATCTCGGAACGGCTTGCCACACTTTGGCAGATACGCCAGCAACAGGCCGATGTGCTGATCGTGCCGGTACAGACCGCGCTGATGCCGCTGCCGCCGGTGGAGTACCTGACGGCCTACAGCTTCTTCCTCAAGGCCAAGACACGGTTGGACGTGGAGAAGCTACGCGCTGACCTGACCTTTGCCGGTTACAGCCATGTGACTCAAGTATACGGGCCGGGCGAATTCTCCATCCGCGGTGGCTTGATCGACCTGTTCCCCATGGGCTCCACGCTGCCCTACCGGTTGGACCTGTTCGACGACGACATCGAAACCATCCGCACCTTTGATGTCGATACCCAACGCAGTATCTACCCGGTACCCGAGATACGCCTGCTGCCTGCCCGCGAATTCCCGCTGGATGATGGCGGTCGAGCCAAGTTCCGCTCCCGCTTCCGCGAGGTGTTCGAGGGTGATCCGAGCAAGTCGCGTGTCTACAAGGACATCTCCAACGGGCTGATCCCGCCGGGGGTGGAGTACTACCTGCCCTTGTTCTTCGACCAGACCGCAACCCTGTTCGACTATATCGGGCCGGATGCGCTCTTGGTGCAGCACGGTGACCTGATGCAGTCCTGTGATCGCTTCTGGGCCGATACCCAAAGCCGCTACAAGATGCTGGCAGGCGACAAGGACAAGCCGCTGCTGCCGCCGCAGGAGCTGTTCCTGACCACGGATCGCTTTTTCGCGCTGATGAAACCCTACCGCCGGCTGGAGCTGCAGGCGGAGGGGCCGGCAGTTGAAGATGCGCGCGACACTGCATGGCGCGAGGCTAGCCAGGGCTTGCCTGAGCTACGCGTCGACCGCCGTGCCGATAATCCGATCCAGAAGCTGGCCGACTTCGTGGCCGGCTTCGATGGCAAGGTAGTGCTATTGGCCGAATCGCTGGGCCGGCGCGAGACGCTGTCGCAATACTTTGCCGAATATGGCCTCAAGCCCAGCCTGGCCGAGCATTGGCAGGAGTGCCTGGAGCGTGACGAGCACTGCCTGCTGGCGGTCTCGCCGCTGGCGACCGGCTTTGTTGCTGGCGGGATTGCCCTGATCACCGAGGCCGATCTTTATGGCCAGAGCAGCTCCCTGAGCCGGCGCAAGGCGCAAAAGCGCAGCAATGCCGAGGGCATGCTGCGTGATCTGAGCGAACTCAAGGTCGGTGACCCGGTTGTGCACGAGCAGCATGGCATCGGCCGGTACAACGGTCTGGTGAGCATGGACCTGGGTGAAGGCGCCACCGAGATGTTGCTGCTGGAGTATGCGGGCGGCGACAAGCTCTACGTGCCGGTGGCGCAGTTGCACGTGATCAGCCGCTACGCGGGCGGCGCAGAGGACAGCGCACCACTGCACAAGCTCGGCTCCGGCAGTTGGGAGAAGGCCAAGCGCAAGGCGGCCGAACAGGTACGCGATACGGCCGCCGAGCTGCTCAACCTCTATGCCCGCCGCGCGGCGCGCGAGGGCTATGCTTTTGGCTTCAAGGTCCACGACTACGAGGCCTTTGCCGCGGGTTTCGGCTTTGAGGAAACCGCCGACCAGGCAGGGGCCATTGAAGCGGTGATCGCCGATATGACCAGTGGCAAGCCCATGGACCGGCTGATCTGTGGCGACGTGGGCTTTGGCAAGACCGAGGTGGCCCTGCGCGCCGCCTACGTGGCGGTGGCAGATGGCAAGCAGGTGGCTGTGTTGGTGCCGACCACACTCTTGGCCGAGCAGCACTACCAGAATTTCTCTGACCGCTTTGCCGATCTTCCGGTGCGCGTGGCCGAGTTGAGCCGCTTCCGCTCCAAGAAGGAGATCGACACGGCGGTGGCCGGCATGGAAAGCGGCGGGATCGATATCGTGATCGGCACCCACAAGCTGGTGCAGGACGGGGTCAAGTTCAAGAACCTGGGCTTGGTGATCATCGATGAGGAGCACCGCTTCGGCGTCCGGCACAAGGAACAGCTCAAGGCGCTGCGTAGCGAGGTGGATGTGCTGACGCTCACCGCCACGCCCATCCCTCGTACCCTGGCCATGTCGCTCGAAGGCCTGCGCGATTTCTCGGTCATTGCCACCGCCCCCAGCCGACGGCTGGCGATCAAGACCTTCGTGGCCAACTGGAGCGACGGGGTGATACGCGAGGCGGTGTTGCGCGAACTCAAGCGCGGCGGCCAGGTGTTCTTCCTGCATAACGAGGTCGATACCATCGCCAATATGCAGGAGAAACTGACCGCCCTCCTACCCGAGGCCCGTATAGGCGTGGCGCACGGGCAGATGCGTGAGCGCGACCTGGAACAGGTGATGCGTGACTTCAACCAGCAGCGCTTTAACCTGCTCCTGTGCACCACCATCATCGAGACCGGGATCGACATCCCCAACGCCAACACCATCATCATGAACCGGGCCGACAAATT
This sequence comes from Chitinimonas sp., assembly GCF_036568685.1. Classification (GTDB taxonomy): domain Bacteria; phylum Pseudomonadota; class Gammaproteobacteria; order Burkholderiales; family Chitinimonadaceae; genus Chitinimonas. Next base: position 12,604 of record NZ_DATCSC010000118.1, read on the forward strand.
CGGCCTGGCGCAGCTGCACCAGATGCGCGGCCGTGTCGGCCGTTCCCACCACCAGGCCTACGCCTATCTGCTGGTGCCGGATTTGAAGAGCCTCACCCCTGCCGCCAGCAAGCGGCTGGAGGCCATCCAGCAGATGGAAGAGCTAGGCTCGGGCTTCTACCTCGCCATGCACGATCTGGAGATCCGTGGTGCGGGCGAGGTGCTGGGCGACGATCAGTCGGGCGAGATGCAGGAGATCGGCTTCTCGCTCTACTCGGCCATGCTCAATGAAGCGGTCAAGGCACTGAAGAAGGGCGTGGAGCCTGACCTGAACGCACCGCTCGGGGTGGCGACCGAGATCAACCTGCACAGCCCAGCCCTGCTGCCGGATGACTACTGCCCGGACGTGCATGAGCGCTTGGTGCTGTACAAGCGCCTTGCCAATTGCGAGACCAATGACGAGCTCGACGACATGCAACAGGAGCTGATCGACCGCTTTGGCCTATTGCCACCGCCGGCCAAGATCCTGCTCGATTGCCACCGGCTGCGACTGATTGCCAAGCCCATGGGCGTGCTCAAGCTCGATGCCTCGGAGCTGGCGATCTCGGTGCAATTTGCTGCGCAGAATGAGATAGACCCGATGAAGGTCATGAAACTGATCCAGCAAAAGCGCAACTACAAACTGGCCGGTCCGGACCGGCTCAGGGTGGAAAGTGCCCTGCCCGACCCGGCCATGCGTGCGGCACGGGTGAAGGAGCTGCTGCAGGAACTCAAATAGCTTGATCCATGCTTCAAAAACGACCGTTCGGCAGCGGATGGCAACATGTCCGCAACACGGTCATGCGAGGCTAGCGCAATCAAAACAAATACTTCGGCGCGGTGGCGAAAGGCGAGTGCTCCAGGCAGTGCCGCAATGCTTGTATGCCCCGCGCTTTTTGACCACAATCCGATCAAACCGGAGGACGTAATGACCGCAGTACCCGCCCTCAGCCTGCCGATGACCGGCAACCAGACTTTCGATACCGCCGCGCTCGCCGGCAAGCCTTACGTACTCTTCTTCTATCCCAAGGACAACACGCCTGGTTGCACTACCGAGAGTGGTGACTTCCGCGATCAGCATGCGGCGTTCCTGGCTGCAGGTGTACAGGTGTTTGGTGTTAGCCGTGACAGCATCAAATCGCATGAGGGCTTTAAGGCCAAGCTGGAGATGCCATTCGAGCTGGTGTCGGACCCGGAAGAGGCACTGTGCGAGGCCTTCGGGGTGATGAAGATGAAGAATATGTATGGCAAGCAGGTGCGCGGTGTGGAGCGCAGTACCTTTGTGGTGGATGCCCAAGGTCAGGTTGTGAAGGAGTGGCGCGGCGTGAAGGTGCCGGGCCATGTCAGTGAAGTGCTAGCTTTCGTGGAAACGATGAAATAAGCAAAACGCCCGTCCCTGTGACGGGCGTTTTGCATTGAGGGGCCGGCTGCTGTTGCCGGCCCGGACGATGTCGGGGCCTGCTCCGACCTATCACCTAGCCCGAGGAAACCATGGCCGCTGCTCGTAAAGCCAAAAACACCAAGCTCTTTGTGCTGGATACCAACGTGCTGATGCACGATCCAACCAGTCTGTTCCGCTTCGAGGAACATGACATCTGCCTGCCCATGGTGACACTGGAAGAACTCGACGGGCATAAGAAGGGGATGAGTGAAGTTGCCCGCAACGCTCGCCAGGCAAGCCGGTTTCTGGACGATATCGTCAGTGGCAAGGAGGCACATATTGTCGATGGCGTACCGCTGAAGGAACCGTCCAAGGGTATGGCCACCGGCCTATTGTTCCTGCAGACACAGGCCACCAGCGTGGCCCTGCCGGCCGATCTGCCCGTCGGCAAGGCGGACAACCAGATACTGACGGTGGTGATGGAGCTGGCCCAACAGTACGCCAAGCGCGAGGTGGTGTTGGTGTCCAAGGACATCAATATGCGCATCAAGGCGCGTGCCTTGGGGCTGGCTGCGGAGGACTACTTCAACGACCAGGTGCTGGAAGACACCGACCTGCTCTATACCGGCGTACGCGAGATCGAGCAGAGCTTTTGGGAAAAGAATGGCAAGGATATGAAGAGCTGGCAGGAAGGCGGCCGTGCCTACTACCAGCTCAAGGGCAACGACTGCGCCAGCCTCATGCTCAACCAGATGGTCTGGCAGGAGGCCGAAAAGCCCTTCTTGGCCATGGTCAAGCATGTCGAGGGCAAGACCGCCGTGCTGGAGTCGATCAAGGACTACAGCCATCCCAAGAATGCGATCTGGGGCATTACCGCGCGTAACCGGGAGCAGAACTTTGCGATCAATCTCTTGATGAACCCGGATATCGATTTTGTCACCCTGCTCGGCCAGGCCGGTACCGGCAAGACGCTGTTGACCCTGGCTTCGGCGCTGATGATGACGCTGGAGGAGAAGCGCTATACCGAGATCATCATGACCCGGGTCACGGTTCCGGTTGGCGAGGACATCGGTTTTCTGCCCGGCACCGAGGAGGAGAAGATGATGCCCTGGATGGGGGCGTTGGAGGACAACCTCGATGTGCTGAACCAGACCGATGGGGAGTCGGGCGAATGGGGCCGTGCCGCCACGCGTGACCTGATCCGCTCGCGTATCAAGGTCAAGTCGCTCAACTTCATGCGCGGCCGCACCTTCCTCAACAAATTCCTGATCATTGACGAAGCACAGAACCTGACGCCCAAGCAGATGAAGACCCTGATCACCCGCGCGGGACCGGGCACCAAGGTGGTCTGCCTGGGCAATATCGCGCAGATCGACACCCCTTACCTCACCGAAGGCTCGTCCGGTCTGACCTATGTGGTGGACCGCTTCAAGGGCTGGGGGCATGCAGGCCATATCACGCTGCAGCGTGGTGAGCGCTCGCGGCTGGCAGACCACGCGGCGGAAGTGCTATAAATCGGCCCCACTGGCGCCCGGGCTGCCTGTGCAGCCCGGGCGCCTTGTCGTTTGCATGCCGCAAACGCCGGCTAAACTTACGGTCAACCCAAGAGAGAGACAACGCTCCATGACCATCATCGCCGTCTTCAATCAGAAGGGGGGCGTCGGCAAGACCACCGCGACCGCCAACCTTGCCGCTGCCATGGCCCGTAATGGCCTTGCGCCGCTGGCTATAGATCTTGATCCGCAGGCTCACCTGACTGCGATGTCCGGGCTCAAACCCTTGGCCAAGGAAACGATCTACAGCTTCTTTCACGAAGATGCCGCATTGTCTGACCTGGTCAAACAACTGCCCAATCAGGTCAATCTGATCCCTGCCCATATGGAATTGGCACGGGTGGATATGCTGCTGACCCAGAGTCGGCGCGATCTGCGCAAGCTCAAGATCGCCATGGCAGACGAAATGCTGAGCAGTAGCGATACCCCGGTTCTGATCGACTGCTGCCCCATGCTGGGAGTGTTGTCGCTCTCCGCCCTGATGGCTGCCGATGTGGTGCTGGTACCGGTGACGGCCGAGTACTTGGCCATGAATGGGGCCGCCCAGCTGGACCAGACCTTGAGTGGCTTGACCGCCAAGGGCCTGCACCGGCCCCGCAAGGTCTTTATCAACCGCTACCAACGCGGCCATCCTACTTCAGAGAAGGTGGCGCACGAGCTGACGCGGCGCTATGGCAAGGACTTTTGCCGCACCCGGGTGTGCGAAAGCCAGAGTGTGTTGGAAGGTGTGGGCAGCAACCTCGATGTATTCAGTTTCGCACCGGATTCGGAAGGAGCTGAGGATTTCAGCTATCTGCTTGATGAGCTGGTCGAGAGCGGTTTTATCAGGGTGGGCAAGTGATCGTACGCATGCTGTTGTTGACCCTGCTCTCGCTCACGGCGTGGGCGGCCGATATCGACGCGCTATGGGACTATGAGCAGCCGGTGGTATCGGAAAAGCGCTTCCGTGAACTGGATGAGCGGGCTGGACGTGAGCAGGATGCTGCCCTGCAGGCCGAGGCACGGACCCAGATTGCCCGTGCGCTGGGCTTGCAAGGGCGGGTGGCAGAGGGCAATCAGGTGCTGGATGCCTTGCAGCCGACCTTGGGGGAGTTGCCTCCGGTGATCAGCGTGCGTTACCTGCTGGAGCGTGGCCGCTTGATCGGTTCCGGTGGCGACCCCAAGAAGAGTTGGCGTTGGTACCGTAATGCCCTCTTGCTGGCGCAGCGCAATGGCCTGGATTTCCACGCGGTGGATGCCATGCAGATGCTGGCCAATGGTGAGACTGGCAAGGCGGCGCTCGACTGGAATCTCAAGGCGATCGCACTGGCTGAACGCAGTACCCAGCCGCATGCCGGCGATTGGCTGGGCTCGCTCTATAACAACCTGGGGTGGGTCTACCGTGACCAGCGCGACTTGCCCAAGGCGCTCGAATACCTGCGCAAGGCGCAGGCCTGGCAGGAGACGCATGGTGGCGGCAAGCGGCTCCTGATCGCCCGCTGGAGCGTGGCCAAGTTGTTGCGCGAGTCGGGCGAGCATGAGAAGGCGCTGACCGTACAGTTGGACCTGGAGCGTGCCTGGAACAAGCTGGGCGAGGAAGACGGTTACGTCTACGAGGAAATTGCCGAGAACCAGTACGCGCTGGGCCGGGTGGATGTGGCGCGCAGTTACTTCCGCCGGGCACTGCAGCTGTTGTCGCGAGACGAGTGGCTGGTACGCAACGAGGCGGCACGGATCGCCAGGCTGCGGCAGTTGGCGCAGTAGCGGGCACATAGGGCGCGATGCAAGTAAAAACGGCGAACCGAAGTTCGCCGTTTTGCTTGGTCGCCATGGTGCCGCACTATTCGCTGTCGCTCCAGCCGCCGCCCGGCAAGGCGGCATTCTCGAAGCGTGACCAGTGGCCGAGGAAGGTCAGCCGCACAGTACCGGTGGGGCCGTTACGGTGTTTGCTGATGATGATCTCGGCCAGCCCCTTGTCCGGCGAATCCGGGTTGTAGTACTCGTCCCGGTACAGGAAGATGATCAAGTCAGCATCCTGCTCAATGGCGCCGGATTCCCGCAAGTCGGACATCATCGGGCGTTTGTTGGGGCGCTGCTCGACCGAGCGGCTGAGCTGGGACAGCGCGATGACCGGTACCCTCAGTTCCTTGGCCAGGCCCTTGAGCGAACGGGAGATTTCGCCCACTTCGGTCGCCCGGTTCTGATCCTTGCCCGAGCCCGACATCAGCTGGATGTAGTCGATCACGATCAGGCCCAGCTTGCCATTGAACTGGCGGGCCAGGCGGCGCGCGCGGGCACGTAGTTCCAGTGCAGTGAGGCCGGGCGTCTCATCAATAAAGATATTGGCCTCGGACAGCTTGCCGGCGGCGTAGGTCAGCTTCTGCCAATCGTCGTCTTCCAGCTTGCCGGTCTTGATCTTGTGCTGGTCGAGCCGGCCCACCGAGCCCACCATACGCATAACGAGCTGCGCGCCGCCCATTTCCATCGAGAAGATGGCAACGGGCAGGCCGGCATCGATGGCGACGTTTTCGGCTAGGTTCACCGAGAAGGCTGTCTTGCCCATGGAGGGGCGGCCGGCCACGATGATCAGGTCACCGGCCTGCAGGCCCGAGGTACGGGCGTCGAGGTCGGCGAAGCCGGTAGGGATACCCGTCACTGCATCGGGGTTGTCGCGGCTGTATAGCTCATCGATACGGGTTACCACCTCCTTGAGCAGCTGCGGCATACCCAGAAAGCCCTGCTTGCCGCGGGCAGACTGCTCGGCGATCTCGAACACCTTGCCTTCGGCCTCGTCGAGCACCTGCGAGGCATCCCTACCCCTCGGGTTGTAGGCCGCGTCGGCGATCTCGGTCCCGATGGCAGCCAGTTGACGCATGATGGAGCGCTCGCGCACGATTTCTGCATAGCGCTTGATATTGGCCGCGCTAGGGACGTTCTGCGCCAAACTGGCAAGATAGGTCAGGCCGCCGACATAGCTGAGCTGATCGGCATTGTCGAGCGATTCGGCCACGGTCACGGCATCTGCCGGGCGGCCGGTTTCCACCATGCGGGCAATATGGCGGAAGATGACCCGATGGTCGTCGCGGTAGAAGTCCGGTTCGGTCAGCGCATCGGCAATCCGGTCCCAGGCGGCATTGTCGATCAGCAAGCCACCTAGCACCGACTGTTCGGCATCGATCGAATGCGGTGGCGTGCGGATGTTCGCCAGTTGCGGGTCTTCCGCTACCAGATCGGGGGTAAAATGCTCGGTGTCTTCTTGATCGAATTGCATGTGCAGGGGCTGGCGCTTAGGATGCGCGACCTTGTGGTCGCGATTTAAAGTCTCATTCTACCAGCCGCACAGGCCGAATATTCCCTCATGCCCCAAGTTCGCAAGTCTGTACTGGTCCCCTACCCCGCCAGCCTCATGTTTGCCTTGATCGATGAAGTCGAGGTCTACCCCCGTTTTCTGCCCTGGTGTGGCGAGACCGAGGTCCATCTGCGAGATTCAGACTGGACGGTGGCGACCGTGGGCATCGATTATCTAGGCCTCAAGTCCTCGTTTACCACCGAGAATCGCAAGCAGCCCGGCTTGATTACCATGGAGCTCAAGGATGGGCCCTTCCGCAGCCTGACTGGGGCCTGGCGCTTTCTGGCGCTGACCGAGGAGGCCTGCAAGGTGGAGTTCGAGCTTGACTACGAATTTGCCAGCCGCACGCTGGAGGCGCTGGTTGGGCCGGTATTCAGCAAGATCGCCGGCACCTTTGTCGACGCCTTCGTCAAGGAAGCGGAAAGGCGCCACGGATGAGCGGCTTTATCCAGGTGGAAGTGGCCTGCGCGCTACCGGAACGCCAACAGTTGGTGTCCTTGCAACTGCTGGATGGCTGTACCGTTGAGGAAGCATTGGCGGCTGCCGACCTGGCAGCGGCCTTTCCGGAAATCGACTTCGCCACTTGTCCGGTCGGCATCCATGGCCGCGCCTGTCGCCGTGACACGGTGCTGCGGGATGGCGACCGGGTGGAGGTCTACCGCCCCCTGGTCGCCGACCCCAAGGACGCCCGCCATCGTCGGGTCGCCTTGGGTAAGACCATGAAGAAGGCCTGAGCTTTGCCTATTTCATCCGCTTTTTATTGGGTACTGCAATGGGCTGATGTCATCGGCGCCCGGCCGGTGCCGTTTTGCTGCACCAGTACTCCTGTTCCTGCCGGTACTTCTCGACCTGTGCCTTGACCTGGGCGCGGTACTTCTCGTACTCAGCGCTTTGGCTGGGCTTTTCCTTGACGCTGTCCGCCATGTAGTTGTCCAGGTGGCGGGTCAGTGCATCGCAATTGGTTTGCGCCACCTCGGGCGTGACCGTGGCATCATCATCCTGCTTGCTTGCCGCCTTGCTTGCAGGGGGGGCGGAGACGTTGTTGCTTGGCAGTTTCAGCGCCTGTGCCTTGCTGTTGGGTGGCGGCTGGTCGCTAAACTGCACCTTGCCATTGGCGTCTACCCATTTGTAGACCTGGGCGCCGACCAAGGCTGGGGCGAGCAGCACAGCGGCGCAGAGGGCGATTTTCGATACGGACTTCATACTTCGTACTCCTTGCCTTGCAGGTCGGTTGGGGCCTGCTGGTCATCTGGCGCTTATTTCTTCACCTTGCTGCACCAGTAGGTCTGGTCCTTGCGCATGGTGTCGAGCTGCGATTTGGTCTGTGCATCGGTCATGTCGTATTCCCGACCCTGGGCATCCTTGTTGATGATGAAGTCAGAGGCCTCTATCTCCTTGATCTGCGCGGTCACCTTGCTGCAATTGCGCTGTGCCTCTTCCGGCGAGACCTTGGGCTCGCCCTTGTTGGCCGTCGCCTCCTTGTCCTTGCCCGGGGCTGGCGTGGGGTTGGCCGGCGCAGTGACCGGTACGGCGGTGTTGACCGGAATCTTTACCGTGGCAGCTTTGCCGCCAGGAGGCGGTTGGTCGCTGTACTGTACCTTGCCGTTGGCATCCACCCACTTGTAGACCTCGGCGCTAGCCAGCAGGGGCAGCAAGGCCAGCAGGCAGGCGATGTTTCGCGTGTTCATATGGTTTCCTCTTGGGCCGGTGCGGCCAATGGTAGGGGGTCGGCGTCGAGCTCGTCGAAGCGGACGTGCTCGATCTCGCCAAAGCGCTTGCTGATCTTCTCGCTGGTGACCTGTACCTGCTGGGCGTCTTCGTGGGCCATGCGGATATGGTCCGCCAGCTTCTTCATGCGTTGGTCAAAGCGGCTGAATTCCTTGCTGAGCTTGCCCAGCGCGTCCTTGATGATGTGGACCTGGCGGCGGGTCTCCACATCCTTGATCACGGCGCGGGCGGTATTGAGCACTGCCATCATGGTGGTGGGCGAGACGATCCAGACCCGCTTGCCCATGGCGTACTGCACCAGTTCCGGGTGGTAGGCATGGATCTCGGCGAACACTGCTTCGGCCGGGATGAACATCACCGCGCCGTCCGCGGTCTCGCCCGGGATGATGTATTTGTCGCTGATGGCATCAATGTGCTTCTTCACATCGACCTTGAAATGACGCTGTGCCACCACGCGCTCGGCCTCCACGCTGGTGCCGAACATACGGTGGTAGTTCTCCAGCGGGAATTTGGAATCTACCGCTACGGTACCGGTAGGTTCGGGTAGGTTGAGGATGCAGTCGGCGCGGGTGCCGTTCGAAAGCGTGGCCTGCATCTGGTAGCAGCCCGAGGGTAGGACATTGCTGACCAGGTGCTCGAGCTGTACTTCGCCAAAGGCGCCGCGCGAGCGCTTGTCGCCCAGCAACTCCTGCAGGCTGACCACATTGCTGGTCAGGCCATCGATCTTCTTCTGCGCCTCGTCGATGGTGGCGAGGCGAGCCATGACGTTGGCGAAGGTCTCGTTGGTTTTTTTGAAGCCCTCGTCCAAGCGTTCGCTGACCTTGCCCGAAATCTGCTCCAGGCGCTTGTCCACACCCTCACTGAGCTGGGTAATGGACTGGGTCAGCTGTTCGGTGGTACGGCGCAGGGTATTGAGCAGTAGTTCCTGCTGTGCCCGGCCCTGCTCCCCCACCAGCTTGCTGACGGTGCCCAATACCTCGGTACGGAGTGCGTCCTGCTTTTGCTGGACGGTTTGCGAGATGTCTGCCAACTGCTTGGCAATGGCCTCACGGCTGTCGGCAAGCGCCTGGTTCTGGGTGAGCTGCATGGACTGCAGGGCATTGGTTTGGGCAATCTGGGCAGCCTGCAGGGCCTCGGTCTGGGTGGCGCGCAGGCTATCGAGGCCGATGCGGGTGTCCTTGAGCTCGGTGGCGACGGCTTCGCGCAGGCGATCAAAGGAGTGGCCTACGCTGTCCCGCAGCCGATCACCAGAATCTTGCATGCTGCTGCGCAGCCGCTCGCTTTGCTCGGCAAATCCATGATTGAGTGCATCGGACTGGCGCTGCAGGCCGTTGTGCAAGTCATTCAGCATGGCCCGGTGTTTCTCTTCCAATTGGGCCGATAGCAGATCCAGGGTGCTGCGCTGGGCCTGGGCCAGCAAGCCGAGCCGGATCACGACCAGACCACCGGCCAAAAGGACCACCAGGGCAACGATGCCGAACAAGACTTCAATCATGGCGATATTCCAAATGCATTTGCGTCTGGCGCGATGATACGCGCTCCCTCTCTCCCATGGGGCATGGGATGGTCGCTTGCTGAAATTTAATATCTAATAGGTATAACAAAACAATTTGTTATTCCTTTGTGTAATTTCAAGCATGGTCGATGATCCATTCCAACAACCGCCAGGAAGTGCTGGCAGCCAAGCCGGGCCAGGCAGCTCAACGCCGCCCGCCCGTTAGCAATGTAGTGCGGTAACGGGCTTTGTGCAGGTGCTGGCTGCTGCAGCCTAGCGACGATTCCACCTCCGCCCGCGTTGGGGAGCGCGGGTCTGTCCCGTCCCTCGTACGTGACTCCTGTACGAGGGACGGGCGGCGGTGGATTGCTTGGCGCCCTGGGCGCGACGACCAATACTTTCACCAACCAGCAAGGAATATCGCCATGAGCATCAAATCGATCAACGTGCGCAACCAGTTCCGCGGCTCGATCAAGGAAATCATCGAAGGGCCGGTCGTCTCGGAGGTGGATGTGTCCACTCCGGCAGGTGTCGTGACTTCAGTGATTACCACCCGTTCGGTCAAGGAGTTGGACTTGAAGGTGGGTTCGGAGGTGATTGCCTTTGTGAAATCGACCGAAGTCTCCATCGCCAAGCTCTGAATCCCTGCCCTTGCCGACTTGCCCCAGCGTGCTGCTTGCGGCAAGCTCGGTACGGCTTATGTCTTGAATGCCGTTTCATGCGCATCGTCATCCATCCGGGCTGGCAGGATTCCGGTCCCAATCACTGGCAGTCGCTCTGGCAGACCGAGCTGCCGCAGGCCAGCCGTGTAGCACAGGCAGACTGGCGCTACCCTGAGCGTGAGGGGTGGGTAGCGGCGCTGGACGCGCACCTGGGTACTGATCCTTCCGGCGCGGTGGTGGTCTGCCATAGCCTGGGTTGCTTGACCCTGGCACATTGGGCTGCGCGTTGTCCGCAACGGGCGGCTCAATTGGGCGGCGCCTTGCTGGTGGCGCCTGCTGATGTGGAGCGGGCGGGTGCGCCGCCTGAGATTACGGGCTTTGCGCCCATCCCTCGGCAGGCCCTGCCCTTTCCATCCATCGTGGTTGCCAGTGACGACGATCCATACAGCACACTCGCCCGTAGCGAGGCGTTAGCCAACGCTTGGCGTGCCAGACTGGTGGTGCTGCAAGGGGCTGGGCATATCAATGCAGCGGCTGGTTTCGGTCCCTGGCCTCAAGGGCGGGATCTGTTGGCCTCTCTTTTGACCTGAACGTCGCGTACCTCTTGCCTTTCAGCGCATCCGGTTCCAAACTGGAAAACCCGACGTCATACACCGCGCTGCAATGTTCCGCTGCTTGTCTTTGATCCTGATGCTAACCACGGGTTTTGCCATGGCGACCGAGTCGCGGCAAAGCCTGGAGTCGGTCAATGAGGCGGCGTCGAGCTTTTTGACGAGCCAGTTGGCCAGCTACGGTGATCGGGCCAGTTTTCAGCTTGGCAAGCTCGACAATCGGCTGAGCCTGGCTGCCTGCCAGAAGATGGAGGTGGTGCTGCCGCACGGCAACCGGCTGGTGGGCAATACCAGCGTGCGCGTCAATTGCATCAAAGGGGCCAAGTGGTCGGTCAACCTGCCGGTCGCGGTCTCTATCCAGGCTGACTACTGGGTCTCTGCCCGCGCCCTTCCCTCTGGTTACGAGTTGACCGAGAACGATATGGAGCGGCGCAGCGGCGATCTCTCACAACTGCCCGCGACCGTGGTGGTGGACCACACCACCGCTGTGGGCCGTTTGTTGATCGGTGGCACACCGGCGGGTGCGCCGCTGCGTACGGACCAGTTGCGGGCTCCTTATGCCGTCAAGGTCAACGAGTATGTCAAGGTGATTGCCTCTGGCCAGGGCTTCGAGGTGGCCAGCGAAGGCCGTGCGCTGGGTAATGCCAACGAGGGGCAGCAGGTCAGCGTCAAAATGATTACCGGCGCGGTGGTGCAAGGCATCGCCAAGAGCGCCGGTACGGTCGAGATCCGCTATTGACCTTGGACTGCCGGCCGTTTGAGGTCGGCTTCGATGCGCGCTCGCTAGACCCCCGCTCCCCCCGCAAGTAGAATTGCCTGTTCTTCTATTCAGGCGATCCAGACTCCCCGTCCATGCAGGTATTTCGTGGTGCCCCCTTCTGCCCTAGCGGCCCTTGCGCCCTGACCATCGGTAATTTCGATGGCCTGCACCGCGGGCATCGCGCCATGCTGGACCGCCTGACCGGCGAGGCTCGCCGTCTGGGTCTGCCGGCTGCCGTACTGACTTTCGAACCGCATCCGCGTGAATTCTTTGCGCCTGATGCGGCTCCAGCCCGTCTCTCCAGCCTGCGCGAGAAGCTCGAATTGCTGCGCGAGGCCGGTGTGGACAGGGTCTATCTGGCCCATTTCAGCCGCCACTTTGCCGCGCTGTCGGCCGAGGACTTTGCCCAGGACATCGTTGCCGGGCAGATCGCCGCCCGTTACGTGCTGGTGGGCGATGACTTCCGCTTCGGCAAAGGCCGTGCTGGCGATAACGCCACCCTGGCTGAGTTTGGCCATCGCTTCGGTTTTCTGGCCGAGGCCATGCCCGAGATCGCCGTCGACGGCCAACGCGCCTCCAGTACCGCCGTGCGTGAAGCGCTGGCGCAAGGCAATCTGAGCCTGGCGGAGCGTTTGCTGGGCCGGCCCTACCGTATCAGCGGTCGGGTGGTGCACGGTCAGAAGCTGGGGCGGCAGATCGGTTTTCCGACCGCCAATATCCAGGTCAAGCACAACCGCCCGCCTTTGGCCGGTATCTTTGTGACCGCCGTGCATGGCATTACAGACCAGCCGCTGCTTGGTGCTGCCAGCCTGGGCAAACGCCCGACGGTCACCGATTCCGGACAGATAGCGCTGGAAGTGCATTTGCCGGACTTCAGCGGTGACCTCTATGGCCGGCACCTGCAGGTGGATTTTCTGCACAAGCTGCGCGACGAAGAGAAATACGACGGCCTTGAGCCCTTGATCGCCCAGATCCGTCTGGACGTGGAGAACGCCCGCGCCTACTACCGCGAACGAATTAGCCACCCCCGTCCGTGAGCGGGCGGGGGCTGCAACGATACGCCGGTTTGCCTGCGCGAGCCGTGGACCCGAATACCATTGAGCCATCACCATGTCTGAACAGAACAAATACCCCGTCAATCTGCTGGATACGCCCTTCCCCATGCGCGGCGACCTGGCCAAGCGCGAACCGGCCTTCCTGGCCCGCTGGCAGGCCCAGAAACTGAATGAGCGCGTGCGCGCGGCCAGTGCGGGCCGCCCCAAATTCATCCTGCATGATGGCCCGCCCTACGCCAACGGCGATATCCACATCGGCCATGCGGTCAACAAGGTCCTCAAGGACATCATCGTCAAGACCAAGACCCTGGCAGGTTTTGATGCACCCTATGTGCCGGGTTGGGACTGCCACGGCCTGCCCATCGAGCACCAGATCGAAAAGCTGGTAAAGGGCGACAAGAAGGCCATCGAGGCCGCACCGGCCATCCACGCCAAGATCGTGGCCTTCCGCAAGGAAAACGGCCTCGATGAGAAGGCCATCCACCTGCCGGCCGACTTTGTCCGCACCCTGTGCCGCGAATACGCCGAGATCCAGATCGAGCGGCAGAAGAAGGACTTTGTCCGCCTGGGTATCGTCGGTGATTGGGGCCACCCCTACAAGACCATGGCCTTCGATACCGAAGCCAACATCATCCGTACGCTGGGCGAGGTGCATCGCCAGGGGTATCTGGTCAAAGGCCAGAAGCCGGTGCACTGGTGCGTGGACTGCGGTTCCTCGCTGGCCGAGGCGGAGGTGGAGTATGAAGACAAGAACAGTCCGGCGATCGACGTAGCCTTCCCGGTCAAGGACAGTGCCGCGCTGGCGGCCGCCTTCGGCCTGCCGGCCGACCGCCTGGCCGGTGTGCCGGCTTATGCAGTGATCTGGACCACCACCCCCTGGACGCTGCCCGCCAACCGCGCCGTCTGTGTGCATCCTGAGCTGACCTATGATCTGATCGAGACCCCCAAGGGCCTCCTTATCCTGGTGCGTGAACTGGCCGAAGCCGCGCTCAAGCGCTACGGCTTCGAATCGATCGAGGTCATCGCCCAGGCGCATGGCAGCAAGCTTGAGCACCTGCGTCTGCAGCACCCTTTCTACGCCCGCGAATCGCAGATCATCCTGGGCAACCACGTCACTACCGACGCCGGTACAGGCCTGGTGCACACCGCGCCGGCGCACGGTCTGGACGACTGGCTGGTTGGCCAGCACTACGGTCTGAGCAACGATAATCCGGTTGGCAACGATGGTCGCTTCAAGCCCGGTACCGAGCTCTACGAGGGCAAGACGGTCTGGGAGGCTAACCCGCTGGTCATCGAGAAGCTGACCGAGCTGGACCTCTTGCTGGCCAATGTGCGCCTGAACCATAGCTACCCACACTGCTGGCGCCATAAAACGCCCATCATCTTCCGCGCCACGGCGCAGTGGTTTATCAGCATGGACAAACCTGGCCACGCCGGCCAGGCACTGCGCAAGGTCGCACAGAGCGCGGTCGATGCGACCGAGTTCTTCCCCGACTGGGGGCGTCCGCGCCTTGAGGCCATGATCAACAACCGCCCCGACTGGTGTGTTTCGCGCCAGCGCAACTGGGGTACGCCCATGACCTTCTTCGTGCATAAGGTCACGGGTGAGCTGCACCCGCGCTCGCTGGAGCTGCTGGAACTGGTGGCGCAGAGGGTCGAGAAGGACGGCATCAACGCCTGGTTCTCGCTGGATGCTGCGGAGCTGCTGGGTGACGAGGCCAAGGACTACGAAAAGCTGAAGGACACCTTGGACGTCTGGTTCGACTCGGGTTCCACCCACTTTGCCGTGCTGCGCCAGCGTGCCGAGCTGGCCTGGCCGGCCGACCTCTACTTGGAGGGTTCTGACCAGCATCGCGGCTGGTTCCAGTCCAGCCTCTTGACCGGTTGCGCTACCGAAGGCCGTGCGCCCTACAAGCAATTGCTGACCCACGGCTTCACCGTGGACGGCAAGGGCGAGAAGATGTCCAAGTCCAAGGGCAACGTTGTCGCACCGCAGAAGGTCATCGACCAGTACGGTGCCGACATGCTGCGTCTATGGGTGGCCAGCACCGACTATTCGGGCGAGATGAGCATCTCGGATGAGATCCTCAAGCGGGTGGCCGACAGCTATCGTCGGGTGCGCAACACCCTGCGCTTCCTTCTGGCCAACCTCAGCGACTTCGACGCCGGCAAGCATTTGGTCGCTACGGACCAGCTGTTGACCATTGATCGCTACGCCCTGGTCATGGCGCAGCAGTTCCAGCAGTCGGTGACGGCGGATTACGAGCGCTACAGCTTCCATACCGCCATGCAGAGCATCCACCACTACTGCGCGGATGATCTCGGTGGCTTCTACCTCGACATCCTCAAGGATCGCCTCTACACCACCGCGGCGGACAGCCCGGCCCGCCGCTCGGCCCAGACCGTGCTGTACCACATCACCCGCAGTCTGGCCCTGCTGCTCTCGCCGGTGCTGAGCTTCACCGCCGACGAGGTGTGGGGCACGCTGGATGGGCATGGTGAGGACAATACCCTGCTGCATACCTGGTACCCGCTGCCGCAGCCGGCCGATGCTGCCGCGTTGGCTGCGGACTGGGCCGCCGTACGCGATCTGGTGGCGTTGGCCAAGAAGGAGATGGAAGTGCTGCGCGAGGCAGGCTCCATCGGTTCCAGCCTGCAAGCCAAGCTGCAGATCACGGCCGATGCCAAGCTCCATCCGCTACTGGCCGCGCTGGGCGACGACCTGAAGTTTGTGCTGATCGTTTCCAGCTTCACCCTGGAGCAAGGCGCCGAGAACAAGGTGGTGGTACAGCCCTCGGCCGACGCCAAGTGCGAGCGTTGCTGGCATTACCGCAGTGACGTGGGCAGCCATGCCGACCATGCCACCCTGTGTGGCCGTTGCGTCAGCAACCTGTTCGGCCAAGGCGAGGTGCGTCCTCATGCTTAAGTCGGGTCTGTTGCGCTGGCTGCTGTTGGCCCTGGTCGTCATCGTGGCCGACCAGGTCAGCAAGCAGATGGTGCTGTCTGCGCTGACCTTCCATCAGGTCGTGCCGGTGTTTCCCGGCTTCAATATCGTGCTGACCTACAACGAGGGCGCGGCCTTCAGCTTCCTGGCCGCGGCCGGTGGCTGGCAGCGCCACTTCTTCACGTTGTTGGCGCTGGCGGTATCGGCCGCCATCGTCTGGACGCTGCGCAAGCACCATGCCGAACGGCGGTTGGCATTTGCGCTGTCGCTGATCCTGGGCGGCGCGATCGGTAACGTCATCGACCGGATCAGCTACGGTCACGTGGTCGATTTTCTCGATGTGTACTGGAACACGGCGCATTGGCCTGCGTTCAACGTTGCGGATTCTGCCATCTGCGTTGGGGCCGTGCTGATGGTGCTCGACGGATTGTTGAAGCCCAAGACCGCCGACCAGCCCGGTTGAAATACAGGAAATCATCATGAGCAGCATGCAAATCATCTTGGCCAACCCGCGCGGCTTCTGTGCCGGCGTGGACCGTGCCATAGCCATCGTCGAGCGCGCGCTGAGCCAGTTCGGGGCGCCGATCTATGTGCGCCATGAGGTGGTGCACAACAAGTTCGTGGTCGAAGACCTCAAGAACAAGGGCGCGATCTTTATCGAGGACCTGGCTGACGTGCCCGAAGGCGCGACGCTGATCTACTCGGCACACGGCGTGCCGCAGTCGGTTCGCCGTGAGGCCGAAACGCGTGGCCTCAAGGTCTATGACGCTACCTGCCCTCTGGTGACCAAGGTGCACGTGGAGGTGAAGAAGCTGCGCGAGACCGGCTACGAGATCGTCATGATCGGCCACAAGGGCCACCCGGAAGTCGAGGGCACCATGGGTCAGTCGGACGGCGGCATGTACCTGGTGGAGGACGGCAAGGACGTGGCAGCCCTGGTGGTGCGCGACGAAGCCAAACTTGCCTATGTGACCCAGACCACGCTCAGCGTGGACGATGCGGCGGTGGTGGTTGAGGCGCTGAAG
>NZ_DATCSC010000119.1:0-68418 GCF_036568685.1 Chitinimonas sp.
GCCACCGCCACCCGGTTGCGCCCCTGGTGCTTGGCCTCATAAAGGGCGATGTCGGCCTTTCTGATGACCGTGGCGAGGTCGTCGTCGCTGCTGGGCCAGTGCGCCACACCCAGCGAGATGGTGACCTCGTTGCCGGTCACGTTGTCCTGGCTGGCCATGGCCAGCCGCAGACGTTGGGCCACCTGTTGCGCGGTATCCATGGTGGCGCCGGGCAGCAGCATCATGAATTCCTCGCCGCCTGGGCGCGCCAGCGTGTCGCCATGGCGGGAGTTGCGCCGCATCAGTTCGGCCAACTGCTTGAGTATCTGGTCGCCGGTATCGTGGCCGTAGCGGTCGTTGACCTGCTTGAAATGGTCGAGGTCGATCGCGATCACGGCGAAGGCTTGTTCCTCTGCCTGCAGCACCGCCAGGGCGGCGTCCATGCCGCGCCGATTGCTGAGCCCGGTCAGTGCGTCGGTCAGTGTCTCGTGGCTCAGGCGGTTGATGCGGCGGTTGACCAGCGACAAGCCGCGCAGCATGGCGCGCTTGAGCTGGCTGGCTTCAAAGTACCAAGACCGGACTCCGGCGATCGCCTCCTGGGTGCCTTGCTCATCGAGCTGTTCGGCACTGCGTGCCAGTTGCCAAAGCGGCCGGGCGATCAGCTTGGACAGCCACCAGATAAATAGCAGCGAGAGACCCAGCAGGGGTAGGGAGTTGCGCAGGGTGACCCACATCAGGCGTTGCAGATCGGCTAGCGTGACTTCTGTCGGCCGCTGCGCAATCACGCCCCAGCCGGTACTCTTCATGAAGGCGTAGCCGGCCAGCATGTCGGTGCCTTGGGTGTTGACGACCCGCTGGCTGCCATTCTCGCCTCGTATCACCGCCTGGACCACGCTGTTGCGGTTGATCAGCTCGCCGATGCGCTGGGGGGTCTTGTGATAGATCAGTCGGCCGCTCTGGTCCACTACGTAGACATAGGAGCCGTCGCGGTAGAAGTGCTCTCCCAAAAGGGTGTGCAGGATATTGGTTTCGTGCAGGTAGATGGAGCCACCGACATAACCGAGAAAGGTGCCGTCGGCAGCGAAGATGGGGTGGGAGATGAAGAGGATCAGCCGCCCGGTCACCGAGCGGTAGGGCGGACTGATCAGCGGTGCGCGCGCCTTCAGCGCTGCCTGAGCGCCGGGGCTGGCGGTGGTCGTGCCTACTATGTGCAGGGTGCCGGGCGAGGTAGCCAGGATCTTGCCCTTGGCGTCGATCACTGCGACAGAGTTGAAGCTGTGGGTCTGTCCGTGCAGCCGGTCTGCTTCCTGCTGCAAGGCATCCGGCTGGGCCAGCAGGGCAGGCAGGCGCTGGGCACTGTAGGCCAGTTGCTGGATGGTACCGGCCAGATAGGTCTCGGTCGCTTCGGACAACTTGGCAGCGTAGACCCGGTTGGCTTCCAGCGTATTGGCGATCAGGAGGTCGCGCTGAACCAGATAGCTGGCATAGAAAGTATTGGCCAGAGTCAGGACCACCGAGCCCAGGGCGAGCAGCAGGATCAGGCGGCGGAGATCGATTTTCGGCGTGGACATGCGCGAGCGTAGGACGGGTAGGGGGCTAGCATGCCGCAAGGCCAAGGCCTGCGGCAACGCGGAAAATGAAAACGCCCCGCGTGGGCGGGGCGTCTTGCAGCTCAGACCGATACTCAGGCCGACTGCTGTCCTGCTTCCACGGCCGCCAGGGCGGTCATGTTGACGATGCGGCGGACCGAGGCGGTCGGGGTCAGGATATGCACCGGCTTGCTGACGCCCAAGAGGATGGGGCCGATGGTCACGCCGTCGGCCGCACTCACCTTCAGGAGGTTGAAGGAGATATTGGCGGCATCCAGCGTCGGCATCACCAGCACATTGGCTTCGCCCTTGAGGGCCGAATCCGGCATCACCATATTGCGGATCAGGCTGGAGAGCGCGGCGTCACCATGCATCTCGCCATCCACTTCCAGTTCCGGTGCACGAGCCTGCAGCAGCGACAAGGCCTCGCGCATCTTCAGCGAAGTGGGCGAATCCACCGAACCGAAGCTGGAGTGGCTCAGCAAGGCCACCTTGGGGGCAATGCCGAAGTTGCGCACGGCCTGGGCGGCCATCAGCGCGATCTCGGCCACCTCTTCGGCGGTCGGGTTCTGGTTCACATAGGTGTCGGTGATGAACACGTTGCCGCGCGGCAGGATCAGCGCGTTCATGGCGGCATAGGTGTGCGTGTCGGGCTTGCGGCCTATGGTCTGGCAGACGAAGTCCAGGTGGTCCTGATAGTGACCGTAGGTGCCGCAGATCATTGCGTCGGCTTCGCCACGGCGCATCATCAGCGCACCGATCAGGGTGGTCTTGCGGCGCACCTCGCGTTTGGCGAACTCCTGGCTCACGCCGTGGCGCTTGCGCAGCTGGTAGTACTCGTTCCAGTACTCGCGGTAGCGCGGGTCGTTCTCGTTGTTCACGAGTTCGAAATCCACGCCCGGGCGGATACGCAGGCCGAGCTTCTCAATGCGCATGTCGATCACGCTGGGACGGCCGATCAGGATGGGCTGGGCCAGACCCTGGTCGACGATCTCCTGCACGGCATGCAGCACGCGCTCGTCCTCGCCTTCGGCATAGACCACGCGGGTCTTGGCCTTCTTGGCGGCGGTGAACACCGGCTTCATGAAGAGGTTGGACTTGTACACGAATTGCAGCAGCGACTCGTGGTAGGCGTTCATGTCCTCGATTGGGCGGGTGGCCACGCCCGAATCCATGGCGGCCTGCGCTACGGCCGGCGCGATCTTGACGATCAGGCGTGGGTCGAAGGGCTTGGGAATGATGTAGTCCGGACCGAAGGTCAGCGACTGGCCGGTATAGGCATCCGCCACGATATCGCTCTGCTCCGCCAGCGCCAGGTCGGCAATGGCGCGCACGCAGGCGAGCTTCATCTCGTCGTTGATGGTGGTGGCACCAACGTCCAGCGCACCCCGGAAGATGAAGGGGAAGCAGAGGACGTTGTTGACCTGGTTGGGGAAGTCCGAACGGCCGGTGCAGATGATGGCGTCCGGACGGGCTTCCTTGGCCAGCGGTGGCAGGATTTCCGGTTCCGGGTTGGCCAGCGCCAGGATCAGCGGATGGCTGGCCATGCTGCGCACCATGTCCTGGGTCACCAGCTTGGGACCGGACAGGCCGAGGAAGATGTCGGCGCCGACCATGGCATCCTTGAGGGTGCGGAAGTCGGTCTTTTGCGCGTAACGCTTCTTGGATTCGTCGAGACGGTCCCAGTCTTCACGCTCGGTGTGGACCACGCCCTTGGAATCGCAGGCGATGATGTTGGCCGGGTTCATGCCCAGCTGCACCAGCAGGTTCAGACAGGCGATGGCAGCGGCACCGGCACCCGATACGACGAGGCGGACGCGGCCGATGTCCTTGTCGACAATGCGCAGGCCGTTCAGCACGGCCGAAGCGGTGATGATGGCCGTGCCATGCTGGTCGTCGTGGAAGACCGGAATCTTCATCCGCTCACGACACTTCTGCTCGACGTAGAAGCACTCCGGCGCCTTGATGTCTTCAAGGTTGATGCCGCCAAAGGTAGGTTCCAGCGCGCAGATGATATCCACGAGCTTGTCGGGGTCTTTCTCGTCCACTTCGATATCGAACACGTCGATACCGGCGAACTTCTTGAACAGTACGCCCTTGCCTTCCATCACCGGCTTGCCGGCCAGCGGGCCGATGTCGCCCAGGCCCAGCACGGCGGTGCCGTTGGAGATCACGGCCACCAGGTTGCCACGGGCGGTGTACTTGAAGGCGTTCAGCGGGTCTTCAACGATGGCGTCACAAGCAGCGGCAACACCAGGGGAATAGGCCAGGGCTAGGTCGCGCTGGCTGGCCAGCGGCTTGGTCGGGGCGACCTGGATCTTGCCCGGCTTCGGAAACTGGTGATATTCGAGTGCGCTCTTGCGCAGTTCTTCATCCATCTCAAACTCCGACATCGTCTTTGGTAGGTAGCGCTCAATTATAGGCCGGCCGGGCTGCCGGGCCGAGCGGGAAATCCCGATCTATCGGTCGGAATACGCGTGCTCGCGCAGCGTCGATGGCCAAGTGACTGATTCATCTGAGTAATTGCTCAGCTGCGGCTACTACGTAGTGTGCGTCGGAGAACCTACATTCCTGACATTTCAAACGCATGGCATGCCTTGCCGATGGCTGTGCCGCGATTTTCCCGCGCGAAACCCCCCGCGAGCGATGCGACATTCGATACCATTGGCAATATCTTGCAACACTCCAATTGCTTATCATGGCGACCGTTGCAGGTTCGCCGTGCCTGTCTACCCGGCGGGCGCCCGTTGCCACGTGCGCTGGCGGCAAGCCAGACGGTCGATGGCTGTTTCACCTGAAAGGAAGATTTGCAGTGGTTCTGAACATACTCAAGACCTGGTGGCGCGTTGCGCTGCTGGCCTCCTTGCTGGCGCTGAGCGCCTGCGGTTCCGAGTCCAAGCCCGGTGCGGCGCCCATGAACTTTGCTGTCCAGGCCGGTGAAGGCCAGGTCACCATCACCTGGGACGAAGACCCCTCGCTGACCTATTGGATCTTTGCTGCGGCAGCGCCATCCATTACAACCGATACCTACGCCCAATTCCCCGAGGCACGCGCGATCTGGCCGGTGCACTCGCCCTTCGTCTTGACCGGCTTGACCAACGGCAGGACCTACTCCTTTCTCATGAATGCAACCAAGAATGGCAGCGGTGCCGGCCCGGCGACGGCCTCCATCCCGGCCGTGCCACGCCCGGCCGGTGGCGTCTGGACCTTGGGCAGCACGGCAGGCACGACCGATCTCAACGGTTTGGCCTATAGCGGCTACTTCATGGCCGTCGGCAACGGTGGCTCCATCCAGCGCAGCACCAACGGCAAGGACTGGACCGCGCTGACCTCGGGTACCACGGCTGACCTGACCACCATCTTCTTCGACAATGTCCGCTTCATGGTGATGGGCAACGACGGCAAGCTGCTGACCAGCAGCGACGCTACCAACTGGGCCGTCTCCACCGTTCCGACCAATGTCACCCAACGTCTGAACCACCTGACCAGTGGTGCAGGTGCCGGTGTCTATCTGGCGATCGGCAACGGCGGTACCGTCATTACCAGCCCGCCGGATATCTCGGCCTGGACCACCCAGACCTCGGGTACCACCAAGAATCTGTACCACGCGCAATACACCGCCAATGGCTTTATCGTGGTGGGCGAGGGCGGCACCATCCTCACCAGCCAGGACGCCAAGACCTGGACGGCCCAGCCCAGCGGCGTCACTGCCGATCTGCGTGGCGTGTACTACAACGGCTCGACCTTCGTTGTCGTGGGCAAGAACGGTACCGTGTTGACCAGTACCAGTGTGATCACCGGCGGCAAGGACACCTCGGGTAATGTGGTGACCGCGCCCATGAGCTGGCAGGTCAACAGTGTGCCAACCACGCAGGATCTGAACGCGGTCTACGCAGTCGGCCAGTTCGTCATCGGTGGTGCCAACGGCACCATCCTGACCGGGTCCGGTAATGGCACCTGGACGCTGGGCACCACCGGCGGCAGTGCAGCCGTGCTCGACCTGCTCAACGGTGCCGGCGTATATGTGGCGGTCGGTACCGGTGGTGGCACGGCACGGTCCTACTGATCGTTCCGTACCGCATCGAACAAAAAGCCCCGCTGGTCGGGGCTTTTTGTTTGTCTGCCGGCGGCTTTAGAACTGGCCGCGCAAACCGACCTTGATGGCACGCGCACCTTGCGGTGCGATGTCTCGCAGCAGCGAGCTGGCGTAGCGGACTTCCTGATTGGTGAGGTTGTCGCCGCGCAGATAGGCCAGCCACTCGCCCGAACTGAGCTTGAAGCGATAGCTCAGGCTCAGGTTCAGCGTGGTATAGCCTTCGGTGGTGTTCTCTCCCACCGGTACCCGGCTCTGCGAAGCGGCGTGTTGCACACCCAAACGGGTACTCCATGGACCGAGACCATAGCTCACGCCCGCAGCCAGCCGCAGCGGCGCGATGCGGGGCAGCGGTTCGCTGCTCAGGCGGTTACTGGCGCGGGTGTAGTCACCCTGCCAGTCCAGTGCCCAGTCGCCACTGCCGGCGAGTGCGGCGAGCTTGCTGCTGCCTTCGAACTCAATGCCGTGCAGGCTGGCCGGTACCCCTTGGTAGCGGTACTCGGCCACGCCGGCTGCCGGGTCGTCCGTGCAGACGTCCGCCTCGCCCTCG
Source organism: Chitinimonas sp. (assembly GCF_036568685.1). Taxonomy (GTDB): domain Bacteria; phylum Pseudomonadota; class Gammaproteobacteria; order Burkholderiales; family Chitinimonadaceae; genus Chitinimonas. The sequence goes on from NZ_DATCSC010000119.1 coordinate 6,212, forward strand.
CTGCTGCAATAGCGGCCGGTGGGCATGAGGGCGATGAAGTTGTCGAAGCGGCTGTAGTAGGTGCCGATGCTGGCGCGGGTACCACCCTGGGCGTAGCGTAGGGCCAGGTCCAGCGAACGTGCCTTCTCTTTGCCGGCGGCGTTGTCGCCGCGTTCGATGATGCCGGTAGCCACGTGCTCACCATTGGCGTAAAGCTCATAGAAGGTGGGGGCGCGCTCGGTGCGGCTGGCGTTGGCGGCCCAAGACCAACCCTGCCCCAACTGGCCCAGCAGACCCAGCGAGAAACTGCCAGCGGTATAACGACGGCCGTAGGCGCCATCGAAGCGCGTATTGCCCTGGCCATCCGGGGCATGCCGGGTGGCTTCCAGACGCCCGCCCAGGCTGAGCTTGAGGGTCTGGCTCAGCGGCGTCTCCTCAAGCAGGAAGAGGGCATGGCTGTCGCTGTCGGTCTGTGGCACGAAGGCTTCCTCCCCGAGCGCGGCAAAGCGGGTGGAGCTGGTGTGCAGGCCGATCACGCCGTTGAATTCGCCCAGCGGGCGGTGGCGGGCTTCGATGCGGGCCTCGTAGCCCTTGTGGGTAAAGCGGGTACCCACCTCGCCGTCCTCGATCTCCTTGTGCTCATAGTCGGTATTGCTGAAGTCGAACTTCACCGACTGGATGGGACCGGCCAGCGCACGGACCTCGCCAGCCAGGGCCAGATGCTGCTGATGCATGTCGAGCCGTACGCCGGCTTCGGCCACCGATCCATAGTTGGCCTGGTAATCGGCATAGGAAAGGCCCAGATAGCCATCGGCCCAGGTCCAGCTTGCACCCACGGCACCGCTGATGGCACGACCGTTGCTGTTGGGCAGGGTGTCTTTGGCGGCAGCCGCGGCTTGCTCCTCTTCACCCACGGCCTGCGCGCGGCGGGATGGTGTCCAGGCGTAGCCGGGAATGCGCAAGAGGCCTGCATCGCGCGAGGCAGCATCGGCATGCAGCGCGAACTGGCCGTTGCCGGCATCCAGCGCTACGGCGGCGTTGCGTTCGCGGGCGGCACCGCCTGCATTGAGGTCGATCTGGCCGTTGACACCCTCGATCGGGTTGCGCGGTATGCGCCTGTCCAGGGTGTTGATGACGCCACCGATGGCGCTGCCGCCATAGAGCAGCGCGGCCGGGCCGCGTACCACCTCGATACGCTCGGCCGAGAACGGGTCCTGCGCGACGGCATGGTCAAAGGACAAGGACGAGGCATCGAGCGCCGTGACGCCGTTCTGCAGGATGCGGATACGGTCGCCGTCCAACCCCCGGATGATGGGGCGGCTGGCACCTGGGCCGAACGATGTACTGCTGACGCCGGGCAGACCATCGAGCACGGCGCCCAGGCTGTAGGCCTGGCGCAGCAGCAGCGCGTCGCCCTGCAGCACGCTGCTGGGGGAGCTGATCTCGTTGCTGCGCAGCGGGTTTGCGGTGATGACGATAGCCTGGGCTGGCTGGCCATCGTCTGCCCAGGCGGGCGAGGCAGCGGCAACGGCGAGCACGAGGCTGGAGAACCGCCAGTTGGCGGGAAGGCGATAGGGCATGGGTGAGGCTCCGGGATGGGCGGGGCATCTTGCTGCCAGGGCAAGGCCCCGTGGTTTGTGATTTCTACTACGTTATAACGTATCATAAAATGTTATAACATAACAAACAAGGGGCCCGGCTTGGCCCAAAAACAAAGGCCGCGATCGGAATCGCGGCCTTCTTGTGCCTCAAGCTACTTACATATTGGGGTAGTTCGGACCACCGCCGCCCTCGGGCACTACCCAATTGATGTTCTGGCTGGGGTCCTTGATGTCGCAGGTCTTGCAGTGCACGCAGTTCTGCGCGTTGATCTGCAGGCGCGGCTGGTTCTCTTCCAGGCCGACGTATTCATACACCCCGGCCGGGCAGAAGCGCTGCTCGGGGCCGGCGTAGACCTTCCAGTTGAGCTGGACCGGCACGCTGGTGTCCTTGAGCCGCAGATGGCTGGGTTGGTCTTCCTCGTGGTTGGTGTTGGAGATAAACACCGAGCTCAGTTTGTCGAAGCTGACCTTGCCGTCTGGCTTGGGGTAGGCGATAGGATCGCACTCGTCCGCCGGCTTGAGGGTCTGGTTGTCGGCCTTGCTGTGGTGGAAGGTCCACGGCAGGCGGATGCCCAGCGAATGGCACCACATGTCAAAGCCACCGTAGATGGTACCGCCCCAGAGGCCGAACTTGCTGATGGCTGGCTTGATGTTGCGGACCTTGTCGAGGTCATCCCAGACCCAGGACTGGCGCAGCTTCTCTGGGTAGTTGGCGAGTTCGTCGTGACCGCCACGACCGGCCGAGAGGGCCTCGAAGGCGGCCTCGGCGGCCAGCATGCCGCTCTTCATGGCATTGTGGCTGCCCTTGATGCGCGGCACGTTCACAAAGCCGGCCGAGCAGCCGATCAGGGCGCCGCCGGGGAAGGTCAACTTGGGGATGGACTGCAGGCCGCCCTCGTTGATGGCGCGGGCACCGTAGGCGATGCGCTTGCCGCCCTCGAAGGTGCCTCGGATCGCCGGGTGGGTCTTGAAGCGTTGGAATTCGTCGTAGGGGCTGAGGTAGGGATTCTCGTAGTTGAGATGCACCACGAAGCCCACCACCACCTGGTTGTCGTCCAGGTGATAGAGGAAGGAACCGCCACCGGTGCTGCTATCGAGCGGCCAGCCTTGCGAATGCATGACGAGGCCGGGCTTGTGCTGCTTGGGGTCGACCTTCCACAGTTCCTTGATGCCGATGCCGAACTTCTGCGGGTCCACGCCATCGCGCAGGTCAAAGCGGGCTTGCAGCTCCTTGGCCAGCGAGCCGCGGACGCCCTCGGCGATCAGGGTGTACTTGGCATGCAGCTCCATGCCACGGGCGTACTCGGGCTTGTGGCTGCCATCCTTGGCAATGCCCATGTCGCCGGTGGCCACACCCTTGACCGAGCCATCCGGATGGTAGAGCACCTCGGCGGCGGCAAAGCCGGGGTAGATCTCCACGCCCAGTTCTTCGGCCTGGGTGGCCAGCCAACGGCAGACATTGCCCAGGCTGACGATGTAGTTGCCGTGGTTGTTCATCAGCGGCGGCAACAGGAAGTTGGGGATGCGGTAGCTCTCGTCCGCTTCCAGGACCAGGAACTTGTCCTCGGTCACCGGCACGTTGAGTGGTGCACCGCGTTCCTTCCAGTCTGGGAACAGCTCGTTCATGGCGATGGGGTCGATGACCGCGCCGGAGAGAATATGGGCACCGACTTCGGAGCCCTTTTCCAGTACGCAGACGCTGACCTCGGTGCCTTTTTCGGCGGCCTGCTGCTTGAGGCGAATCGCGGCGCTCAGGCCGGCAGGGCCGGCGCCGACGATCACCACGTCGTATTCCATGAATTCGCGTTCCACGGGGTGTGTCCTCGCTGTTGTTATCGGCGTCGGGTGCGCCGCGGGAAGTAAATCGAGTAATGATGCGGGATTGCAGCTATTTTCGTCAAAAAACCAAGCGCTTGCTGGGTAAATTTCAAGCGCATTGAAGTCTGGACTGACATCGCTCCGCCCGGCCGGGGCGGGCGCATCAAGTCAGCCAAAAAATCGATGTGCCCTCGCTTTTTTGCCCGGGCCCCCATGGCCCCCGGCTCGCTGACGTGAGCCGGCGGATAGGCTGCAACCTCCTTTGAGCCGATGTTTGGGCAGGTTACTTGGTCTTGAGCAAGGCATGCAGTGCAGTCGCACCATACACCTGCATGCCGCTCCCGCCTTGCTCCGCCACGCGCAGCACGGCCTCGCAGAAGCGGCCCGGGGTGAAGGGGGCGGTGCTCTGCGGCAACATGAGGCGGAATTGCGACAGATAGGCATGGCGCAACTTGGGCCAGAAACCTTGGGCCGGTGGGGCGGTGGCCGCCTCGGTTGGTAGCAGGATGGCGACCCGTCGGTAGGGCAGCCGGGCAAGGTTCAGCGTAGTCTCGGCCCCGGCATAGAAATGCTGGAAGCTCGACATCTGCTCGGTGGCCGTCAGCGGGCAGACGATAAACAGCCGTTCCGCACCGGCCTTGGCGGCGGCCGCCGCCAGCGCTTCCGCAAGCTCGGCGGGCACGGTATGCACGGCCTTGTCGCGCTGGGAGTGCAACCGGTCGGCAAAGCTCATGATGTAGACATCCCGTACCGCAGGAGCGTTCGCGTGTTGCAAGGTCTCGGCGCTCAGTGGTTCGGGCAGCTGCCAGTACTCCAGGCCACGGTGGCTGCTTACCTGCTCGCGGTTGGTCAACTGATGGACGCGGCCATAGCGGCCGCTGGCCAGCAGGGCATTGAGCAGGGCCTCACCGGTACGGCCGGTGGCGCCTGCCAGGAGGGCATCGGGCTGGGTCTGGCTCATGCCGCGACTCCCAGTTCCAGCAAGGCTTGTCGCCAGTGTTCACCCAGGGCGCGGGCGGCGGTCAGCACGGCGTCGCGGCTCTCATCCGGTCGCTTGCCGGCGCGGTAGGCCATCATCACCTCCCAGTACCAGTCTGGCAGGTCTTCCAGCTCCAGTTGCTTGAGTTTGCCGGCACGGAGTTCGCGCAGTGCGGCAATGGCCGGCATAAAGACGATAAAGCCGTGCTCCAGCGCCAGTTCGCAGGCCGTGGTGGCTGGCTGGTTGGTGTGCAAGGGCAGAGGGGCACGGCGGTATTGGCGCAGCAGCTGAACCAGCGCCTCGGCATCACTGCCCCACCATTGGGGCGAGATGCGTGCATCGGCAATGGCTTTGAGCGGTAAGGGGCCGGCCTCGGCCAAGGGGTGGTCGGCGGCCACCAAGGCGACGATGGGGGACTGGGCCAGTATTTCCAGCTGGATGCCGGTAATGGTGGGGCGGTTGAGCACAAAGGCCACCTTGAGCCGACCGCTCAGTACCCGCTCCATCAGCTCCGGCGAGTGGTCGGTATGGCAGAACAGCTCGATGGGCGCCTCAGCCAGCGCAGCCACCAAGGGGCTGAAGACCAGCGAAGCCAGCGAAGGCGGGCAACCGACCCGAGCCTCCGGCAAGGCCGGCGCGCCCTGGATGGCCAGCCGGCCGCTATTGAGCTCGCCGAGTGCACGCCGGACCGATTCGAGGTAACGCTCGCAGGCTGCGGTGGCAACCGCGCCGCGGCGATGGCGCTGGAACAGCTGCGTACCGAGTGCCGCCTCCAGCTGGGCGATGCGCTGGCTGACCTGCGGTTGCGACCAGCCACGCGCAGCGGCGGCTTGGCTGAAGCTGCCACGCTCGGCCACGTCCAGCAGCAACTCCAGATCACTGAGCATCAAAGACATAAGTCAGACTTATAAAAACTATAAGCAGTTATCGTATTCCGATGAGAGCTGCATGGCTACAGAATGGCACCAACGCTGATCAGACAGCCGCCGACTACAGGAACCCGCCATGCGCCGCATCGATATCCCCGCCGAACTGCAGACCGAACGCCTGATCCTGCGTGCGCCGACTGAGGCCGACCGTGAGGCGGTGTTCGAGATCTTTGGCGACCCGGAAACCAATCGGCACAACCCGGCTGGCCCGCTGCGTGACCGCGACGCCGCTGCCGACCTCGTGTGGCGCTGGCATATCCACTGGGCCCAGCACGGTTTTGGTCTATGGATCGTGGCGCTCAAGGATGCGCCGGAAACGGTAGTCGGCGTGGGTGGCTTGTCCTGGCGCGATTATGGCGGCGAGAAGCGGCTCAACCTGGGCTACCGCCTGCGCCCCTCCGCCTGGGGGCAAGGCCTAGCCACCGAGCTGGGCCGCTATGCCCTGGGCGTGGCCCGTCGCTGGCTGGGGGCACGCGAAGTCCATGCCATCGTCCGGCCCGACAATCTGGGTTCCCGCCGGGTACTGGCCAAGCTCGGTATGCAGCCGGCTGGCGAGCTGCGTGACTTCCCCTGGCTGCCGGCCAGCGAGGTCTACCGTCATACCCTGGAGGACTGCCAGGCTCATCTGGCCGAGGCCGGCCTGGTGACCAGCCGTGGCGAACCAGCCTCCCAGCTGCCGCTGCGTCCACTGCGCGCACCGGTCTCCCGCCGCCCCGGCCTGCAACCGCGTTGATCTCCCGCCGCCCGCCTGCCGCGGGCGGCGTCTTACCCCTAACCCGCCAGACCTGCCATGACCTCCCAACCCTTGAAGATTGCGGTGCTGATGGGCGGCACCAGCGAAGAACGCGACGTCTCCCTCGCCAGTGGCGCGCAGGTACTCACTGCCTTGCGTAGCCGCGGCCACGAAGTGCTGGCCTTCGAGACCTCGCAAGGTCTGTTGTCTTCCGAACAGGAGGCCCTGCTGCTGGCCAGCGGCGTGGCTCCTTTGCCGCCGGACACCGACAGCCTGGCCCTGGTGCGCCAGGGCGGTGGTGCCTTGTTCCGGGCTGGCGATCTGGCCGAGGTGGACTTGGTCTTCCTGGCCCTGCATGGTGGCAGTGGCGAAGATGGCACCTTACAGACCATGCTGGAGATGGCGGGCCTGGCCTATACCGGCAGCGGTCCCTTGGGCAGCGGCCTCGCCATGGACAAGGACATCGCCAAACGGCTCTTCCTGGCCGCGGGCATCCCCACGCCCGAATGGCGCATGGCGCCGCAGGACCCTGCCGCAGTGGGTGACGCGCTGGGCTACCCGTTGGTAGTCAAGCCCAATGCCCAGGGCTCAACCGTCGGGCTCACGGTCGTCCGCAGTCGTGCAGAGTTGGCGCCGGCGATTGACAAGGCTGCACAGTACGGCCGCGAGGTCATGCTGGAACGCTATGTGGCCGGGCGCGAACTGACGGTAGGGGTGCTGGATGGCCAGCCTTTGGCTGTGGGCGAGATACTGCTTGGCGGCGAGGTGTTCGACTATCGCCTCAAATACCAAGCCGGTGCGGTACGCGAGGTCTTTCCGGCCGACGTATCGCCAGCCATCGCGGCCGAGGCGCAGCGCCTGGCTGTATTGGCCCATGCGGCGCTCAAGCTCGATGGCTACAGCCGCACCGACTTCCGGCTGGATGAGCAGGGTAGGCTCTGGGTGCTGGAGGTCAACACCTTGCCGGGCATGACTGCCACCAGCCTGTTGCCACAGTCGGCCGCGGCGGTGGGGATATCATTCCCCGAGTTGTGCGACCGCATCTGCCGCCTGGCCTTGCTGCGGCAAGGCTGAATCAAGCTACTCCTCGCTTTGCCAGATGGGCCAGCGGCAGGGCCGTGGTCTGCTTGATTGCCTGCAGTACGAAGCTAGACTTCACATCGACCACGCCGGGATGCTGCAGCAGGGTATCCATGACGAAGCGTGAGAAATGGCTCAGGTCTTCGAATACCACGCGTAGCAGGTAGTCCATCTCACCGGCCATCGCGTGGCAGGCCACGACTTCGGGCCAGGTTTGCACTGCCTGGGCAAAGGCGGCGAATTGCCGTTCACGCTTGTCCAGCATGACCCGAACGAAGGCCTCCAGTCCCAGTCCAACCTTGGATGGATCGAGCAGGGCCACGTAGCGGGCCACCACGCCTTCCTGCTCCAGCCGCTTGAGCCGGCGCAGGGTAGGGGAGGGAGACAGGTTGATGGCGTCGGCCAGTTCCAGGTTGCTGAGCCGCCCGTTTTCCTGCAGGGCCGCCAGGATTTTCAGGTCGATCTTGTCCAGTTCGATCATTTCTGTGCTCTGAATGCGGTTGTCTTGGCATTTTATGCCAATGCTGCGCTGCTTTGCGCGACATTACGCAAGCACATTGCGCAGGGGCTTCCGTATCCTTCCGCCATCAATTGAACCTGGCAGGACAGGTCTGGAGCGACATCATGGACACAGTGCTCACCCCGCGCGGCATGCATGACTGCATTCCCGACTACCGCGACATCCACGTGGTGGAGGTGCCGAGCTATACCGAAATCGAGCACAACACCTGGGCGCAGCTCTACGCCAACCAGCAGCGTGTGCTGCCTGGCCGCGCCTGCGATGAATTCCTGGAAGGGTTGGAGGCCGTCGGCTTCCCGGCCGATCATATCCCCACCCTGGCCGAGATCAGCGATGGCATCCAGCAGCAGAGCGGCTGGACGCTGATGCGGGTGGACGGCCTGGTGCCCAACTACGAGTTCTTCAAGCTCCTCAGTGAACGCATCTTTCCCTCGACCGACTTTATCCGCCGGCCGGACGAGATCGAGTACACCCCCAGCCCGGATATGTTCCACGACCTGCTGGGCCATGCCCCGCTGCTGGTCAACCCGCGCTTCTGTACCTTCTTCGAGGAATTCGGCAAGGCCGGCGTCGCCGCCTTCGAGAACCCCGAGGTCGACCCTGCCGCCCGCGATTGGCTGCCACGTATCTACTGGTACACCGTCGAATACGGCTTGATCCATAACCCGGCAGGCCTGCGCATCTACGGCGCCGGCATCCTGTCCTCGCCCAAGGAAGTGCTCTACAGCCTCTCGGGTGGGCCCAAGAAACTCCCGTTCAACCTGGATGTGATCGCCAGCAAGTCCTACGACATCTGGCACATGCAGGAGGAGCTCTTTGTGATCGACAGCTTCGATCAACTGGAAAACAGCTTTTACGCCTGGGCATACAACCACGGCCTGCTCGCCAACCGCCGCACGGCCAACCGGAGATAAACGATGATTGATCCTATCAACCCCATGGGTACCGACGGCTTTGAGTTCGTCGAGTTCACCGGTCCCGATACCAAGGCGCTGGGCGAGCTGTTCGAGCTGATGGGCTTTACCGCCATCGCCAAGCACCGTTCCAAGGATTGCATCCTGTACCGCCAGGGTGACATCAATCTGATCGTGAACGCGCAGCCGCACAGCTTTGCCTCGCGCTTTGCCTCGCAGCATGGCGAGTCTGCCTGTGCCATGGCCTTCCGCGTCAAGGATGCCGCCAAGGCCTACGAGCGCGCCCTGCAACTGGGTGCCTGGGGCGTGGAGAGCCGCCCGAACGCCATGGAGCTGAATATCCCGGCGATCAAGGGTATTGGCGATTCGCTGCTGTATCTCGTGGACCGCTATGAGGGCAACAGCAAGGCCTCCATCTATGACATGGACTTCATCCCCATCGAGGGTGCCGATCCGGCCAAGAACGACTGTGGCCTCAAGGTCATCGACCACCTGACCCACAATGTGCACCGCGGTGCCATGGACAAGTGGGCCTCGTTCTACGAGACCCTGTTCAACTTCCGCGAGATCCGTTACTTCGATATCGAAGGCAAGCTGACCGGCCTCAAGAGCCGTGCGCTGACCAGCCCCTGCGCCAAGATCCGTATTCCGATCAACGAGTCGTCCGACGACAAGAGCCAGATCGAGGAATACCTGCGCGAGTACAAGGGCGAGGGTATCCAGCACATCGCGCTGACCACCGAGAACATCTACGAGACCATCGAGAAGCTCAAGGCTCGCGGCGTGAAGTTCCTGACCACCCCGGACACCTACTACGAACTCCTGGACAAGCGCCTGCCGGGCCATGGTGAGGACGTTGAGCGCCTCAAGGCCAACAAGATCCTGCTGGACGGCGCCCCTGGCGGCGGCCTGTTGCTGCAGATCTTCACCGAGACCTGCATCGGCCCGATCTTCTTCGAGATCATCCAGCGCAAGGGTGACGAGGGCTTTGGCGAAGGTAACTTCCGCGCCCTGTTTGAGTCGATCGAGCTGGATCAGGTCCGCCGTGGCGTGATTCAGGCCGACGACAAGGTATCGGCTTAAGACCGACAGGCGGCGGGCATGCCCGCCGCCTTGTGACAAGAATTCGCTGGAGACAAGCAATGCACTGGATACGTCTGCCGCTGGCCGATGGCCTCCATTCCAAGCAGGCCCATGCCGACCTGCCCGATGGCACCTTCGAGCGCGAAGTGGGCAAGGAGGGCTTTGGTGGCCCGGCCGCCCATTTCCACCACAAGCACCCGCCCACTGGCTGGCTGAGTTTTGACGGCCCGGTCAAGCCGCGTGCGCTGGACTTTGTCGAATCCAAGCAGCAGGTCAGCTCGCCCTGGCAAGCCAGCGTGATGATGCACAACGCCCATTGCGAAGTGCGCTGGTGGCGCCTGGCGGAATCCATGCCGGCTCTGGCCCGCAATTCCGACGGCGACCAGCTGCTGTTCGTGCACGATGGTGTAGGTGAGCTGTTCTGCGACTGGGGCCATATGAGCATCGCCGAGGGCGACTACGTGGTGCTGCCGCGTGGCTGCATGTGGCGTATTGAAGTGAGCGCGCCACTTGCCATCCTGATGATCGAGGCGACCGAAGCTGCCTACCGCCTGCCCGAGAAGGGCATGCTTGGACCGCACGCCATCTTCGACCCGGCGGTGCTGGGGCGCCCCTTGATGGACGACGCCTTCCGCGCCCAGCAGGGCGAGACCGAGACCCGTGTGATCGTGAAGCGCCGTGGCGCGCTGACCACCATCACCTACCCGTTCAACCCGCTGGATGCGGTGGGCTGGCACGGCGACCTGACCCCGGTGAAGCTGAACTGGCGCGATATCCGCCCGGTCATGTCGCACCGCTATCACCTGCCGCCCTCGGTGCACACCACCTTTCAGACCGATCGCTTTATCGTCACCACCTTTTGCCCGCGCCCGATCGAATCCGACCCTGGCGCGCTCAAGGTGCCGTTCTTCCATAACAACGACGACTACGACGAAGTGATCTTCTATCACAAGGGCAACTTCTTCAGTCGCGACAACATCCATCCCGGCATGGTCAGCTTCCACCCCAGCGGCTTTACCCATGGCCCGCACCCCAAGGCCTTTGCGGCTGGTGCGGCGCATGCCAAGAAAGAGACCGACGAGGTGGCGGTGATGATCGATGCCCGTGACCCGCTGGACCTGACCGACGCCGCCTTCAAGGTGGAATGGACCGGTTACGCCGACAGCTGGAAAGTAAAGAAAGACTAGGCCCTATGAAACTCGCCAGCCTCAAACACGGCCGTGACGGCCGCCTGGTGGTGGTCAGCCGCGACCTGAGCCTTTACGTGGCCGTCCCCGAGATCGCCGCCACCATGCAGGCCGCGCTCGATGACTGGGCCAATACCGCCCTGCATCTGCGCTCGGTCAGCGATGACCTCAATTCCGGCCGCCGTACCGATGCCTTGCCCTTCAACCCTGCCGACTGCGCTGCGCCGTTGCCGCGTGCCTACCAGTGGGTGGATGGCTCGGCCTATCTCAACCATGTGGAGCTGGTGCGCAAGGCCCGCAATGCCGAGATGCCGCCATCCTTCTACACCGACCCGCTGATGTACCAGGGTGGTTCGGACGATATGCTGGGCGCGCGCGATCCCATCACCATCTCCGACGAAGCCTGGGGTACCGACCTTGAGGCCGAAGTCGCGGTGATCACCGACGACGTGGCAGTGGGCACTTCTGCCGATGCTGCCGCCAAGCATGTACGCCTGGTGATGCTGGTCAACGACGTGAGCCTGCGCAACCTGATCCCCAACGAGCTGGCCAAGGGCTTTGGTTTTGTGCTGTCCAAGCCGGCCAGCGCCTTCAGCCCGGTGGCGGTTACGCCGGATGAGCTGGAAGGCCATTGGTACGACAACCGTCTGCACCTGCCGCTGCGTGTCTGGCTCAACGGTGAATGGTTTGGTGAACCGAATGCTGGCGAGGAGATGACCTTCAGCCACGCTGATCTGATCGCCCACCTGGCGCGCACCCGCAAGCTGGGTGCTGGCAGCATCGTCGGCTCGGGTACCATCTCCAACAAGGACCGCGCACGCGGTTCCTGCTGCCTGGCCGAGGTCCGCATGATCGAGACCATCGAGCAGGGTGGGCCCAAGACGCCTTTCCTCAAGGCTGGCGACACGGTCAAGATCGATATGTGGGACAGCAAGGGCCAGTCCATCTTCGGCAGCATCGAGCAGACTGTCGTCTTGCGCCAGGCTTAAGGCCGTAAGCCGCACTGCCGTGATCGCTCCCTGTACCTAGAATTAGGGCAGGGAGCGTTTGTTTTACCGGCACGGCACGCATGACGTAGCTAAACCTCCTCGCCAACCTTGACCGCTTAGACCGGGTACAGACCATGTCCGAACGCAAGCTCTACACCTATTTCCGTTCCTCCGCTGCCTGGCGGGTACGTATTGCGCTGCATTGGAAAGGGCTGGACTACCAGGCCGTGCCGGTCCACCTGCTGCGCGACGGTGGCGAGCAGCGCAAGCCGGACTACCTGGCGCTCAACCCGGCTGGGCTGGTACCCAGCTTCGAGACCGAGGGCGTGGTACTGACCCAGTCGCTGGCCATCTGCGAATACCTGGAGGAGCGCTACCCCATGCCGCCGCTGCTGCCCGGCGAGCCTTTGGCCCGCGCCCAGGTGCGCAGCCTGGCCTATGCCATAGGCTGTGACATCCACCCGATCAACAACCTGCGGGTACTGAAGTATCTGAAGGGGACCTTGGGCCAGTCGCAGGAGGTGGTGGACGAATGGCTGCGGCACTGGATGGGTGTGGGTTTCACCGCGCTGGAGACCGAGCTTGAACGACTCGGCAGTCACCATTACTGCTACGGTGGTGCACTGTCTTTGGCTGACCTGTGCCTGGTGCCCCAGGTGTTCAATGCCCGCCGTTTCAACCTGGACCTCACTCCCTTCCCCAATATCGTCGCCATCGACGCTCACCTTACGAGCTTGCCGGCTTTCGAGGCCACCCATCCCTCGCGCCAGCCCGATAGCGAGTAAGGCTGGGCGGAAATCCGCCGCCGCCAGTGGGGTGCTGTGCGGAGTTTCGCCGCCGCGGTGGTGTGCTTAGGCTGTTTATTCGGACATATTGCCGCTAAATCAGCGGCTTGGCTTGCACTGTCATATTCTGCCGAGCTGGCAAGCTGCTTGCATAGGAAAGCGGGCTGTGGCCAGATTCGCTGCGTTGGTCTGGTCAACCGAAAACCAAAACTGGAGACAGTTCCGAATGAAACGCTTCGCCTCCCTGATGGTGGCTGCCGCCGCCTTGTCGTTTACTACCGTACATGCCGCCGACGACGTGATCCGCCTCGGCAATCTGCGTTTTGCTCACTATGGTGCGGTTTCCTACCTCAAGGAACTGGGCCCCAAGTGCGGTATCAAGGTCGAAGAGCGCATGTTCGCCAAGGGCCTGGACATCATGCCGGCCATCATTGCTGGTGAAGTGGACGTCGCTGCCAGTGCGGCCGATGCTGCCATCGCCGGCCGTGCCGCCGGTGTGCCGATCTACGCCGTGGCCGGTTTTGCCAAAGGCGGCGCCCGTATCGTGGTGGGCAAGGATAGCGGCATCAAGTCCGTTGCCCAGTTCAAGGGCAAGAAGGTGGGCGTAGCCCGTGGTGGCGCGCAGGAGCTGCTGCTGTTTGCCGAGCTGGCCAAGTTCAACCTGACCTGGTCCGACCAGCCGGGCAAGGACGTGCAGATCGTCTACATGCCCTTTGCCGACCTGAACCAGGCGCTGATGCAAAAGCAGATTGACGCCATGGCCCAGTCCGAGCCGCAAGCCTCGCAGGCCATCAACAAGAACTGGGGCATTGAGCTGCTCAAGCCCTACGACACCCCCATGGGCGAGCCTATCCGTACCCTGGTGATGACCGAGAAGCTCTATGCCAACAAGCCGCTGGCCGAGAAATTCATGAAGTGCTTTGTGCAAGCCACCAAGACCTTTATGGATGATCCCAAGAAGGCCGAGGACTATGTGCGCTTCACCATGTTCAAGAACCAGATCACCGCGGATGACTTCCAGGATGCGATCGGCAACAGCCCCTATGCCTATGAGTTGAGCGTGGACCATATTCAGATCACCACCGATCTGATGGCCAAGTACGGCGTGGGCAAGATGGCCAAGCCGCCGGTCGCCAAGGACTGGGTGAAGCTGGACCTGTTGACCGCTGCCAAGCAGTCGCTGGGCGTCAAGTAATACAAGCGGAACCACGATCATGAACCTGAAGAAACTGGGTGCCGGCCTTGTCGGCATCGTGGTTCCGCTCGTCGCTGTGCTGCTATGGCAACTGGCAGCACAGCTCGAGTGGATCAACCCGCAAATCCTGCCGTCCCCTTGGGCGGTGCTGAAGAAGTGGTACGAGTACGCCACGCCGCTGATGCCCTATGACCCGGCGCAAACGAGCTACTTGAAGTGGATGTTTTCGGGCGAATTGATCGCCGACTCCATCGGCAGCCTCTACCGCGTACTGGTGGGCTTTGCCATCGGCGCGGGCCTGGCCCTGCCGCTGGGCCTGATCATGGGTGCCAGCAACAAGGCCAATGCCATCTTCAACCCGTTGGTACAGGTGTTGCGGCCGATTCCGCCCATTGCCTATATCCCGCTGTCCATCCTCTGGTTCGGCCTGGGCAACCCGCCGGCGATCTTTTTGATCGCCATCGGTGCCTTCTTCCCGGTGCTGATGAACACCATCGCCGGCGTGCGTCAGGTCGATTCGATCTATGTCCGTGCTGCCCGCAACCTGGGCGTGGACCAGTTCACCATGTTCACCCGCGTCATGTTGCCGGCCGCCACGCCTTACATCCTGTCGGGTGCGCGCATCGGCATGGGCACCGCCTTTATCGTGGTGATCGTGTCCGAGATGATCGCGGTCAACAACGGCTTGGGCTTCCGTATTCTGGAAGCGCGCGAGTACTTCTGGTCCGACAAGATCATCGCCGGCATGTTCAGCATCGGCATCATCGGCCTGGCGATCGATACCGCCATGAGCCGCCTGAACAACCATCTGCTGCGCTGGCACCGCGGCCTTGAGCAATAAGGAGGCGAGAATGAGCCAGATCAGCGTCCAGAACGTACAGAAAGTCTTCAAGACGCCGGGTGACGACGTGATCGCCCTGCGTGACATCAACCTCGAAATCCCGGCCGGCCAGTTCGTCTGCCTGCTGGGCCCATCCGGCTGCGGCAAGTCCACCCTGCTCAATGCGGTGGCGGGTTTTTCCCTGCCCACCGGTGGCCAGATCACGGTCGAGAACAAGTTGGTTACCGAGCCGGGCCCCGACCGCGGCATGGTGTTCCAGGAATATGCACTCTTTCCCTGGATGACCGTGGCCGAGAACATCGCCTTCGGCCTCAAGGTCAAGAAGGCTGACCCGGCCCAGATCGAGGCCAAGGTGGCGAGCCTCCTGGAGAAGCTCAAGCTCAAGGAATTCCGCGACCGCTTCCCCAAAGACCTCTCGGGCGGCATGCGCCAGCGGGTGGCCATTGCCCGGGTGCTGGCGCTGGATTCGCCCATCATGCTGATGGACGAGCCATTCGGCGCGCTCGATGCCCTGACCCGCCGCAGCCTGCAGGACGAGCTGCTGCGGATCTGGGACGAGTTCGGCAAGACCATCCTGTTCGTGACCCACTCGATCGAAGAGTCCATCTACCTTGCCGACCGCATCGTGGTGCTGACCTACCGCCCGGGTACCGTGAAGCGCGACGTGATGGTGGATATGCCCCGGCCACGTGATTCCAGCTCGGCCGAGTTCAACGCCCTCAAGCGCGAACTCTCCCTGCAGGTGATGGAAGAGCAGCAACGCCACGAAGCCGTGGAGATGGCCGGTCTGACCACCGACTGAGGCCTGGGTGTGTGGTGCCGCCGTTCTGCCCTTGGGCTAGCCGGCGGCGGAGAGGAGCGGTAGGGTGCGGATCCGGGACATTCGCCGCCTTGCCGCTCTTGTCCTTTATTGATTGGGAGTTTGTGTGCCTGTCCAGATCCGCACGCGTCTAGCCCGCTGGCTGCCCTGGTGGTTGGTAGCGCTGCTGCTGAGCCTCGCCGTGCTATGGCTGGCCGGCCGCTGGGCAGAGGCACGCGAGTTGGGCAGCATCCGCCAGGCCGGGGCACACCGCTTGGACGTCTATGTCGGCAGCCTGCACAACGCGGTCGACAAGTATGCCTACCTGCCTTATGTGCTTTCGATCAATAGTGAGATCACCGGCCTGCTGGCCCACCCGGATGACCCACAGCGGCGGGAGCGGGTCAACCGCTACCTGGAGACGATCAACCGCGAGGCACAGTCCTCCACCCTCTACCTGCTGGATGAGGGGGGGACCGCCATCGCCTCCAGCAACTGGAACACACCGCAGACCTACGTCGGTTACAACTACGCCTTCCGCCCCTATTACCAGGAGGCGCATGCCGGGCGGCCTGGCCGCTTCTTTGGCGTGGGTGCCACGACCCGGCAGCCGGGCTATTTCTTGTCGCAACCGGTGTTCGAGCAGAAGCGCGTGGTTGGCGTGGTGATCGCGAAGGTCAGCCTGGATGCCCTGGAAGCCAGCTGGCGGCGCGCCAGCGACCATGTACTGGTGGCAGATAGGGCCGGGGTGATCTTTCTTTCAGCCACCCCGGCCTGGAAGCTCAAGAGCCTGGACCCGCTGACTTCGGACGCGCTGAATTATATCCGCAATACCTTCCAGTACGACCGCAGTGGCTTTCCTTCGCTCGGGCTGATAGCCATGTCCGACATCGACGACGGCACCCGCATCGTGGCCTTGCCGGATGGGCGAGGGCGCTCGGCATGGCTGGCGCAGACGGTGTGGCTGGACGACCTGGGTTGGCGGGTGATGCTGTTCTCGGACCTGGCTTCGGTGCGGCAGATGGTGCGCGACACCCTGGTTGCAACCGGCTTTGGCCTGATCGCGCTATGGCTGTTGCTGCTCTACTGGCGGCAACGGCAGCGCCGCATACGTGACAACCTGGCCGCGCGGGAGGCGCTACAGCGTGCCCATGATGAGCTGGAGATCAAGGTGGCCGAGCGTACCCGTGACCTGATCGATGCCAACGAGGCCCTGCAGCGCGAGGTACAGGAACGCAAGCGCACCGAGACCGAGCTGCGCGATGCGCAGGATGAGCTGGTCCAGGCCGGCAAGCTGGCGGTACTGGGGCAGATGGCGGCCGGCGTGACGCATGAGCTCAACCAGCCGCTCGCCGCCATGCGTACGCTGGCCGACAATGCGCTGATCTTCCTCGACCGCGACAAGCCCGAGCAGGCACGCGGCAACCTGGGGCTGATGACGGGCTTGGTGGAGCGCATGGGCAAGATCACCGGCCAACTGCGTAACTTTGCCCGCAAGCGTACCGCCGGCCAGCCCGCCGTACCGGTGAGCGTGGCGGTGGCACTGGCCAATGCCCGCCTGTTGCTGGAGGACCGGTTGCGGCGCGAGCAGGTGCTGCTGGAGTGGGAGCTTTGGGAGCCGGAGATCCAGGTGCTGGGTGACCAGGTACGCCTCGAGCAGGTGCTGATCAACCTCTTGCGCAATGCCCTTGATGCCGTTGCCGGCGTACCGGTACCGCGTATCGAGGTGCTGGTGACGGGCGAGGGGGAGCGGGTGCGCATTCTGGTCAGCGACAATGGCCCAGGTATTGCGCCCGAGGCGCTGGACCATCTGTTCGACCCCTTCTTCTCCACCAAGGGCGGGGAAGGCCTGGGCCTGGGCCTGGCCATCTCGCTTTCCATCCTGCGCGACTGTCATGGCAACCTGAGCGCCGCCAATCGCCCGAATGGCGGTGCCTGTTTTACCATTGAGCTACCGCGCGCCTAGATAAAAAGATATGCCAGTTCTGCCCAGGCTTTCCAGCAGCACCCGGCGTATCCCGCAAGGGGAAGGCCGGGGTCATATGCCGCCCCAGCGCGGCAACAACGCCCGCTCGCCGGGCGTTAAACAGCATCTAGAATCAAATGTCATGTCGTTGTTTGATCCCACTCCCCCCGCCCTCGCCGTCGCGAGGGAGCCTCGCTGACGCGAGATAGCGTAGAGAGCCGTATGCAAGTCCTGTTCATCGACGACGACGCCATGATCCGCCACGCCAGCCAGCAGACGCTGGAGCTGGCAGATTTCGCGGTCACCACCTTCGAGACGGCGGAGGCAGCCTTCAGGCTGCTTGAGCGCGACTTTGCCGGTGTGCTGGTCAGCGACGTAAAGCTACCGGGCATGGATGGCCTGGCGCTGCTGGACAAGGTGGTGGCGCTCGACCCGGAACTGCCCATCGTGCTGGTGACCGGCCATGGCGATGTGGCCATGGCGGTGCAAGCCATGCGCGACGGGGCCTATGACTTTATCGAGAAGCCTTTTTCCTCGGAGCAGTTGATCGAGGTGGTGCGGCGCGCCCAGGACAAGCGCCAGCTGGTGCTGGAGAACCGCCAGCTGCGGCGCGAGCTGGAACGCCGTGACGGCATCGGTACCACCTTGCTGGGCAAGAGCGACGCCATGGAGCGGGTGCGCGCCATGATCCAGAACGTGGCCGACGCCGGTGCCGACGTGCTGGTGCTGGGCGAGACCGGCACCGGCAAGGAGCTGGTCGCCCGTTGCCTGCACCAGTACAGCGGCCGGGCCAGCCACCCCTTTGTGGCGCTCAACTGCGGCGCGTTGCCGGAGCAACTCTTCGAGAGCGAGATCTTCGGCCATGAAACCGGCGCCTTCAGCGGTGCGGTCAAGCGCCGTATCGGCAAGATCGAGCATGCCCACGGCGGTACCCTGTTTCTGGACGAGCTGGAAAGCATGCCCTTGCAGCTGCAGGTCAAGCTCTTGCGGGTACTGCAGGAGCGGGTGGTGGAACGGCTGGGTGGCAATGAGAGCATCGCGGTTGATTGCCGGGTGGTCGCGGCGACCAAGGAGGATCTGCGCCAGCTTGCCGATCAGCAGAAATTCCGTGCCGACCTCTACTACCGGCTCAATGTGGTGACCCTGACCCTGCCGCCGCTACGCGAGCGGCGCGAGGATATTCCGCTCCTGTTCGAGCACTTTGTGCTGCAGGCCGCGCTGCGCTACAAGCGGCCGGCACCGGTGCTGGATGCCGGCCGTATGCGCGAGCTGATGGCCCAGCCCTGGCCGGGCAATGTACGGGAGCTGCGCAATGTGGCCGACCGCTTTGTACTGGGCCTCTTGGAGCCCGCTGCCAGCCAGACGCCGCTCAACCTGCCGGCGCTGATGGACCGCTTCGAGAAGAGCTTGATCGTGGACGCGCTGGACCGGGCCAGCGGCCAGGTCAGTGCCGCCAGCGAGGCTCTGGGGCTGCCGCGCAAGACGCTCTACGACAAGGTCAAGAAGTACGGCCTGACCGGCCGCGGCGAATAGCTTTTGGCCAGCGGCGAATATATCCGTGCACCGGCCGTCCTCCGGCCTTTGCAAGCGTGCGGCAATTTCTATACTGCTGGGGTCCCCGATCACAACCCGCCGCCTTAGAGGATGGTCAACATCCCGTGACGCGGCCCTGATGGAGTCCGTACATGGCCACGCTGAACATCAACGGCAAGACTGTGAAGGTCGATGCCGATCCTGACACCCCGCTGCTGTGGGTGCTGCGCGACGAGCTCGGTTATACCGGCACCAAGTATGGCTGCGGCATGGCGCTGTGTGGTGCCTGCACGGTCTGGTTCAACGGCCAGCCAACCCGCTCCTGCAGCCTGCCGGTCTCGGCGGTTGGCCAGGGCAAGGTGGTGACCATCGAGGGCATCAAGGGTGCGCCGGCCCGTGCCGTGCAGGCGGCCTGGCGCAAGCTCGATGTGGTCCAATGCGGCTACTGCCAATCGGGCCAGATCATGTCGGCCACCGCCTTGCTGGCACAGAACGCCAAACCGACCGATGCCGATATCGACGCCGCCATGGCGGGCAATGTCTGCCGCTGCGCCACCTACCACCGTATCCGCGCCGCCATACATGAGGCCTCCGCCATCATGGCCGGCAAGGCTTCCGAGAAGCTGGAGGCCTGATCATGGGAACGCTCGAACTCTCCCGCCGCGATGTATTGCGTGCCGGCGCCAGCGGGGCGCTGGTCATCGGTTTTCACTTTACCCCTGCCGGCCGTGCCCGTGCTGCCGAAGCAGAGGTGGCTAGCAATCTGGCGCCCAATGCCTTTGTCCGCATAGGCGCTGACGACAGCGTCACGGTGATCGCCAAACACCTGGAGATGGGGCAGGGGACCTATACCGGTCTTGCCACCATCCTGGCCGAGGAACTGGACGCCGACTGGGCGCACGTCAAGGTCGAGGCCGCCCCGGCTGATGCCTCGCGCTATAACAATCTCTCCTTTGGCACCATGCAGGGCACCGGGGGCAGCAGCGCCATGGCCAACTCCTGGATGCAGCTGCGCCAGGCCGGCGCTGCTGCACGGGCACAGCTGGTAGCGGCTGCGGCCAGCCAGTGGAACGTGCCGGCCGGCGAGATCACGGTCAAGCAAGGTGTGGTGAGCCATGCCGGCAGTGGCAAGAAGGCGCGCTTTGGCGAACTGGTGGCGACGGCTGTGACCTTGGAACCCGTCAAGGATGCACCGCTGAAGGACCCCAAGACCTTTACCCTGGTGGGCAAGCAGAAGCTGCCGCGCAAGGATACGACCGACAAGACCAATGGCAAGGCGGTCTTCACGCAGGACATCCGCCTGCCCGGCATGCTGACCGCGGTGGTGGCGCACCCGCCGCGCTTTGGCGCCAAGCCCAAGTCCTTCGATGCCACTGCAAGCCGCAAGGTGCGCGGGGTGGTGGACGTGGTCATGATCGACACCGGCGTGGCGGTGCTGGCCAAGGGCTTCTGGGCCGCCAAGAAGGGCCGCGATGCGCTCAAGGTAGAGTGGGATGAGTCGAGCGCCATGGCTCAGGGTAGCGAGGAGCTGGTGGCGGAATACCGCCGCCTCTTGGACGAGCCGGGCAGCGTGGCCGGCAAGCAAGGTGACGCGGACGTCGCCTTCCGCAAGGCTGGCAGCGTGGCGCGGGTGGACTACCAGTTCCCCTACTTGGCCCATGCCGCGATGGAGCCGCTCAACTGCGTGATCCGCCGTGACAAGGATGGCGCCGAGATGTGGAATGGCGAGCAGTTCCACACCGTGGACCAGGCGGCAGTGGCGGGCGTACTGGGCCTCAAGCCCGAGCAGGTGCGCATCAACACCCTCTATGCCGGTGGCAGCTTTGGTCGGCGGGCCAACCCGGCAGCCGACTTTCCGGTCGAGTGCGCCCGTATCGTCAAGGCCATCGGTGGCAAGGCGCCGGTCAAGCTGGTGTGGACACGCGAGGACGACATGCGCGGCGGCTACTACCGGCCGCTGTATCTGCACCGCATCGAGGCAGCGCTGGATGGCCGTGGCGAGTTGATTGCCTGGCGGCAGCGCATTGTCGGCCAGAGCATACTGGCCGGCACGCCCTTCGAGGCCTTTATGGTCAAGGACGGCGTGGATGCGACCTCGGTCGAAGGCGCGGCCAACCTGCCCTACCACGTGCCCAATCTGCTGGTGGACCTGCACTCGCCACGCAAGACGGTACCGGTGCTGTGGTGGCGCTCTGTGGGCCATACCCATACCGGCTTTGCGGTGGAGACGATGATAGACCAGATGGCCGAGGCCGCCCGGGCCGACCCGGTGGAATTCCGCCTGGGGCTCCTGAGCAAGCATCCGCGCCACGCTGGCGTGCTCAAGCTGGCGGCGGAGAAGGCCGGTTGGGGCAAGCCGTTGGCTGCTGGCAAGACGGGGGAAAAGCGTGGTCGTGGCGTCGCCGTGGTGGAATCGTTCAATAGCTATGTGGCCGAGGTGGCCGAGGTGACAGTGCGTGAAGACGGCAGTTTCAGCGTCGACCGCGTGGTCTGTGCGGTGGATTGCGGTGTGGCCATCAACCCGGACGTGGTGCGCGCACAGATGGAAGGCGGCATAGGCTACGGGCTCTCGGCTGCCCTGCATGGTGCGATTACCCTGAAGAACGGTGCCACCGAGCAGTCCAACTTCCATGATTACCAGGTGCTGCGTATCAACGAGATGCCCAAGATCGAAGTACATATCGTCGCCAGTGGCGAAGCCCCGACCGGTGTGGGCGAACCGGGTGTGCCGCCCTTGGCGCCGGCGGTGGCGAATGCGATCGCCGCCGCGACCGGCAAGCGGCTCACCAGCCTGCCACTGAAGTTGGCCTGATGGACGCGCTCGATCTGCAGGTGCTGGCGCGGGCTCGTGCTTGGCGCGTGGCCGGGCAGGCGGTGTGGCTGGTCAGCGTGGTCGAGACCTGGGGCTCGGCACCGCGACCGGTCGGTTCGCTGCTGGCGGTACGTGGTGACGGTGCGGTGGAAGGCTCGGTCTCGGGCGGCTGTGTCGAGGACGACCTGGTCCGTCGTGTCAGCCTGGGCGAGCGGCCCGAGCAGACCGGCATCGTGAGCTATGGCGTGAGCAAGGCCGAAGCCAGCCGCTTTGGTCTGCCTTGCGGTGGCACGCTGCGGCTCCTGGTCGAACCGCTGCGTGACATTGCCTGGCTGGACGAGCTGTTGGCGCGGACCGGTCGGCATGAGCTGGTCAGCCGCACCGTGCACCTTGGCAGTGGCGAGGTCAGCCTGGCGGCGGCCCGGCGCGAGGACAAGCCTGGGCTGTCGGGCGAATGCTTTGTCGGCATCTTTGGCCCACAGTGGCGCCTCTTGTTGATCGGTGCCGGCCAACTCTCACGCATTACCGCGCAGATGGCGCAGGCCTTGGGCTTTGCGGTGCATATATGCGATCCGCGTCTGGAATACCGCCAGGATTGGGATGTGGCAGGCGTGCGCCTGGAGGAGGGTATGCCCGACGACGTGGTGCTGGCATTGGAGCCCGATGCCCATACCGCCATCGTGGCGTTGACCCACGACCCCAAGCTCGACGATATGGCGCTCCTTGAGGCGCTCAAATCGCCGGCCTTCTATGTGGGGGCCCTCGGTTCTCGCCGCAATACCGAAAAGCGCCGCGAGCGCTTGGCGCTGTTTGATCTCTCCAGCACCGAGATCGACCGCTTGCATGGCCCGGTCGGGCTCTACCTCGGCAGCCGCACGCCAGCCGAGATCGCCATCGCCATCCTGGCCGAGATCGTGGCGGTACGTAATGGGGTGGCCATTCTGCAGCGGCCGCCTCAGGCCTCGGTCGACACTCCCTCCGAGATCGCCTGAGTCTTACTCGCGGTACTCGCGTCGGCCGTAGCCGGTTAGTCCCAGGAGGCCGCGTACCAGCTGGTAGGCCAGCCAGGGCAGGGCGCGCTGCCACCAGCGGGTGCGGCGGCCGTGCTCGGCGGTGATGGGTACGGCATCCTGCTCGATATGCCGCTGGATGTCCTGCCGCAGTGCCTGGGCGAGGGTGAAGTCCATGGCCACCACATTGGCCTCGCGCGCGGTCAGGAGGCTGAAGGGGTCGATATTGGATGAACCCACGGTCAGCCACTTATGGTCGATGACCGCCACCTTGGCGTGCATAAAGCCGGCCCGGTATTCATGGATCTCCACCCCGGCTGCCAGCAAGGGGCGATAGAGCACCCGGGTGGCGTAGTGCAGCAGTGCGTGGTCGATGCGTCCCTGCAGCAGGATCACCACCTTTACCCCGCGCCGGGCGGCGGCCAGAATGGCATGCCGCAGGCTGAGCCCCGGCAGGAAGTAGGCGTTGGCGATCACGATTTCGTGGTGGGCCGCCTCGATTGCTTCCAGATAGGCCGCTTCGATCGCTCGCCGATGGCGTAGGTTGTCGCGCCGTATCAGTTGTGCGGTGACATTGCCGGGGTGCGGCTCTGGTTGCGGGGGCTTGGGTAGACGATGCCACTCGCGCTTGAGCTGGGACCAGCAGCTATAGCGCCACTGGCTGACCAGGATCTGGTGCAGGTCGATCAGCAGGGGGCCGCGTATCTGCAGTGCGTAGTCATAGCGGGGCGCGAGGCCGGGCTCGTCGATATCGTCGAGGATATTGATGCCGCCGACAAAGCCCAGCCGGCCATCGATCAGTGCGATCTTGCGGTGCATGCGCCGCAACCGCTGGCGGTTTAGGGAAAAACGCGAATATTCCGGACGGAAGAACAAGAGGCGCACCCCGGCACGCAACAGGTTCTCACGCAGGCGCGTGGGCAGGAGCCGGGCGCCAAAGCCATCCAGCAGCATTTGCACCCGCACGCCACGCCGGGCGGCGCGCATCAGTCGGGCGGTGACCTGCCGGCCGGTGGCATCGGGCTCGTAGAGATAGCTCTCCAGGAAAATTTCGCTCCGCGCCCCGGCAATGGCGGCAAGCAGGGCGGGGAAATACTCGGTGCCGCTGCGTAGCAGCGCGATCTCGTTACCGTCGCGCCAGCTCATCGGCCGCCTTTTCGGTACCCATCTTGAACTGTCCGGTTTCACGCGCCAGCAGGTGTTGCAGCGCCGCGGCATCCAGGCTGGCGGCCTTGCTCAGGAAGCGGACGGCTTGCGTGCCAGCCAGGGTCTTGACCACACGGCCGCGGCAGCGCAGTTGCACGCTGCCATTCTTGCAGGCGACATAGTCGAACGGTTGTTCCTCCAGCCGGCCGCGCTTGTCCTGCATCAAGTCCTCCGCACCGTGGCGGTCAGCGGCGCATGATCGCTGAGCTTGGCCCAATCGCGCCCGCCATGTGCTTGCGCATGCTCTACGTCCAGGCCGCGCAGGTAGATGCGGTCCAGCGTCAATAGCGGCATACGGGCCGGGAAGCTGGCCGCGAGGCGGCCGTGCAGGCTGTGGAAGGCCTCGCGCAGATCCAGCGCCTCGCGCAGATAGCCGCAGGCATCCTGCTGCCAGTCGTTGAAGTCCCCGGCCACGATCAATGGTGCATCGGCGGGAATGTTGGCCTGGGCGTAGTCGGCCAGTGCCGCCAGTTGCTTGCGGCGATCGGCAGCGCGCAGATTGAGGTGCACACACAGGGTGTGCAGGGGTTTGTCCCAATCCGGGATATCCACCCTGCTATGCAGCAGGCCGCGCCGCTCAAAGCGGCTCAGGCTCACGTCCTGGTTGTGCCAGTCGAGGATGGGAAAGCGCGACAGCAGCGCATTGCCATGGTGGCCGGCGTGGTATTCGGCGTTGGGGCCGTAGACATGGTGCAGCGCTTCGTCGGCCAGAAAGGCGTGCTGCGGTAGGGTGGGCCAGTCGGCATGGCGTTGCGAGCGCGCCTTGTGCTCGCCCTGCACCTCCTGCAGAAACACGAGGTCGGCGGTCAGCCCACCCAGCGCATGCTTGAGCGCCGGCAGGACATGTCGGCGGTTGAAGGCCGACATGCCCTTGTGGATGTTGTAGGTCGCTATCCTCAGCGACAGGCCATGCTTAGCGTCGGGCGGCATGGTGGTTGGTATGGTTGGTCGTTCAGGCGTTGCCTTGGGTGATCATGGTGGCACCGAACTTGACGGCCATCTCTGGCAGTATGCGCAGCGCCTCTGCGTTCGAAGGCGAGAACACCGCCTCGGCTGCCACATGGCAGTCGCGCCACAGCCAGCCCACGTGCTCGCGCGGTGCCAGGGTGGGTTCGAAGGTCTCTGGCACCAAGAGGCCAAAGACGTGCTCGGTGTTCTCGGTCACGTCCGGGGCGTAGCGATGGCGCCAGATCTCGAAGATCTCCCAGACATTCACAATGCCCCAGTCCTGAAGTTCATACCGGCTGGCTTCGATGCCCAACTCCTCGCGCAGCTCGCGCACCGCGGTCTCGCGCGGGGTTTCGTCATCTTCCAGGCTGCCGGTCACCGATTGCCAGGCGTCCTTGAAGTCACTGCGTTCTATGATCAGCGCCTTCAATTCCGGCGTGTAGACCACCACGAGGACCGATTCCGGGCGTTTGTACTGGGGCATGGTTCAGTCCTTGGCGCTGTCTAGCAGTTTCTTCACGGTCGGGTAGCCTTTCTCGTCCCAGCCTTCGCTGCCGGCGTATTTGCCGACCAGCTTGCCATCGTTGTAGACCAGGAAGGTCGGGCGCGGCGGCCGGCGGTCGCGCTCAGCCAGCGATTCGAACACCCATTTCAGGTCGTCTGGAAAGTCGCGGGCGACGTAGGGCTCGGCCAGGTAGTTATTCTTGACCGTACGATATTGCAGTTTCTTGAATTCCGGCGTCGCCTTGAACTTTCGCTCCTGACCGGACAGGCGGCTTTCCCAGAAGGTACACCAGCGGCAATCCTCGGCACCGAGGTAGACCACCAGCACCCCTTTCTCGGTCGGCGTGGCGGCTTGTGCGGCAAGCGGGGTCAGAAGGGCGGTGGTCAGGGCCAGGCTGGCGAGCAAGGTTTTGAGCATGAGGCGGAAGGCGGTAGACGACGAAAAGCCTATTCTACCCCTGCGCCGCGATGCTGAGCGCGCCGAGCCAGTATTCGCGCAGCGCGGCGGCGAGCTCGCTGCGAAAGTCCGGTCGCAGCGGGGCGAAGATCGGGTCGTCCAGCATGGCGGCAATGCAGCGTGGCTGGTCCAGCGACTGCCATAGGCCGCGCGTCAACGCGTAGGTTCGCATCAAGAGCGTACTGCCACGGCCTTCAGGCAGGGCGAGGGCGCGGTCTATGGCCGCGCCGCTGGCGACCAGCAACTGGGTCAGTTCCAGCTTGAAGGCGCGCAACTGCTCGTCGCTGAGATTCTGCTCCAGCACGCTGTAGGCCATGGCATCGAGCCGCAGGAATTCCGGATGCTGGTCCAGGTAGCGTAGGTAGTGCTCCAGGAAGTGGGCCAACAAGGCCGGCAACTCGGCCGGCGGGTTGTGGAATATCTCGGCGACTGTTTCGAACAGGCTGCGGAAGTCGGCAGCCAGCAGGCCGACGAAGATTTCTTCCTTGGTGCGGAAGTAGAGATAGACCGTGCCCTTGGCGAGCCCGGCGGCTTCGGCGATCTGGGCTGCCGAGGGCAGCTTGTGCGGGTCTTGCAGGAACAACTGGCGCGCCGCCGCCAGGATGGCGTTGCGGCGTTCGGCCTTGTCGGCGGCATCAAGAGCTCTTTGCATCATGGCGCCATTGTAAACACGATTGGAATTGCCCCGGAGCGATGGCGCTCCGGGGGGTACTCAGTTCTTCATCAACTGCAGCGCAACCTTGCTCTGCAGGCTGCGCGGCGCGAGCCGGTTGCTGAAGGCGGTCAGCTTGTTCGCAAGGCCAGGGATGACGCTGGCTTTGCCCTTGAACAGGGCTGCGAGGCCGGTATTGACCACCGGGCGTGGGCGCATCATTACCAGCCGTTGGTAGAGCGTGGGGCGCTGGCCCGATACCGCCAGGAACTGGGTGGCGGTGATACCGGGCGAGAGCACGCTGACCTTGACGCCCTTGGGGGCCAGTTCGGTATTGAGCGCTTCGCCAAACAGCAGGACATAGGCCTTGCTGGCGGCGTAGGCCGCGTAGGTGGGCGTGGCCTGGTAGCCACCCAGGCTGGCGACCAGCAGGATATGCCCGCTACCGCGGCTGACCATGTCGGCGGCGAAGGCATGGGTCAGCTCGGTCAGGCTCAGCATATTGAGCTGCAGCATGTCCAGGGTGCGGTCCAGCGCCTGTTCCACAAAGTCGCCATAGACGCCATAGCCGGCATTGTTGATCAACACGTCCACGGCAATATCCCGCTCGCTCAGCAATTGCTTGAGTTCCAAGCCTACGCCCGGCCGGGCGAGGTCCATGCCGATCACCTCCACCTTGACGCCATGGTCGCTGCGCAGCCGCGCGGCCAGCGCCTCCATGGGCTCCCTGCGGCGCGCCACCAGTACCAGGTTTGCGCCACGCTCGGCCAAGGCACCGGCGAAGTCCATGCCAAAGCCACTGGAGGCACCGGTCACCAGCGCCCACTTGCCATTGAGTTTTTCCATTGGGTAATCCTTTTTAAATGACCGTCGGTCAGTTGTTGGTCGAAAAATAAATGACCTTTGGTCATTTGTGGTTTGCATTTCAAATGACCGGCGGTCATTTGTCAATCGTTACCGTATTGCTCCGGACAAGTGGCAAGAGTGATCAGTGAAAAGTGTCCCAGGCCAGTTTGGCGATCAGCACGGTCACCAGGGCGATGAAGAGCTTGCGGATCAGGCCGGTGCCGCCCTTCATGGCCAGCCGGGCGCCGCAGACCGCGCCGGCGATATTGGCGACCGCCATGGGGATGGCGAAGTGATAGAGCACGTGGCCGGCGGGGATGAAGAAGGCGAGGGCGGCGAGGTTGGTGGCCACGTTGACCACCTTGGCGGCGCTGGAGGCGCGCAGGAAGTCAAAACCGAAGAAGCGGATAAACAGAAAGATCAGGAAGCTGCCGGTACCTGGGCCGAACAGGCCGTCATAGAAACCGATGGCGCCACCGATGGCCAGGGCCACGAGCAGCTCCCGGCGGCCGATGTGGCTGGGCCGGTGCATGGCGCCAAAGTCCTTCTTCTTCAGCGTGTAGCCGAGCATAAAGACCAGCAGGGCCAGTACCAGCGGCCGCATATAGGCCTTGGGGATGGCGTCGACCGCCATGGCGCCCAGGAAGGAGAAGGCAAAGGCGGTCAGCGCCGCCGGCACCACCAGGCGCCAGGCGATATCGATCTTGCGCGAGTAGCGCCAGGCGGCCGTGGCAGTGCCGAATACCGAGCTGAACTTGTTGGTGCCGAACAGCGTGGCCGGCGCATAGCCCGGCAGGGCGGCAAAGAGGCCGGGCACCTGCACGAGGCCTCCCCCTCCTACTGCAGCGTCGATCAGGCCGGCGGTGAAGGAGAGCAGGACCAGGGGCAGGATTTCAAGCATGTCGGCGATACGGGGGGGCGGGTTAGGGAGGCACTATAGAAATATCGGGGCCGCAGCGACCTATATTTCTGCCGCGCCTCCCTTGGATCAGTCGGCGGTGGCTGCCGGGCTTTCTTCCTCCGGTATCCGGAACACCAGTTCGAGCATGCGGCCGATCTCGCCCTCGAGCAGGCTCTCGGGCCAGGGGGGCGGCAGGTTCATGCATTCGAACTGCAGACGGTGGATCACGCTCAGTACCAGCGAGGCATCGATTTCCGGTTGCAGGGAGCCGACCTTGGCGGCGAGCTCGGCAATGCCGGCAACGAGTCGCGCCCGGTAGGCCTGCGCCTTGGCACGGATGGGCGGGTCCAGGCGGTACAGGTAGAGGAAGTTCAATTCTACCGCGAGACCCACCGAGTGGGTTGAGGCTTGCTGACGGATGAAGTTGGCCAGCTGGCTGGTGACGATGCCGTGTACCTCCTGACGGATCGGGCCTTCCTGCTGCAACGCCTCCGGCGGAAAGGTATCGAGATAGGCTGCCAGCTGGTGCATGATCTCGATATTGTCGTTGGCTGCCGCAATCACGAAATGATCGAAGGCCTGCTCGATCAGGTCGTTCAGACCACTGAAGAAATAGGTGGTGAGGGAGAGCGGTACGCCTGCCTCGGCCGCGATGGCGCGATGGGTTACGCCATGCAGGCCGCGCTTGGCGATCAGTACCAAGGTTGCGTCCAGTATCTTGCGCCGGGATTCCTCCCCCCGTCGCTGCAGTTTGCGCCCGCTGCTGCGGGGCTGCTCGCTTACATTGTCGTTCATTATTTTCCGGTTCTTGCCAATGCTCCATTCCACCCGCAGCCTATAAGCGGCGGATGGAGGATAGATGCGATTGATCGATGTTGCGCAGGGCCTGTTACGAGGCCTCGCGCTGGCCTATTGGTCGCGCAGCCAGATCTGCGTGCGGCCCAGCAGCGAGAAGCCCATGAAGCCACGGACCTTCAGTTGCTGGCCGCCCTCGGCGAGGCTCATCTTGACGCTGTAGATGTCGCCGCTATTGGGGTCGAGGATCTTGCCGCCGTTCCATTCGTCGCCATCTTTTTTGACGCCCCAGATGATTTCCAGGCCCAGCAGGGGTTTGTTCTGCTTGTCGCCCTTGCAGGCCGAGCAGGTTGTCTCCTTGCTGTCGAATAGCTTGACCAGCTTGCCTTTGTATTCGCCGCCTTCTTCCCAGATCTGGATCACCGCTTCGACCTTCTTGGTCTTGTCGCTGATGTTCTTCCAGTTGCCAACCGGGCTCAGGGCGTCTGCCTGGGCGGCGGCCATGCCCAGGGCCATCAGGCTGGGCAAGAAAAGGCGGGCAAGGTGCATCGTGGTCTTCTCCGTTAGGGGTGCGTGCTCTGCACGTCAATATTTTCTTATAAGGGCGCACTAGCCTACTACGGAAAAACGGGGGCTGCCAGCCACAGCAAGGCCCTTGGCATAAGTGCCCGGAGGCAAGGCTTGAAGCGGCCCGCAGGAGGCCGCATTTTCGACCGTACAGGCTATGCTGCGCTGCGTTATAATGCGCGGCTTTGATTGGGCTTTTCCAGTTTGTAACGGAGATAACACGATGCCTATCTACGATTACCAATGCAGTGAATGCGGCCACCGTGCTGATGTTCTGCGCAAGCTGTCCGACCCCGCCCTGACCCAGTGTCCGGCTTGCGGCAAGGAGAGCTTTACCAAGCAATTGTCCGCGCCGGGCTTCCAGCTCAACGGTTCCGGCTGGTACGCGACCGACTTCAAGGGCGGCAGCAAGCCTGCTGCCAAGGCCGAATCGCCCGCCGGCGATGCCGGCCATACCTGCGGTGCCGGTTGTAGTCACTGAGCCACACTGAGAGAGCACGAGAGTCGAGCATGAGACGTTATTTGGTCACTGGCCTGCTGATCTGGGTGCCGCTGGGCATCACCCTGTGGGTGATCAGCACGCTGGTGGGCATGATGGACAATGTCCTGTTGCTACTGCCCGAGGGCAGCCGGCCCAAGGACATCCTCGGCGTGCATGTGCCTGGCCTTGGCGTGATCCTGGTCATGGTAGTGCTGCTGGGCACGGGCCTTTTGACCGCCAACATCCTGGGCCAGCGGCTGGTGAAGTTCTGGGAGGACATCCTCAACCGCATCCCGGTGGTCAAGTCCATCTACGGTAGCGTCAAGCAGGTTTCCGACACGGTGCTGTCTGATTCCGGCAACGCCTTTCGCAAGGCCCTGCTGGTGCGCTTCCCGCACTCGGAGGCCTGGACCGTGGCCTTTTTGACCGGTGCGCCGGCCCAGGAGCTGGCTTGCCAGCTGGAGGGCGAGCATGTCTCGGTCTATGTGCCTACCACCCCCAACCCGACATCGGGTTATTTCATGGTGGTGAAAAAGGCCGATACCCGTGAGCTCGACATGAGCGTGGACGAGGCGCTCAAATATGTCATTTCCATGGGCGTGGTCGCACCGTCGCCCAAGGCCGCCGGGGAAGACCCCTGCAAGTCCTTCGGTCAGGCCACCGACGCCAATCCCAAGGGTTAAGCAGCCACCCTGCTTAGCCCGTCAAACTTTCCGGCAATACCAGACTTTCCGCTATTCATATGCCCCAAGAGGGCTGTTACAGGATTCAGCACCATGCGTACCGACTATTGTGGCTTGATCGACAAGCGTTTCCTCTCCCAGACCGTGACGGTGAAGGGCTGGGCCCACCGCCGCCGCGACCATGGCGGCGTGATCTTCATTGACCTGCGTGACCGTGAGGGTCTGGTGCAGGTGGTGATCGACCCGGATACCCCGGAAGCCTTCGCCCTGGCCGATACCGTCCGCTCCGAGTTCGTGATCGAAGTGACCGGCATCGTGCGCGAGCGCCCGGCCGGTACCGCCAACGCCAACCTGATCTCCGGCGAGATCGAGATCCTGGCCAAGCAGATCGTGATCCTGAACGCCGCGGTCACCCCGCCGTTCCAGATCGATGAGGAAAACCTCAGCGAGATGACCCGTCTGCAGCACCGCGTGATCGACCTGCGCCGGCCGCAGATGCAAAAGAACCTGCGCCTGCGCTACAAGGTGGCGCTCCTGGTGCGTAACTTCCTCGATTCGCGCGGCTTCATCGACATCGAAACCCCGATGCTGACCCGCTCGACCCCGGAAGGCGCCCGTGACTACCTGGTGCCGAGCCGCGTGCACGACGGCCACTTCTTCGCCCTGCCGCAGTCGCCCCAGCTCTTCAAGCAGCTGTTGATGGTGGCTGGCTTCGACCGCTACTACCAGATCACCAAGTGCTTCCGCGACGAAGACCTGCGTGCCGACCGTCAGCCCGAGTTCACCCAGATCGATATCGAGACCTCCTTCCTGACGGAAGACGAGATCATGGACGTGACCGAAGAAATGGCGCGCCACGTGTTCAAGGAGGCCATCGGCGTTGAACTGGGCAAGTTCCCGCGCATGCAGTATGACGACGCCATGTTCTTCTACGGTTCGGACAAGCCCGATATGCGCGTGAACCTCAAGTTCACCGAGCTGACCGACGTCATGAAGGATGTGCCCTTCAAGGTCTTCAGCGGTGCCGCCAATATGGAAGGCGGCCGTGTGGTCGGCCTGCGCATCCCCGGTGGCGCAGCCTTCACCCGTTCCGAGATCGACGCCTGGACCCAGTTCGTCGGCATCTACGGCGCCCGTGGCCTGGCTTACATCAAGATCAACGATGTCACCCAGCTCAACGAGACCGGCCTGCAGTCGCCCATCGTCAAGAACCTGACCCCGGAATCGCTGGCTGCTGTCATTGAGCGTACCGGTGCCCAGAACGGCGACATCGTGTTCTTCGGTGCCGACAAGGCCAAGATCGTCAACGAAGCGATCGGCGCGCTGCGCCTGAAGATCGGCCATGAGAAGGGTGAAGCCGGCGGTTACTTCACCCGCGAGTGGAAGCCTTTGTGGGTGGTCGACTTCCCGATGTTCGAGTACGACGACGAGAACAAGCGCTACGTGGCTTGCCATCACCCCTTCACCAGCCCCAAGGTCGAGCATGTCGAGTTCCTCAAGACCGACCCGAGCAAGTGCAAGGCGCGTGCCTACGACATGGTGCTGAATGGTTGGGAGCTGGGTGGCGGTTCGGTTCGTATCCACCGCGCCGACATGCAGTCCACCGTGTTCGAAGCGCTCAACATCGGCCCGGAAGAAGCCCAGAACAAGTTCGGCTTCCTCTTGGAAAACCTGCAGTACGGTGCACCCCCGCACGGTGGCCTGGCCTTCGGTCTGGACCGTCTGGTCACCCTGATGACCGGTGCCGAGTCCATCCGTGACGTGATCGCCTTCCCCAAGACCCAGCGTGCCCAGTGTCTGCTGACCCAGGCACCGAACGTGGTGGACGAGAAGCAACTGCGCGAGCTGCACATCAAGCTGCGCAACCCGCCGCAAGTGGCCTGATCGGCCGTTGCCGACAGAAAAAGGACGCCCGCGGGCGTCCTTTTTCATTGCAGGCTCGGCCGGATAGGGTGGCGTGTGGGGGATTTATCGTCCAATGTAAGGGAACCGCAGCTTAGCCAGACTAATCTGCTTGTTAGCTTCCCGATCGCGCAAAGGCTCCCCGTGCCCTCCACTTTGCCGGCCTATGTCGCCGACCCTCTCCTTTTGGCGTCGCGTTACCGCGACGTCCGTGCGCTCACGCTGGCGTTGACGCAGTCGCTCAGCGCCGAGGATCAGTGCATCCAGTCCATGCCGGACGCCAGCCCCAGCAAATGGCATATGGCGCACACCACCTGGTTCTTCGAGGTCGTGGTCTTGCGTGCCCATGTGCAGGACTACCGGCCCTTCGACCCGCGTTACTTCCACCTTTTCAATTCCTACTACGAGAGCCTGGGTAGCCGCCACCCGCGGCCGCAACGTGGCATGCTGAGCCGACCCTCACTGGAAGAGGTATTGCGCTACAGAGCCCATGTGGATGCCGCCATGCTGGCCTTGCTGGAAGGCGACCAATCGACGGGAGCAGGCTGGGTACCTTTGGTCGAGTTGGGCCTTAACCACGAGCAACAGCACCAAGAACTGCTGCTGACCGACATCAAGCACGCTTTTTCGCTCAACCCCTTGCTGCCAGCCTGGGGCAAGGCACCGCAGGTAGCAGCGGTCCTGCCTGTGGGGGGGAGCTGGCAGGGCTACCAGGGCGGAGAAGTGCTGGTGGGCCATGGCGCCGGTGGCTTCGCCTTCGATAACGAGACACCGCGTCACCGCATCTATCTGCAGCCCTATGCCTTGGCACGCCAGTTGGTCAGCAACGGCGACTACCTGGCCTTTATCGAGGATGGCGGCTACCGCCGGCCGGAACTCTGGCTGAGCGAGGGCTGGGCCACCGTGCAGGCACAGGGGTGGCGGGCGCCCGCTTATTGGTTGGAGCAGGAAGGACTGCGCACGCAGTTCACGCTCTACGGCGAGCGGGCGCTGGACCTGGCCGAACCGGTCTGCCATCTGAGCTTCTATGAGGCAGCGGCCTACGCCGCCTGGGCAGGTGCGCGGCTACCTACTGAGTTCGAGTGGGAGGTGGCTGCTGCGAGCCAAGCTACGGGGGCGCCGCCGGCAGGCATGTCGCTTGCCTCGCTGGATCCGCACCCCCGAGCGGCTGGCGAGGGTGAAGGCCTGCAGCAGCTATTCGGCGCAGTCTGGCAATGGACGCGTTCTTCCTACGACCCTTACCCGCGCTTTCAGCCCTTGGCCGGGGCGGTGGGGGAGTACAACGGCAAGTTCATGGTCGGGCAGCTGGTATTGCGCGGTGGCAGCTGCGCCACGCCGGCCGGGCATAGCCGGGCCAGCTACCGCAACTTCTTCCCGCCAACAGCGCGCTGGCAGTTCAGCGGCCTGCGCCTTGCGCGTGATCTGTAACCAAGCTGCCAGTCAACCCGGCTCTGGAGCCCCCATGACCCTGATGCGCTTGCCCGATAGCCCCATCATTGCCGTCAGCGGCTTTGCCGCCGATCTGCTTAACGGCCTGCAACAGCGGCCGCGTAGCGTTTCTCCCAAGTATTTCTACGACGAAGCCGGTTCGCAGCTGTTCGAGTTGATCTGCGAACTGCCCGAGTACTACCCCACTCGTACCGAGCTGGGCATCCTGGCCGGCCACGCTGAGGAAATGGCGGCGGTCATCGGCCCGGCGGCCGACATTGTCGAATACGGTGCTGGCGCCAGTCGCAAGATCCGGCTGCTGCTGGATGCGCTGGAAGCGCCACGCCGCTTCGTGCCGCTGGATATCTCCGGCGAGCACCTGCAGCAGGCGGCGCAGCGGCTGCGGGAGGACTACCCTGGCCTGCAGATTCAGCCCCTGGTCGGGGATTTCACCCATAACCTGGCCCTGCCGCCCGCTGTGGGGAGACGGGTAGGTTTTTTCCCAGGCTCATCCATCGGCAACTTCGAACCGCGCGAGGCCTTGGGTTTGCTGAGCCGTATGGCGAGCTCCCTGGCCGGTGGTGGGCTGTTGATCGGGGTGGACCTCGTGAAGACACCGGCTGTACTGCACGCCGCCTATAACGATGCGGCCGGTGTAACTGCGCGCTTCAACAAGAACCTGCTGCTGCGTGCCAACCGTGAGCTGGGCGCGGATTTCGATCTGGATGCCTTTGCCCACTACGCCTATTACAACCCGATACAGCAGCGTATCGAGATGCACCTTGTGAGCCTTTGTCGGCAGGTCGTGCGGCTATGTGGCGAGCGCATCCACTTTGCCGAGGGGGACAGCCTGCATACCGAGAATTCCTATAAGTACACTATCGCCGGCTTTCAGACGTTGGCGCGCAGCGCGGGCTTCACGCCGCAGGCCGTTTGGACTGATCCAGCCCAGGCCTTCTCGGTCCACTGGCTGGCGGCGCCAGAAGGAGGACGGTCATGAAGGCGATCTGGCGGGGCGTGGTGCTGGCCGAGAGTCAGGATACCGTGGTGGTGGAGGGGAATCACTACTTCCCGGCCGAGGCCCTGGTCCGGCAGCACTTTCTGGCCAGCGATACCCATACGGTCTGCCCCTGGAAGGGCCTGGCCAGCTATTACAGCGTGCAGGTGGGCGACGCGATCAATGTCGATGCCGCCTGGTACTACCCCGAGCCCAAGTCGGCCGCCGCGCAGATCAAGAACCGTGTCGCCTTCTGGAAGGGTGTCGAGATCGTCGCCTGAGCGCAAGGCGGGCTCAGGGCGGGTGCGCCCAGCGGCGGGCCAGTCGGCCTAACGCCAGATCGCAGGTGATGGCCAAAAGGCCGAGTACCAGCGCCCCTTGCAGCACATAGGCGGTGTTGTAGCCATTGATGCCGATGATGATGGGTGAGCCCAGATTGTGCGCGCCCACGGTGGCGGCCACCGCGGCAGTGCCGATATTGATTACCAGCGAGGTGCGCACGCCGGCCAGGATCACCGGCGCCGCCATCGGGAGCTCCAGCCGCCACAATATCTGCGCTGGCGTCATGCCCAGGCCGCTTGCGGCATCCCGCTCGGCCGCGGGTACGCTGTCTAGGCCGGCCAGGGTGGCGTGCAGCACGGGTAGGAGCCCGTAGAGCGCCAGCGCTATCAGGGCGGGCAGGGCGCCAAAGCCGACCAGGGGTACGGCCACGGCCAGTACCGCCACCGGCGGCAGGGTCTGACCTACTCCGGCCAGCGTCTCCAGCAAGGGGCGGAATTCCCGCCCCCACCGCCTGGTACCGGCTATGCCGCCCAGCAGACCCAGGCTGCTGGCTATGCTACCAGCCAGCAGAACCAACCCTAGATGGGCCAGGGTCAGGCTCAGAAAACTGTCCTGCTCGTAGAGGGGGCGCGGCAGTTCGGGAAAAAGCGTGGCGAATACCCCTCGCAGGCCGGGCATGCCCAGGACCAGCGCCAGCAGCAGCATGCTCGACCAGACCAGCGGATCGCGCAGCAATTGCCGCAGCGGGCCGCTCATGCGCCGGCTTCCGCCAGGTCAGCCAGGTAGAGCCTGCCGATGGGCTGGCCTGCCGCGTCGTGCACGTTCAGGTGGTCACAAGCCTGCTGCAACATCAGGTCCAGCGCCTCACGCAGATTGGCGTCGGCAGCGATGCTGGGGCCTGGGCTGGCGAGTTCGGGCCGTGCCCGGCTGGCGACAGTCTGCAAGGCCAGCCGGCGCAACCCCAGCTCCCTCCCCCCCAGCATCTGCGCAACCTTGGTGTCGAGTGGCGGCGCCAGCAGGGCTGCCGGGCTGCCTTGTTGCAGGACGCGGCCCTGCTGCATCAGGACAAGGCGGTCGGCTAGGCGCAATGCTTCGTCCACATCATGGGTGACCATCAGGATGGTGGTGCCGGCCACTCGGTGGATGCGGGCGATTTCTTCCTGCAGGGCCTGCCGTGTGACCGGGTCGAGTGCGCCGAAGGGCTCGTCCATCAGCAGCACCTCAGGTTCGGCCGCCAGCGCTCGGGCCACCCCTACGCGCTGCTGCTGGCCGCCGGAGAGCGCATGCGGATAACGGTCCTTGAAGGTGGCCGGGTCCAGGTGCAGCAGGCTCAGGAGTTCCTCGACCCGTGCCGCGATCCTGGCCTTGGACCACCTCAGCAATTGCGGCACGGTGGCGATGTTCTGCGCCACCGTCCAATGTGGGAAAAGGCCGACAGACTGGATGGCGTAGCCCATGCGTCGGCGCAGCACATGGGGTTCAAAGCTGCGCAGATCCGTACCGGCAAAGTGGATGCTGCCGCTGTCGGGCTCCAGCAGCCGGTTGCATAGCCGCAGCGTGGTCGATTTACCCGAGCCGGAGGCTCCCAACAGGACCAGGAATTCGCCACGCGCCACCGTCAGCGACAGCCGCTCGACCGCCGGCTGTTGCCCAAAGGTCTTGCTGACCTCGCTCAGTTCTATCATGGCAGGGCGCCTTTGAGATTGGCCGCCCAGTGCTTGAAGCCGGCATCAACCAGCAGGGTGAGGGCGGCCGCGGGCAGCACGCCCAGCAGGATCAGGTCGAGCGCGCTACTGGCCAGGCCCTGGAACATCAGGGTGCCGAGGCCGCCGGCGCCGACCAGGGCGGCCAGCATGGCGAGCCCGATCAGCTGGATGACGGTCAGCCTCAGTCCGGCCAGCAAGACCGGCAGGGCCAGTGGCAGCTCCAGCTGCCGGAACAGCTGCCAGCCATTGAGGCCCATGGCAGTTGCTGCTTCGCGCGCTGTAGCTGGCACCTGTACCAATCCGGACAGCACGCTGCGGGTGATGGGCAAGAGGGCATAGAGCGTCAGTGCGATCAGGGCGGGGGCGGCGCCTACGCCCTGTATGCCCAGCTCACCCAAGGCAGGCCAGGCGGCCGCCAGGGCTGCCAGCGGGCCGATCAGGAGGCCGAACAGGGCGATGGCAGGTAGGGTCTGTACCAGGTTCAGTACGGCCAGCACCGGGCCTTGCCGCAATGGTCGGTGATACAGCGACCACCCCAGCGGCAGCCCCAGCGCCAGGGTGGGC
Source organism: Chitinimonas sp. (assembly GCF_036568685.1). Classification (GTDB taxonomy): domain Bacteria; phylum Pseudomonadota; class Gammaproteobacteria; order Burkholderiales; family Chitinimonadaceae; genus Chitinimonas. Next base: position 43,884 of record NZ_DATCSC010000119.1, read on the forward strand.
AGCAAAGCGCCCAGGACCAGGGTGAGGTGAGCCACCAGAGCGTCGGTAAAGACCTCACGTCGGTTGTGGTATTCCTTGAGCAGGGAGAGTTCATCCAGTTGGCCACTGGCCAATAGACAGAGTACGGGCAGCAGCGGCAACAAAGCCCACAGCTGACGCTGACCACGACGGACCCAACTGCTGGGCAGGCGCGCAGTGGCGTCGCCGGCGGCCAGCCAGCCCAGCAGGCAGAGCAGCCAGAAAGCGCCACCCAAGGAGGTGCGCGCAAGCGGGCTGGCCGTCTGGGCGATGGAGCGAGCGGCGTCGCCAGCCAGCCAGGTGAGTCCACCCAGCCAGGCGCCGCTACAGGCAATGATGCACAGCTGCCAGCGTGGGCTAGGACGTGCAAACACGGCTGCCAGCCAAGCGATCAAGGGGAGCAATAGAAGGTAGCGCGGGCCGGCAAGATAGTGCGCGAGCGGCTGGCCCTGGCCGCTGACAAGACGGTTGGGCGCCTCGGCAAGAAAGGCCAGCCATAGCGCCGCTGGCAGGCCCAGCAGCATCAGGCAGAGCAGGACCCGGTTGCGTATTGTCATCGGCCTACTTGATAAAGCCCTTGGCCTTCAGATAGCCCGCTGCCACCAGCTTGGCATCCTGCCCTTCGAGCGCGATGCGTGCATTGAGGGTCTGCAGGGTGGGACCGTCCAGGCTGGCAAAGACGGGGGCGAGCAGGGTAGCGATGCGTGGGTACTGGTTCAGCACGCTATTGCGCACCACGGGCGCCGGTGCGTAGACCGGTTGGACCGACTTGGGGTCGTCCAGGATCTGCAGACCGAGCGCCGCTACCGGCCCGTCGGTACCGTAGGCCATGGCGGCGTTGACGCCAGAGGTCTGCTCTGCGGCGGCCTTGAGGGTGGCTGCGGTATCGCCGCCTGCCAGCGCCAAAAGTTGCTCCTGCTTGAGCTTGAAGCCATAGCCGCCCTCAAAGGCGGGCAGGGCATCGGCTCGTTCGATGAACTCGGCGCTGGCCGCGAGTTTGAACTTGCCACCCTTGGCCAGCCAACGGCCGAGGTCGGCCAAGGATTTGAGCTGGTTGCTGGCCGCGACATCCTTGCGGATTGCGATCGCCCAGGTGTTGTTGGCTGGCGCCGGTGCCAGCCAGACCAGCTTGTTGCGGGCGAGGTCCAATTCCTTGACCTTGGCGTAACCGGCCTTGGCGTCCTTCCAGGCCGGGTCTTGCTCGGTACTGAAGAAAAAGGCGCCATTGCCGGTGTATTCAGGGTAGATGTCGATGCTGCCGGCCAAGAGGGCGCTGCGCACGATCTTGGTCGGGCCAAGCTGCAGCTTGTTTTCGGTGCGGATATGGTTGGCCTCCAGTACCTGCACGATCATATTGCCCAGCAGGGCACCCTCGGTATCGATCTTGGAGGCAACCCGGACCGGGGTATCGGCGGCGTGCGCCGAGCCCAATGACGCCATGCCGACCACCAGCATGGCGGTCATGGGGGGCTTGAACGAACGGTTAACCATGCTGTTCTCCTTATCTTGGCCAGTACCAGTAGCAAGCCGTATGCCCTGGCCGACGCTGGCGAGCTTAGCAGATTCGGCCAGTTGCCTGCCCGGCAAGTCAGCGTGCAGGCGGGCTGCGGCGTGGCGCTTCCGGTAAGCCCGGTAGCGTATGGAAATATGCCATTTCGCTAAAACAACGCAGGTTACTGACTTTGCTTGCATATTTATGGTCGTTTTGCTGAAATCGCGCCTCTCGCTGGGCGAGTGTGCTTCGCTTTTCCAAAAAAGTTCCCATACTTCGCGCTGAATCCCTATGCCTATCAACGCGCGACCATGACGATTCGATTTTCCCTAGACCGTTGGGCCGCCTGGGCGCCAGGCTTACCGGATGCCGAGGCTTGGCAGGCCTGGCTGGCCGCACCACGGCCTTTGCCCGACGAGGGCCTGCCTGCATTGGCCGAGATGCCGGCCATGATGCGCCGCCGCCTTGAGCGGCTGGGCCGGATCGCCCTGCAGGCCGCCTACTGGGGGCAGGATGATGCTGCACCTTGCCCCATCGTCTTTGCCTCGCGCCATGGCGACTCGGTCCGCACCGTGGCGCTGCTGCGCCAACTGGCGGCCGAGGATGGGCTCTCGCCGACGGCCTTCAGCCTGTCGGTGCACAATGCCATCGGGGCCTTGTTTTCCATCGCCCGCCAGGACCCTACCAGCTACACCGCCGTTGCGCTGGGCGAGGAGACCGCCGAGGCCGCATTCACCGAGGCCTTGGGGCTATTGGCCGGTGGCGAGCCCTGCGTGCTCGTGGTCTGCTACGACGAACCCTTGCCCGAGCCTTTCGATGGCTTCAATCGGTCTGACGAGTTTCCCCGTGCCTGGGCCTGCCGACTCTCCCGCGCCCAGGCGGGCGGACTGTCGCTCGAGACGCTGCCGGCCCAGGCCGAGGCGCGGGCCACTGACTTGCCGCCTGATCTCACCGTGCTGCGCTTTCTGCTCTCGACCGAGACCACGCTGGAACACACGGTAGGGGCGCGTACCTGGCGCTGGCAACGCCATGCTTGAGTGGCTGGGACGCGCCTGGCGCGTGTTGGGAACCGGCATTGCCTTTACGAGCTTTGGCTTGGCCTGCTTGCTGCTGGGCCTGCTGTACTTTCCGCTGCTGTCACTGTTGGTACGGCAGCCGGCTCGACGCGAGCGCCTGGCACGGCTGGCGGTGCAGCGTGGCTTTGGCCTTTTCGTCGAGTGGATGCGGCTGCTGGGCCTGTTGCGCTACCGCATCCTGGGGGCTGAGCGTTTGCAGCGCAAGGGCCTTCTGGTGCTGGCCAACCACCCGACGCTGATCGACGTGATCTTTCTGATCTCGCGTATTGCCGACGCCGATTGCGTGGCCAAGGCAGGGTTGGCGCGCAACCCGTTCACCCGTTTGCCGCTCAAGGCCACCGGCTATATATGTAATGATTCCGGCCCCGGCGTCGTCGAGGACTGCATCCGATCGATCCACGCCGGCCATAATCTGGTGATCTTTCCCGAGGGTACGCGTACGTCCGAAAATGGTGAGATGAAGCTGCAGCGTGGTGCGGCCAATGTGGCGGTACGGGGCGGCTGCAACATCACGCCGGTGACGATACGTTGCGAGCCGCTGTTCCTGACCAAGGGCCGGCCATGGTGGCGGGTGCCGCTCAGGGCGCCCCTGCTGACCATCGAAGTCGGGGAGGACATCATCGTCCAGCCCTTTATGGACCAGGCCGGACAGATCCCCTCACTGGCGGCACGGCGGCTGACCAAATACCTACACCAGTATTTTTTGAAGGAGACGCAAGCCCATGCAGGCGCTTGAACAGGAAATCAAAGGGCTCATCATCGAGTCCCTGAATCTGGAAGACATCAGCCCGGACGACATCGATCCGGAAGCCGCCCTGTTCGTGGAAGGGCTAGGCCTCGATTCGATCGACGCACTGGAACTGGGCCTGGCACTGCAAAAGCGCTACGGCGTGACCATGTCGGCGGATTCAGAGGAAACCCGTCAGCACTTTGGCAGCGTGCGTAAGCTGGCTGCCTTTGTCTCGACCAGCCGTACCAAGTAATCGATCAAGCCGCCGGCGTCGCTTTTTGGCGCGGTAGCAGGGGTGGCGCAGGCTCGCCGCCAGAGGAAGACCATGACCAAGCAGGAAATCTACGATCGCCTCAGCGTGATCCTCCAGGAAACCTTCGATATCGACCCAGCCAGTATCAAACCTGATGCAAGGCTGTCGGATGATCTCGATATCGATAGCATCGACGCGGTCGATCTGCTGGTGAAGCTCAAGCCCATTGCCGGCCGTAGCCTGCAACCCGAGGTCTTCAAGGCCGTGCGCACGCTGCAGGATGTAGTGGAGGCGGTATACGCCCTCTTGAATACCCCAGGCACGTCCGCCTGAGCGCATGCGTGCGCTGCTGATCACCTTGTTGACGCTGGCCTACCCGGCGCTGGTCTATGCCGGCCTCGGGCGGTTCGAACCCCGCTGGCTGGCGCTCCTGTTGGCCGCCCTCGCATTCCTGCGCGCCTATGCCACCCGTGAGCGAGTCTGGCTGGTGGCGGCGGTGGGCGCCTTGCTGCTGGCTGCTGCCAGCATGCTGGGCAATGCGGCCTGGCCGCTCAAACTCTACCCGGTGCTGGTCAATGGCGTGCTGCTGGCGGTTTTCAGTGCCAGCCTGGTCTATCCGCCCAGCGTGATCGAACGCTTGGCGCGGCTGCACGAGCCCACGCTGCCACCCGAGGGCGTGGCCTATACCCGCCGCGTCACCCAGGTCTGGTGTGGTTTCTTTGTCCTCAACGGCAGTGTGGCCTTGGTTACCGCCCTGTGGGCCAGCGATGCCACCTGGGCGCTCTACAACGGCCTGATCAGCTATTGCCTGATGGGCTGTCTGTTTGCCGGCGAGTGGCTGGTGCGCCGCAAGGTGAAAGGGGGGCATGGCCATGGCTGACTTCATTGCCCTTGACCAGCTGCTGGCCAAAGGTCGGCCGATTGACCATCCGATTGCGCTTCGGGCAGGCACGGTGCTGGATTTCGCTGGCTTCAGCCAGATGGTGAGCGGCTGGTACGGTGCCTTTGCCGCTGACCCGGGCCAGCGTTATGCGCTGTACTTCGAGGACTGCGTCGAGTTTGCCGCCGCCTTGTTCGGGGCTTGGCAGGCGGGCAAGCAGGTCTACCTCCCCTCCGACCTGCTCCCCGCCACGGCTGAGCGTCTGCGGCGCGAGGTCGACGGTTTTGCCGGCGATATCCCTGACAGCCTGCCGCAAGTACGGGCTGGCGAGCCACGCCAGGTGGACTGGCAGCCGCTGCCGCGTGAAGCGTTGGCGCTGACCGTCTATACCTCGGGTACCACCGGCCTACCGAGCGCCATACCAAAGCGTCTGGCGCAGCTGTTTGACGAAGTGCTGGCACTTGCCACCTGCTTTGACGAGCGCGCGGGCGAATCCGTGGTGCTGGCGACCGTTTCTCATCAACACATCTACGGCCTGCTGTTCCGCGTGCTATGGCCCCTGGCCAGCGGCAGGCCCTTCGCGGCCCAACGGCTGCTCTACCCGGAGGACATGGTTGCCGCCATGACCGGCCAGACTGCCTGCGTGCTGGTGGCGAGCCCGGCCCATCTCAAGCGTCTGCCGGCCGGTCTGCCCTGGGGGCAGGCCTGCATAAGCCTACGAGCCGTGTTCTCTTCGGGCGGTCCCCTGCTGCAGGAAGCGCTGACCGACAGCCGGGCGCTGCTGGGCCAGGCACCGCTGGAGGTCTACGGCAGCTCGGAGACCGGCGGCATAGCCTGGCGGCAACGCCGGCACGATACCGATGCCGCCTGGCAGCTGCTGCCTGGGGTGCAGGTGCGGGTAGAGGGCGGCGCCTTGGCAGTCTGCTCGCCGCACCTGGCCCAGCCTGGCTGGCAGACCACCTCGGACCGCGTGCGTCTGACCGAGCAGGGGTTCGAACTGCTGGGGCGCGCGGATCGCATCGTCAAGCTGGAAGAAAAGCGCGTCTCGCTGAGCGCGGTGGAAGCCGCGCTGCTGGCTACTGGCCTGTTGGCCGAAGCCAGGCTGGTAGTGCGGGAGGGCGCCCGCAGCACCTTGGCGGTGCTGGGCGTGCCGACCGAGCAGGGCTGGGCCCTGCTGGAAGCCGAGGGCAAGCGTGCGCTGAGCCAGCGCCTGCGCACCGCGCTCGCCAGCGAGCTCGAAGCCAGTGTGCTGCCGCGGCATTGGCGCTATCTATGGCGCTTGCCGCTCAATGCCCAGGGCAAGACCACCGACGAAGCCTTGCGCGCGCTGCTCGACCCCCGCCGGCCTACGGTGCGTTGCTTGTCCGTGACCGACAACACCGCCACGCTGCGTCTCTATATCAGCCCGGAGCTGCCTTACTTCGACGGCCACTTCCCCGGCTCACCCATCCTGCCTGGCGTGGCCCAGCTGGAGTGGGTGGTGCGGCTGGGGCAGGAGTGTTTCTCGCTGCCCGCCCACTTTCTGCGCATGGACGCGGTGAAATTCCAGCAGTTGATCCAACCGGGCCAGATGCTGGAACTGCTGCTGGGCTACCAACGCGAACGCGCCACACTGTCCTTTACAATGCAATCTCCCGCCGGCGTGCATGCCAGCGGTCGTCTCGTCTTTGGTCATCCTGCATGAATACCTGTGCTGTCGTTCCCGTCTACAACCATGGTGAGGCCATCGGCGCCGTGGTCGCCGCCATCCGTCGCCATGGCCTGCCTTGCATTCTGGTCGACGATGGCAGCGAGCCCGGTTGTGCAGCGGTGCTGGATGCGCTGGCTGCCGGCGAGCCCGAGCAGATCAGCCTCTTGAGGCTGCCGCAGAACCAGGGCAAGGGCGGCGCCATGATCGCCGGTCTGCGCGCTGCGCTGCAGGCAGGCTATAGCCATGCCTTGCAGATCGATGCGGATGGTCAGCATGATGCCGACGATATCCCGGTATTCCTGGCTGAGTCGGCGCGCCAGCCGGAGAAGCTGATCTGTGGCTGCCCGATCTTCGACGAGAGTGTCCCTCGTGCGCGCCTCTATGGCCGCTACCTGACCCATATCCTGGTCTGGCTCAATACTTTGTCCTTCGAGATTCGCGATTCCATGTGCGGCTTTCGCATCTATCCGCTTGCGGCGACGGTGGATTTGATCAACAGCGTGCATTTGGGCCGCCGCATGGATTTCGACGTGGAGATCCTGGTTCGCCTGCATTGGCGCGGCATGGGCATCGTCAACCAGCCTACCCGGGTTCACTACCCGCTCGATGGGGTGTCCCACTTCCGCCTGCTCATGGATAACGTGCTGATCTCGCGCATGCATGCCGCCATGTTCCTGGGCATGCTGTTCCGCTCCCCCCGGCTGCTCTGGCGCAAGGTTGCGCCGTGAAGCAGCCACACTGGGCCGAGATCGGCGAGAGCGGCTTCGTCTGCGGCATCTGGCTGTTGTTCTGGGTGCACCGTGTCTTCGGCCGCTGGCCGTTCCGGCTCTGCCTTTACCCTATCGTATTCCTGCACTGGTACGGCAAGCCGGCGCTCAGGCGTGCGTCGCGCCAGTACCTTAGGCGGCTGGAAGGGGCTACCGGTGCGCTGGGCCACCCGCCGGGGATACGTGACGGCTTGCGTCATGTCGGCCTGTTTGCCGAGACCATGCTCGACAAGCTGTTGGCGGTGTCTGGCAGCTACCCCTTCGCGCAAGTGAAGGTGGAAGGGCGGGAGCTGATCCGCGAGGCCCAGCCCGACGGCCGTGGTGCGGTGATCGTAACGGCACACACCGGTTGCCTGGAACTGTGCCGGGTGCTGGGCGAGAACAAGGCCGGGATCAAGCTCAATGTGCTGGTCCATACCCGCCATGCCGAACAGTTCAACCGGGTGCTGCGACGACTAAACCCCGACAACGACCTCAACCTGATGGAGGTCAGCGAGGTCGGGCCTGCCACGGCGGTGCTGCTGGCTGAAAAGGTTGAAGCCGGTGAATACGTGGCTATCGCCGGTGACCGGGTGCCGGTGTTCGCCAGCCAGACCGTGGCGGTGGATTTCCTGGGGGAGCCGGCGCCGTTTCCGGTCGGCCCCTATGTGCTGGCCAGCCTTTTGAAGTGCCGTTTGCTGGCGCTCGGCTGCGTGCATGAAGGGTTGGGCTACCGCCTGCGCTTCAGCCTGCTGGCCGATCGGGTAGTGTTACCCCGTGGCCGCCGCGCCGCCGCCATGGCGGAATACGCTGCTGCCTACGCGGCCGAGCTGACCGCCATGCTGGTGCGATCCCCTTATGATTGGTTCAATTTCTTCCCGTTCTGGGACCAAGCCCATGCAAAACCTGCAAACTGAACCCGTCTGCTTCGACGGCAGCCGCCTTCGGATCGAGGACGTGGTGGCCCTGGCCGAGCGGGCTCGCCCGGCGCAGCTCTCTGCCGATCCGGCATTCCGCGGCCGTATTGCCCGCGGCGCCGACTTCCTGGACCGCTTGTTGGCCGAGGATGGGGTGATCTATGGCGTGACCACGGGTTATGGCGATTCCTGTACGGTCACTGTGCCGCCAGAGCTGGTGGCCGAGCTGCCACATCACCTTTACGCCTACCATGGCATAGGCGCGGGCCGTTTTCTGAGCCCGGAAGAAACCCGCGCCGTACTGGCTGCCCGGCTGGCCTCGCTGGCGCAAGGCATGTCTGGCGTGAGCGTGGGCCTGCTCGCGCAGATCGAAGCCTTGCTCAGGCATGATGTGCTGCCCTTGATCCCGGCCGAGGGCTCGGTGGGTGCCAGTGGTGACCTGACCCCGCTCTCCTACCTTGCCGCCGTGCTTTGCGGTGAGCGCGAGGTACTGTACCACGGCGTGCGCCGTCCGGCCGGCGAAGTGCTGGCTGAACTCGGTATCGAACCCTTGCGGCTGCGCCCCAAGGAGGGCCTGGCCATCATGAATGGCACCGCCGTGATGACCGGCCTTGCCTGCCTTGCCTGGCAGCGTGCCGATTATCTCTGCCAGCTTGCCACCCGGCTTACCGCCATGAATGTGCTGGCGAGCGAGGGCAATGCCCATCATTTCGACGAGACCCTGTTCGCGGTCAAGCCGCACGTCGGCCAGCAGCAGGTGGCAGCGCGCCTGCGCGACGACCTGGCGAGCGACCGCCCCAGCCGCAACGAGCAACGCCTGCAGGACCGCTATTCGCTGCGCTGTGCCCCGCATGTGATCGGTGTGCTGGCCGATGCCTTGCCCTACTTCCGCGGCCTGATCGAGAACGAACTGAACAGCGCCAACGACAACCCCATCATTGACGCCGAGAACGAGCGGGTGCTGCATGGCGGGCATTTCTACGGCGGCCACATTGCCTTTGCCATGGACGGGCTCAAGCAGGCGGTGGCCAATGTGGCCGACCTGTTGGATCGACAGCTGGCGCTACTGGTGGATACCCGCTTCAACCACGGCCTGCCCAGCAACCTCTCCGGTGCGACCGGGCCGCGCGCCGCCATCAATCATGGCCTCAAGGCGCTGCAGATCAGTGTTTCGGCCTGGACTGCCGAGGCGCTCAAGCAGACCATGCCGGCCTCGGTCTTCAGCCGCTCGACCGAGTGCCATAACCAGGACAAGGTCAGCATGGGCACCATTGCTGCGCGCGATTGCTTGCGGGTGCTGGAGCTGAGCGAGCAGGTGGTGGCAGGCATGCTGATTGCCGCTCGCCAGGGGGTGGCCTTGCGGCAGCGGCTGGCGCCGCAACTGGTCCTGCCGGCGCCGCTTGCGGCCATGCAGACTGATCTTGCCGAGCGCATTCCGCTGGTGATCGAGGACCGCGCGCTGGATGCCGAGCTGCAGCAGCTCCTGAGTGCGCTACGCGCCCGCTGCTGGAGGCTGTATGAAGCCTGAGCTATGGGCGGAGGTCGAGCTTACGCCGGCCTTCCATGACCTCGACCCCATGGATATTGTCTGGCATGGCAACTATGTGAAGTACCTGGAGATTGCCCGCAGCACGCTGCTGGGTCGGCTCGACTATGACTACCCGCAAATGCGTGATTCGGGCTACGCCTGGCCCGTGGTAGACATGCGGCTCAAGTATGTGAGGCCCATTGTCTTTGGGCAGCGCATCAGGGTACGGGCCGAGATCACCGAGTGGCAGAACCGCTTGCGCCTCGACTACCTGATCACGGATGCGGCAAGCGGCCAGAAGCTCAACAAGGCCTACACCATCCAGGTGGCGGTGGAGATGGCCAGCCAGGAGCTGCAATATGTCTGCCCACCGGTACTGTGGCAGAAGCTGGGCGTGGAGGGCTTATGAGCCGTTGGATAGGTGTATTGCTTGTGCTGTGCTGCCTGGTCCCGCTGCAGGCGGCCGATCTGGCCGCTGCCGTGCGCGAGCGGCTGGCGCAGCCGCCGGTGCTGCGTGGCAGCTTCGAGCAGAGCAAGCAGGTGGCTGGCTTCAAGAAGCCGTTGCTGTCGCGCGGGGACTTCCTGGTTGCGCGTGAGCGCGGCGTGCTCTGGCGCACCCAGCAGCCTTTCGCCGGGGTGCTCAAGCTGACGCGCGACGAGATTGTCGCCACCCAGGGTGGCGAGGTGGCCTTCCGGCTCGATGCCGGCAAGGAGCCTTCGGTCAGAGTGATCAACGGCCTGCTGTTTTCCTTGCTCAATGGCGACGTGAGCGGCTTGGCGGAGCACTTTCGCATTGAAGGCGAAACCAGTGGTAGATCCTGGCGGTTGCTGCTCACGCCCAAGCAAGCGGCGCTCGCCAAATTGATGGCCAAGGTCGAGATGGCGGGTGACCAATATGTGCGCAGCATCCAGATCGACGAGACCAATGGTGACAAGACTGGCATCCGCTTCTCTGCCCAGAGCGTGGAGCCGGCCAAGCTGAGTGCGGAAGAGGCCGCCCGCTTTGACTGAGGTCGGCCGCGCAAGCCGTCCGGTGCGCTGGCTGGCCATGGGCTGGCTGGTGCTCGTGCTGGCGGTGCTGGCCCACAACCTCTATTTGTGGACCGGCAATCGCATGCAGCTCGATACCGATGTGCTGGCCATGCTGCCGCGCGATGAGCGCGAGCCGGCGGTGCAGCAGGCGACCCAAAGGCTGGCAGACGCTGCCGGGCGCCGTATCGTGGTGCTGGTGGCCGGGCGGGACTGGTCTGAAAGCCGCCGTGCAGCCGATGCCTACGCTGCCAGCCTTGAGGCAAGCGATCTCAAGCTCGCATTACGCTACCGCGTGGCGGACGATGCCGGCGAGCAATGGCTGGGCTTTTTTGCCCCCTATCGGCAGCACCTGCTGACCGATGGGCAGCGGCTGCAGCTCCAAACCCAAGCGCCCGCAAAATTGGCCGAGCAGGCGGTACAGGCGCTCTACCGCCCCATGGGCTTGCCGCGCGTGGGGAGATGGCAGGATGACCCGCTCAACCTCTATGGTGGCTGGCTGACCGAGCGCGCTGGCGCCAGCCCGGTACGGGTGGCCGATGGCCGCCTGAGCGTGGCGCAGGGCAACACGCAATACGCTCTCTTGACCCTGGAGCAGCAGGGGCCGGCTTTTTCGGTGGCCAGCCAACGGGCACTGGTTCCCAGGCTGAAAGCGGCGAGGCAGGCTGCACTGGCGGCTGTGCCCAGGGCCCGCGTGCTGACGGTAGGCGTGCCGCTGTTTGCCGTGGCCGCTGCCGACCAGGCCGAGCATGAGATCCATACCATAGGCATGGGTTCGCTGGCTGGCATCGTGCTGATCACCCTGTTTGCCTTCAGTGCCATCCGCCCGCGTATTCTGGTCACGCTATCCATTGCCGTGGGCCTGTTGGCCGCCATTTCGGTCTGCACCCTGCTGTTTGGCCACCTGCACCTGATCACCCTGGTGTTCGGCGCCAGCCTCGTGGGGGTGGCCGAGAACTACGGCACCAACTACTTCAGCAGCCGGCTAGGGCGCCCGGCCAGCGAGCGCTGGGCCATGCTGCAAGAGCAGGGCAGGGTAATGTGGCTGGCCATGCTGACGACAGCCATAGGCTACGCCCTGTTGGCGCTGACGCCTTTCCCGGGCTTGCGGCAGATTGCCCTCTTCTCGGTGGTGGGCCTCAGTGCTGCCTTTGTCACCGTGTTGTGGTGGTTCCCTTTCCTCGACAAGGGCGAGATGCCGGCTACCCGCTTCTCGCGCTGGCTGGGTAGCCGCAGGGCGATCTGGCCCAGCCTGGGGCGTAATCGCTTTAGCGTGGCCTTTGCCTTGGTGGTGTGTGTACTGCTCGTGCTGGGCCTGCCTAGGCTTACCGCCAACGACGATATCCGTCTGCTGCAGAACCCGCCGGGTCAGTTGCTTGCAGATCAGATACAGGTGGGCAGGCTGCTGGACCTACCCAGCCCGGCTCAGTTCTACCTGGTGCGCGGTGCCACGGCCGAGGCGGTGTTGCAGGCCGAGGAGACCCTCAAGGCGAGGCTCATGCCCCTGCAGGCGGCGGGCGTGATCCGTGGCGTGCAGGCGGTATCGGACTGGGTACCTTCGGCTCAGCGGCAGGCGGCAGATGCCGTTTTGGTCCAGCGGGTGGTGCAAGGCGAGGCAGGCGTACTGGCGTTGGCCACGCGCCAGTTGGGTGAGGATATGCCGCCGGCGAGCAGCCAAGCCGTACCCCTCTTGCAACTTAATGACTGGCTGGCTGCGCCGGTTTCCGAACCACTGCGACCGCAGTGGCTGGGCCGCTTTGGCGAGGGTTACGCCAGCGTGGTGCTGCTGCGTGGTGTGGACAAGTTGGGTGACCTGCCCAAGCTGGCCGCAGCTGGCACCGCAGTACCGGGCGTGCGCTGGGTGGACAAGGTGGGTGAGATTTCGGAGCTGATGGCGCGCTACCGCTACCGCATGGGCTACCTGGTGCTGGTCAGCTATCTGCTGGTGTTCGGCGCACTGTGGCGCCGTTTTGGCCGGCAGTCCTGGCGGGCGTTGCTGCCCACCGCGCTGGCCAGTGGCCTGACCCTGGCGCTGCTCGCGCTGTTGAACCAGCCGCTGCAGCTCTTCAATGTACTGGCCCTGCTGCTGATCCTTGGCATGGGTGTGGACTACGGCATCTTCCTGCTCGCGCAGCCGGAGCGGACGGCGGTGCGGCCTTTCCTGTCGATTACCCTGGCGGCGGTCAGCACCCTGCTTGCCTTCGGCCTCTTGGCGCTCTCCGCCACGCCGGCGCTGCGCGCTTTCGGCCTGACCATGCTGTTCGGCATTGGCCTGGCCTGGCTGTTCACGCCGCTCTTTATGCCGCTATCCAAACCTGAGGACTGAGTTTTCATGCCCGTGCAGCACGCCAACCGCTTTATCCTGCGCCATATCCGCACCGTCGAGATGATCGGCGTGCTGATGCGCATCTTCAGCTTCAGCCTGGTGAGTTGGATGGGGCCTGAGAGCCCCTTCATGTTCGTCTGGGTATTCAATACCATCGACGCCATCATGCTGGCCTGGTGCTCGCGCCTGCGTCGCGACCCGGCCTACACCTTACTCAATACCTTCTGGATACTGGTCGGCGTGATCGGCATCCTGCGTGCTGCACAGCTCATCCACTGAGCCGAATAGATAGATACCTACGAGGAGAGAAGCATGCGTGTAGAACAGACCGAGATCCTGATCATCGGTGCCGGACCGGCCGGCTCGGTGGCGGCGGGCCTTTTGCGCAAGCAGGGCCGCCAGGTGCTGGTGATCGAGAAAGAGCAGTTCCCGCGCTTTTCCATCGGCGAGAGCCTGCTGCCGCAGTCCATGGCCTATATCGAGGAGGCCGGTTTTCTGCGCGACGTGGTCGAGGCCGGCTTCCAATACAAGAATGGTGCTGCTTTCAGGCGCGGTGAGCAGCGTACCGCCTTTGACTTCCGCGACAAATTTTCCGAAGGCTGGGCAACCACCTACCAGGTGCAGCGCGCCGACTTCGACCACGTGCTGGCCAAGGCAGCCGAGAAGGCCGGGGCCGAGATCCGCTATCGCCACCAGGTCGTGTCGGTCGATGTCGCGGGCGAGCGTCCCTCGGTCAACGTGCTGTCGCCCGAGGGTGAGACCTACCAGGTCTGCGCCCGCTTTCTGCTCGATGCCAGCGGCTTTGGCCGTATCCTGCCTCGCCTCCTGGACCTGGAGACGCCCTCCGCCTTCCCGGTACGTGGCGCTTACTTCACCCATATCGAAGACCACATTCCGGTGGGCAGCTTTGACCGCAACAAGATCCTGGTGAGCGTGCACCCCGAGCACGTGGATGTCTGGTTCTGGACCATCCCGTTCTCCAATGGCCGCTGCTCGCAGGGCGTGGTGGCCCGTACCGAATTCCTCGAGCGCTATAGCGGTACCGAGACCGAACGCCTGCGCGCCATCATTGCCGAGACGCCCACCCTGGCCCATCTGCTCAAGGATGCGGTCTGGGATACCCCGGCCCGCAAGCTCACCGGCTACGCCGCCAATGTGAAGTCGCTGTGGGGCAAGGGCTATGCCTTGCTGGGCAATGCCGGCGAATTCCTCGACCCGGTCTTCTCCAGCGGTGTGACCATCGCGGTCAAATCCGCCAGTCTGGCCGCCGCCGCCATCGCCCGTGAATTTGAAGGTGAACCGGTGGATTGGGAGGCCGACTACGCCAAGCCGCTCAAAGCCGGGGTCGATACCTTCCGTGCCTTTGTCGAGAGCTGGTACGACGGCGGCTTCCAGAAGGTGATCTTCCACGAGAATGGTGCGCCCGAGATCCGCCGCATGATCTCCGCCATCCTCGCGGGCTATGCCTGGGACCGCAGCAACCCCTATGTGGCCGAACCACGTCGGCTCAAGACCCTGGAGCAGCTGTGCAGCGCCTGATTGTCCTCTTTGCCCTCCTGCTGGCGGCCTGTGCCACGGTCCGCCAGCCGCCGCTGGTGCTACCCAGCCTGCAGCTCGCACCAGGCGCCTTTGGCCAGAGCGTGAGCTTGGTCCAGCGTTTGCGCTTGGAGCAAGCGGGCATCAACCGCTTGACCAGCCGCCCCACGGCGCCGCGTACCCTGGATGCCATCCTGGAAATCGACCCAGATAGGGTACAACTGGCCGGCATCGCCTTCGAGCAGCGGGTCCTGACGATATTGTGGGATGGGCATAAGCTGCGGGAAAACCGCCATCCCTTCCTGCCGGCCGAGATAGACGCGGCCCGGGTGTTGCGCGATGTGCAATTGGTCTATTGGCCGCTCGAGAGCGTGGCGGCGGCGCTGCCTGCCGGTTGGAGCGTGGCAGAGCAGGGCGAGTCACGCAGCCTCAGCTACGGTGGAGAGGCCCGGGTGACTGTGACCTACCGTGGCCGCCCGCGTTGGGTGGGGCAGGCCGAGATCGACAACAAGGTGGAAGGCTACAAACTGACCATCGATTCCACCGTACAAGCAGGATCCTGAGCGCGATGCAGGCAGCGGTATACCTGAATGAAATGGGCGTGGTCTGTGCCCTGGGCAAGGACCAGGCTACGGTACGCACTGCCCTGTTTGCCCCGCAACCGGGTGGTGTGGCCGAGACCAGCGAGGTGTTGCCCGGCAGGGCACTGCACCTGGGTAGGGTCGGCGGCGAACTGGCCGACACGGCAGTACTGCGGCCGGCGCTGCGCAGCCGCAACAACGCCCTCGTGCTGACCGCGCTGGCGCAGATACGCCCCGCGGTCGATGCGGCGATTGCACGCTATGGCAGCCATCGCGTGGCGGTGGTGCTGGGTACCAGTACCTCGGGCGTGGGCGAGGGCGAGCGGGCCATCGCGCACGAGGCCAGCCACGGTGTATTGGCGCCGGAATTCCATATTTCCCAGCAGGAGATGGGCTCGCCTGCGATGGCCTTGAGCGAGCTCCTGGGCCTGGCTGGCCCCGCCCTGGTGGTCTCGACTGCCTGTTCATCGAGCGCCAAGGCCATGGCCAGCGCTGCGCGGCTGCTGCAAACCGGTATGGCGGATGCGGTGATCACCGGTGGCGTGGACGCACTTTGCCGTTTTACCGTTGCTGGTTTTGCTGCGCTGGAGTCGGTCTCGGCACCGCGCTGCAACCCGCTGAGCGCGAACCGCAACGGCATCAATATCGGCGAGGGCGGGGCATTGTTTCTCGCTACGCGCGAGCCCGGCCCGGTCCGGCTCAGTGGCTGGGGCGAATCCTCCGATGCCCACCATATCTCCGCCCCGGCACCCGACGGCCGCGGCGCCCGTGCCGCCATGCAACAGGCCTTGGAGCGAGCTGGCCTGGCTGGCGACGAAATCGACTATGTAAACCTGCACGGTACCGCCACGCCGCAGAACGATGCGATGGAAAGCCTGGCCGTGGCCGAGCTCCTGGCCAAGGACGTGCCGGTGAGCTCCACCAAGCCGCTGACCGGTCATACCCTCGGCGGCGCCGGGGCCTTGGAGGCCGCCCTGTGCTGGCTGAGCCTGGTGGACAACCCGCAAGGCCGGCTGCCGCCGCACTGGTGGGATGGCGCGGCCGACCCAGCCTTGCCTTCCTTGCATGTGGTGGCTCCCGGCGAGGTGCTGGGTAGACCGCTGCGCCACGTGCTGAGCAATTCCTTTGCCTTTGGCGGCAGCAATGCCAGCCTTGTGCTGAGCGGGGCATGATGCGCGAGCCGGTCAGCCTGTCCATTGCCGAGCTGGTGCCGCATGGCGGCACCATGTGCTTGCTTGACCGTGTGGTCGAGGCAGATGCCGAGAGCCTGCGTGCCGAGCTGGAGATCCGCGCCGATAGCCTGTTCTTCGATGGCACCGCCGTGGGGGCTTGGGTAGGCATCGAATACATGGCCCAGGCTGTCGCTGCACTGGGTGGCTGGCATGCACGCCGCCAGGGGGCGGCACCCAAGGTGGGCTTTTTGCTTGGCAGCCGCCGCTATAGCGCCAATCAGGCGACCTTCGCCTTGGGCCAACGACTGGTCGTCGAGGTAAGGCGCGAATTCCTGGCCGACAATGGCATGGGCCAATACGACTGCCGCATCGAGTGCGATGGCGCGGTGCTGGCCAGTGCCACGCTGACGATCTTCGAGCCGGTCGATGTGGCCGGCTTTCTGAAAGGACAGACCCATGAGTGAGCGCACCGTCCTAGTGACCGGTTCCAGCCGGGGCATAGGCCGCGCCATCGCCTTGCGCCTGGCGCGCGAGGGTTACGATCTGGTACTGCATTGCCGCAGCCGCGTGGATGAGGCGGAGGCGGTGGCGATAGAGATCCGTGCCCTGGGCCGCGCGGTGCGGGTGCTGCAGTTCGACGTAGCCGACCGCCAGCATGCTGCCGAGGTGTTGCTGGCTGATGTCGAAGCGCACGGCTGCTACTACGGTGTGGTCTGCAATGCCGGCATCGCCCGCGACAATGCCTTTCCGGCCATGCCGGCCGAAGACTGGGACGCGGTGATCCACACCAACCTCGACGCCTTCTACAACGTGCTGCACCCGCTCACCATGCCGCTGGTTCGGCGTCGCAAGCCCGGTCGCATCGTCACCCTGGCTTCAGTTTCCGGGATCATGGGCAACCGTGGCCAGGTCAATTACAGCGCCGCCAAGGCGGGCATCATCGGCGCCACCAAGGCGCTGGCGACCGAACTGGCCAGTCGTGCCATCACGGTCAACTGTGTGGCGCCGGGACTGATCGACACCGAGATGATCGAAGCGCATGTGCTGGAAGAAGCGCTCAAGATCATCCCCGCCAAGCGCATGGGCAAGCCCGAAGAGGTCGCCGCCACCGTGGCCTTTCTGCTGAGCGAGGATGCGGCCTATATCACCCGTCAGGTGATCTCGGTCAACGGGGGCATGGTGGGATGAAGCGTGTTGTCGTTACCGGCTTTGGCGCCATCAGCCCTTTGGGGCACGACTGGACCAGCGTGGAGGCACGGCTGCGCGCTGGCCGCAATGTGGTACAGATCATGCCGGACTGGGCCGACTACCGCGGCCTCAACGTCCGTATCGCCGCGCCGGCCGCGCCTTTCGAGCTGCCGCCGGAACGCTACCACCGCAAGCGCCTGCGCAGCATGGGCCGGGTCGCCATCATGGCCACCCGCGCCAGCGAACTGGCGCTGGCGGACGCCGGCCTGCTGGACGACCCGTTGCTGAGCAGCGGCCGCATGGGCATCGCCTACGGTTCTTCTACCGGTACGCCTGCAGCTGCCAGCGACTTTGCACGCATGCTGTACGAGAAGACCACCGACGGGCTGGCTGCCACCACCTATATCAAGATGATGTCGCATACCGCCGCGGTGAACGTGGGCGTGTACTTTGGCATCACCGGCCGCATTGTCACTACCTCCAGTGCCTGTACCTCGGGCAGCCAGGGCATAGGCTACGCCTACGAGGCCATCCAGTCCGGCAAGCAGGTTGCCATGCTGGCCGGCGGAGCGGAGGAGATGGATGTGACCGAAGCTGCCATCTTTGACACCCTGTTCGCCACCAGTACCGGCCACAACGAAACGCCCGAGCTGAGTCCACGCCCCTTCGATAGCGCCCGCGACGGCATGGTGCTGGGGGAGGGCGCCTGTACCCTGGTGCTGGAAGAGCTGGAACATGCGCTGGCGCGCGGCGCCACCATCCATGCCGAGGTATTGGGCTACGGTACCAATAGCGACGGCCGGCATGTCACCCAACCCAGTGCCGACACCATGGCGGTAGCCATGCAGCTGGCGTTGGATGACGCCGGGCTTGCACCCTCGGATATCGGTTACATCAACGCCCACGGCACGGCCACCGAGCATGGCGACATTGCTGAGAGCCAGGCTACCCACGCCCTGTTCGGCAACAAGGCGCCTATCTCCTCGCTCAAGAGCTATATGGGCCACACCCTGGGCGCCTGCGGTGCGCTGGAGGCCTGGATGAGCATAGAGATGATGCGCGCTGGCTGGTTTGCTCCCACGCTCAACCTGAGCGAGCCCGACCCGCGTTGCGCCGAGCTGGACTATCTGGTTGGTGGGGGACGTGCGCTGCAGACTGATATCGTCATGAGCAACAACTTTGCCTTTGGCGGCATCAATACGTCCCTGATCTTCCGCCGCTGGCAGCGCTAGGGGTAACGGTGCTGCTGCTGGCCCTGGCCCAGGTGGTTAAGCTGCATGCCGAATGGTCGGTGGGCGGGGTGTTGCAGACGGATGAAACCGCGCGTGTCGCGGGTTTCTCACGCCCCCAGCGGCGAGCCCAGTTCCTGGCCGGACGCTGGCTGGCCCGACGGCTGCTATGCCAAGCCGTTGGCGGGGCACCCGCGGATTGGACCCTTAGTGCCACGGCCGGTCGTCCACCCCAGGTACTGGGGCAGCCCAACTGGCGGTTGTCGGTCAGCCATAGCGGTGATTGGGTTGCCTGCGCGTTGGCAGATCGACCGGTCGGGATAGACCTGGAGCGTACGAACAGTGGCAGGGACGTGGCGGCCATGGCTGCCCTGGTCTGCCATCCTTCAGAGGCCGCAGAATTGGGCCAACTGCCTGCTGCCGAGCAAGAGGCCGCACTGATCGCCATGTGGACGCGCAAGGAAGCCTGGCTCAAGCAGCAAAGTGCTCCGTTCGAGCTGGCCCGCATGCGGCATCTGGCAGGATTGCCGGCATCGATGGCAGCGTCTTGCGCTTTGACCTGGTCCAGCCCGGTGCCGGGGCTGGCGTTGTCACTGGCAGCAGAGCGGGTTGCCGAGGTAACGCCCCTTTGGCCTGAGGGTTGCAAGGTGCTTGAGCCGGCATGCTACCGGTTGGCTGAGCAAGCGCATGAACCGAGCAGGGCAGGCCGCCCTGGCTGATCGCTGGACTAAGTATCTTGAACAAACTTTTCTTTCTACCGCCCGTTACCCGTCGCTGGCTGCCTGTGTTGGCCGCCAGCCTGCTGTGTGGCCAGGCCTGGGCTGCAGCGCCTATCCGCTTTCTGCTGACCTTTGACGATGGCCCCAGCCTTTGGCGCAGCACGCCAACCCAGCGTATCCAGGCCCAGCTGGCCGACAACCCGACCATGCCGGGCATCAAGGCGGTGTTCTTTGTACAGACGGCACATCGTGACCATGGTGGCAGCGCGGCCGGTCAAAAACTGATGCACGACAGTTGCGAGGCAGGCCACCTGCTGGCCGTCCACTCCGGCAGCCCACGTGGACATATCCCCCACGTAAAGCTGGCACCGGAAGAACTGGCGCAGTCGCTGCAGGACGGCCGGCTGGCCATTCAAGCGCAATGCAAGCAGGCGGTCACGCTGGTACGGCCGCCCGACTGGGAATACAACGACGCCACGCTGGCCGCCTACCAGGCAGCCGGCATGGGCATGCTGCTCTCTGACCTGAGCGCCAACGACGGCAAGATCTATGGCTGGATCATCAGTCTGCGCCGCCGTTCCCATCTGCATAGGGAACTGGAAAACGCCGCCAAGGCCTACGCCCAGGGCGCCTTGCCCGAGGTGGATGGTGTCACCCCCTTGGTGATGACCTTCCACGATACCAACCCCTATACCGCCGACCATATGAGCGAGTACCTGCAGATATTGGTCGAAGAGGCGAGGGCGGTGGGTCTGCCGCTGGCGGAAGAGCCCTTCTACAAGCGCACCGACGAGCTGGAGCGCGCGGCCCAGCGCCGGGCATCTGAGGTGCGTTTTGTCTGTGACGATGTGTCGCGCAGCGTGACCTTTGCCGAGCGTTGGCTGCAGCGGGGCGCGGATCTGCGACGGGGCTGCATTTGAGGGGCTTGGGATGAAGCAGGGCTATCCGTACCGGCCCTGCCTTACCCACTTGGTCATGATCCACTTCTCGCCATCCACGACCGGCGCGCCGCCGTGTAGCGACAACGGGTCCAGCTGGCCCTCGCCGTTGCAATAGCGGAAGTAGACCGCGCCGCCCTTGCGCGGCGTGACCGAGAGACCCACGTCCGGGAAGATGGTCTCGCCGCCACCCGCCACATCGTTGAGATAGATGATCAGGGTGGCCACGCGCTGGCCGCCTCGCGCCAGGTGCAGGGCGCTGCCTGCCTGGGTAGGGGGGAAATAATCGAAGTGCGGGCGGTACTCCCCGCCCACCTCGTAGCGCAGCACCTGCAGGCCCTCGCCGTTCTCCACGGGCCATTGCATCAACCGTGCGGCACGGCGTTCCAAGCGGGTGATGAATTCATCCTCGCCGCGCGCAAAGAAGGTGCCCTGGCTGGTGCGGCGGGCAATCACATCTTCCTGTCCGGTCTGCGGGTTCACCGTGGTGGAACGGACCAGCTTGTCGTGAGAACGGCGCATCATCTCGTCGCATTCCTCCAGCGAGAGGAAGTCGGCAAATACAACCAGCTGGGGCTGTTCGCAACGCAACAGCACCTGTACCTCGCGGTCTCCTACGTCGATACGGTTATCGGCCGGTATCGGCATTGCGTCGTAGCGGTAGTCGGCCTGCGGCGCCGCCTCCGCTACGGGGTTCAGGGCAGTTTCGATCGCAGCCAGTGCGTCAGCGCGGCGAAAGCCGCCACCTTCCATGGCGGCAACCATGGAATCCACCGAACAGCCGCGTTGAATGTTCTCCGCCAGCCAAGCCTGCCAGGCAGGGTCGAGCGTAGGCATGGTCACCCTCGTGTGTGTATGCATTACTGGAATATATATCGCCCGCGAGCGCAACGGGCAAGGCAGACCGGGTTACCCCGGCCTGCCTCAAGGGCGCTTACAGGCCCAGGTTGGAGATAAAACTGTTGGTGAAGCCCAGCCGGCCGGCCTGCCCGTAGCTGTTGCAGGTCGGCGAGGCGAAGCCCGGTGCGCAGTCATTGTCACGGTCCAGCGACCAGAAGTGCACGCCGGCGAGGCCGTTCTGCTTGGCGAAGGTCGAGAGCGTGGCCACGTCTGCCAGGGTGAAGGTCTCATCCTGGGTATCGTTGCCGCCGATCATCGGCGTCAGCTCGATCTGGTTGTATGGCACGCCATAGGTGTTGTGCAGATTGATCGCCGCCTGGATGGCCGAGCGGCCCATGTCGCACTTGCCATTGCTGCCGACCACGCAGTTGGTGGGCGTGGTGCTGCCGTAGTCCATCACCATCAGGTTGATCAGGTAGTTGGATAGGCCATAGCTCTTGATCGCCTGCATGGTCATCACACCGGCATTGCCCAGGCTTTGGGCGGCGTTGCCGCCCAGGGTCGCCAGGGTAAAGCTGAAGCGAAGTTTCGGGTAGGAGCGCTGCGCCGTGATCACCCGCTTGACCAGGTTGTTGATGGTGTCCTGGCTTTGGCCGGCTTCAATATCAAAATCCACGCCCAGCAGGTTGGACGAGTTGTAGGTATTGATGAACTTGGCAAAGCCCGCATCGGTACCGCAGCTGAAGGAGCCCGCCGCGCCGCCGGTGGAGAGGATGTAGAACTTGCCGGCATTGACGAAGCTCTGCACGTTGGCGCTTGCCACGGCAGAAGGCGTCAGCCCGCCCCAGTTCTCGCTGCCGCACTCGCCGGTGGCGAAGGACCAGGTCAGCACCTTGGCCTTGGCCGGCAGCACATTCAGCACCGGCTGGGCAGTACCGGTCACCGCGGTGGAGATCACCGTGGTGTTCCAGTTCATATTGACGGTGATGTCCTTGTAGGGGCCGAACACCAGACCGGCCGGTGCAGGCGTCGGCGTGGGTGTTGGGGTCGGTGTGGGTGTGGGTGTGGGTGTCGGGGTGGGCGTAGGTGTGCCGCTGCAGTTGCCGTTATTGGTCCAGGGCTGGCCACTGCCGCTCGGGCCGCTGTTGGTGGCCGGGTTCTGGCCCTGCGTCCACCAGTTGGCGGTGTAGTTCACCCCGTTGTAGGTCACCTTGTCGCCACCGTTATAGGCCTTGGCGCTATCCCAGGCGGCATAGCAGCCGGCGCTCGGGGTGGGTGTGGGGGTCGGTGTCGGGGTTGGCGTAGGAGAGGGGGTAGGCGTGGGCGTGGGTGCCGGCGCGCTGCCATCTGCTCCCAGGTCGGCCCACAGGCTGGTATTGGTCGGGTTCCAGCCGGTGCTGGCGTAGTCGGTCTGGTTGACCAGTGCGCGGTAGTCGCGGCCTTGATAATAAACAATGGTACCGGCGGTATAGAAGGTATCCGGTTGCCAGGCCGGGTAATTGGCGGCCAACGCCTGTGCAAGGAGCAGGGCAGGCAGGGCGGCCAATGCGAGCTTACGGGAACCACGGGCAAACTTGGTAACAGACATCGTATCCATCTCCACAGTTGATGACAGGGGCCTCACAGAGAGCCGCTAGCCAACCCTTCTGGCGTTGTTGTGCAGGCTTGCCGTACTAGTTGTACTGTCTGCGCCTGCTCGCCTAGCCAGAACCGCTTCGCTGGGTTGGCTAGCGGCTCTCGGGCAGTCACCCGGTCATGCGTGCCACTTATGTGCTTTTAAGGTGACTACGATACCAATATGTAATACGTATTAAATTTGTATTCAAGTGATCTGTATATAAATTATGCCAATGTGCTGTAAATACTATAAGGCGATAATTTGTAAGAAGAATTTGGAATGACAAAAGCAATACCGGTATTGTGGATGGTCTGTGGATTAGCGCCTGGCGCTAAGCATGAATCGCGCCATAAATGCCAGCGTCATTGATTGAAACGTGGAGAGCGGAACCATGGGCGGTAAGGCTCGCCAGCAGGCCGGCGGGGGGGGAGTGGGATGGAAGTGGTTGCGCCGGAAATGGAAAAGGGCCTAGCCTTGCGGCTAAGCCCTTGATTCCTTGGTGCCGGAGATAGGAGTCGAAATATACGTAAAATCAAGCTATTGAGTGATGTGTGGGTAATATTTGGGGAGTGTGTTCTCGAGTCGCCCCCTATTTTCCCCGCAGCTCCCAACGCTGCCTGCTAGGCTTCACGCCATGTGCGGCCGATACAACGTCATCGACAGCCCGGAAGTCCGCGCCCTCTGCGACATCCTGGGCATCACCACCTACCCCCCCACTCGGCTGAATATCTCGCCCGGCGGACAGGGCGAGTTCATCGCCGAGATCGACGGCGCACGGCAGCTGACGACCGGCTACTGGTCGGCGCTGATTGAGCCCAAGGCCACCGGGGGGTATCGCCCGAATCCCAAGTTCAAGACCTTCAATGCCCGCAGCGACCGGCTGACCTCCAGCCCGCTGTGGAAGAAGCTTTACAGTTCAAAGCGCGCCATCATCCCGGCCACCGGCTGGCATGAATGGATGGAGGGACCGGACGGCAAGAAGCAATGCTTCCAGCTCGAGTTCGGCGACCAGGCTATCGCCTTCGGCGGGCTGTATCAGCTGTACCAGTTCGGCGAGGAGCTGGTGCCGGCCTACTCGATCATCACGCTTCCGCCGCATGAGCGGGTGGCACACATCCATGAGAAGAGCTTGCCGTTGATTCTGCAGCCCAAGGACTTCGACATGTGGCTCGATCCGACCTTCAAGCAAACCGACGCCTTCGCCGACTTGATGCAACCAGTGCTGCGGCACGTTTTGCGGGCAATCCCTGTCAATAGCCCCAAGGACATGCTGGCCGTTGGTCCGGTGGAGTTGATCCCCCCTGACTAGCTATTGGTGAACGAACGTTCTCTTGGCTATCATGCGGGGATGCTAGTTTCCCTCTACCTACTCCGCCGCGACGGCGCGCGCATCCCAGATCGGGATTGGAAGAATAGCCCCAGGATAGGCTCTATCAACCTGAGCACAGTTGCGACTGCGCGGCAGCTCTCTTTTCAGCCTGACGGTACGCAACTGTCAGGCATTGGCCTCACCCTCTTTGAGCCACAGTTGACCCACCTGGGTGACAGGCGGCTCCGCTTCCGAGGCTTTGAAGTCATCGGCGGCGAAAAGGGGCGGGCGGTGGTCCAGGAATGGCTTTGCGAGCTGTATGACCGGCCCATGCCGGCGGTGTCGCTGGCCTATGCAGATCGTGGCACGGCCAGCCCGGGCAGCAGTTAGAACGACCACCCCGCCATAATCCAAGCCTCGGCAGCCCGGCCCGGCGGCTTCAGCGCCAACCCGCCGACGCTCGCCTGGCCCAGGTTCCGGCTGACGCCGGCACCATATCCACCCCCCGGCTTGTACAGCACTGAGGCTGTCCACCGCGGCGGCTCGGTCGGCACCGGCGCCGGCTCCAGCGGGATATCTACCGCATCCAGCACCTCGCCATTACTCGAACTGAAGACCATGCGCCGGCCGCCGTCCTGTTCACGCACCAGGCTGTAATCGACGGTGACTGGCGCGAAACTTTCCGGGGCTGAATTCCCGTTACGCGAAACCGGCTTAGCC
>NZ_DATCSC010000120.1:0-3661 GCF_036568685.1 Chitinimonas sp.
CCCGCGCCAGCCAGCCCCTGCGACGCTTGCAGACCATAGCGCGGCTGGCAGAGGCCGGTATACCGGTGGGCGTGCTGGCGGCGCCCATGATCCCGGCGCTGAACGACCATGAACTGGAAAAGATACTGGGCGAAGCCCGCAGGGCCGGCGCCAGCATGGCGGGCTATGTGCTGCTGCGCCTGCCGCTGGAGCTGGCGCAGTTGTTCGAGGACTGGCTGGCGGCACACTACCCGCTCAAGCACGAGCATGTGATGAGCGTGCTGCGGCAGACCCGCGGCGGGCGCGACTACGACGCCACCTTTGGCCAGCGCATGCGCGGTGTGGGGCCGTTTGCCGAGCTCTTGAACAAGCGCTACCACCTGGCCGTGCAAAGGCTGGGGCTCAACGCGCGCTGGGAAGGCCTGGACCACAGCCTGTTCCGGCCGCCATCCAGCAACGGACAGTTGGACCTGTTTGCCAATTAAGCCTGCTCGCTAAACAGCCCGGATGGGGAACGGCGTATGCTGAAAGCTGATATCGCCTGGGGCTCCCAATGAGCAAGAATGCCGCCTTTCGCGCCGCCGATCTTCGCGGAGCAAGTCGTTTGGCCGTCGATGGCATCTTGGGGTTGACGCAGTTGGTGGAAGCGATGCATCACACCATCGTGCACACCCCCGGTGTGCTGGGAATGCACGTACCCGGCCCCACCAAGGGCATCACGGGCTTCACGTACCGCAGCATTCGCCGGGTTACCCGCATCGTCGGCACCGCAATCGATACTGCGCTTGGCAGCTTGGTGCCCGCCGTAGAGCCCGACGTACGCTCTCCTCGAAGAGAGGCGGTGATCGCGGCGCTCAACGGTGTGCTCGGCGACTATCTTGCCGACAGCGCCAACTCCCTCGCCATACCGATGCGATTTGTCTACCTCGGCCGGCCACTAGAGCTCACCGCAGATGCGCTGGCCAAGGCAATCGAGCACCCTACAGGCAAGCTGCTGATCTACATACACGGCTTGTGCATGAACGACATGCAGTGGGCACAGTCAACGCAAACCACCCCATCGGATAAAAGCCCGGCGGAACTGCTCGCCAATGAGCTCGGCTGCCCGGCAATTTACCTGCACTACAACACTGGTCGCCACATCTCCACCAACGGACAGAACCTCTCGATGCTGATGGAAGCGCTGGTCGATCATTGGCCAGTACCGCTGACCGACGTGACCATCATCGCCCACAGCATGGGAGGTCTGGTCACACGCAGCGCCTGTGACGTCGCGCAGCTCGGCAAGCTCCCGTGGCTGTCTCGGCTCAAGCGGATCGTGTTCCTCGGTACACCGCACCTGGGTGCACCCATGGAGCGCGGCGGCAATTGGGTCGATTTTGCCCTCGGCATAAGCCCCTACACCGCCCCCTTGGCCGGCTTGGGCAAGATACGTAGCGTCGGCATCACCGACCTGCGTTACGGCAACCTGAGGGATGTCGACTGGATAGGCCGCGATCGCTTCTCGCGCACCACCGTGCGACCACACCCCCTGCCCTTGCAACGGCACATCAAGTGCTATGCCATTGCAGCGACGGTCGCCAAGCGAGCCGGCGGCATCGGGGAGCAGATAGTGGGCGATGGCCTGGTGCCAGTTAACAGCGCGCTAGGAAGAAGTACGGATCCCCAATCGAACTTGGCGATACCCTCGTCACGTAGCTGGGTGGCCTATGGCATCAACCATTTCGACCTTCTGAATCACCCCAAGGTGTTCGAGCGCATACGGCGCTGGTTGGTCCCCACCCACGCTGCCGGCTCGTAAGGCGCGGAGGTGGCAAGGAGCGCACTCCTGAGCGTGCCTCAGCTCAGCGTTTTTGCGCTGGCAAGTCATCCTAGACCTGTTCGGCTGAACGCGATTGCCGCGCCTCGCGCCATTCATGGGGGCGGCTTTGCGCGGGCGCCTTGCCATCGTGTTGCAAGGGCAAGGGGCCTTCCAGGCTGGCGGCGGGGCCCTCTACCATTGTGGCCAGCGTCGCACTCACCCCCAGGATCAGTGCGCTACCCAGCAGGGTAGCGAGAGCAAACTGTAGCAGCACCCAAGCCCCGGGGCCTTGCGGCTCGGCGCTGCGTTGGCAGGCAGAATCAACCACGTTGGCACCCCGCACTTGAAGCCTGCGCCAGCTGTGCTGCCTGGCTAGGCTGAAGCTGGCTGCTGGCCTGCGCATCTGCCAGCAGCGAGAGGCCGAACAGCGCAGCGGTGGCCAGGAACAAGGCCGGTTCCAGCAGGGCGTCGAAGCGGTTTTTCATGATGGCATCCTTTCCTTGTTCCGTTTATCTGGCACCAGCGTGTCTGGCATGGTTCGCATCCTGCCTGCGCGGCCCAAAGGCTGCGATGGCCGTGCGATCAAGCGACGGTTTGGTGGTACCAGTTGCCGGAAAGGACGATGAAATGCTGCGGCGCAGGATGACGCTCAGGCCTGGCCGCGCACCAGCCGATAGTTGAGCCTGGCATAACGAGCCAGACCACGCGCCAGCCACTTGCTGAGCCAGGTATTGACCAACGCCCAGACCAAACCCACGCCAAGCACACCAAAGCCCACCCAGGCCACGTGCAAGGGCTTGGTCACCTCAATGCCGGCCACATCCACCGTGATCAGGTGACCCAGCCCCATGCCGGGCATGCCCGCCAGCAAGAGACCGATGCCCGTGACCATCAGCACGAAGGCGGCCACAAACAGCACCAGTACCGTCAGCACCAGGCACAACAGGAGTGGCAGCACCATGATATTGATCAGGCCGAGCCCGGCTACCGCGAGGCACATGCGCAGCAGATTGCCCGGCGAGCGTTGCGCCTCCCAGTCCTTGATGCGTGCCTCGGCCCGCAGTTCGCGCGCCAACTGTCTGGGCGAGCCCAGCGAGCGAGCCACCTCCTCTTCATCCCGGCCGGCGGCGCGGGCATCGCGGAAGTATTCCTCGTAGTCGGCAATGATCTCTTCCCGCTCCTGCGGCAGGATGCCTCGCAATTCATGTCGCAGCGTGCTCAGAAACTGTTCGCGGTTCATGGTGCTTTCCCTTGCAAGATCCGGTTCACTTCGGCGAGAAAGTCACCCCATTGCGCCTTCATACCCTCCAGCGCTTCCCGGCCTTTGGCCTCAAGGCGATAGTATTTGCGTGAAGGCCCGGTCTCGGATTCGACCAGATAGGTGCTGACCAGGCCATCGGCCTGCAGGCGCCGCATCAAGGGGTAGATGGTGCCTTCGCTGATCTCGACGCTATCGGCAAGTGCCGAGACGATCTCATAGGCATAGCTGTCATGGCGCTCAAGCTGCGCCAGCACGCACATGTCGAGCACGCCCTTCTTCAGTTGGATCTTCATTGCGGCTGTCCCCTGCTCGCGCACCCAGGCGCGCCCTGCTTGGTCCGAGTGCCAGAGTACGACAAGGTACCTTTTAATACAAGGTACCTTGTTAAGCTCATTGCATGGGTGAGACACCCTCACAATTCAAGCAAGCATTTGCTTGAATTAACGCGCGCGGATTAAGATAGGTCGAGTAAAGAACCTAGGAGTACGCCATGGAAGTCTTCCGCCACACCGTCGAGGTCCGTTGGGCTGATTGCGATGCCAACCAGCATGTGCGCCACAGCGCCTATGCTGACTTCTGCACCCATGCCCGTATCGAGTGGCTGCGCCTGCATGGCTTTC
>NZ_DATCSC010000121.1:0-3783 GCF_036568685.1 Chitinimonas sp.
GTATTGGAACGCGATCATCAAGCACGGCGGCAAGCCGAGCTACTGCGGGTGGTGCAAGGACAAGTGGGGCATCTCGTGGCAGATCACCCCGCGCGTGCTGACCGATGCCATGGCCAAGGGCGGCGAGACCGCCCGCCGCGCATTCACCGCCATGATGGGTATGCGTAAAATTGACGTGGCGGCGATAGAGGCTGCGGTAAGAGGTTGAGCGGCCGGCAGTACATGCGGCGCAATCCCCGCAGGGCATTGCGCCGCATGTATCTTTCCGACTCGATGTCACCCCTCATTTGAGGCAGCGCGGGTCAGCTATCTGCTGTACCGACGCGAGCGTAGATAAGGCGGAATGTCCTGTGGGGATTGCGCCCTACCAGTGCGTTGGCTCACGGCACCTGATTTTGCTGCTGCAGCCGTTCCAAATACGCACAAAACATATCCGCCATCGCGTCCGAATACGCCTTGATCGCCTTCACGGTACGCGGGCTTTCCGAGAACTGCTTGCCCACTGCGCTAAGCGTATCCTTGATCAGCTCGCCGACCAAGGTGCGCTGCACTTCGCTGGCGTTGGGCAGTACCTCGGCCATGAAGTTGGCGATGATGCCTTCGCCCTCGCGCTTGGCTTCGATCGCCTCGGGCGCATCGCGGTAGAGCGGGGCGGCGTCGCTCAGGGCTACGCGCATTTCGGCCTCGTCGCATTCAGACCGCACAAAGGCGTGCACCAGAGCGCGCAGGCGGTCTAGCGGCGGCTTGCTGCTGTCGTCCAGGATCTTGCGCAGCATATCTATGGTCTGCTGCCACTCGTCGCTCTGCAGCCGGAACAGGATGGCGGCCTTGTTTGGGAAGTACTGGTAAACCGAGCCTATGCTCACCCCGGCCCGCTCTGCCACCCGCGCGGTGGTAAAGCGCTGCGCACCTTCCTTGGCCAAAACCTGAGTAGCGGCCTGCAAGATGCTGCCGACCAGCTCGTTGGAGCGGGCCTGTTTGGGCTGCTTACGCGAGGAAATCTGGGCTTTCTGGCGTTCGGTCATGAGCGGGCCTGGAATGCGAATACGAAATGTGAATGATTCATCGCATTATAGCTCCGTACTTTCAATGAACGGAGTTAGCAATGAATACCTTGACCCAATCCCACGTATCCACCGTCCTTGGCCGCTTATTCCGCGAAGCGGAAGCCAGCCTGCCTATATTGCAGCGCGTGGTTGCTGGCGTGAGCGAGGCTGAGCAGGACAGGCTGATGCGCAGCAAGACCGACTACATCGACCTCTACAGCCGCCTCAAGGACGTAGCCCTGCCGGTGTCCGAATCCGCTGGCAAGCTGCTCTATATGCTGGCCCGCGCCAATGGGGCGCAGCGCATCGTGGAGTTCGGCACCTCGTTCGGCATCTCTGCCTTGCACCTGGCTGCCGCGCTACGCGACAACGGTGGTGGCCGGCTGATCACCTGCGAGTTCGAACCCAGCAAGGTGGCGCGGGCAAGGCAGAACCTGGCGGACGGCGGCCTGCTGGACCTGGTAGAGATCCGCGAGGGCGACGCGCTGCAGACTTTGCAGCACGACCTGCCGGACAGCATCGACCTCGTCTTCTTGGATGGCGCCAAGTCGCTCTATGCAGACGTCTTGAACCTGCTGGAAAGCCGCCTGCGGCCCGGTGCCTTTGTGATCGCGGATAACACCGACCACTGCCCGGACTACCTGGCGCGCGTGCGCTCGCCCAATGCCGGCTACCTCTCGGTACCGTTTGGCGATGAGGTGGAATTGTCGATGCGGCTCGGTTGAGGCTCGCAGGGCGGCAACTTCAAGCGAAGTTCCGCCCTGCTACACACTTAGCTGTGGCCGGCGGCAGCGCGCTCCATCAATACGTCCTTGGCCGCTAACATCCCGTTGATGGCGGCCGGGAAGCCGGCATACGCCGCCATATGGATTATGGTCTCGACCAGCAGCTCACGGCTGCCGCCCACGTTCAAGAGGCCGTGGCAGTGCACCTTGAGCTGGGCGGTGGCCGTGCCCAGCGCGGTCAGCGCGGCCACGGTGGCGACCTCGCGGCTCAAGAGGTCCAGGCCTGGCCGGCGGTAGATGTCGCCAAAGGCGAATTCGATGACGAATCTGCCCAGGTCTGGCGCAATGTCCTTCAGGCTCTCCACCACCCGCACGCCCACCTCGCCGTCTATCTCCTCCAGCGCCGCCCAGCCCTCGCGGTAGCGCTGGGTGGCGTCCGTGGCAGCGCTGGTCTGGACCACATAGTCGCTGGGCTGTAGCTGCCGCTCTGCAAAGACTTCCTTGGCGGCAAACAGGGCATTGAGCGCGGCCGGGATGCCGGCGTAGATCACCATATGCAGCAGCGTCTCCACCACCTCGGCCGGGCTGCAGCCCACGTTCAGTGCGCCGAGAATATGGAACTTGAGCTGCGGCCTGGCATTGCCCAGCGCGGCTAGCGCCGCGATGGTGGCGATCTGCCGCTGGCGCGGGCTCATGCCAGGGCGGGCGTAGATATCGCCATAGCCAAACTCCACCGTCAGCCGCGCCAGGTCGGGTGCAATATCGGCAAGGCGGCGAGCAGGGCCGGCTCTTGGGTGCCGGCCACTTGCTGGAGCTGGGCCAGGCCACGTTGGTAGCGGGTTTCATTCATGTTTGCCTCGTAGTGGTTGGCGGCACCGCCGGGGTAGGGCGCCTGCTATGGGACAAATCTAGGGCGTGGCAGCGGTTTGCCGCCAATGCCATTTTGCTGATACCTTTTTTGTATGAGCCAACCCCTCAAGCACAAGCAGCTGGCCTGTTTTATTGCCGTGGCCGATACGCTGAACTTCCGCCAGGCGGCCGAGCGCCTGCACATGACGCAGCCACCGCTCAGCCGGCAGATCAGTCAGCTGGAGGACGTGCTGGGCGTGCAGCTGTTCGAGCGCAGCCGGCGGGGCGTGAGCCTGACCGAGGCGGGCGAGCGCTTTTTGCCCGATGCCCGTGCCCTGCTGGGCCAGGCCGATGCACTGATCGAGAAAGCCCGCGACTATGCGCAGGGTGCAGAGCATGTGCTCAACATCGGCATCACCACCGCGCTGGACGCGATGGCCTTCCCCGACCTTGCCGCGCTCTTCCGTACCCGCTGGCCCGAGGTAAGGTTGAACCTGGTGCCGCAGCGCTCCATCGAGCTGATCAAGCGCCTGCAAAGCGGCGAGCTGGATGCCGCACTGCTGGGCCTGCCGTCCCGCACCGGGGACCTGCTGGTAGAGCATGTCTACGACGACCCGCTGGCCGTCGCCCTGCCCAAGGGCCACCCGCTGGCCCGCAAGCGCCAGCTGGCCCTGGCCGACCTGCAGGTAGAGACCCTGTTCTGGTTCAAACGCGCCCTCAACCCCACCTACCACGACCACTGCCAGCAGGTCTTCCAAGCCTTGGCCTTTTCGCCACGTACCATCCCAGAGCCCACCGACCACCACGTGCTGCTGGGCATGATCGCCGCCGGCCAAGGCATCGCCCTTATCCCCAGCTCCCTCAAGGCTATCCAGCGGTCGGGCGTGGTCTACAGATCGCTCAAGGAAGGCGCGCAGCTGGCCATCGGCATAGGGGTGGCAAGGCGGCAGGGAGCGGTGGCGCCGTTGGTGGGGGAGTTGGTGGAGAGTGTGCGGACCTACTACAAGAGCCTGACAGGTTGAACTGACCCGTAGATACTGTTATCCGAGTCAAGCGGCGTGCAGTGCCGGATTGAATGGCAAGCCCGACTTGAGCACGCCGAAGGCGACCTGAGCCAGCTTGCGCATCATCGCCCCAATGATCAGCTTTGGGGGCTTGCCATT
>NZ_DATCSC010000122.1:0-3598 GCF_036568685.1 Chitinimonas sp.
GCCCCCGCTCGCGCCAGGAATCCGGGTCGTGCAAACGCTGCGCCTTGAGCGCCTGGAGTACGTCCTTCATGGCCGCCAATTACATTTGTAGAAATGTAATATTACCCGAGGCGCGCACGAGCGGCATTCCCTTTACACTGATGGTCGTTCCTACCTATCACGCTCACCCACCATGCCAGCCCAGTCCCGCGCCGCCCACAGGGAGGCGGATGTCCTCAAGCAGTTCCGGCTGATCTTCCAGTCCGTGCGCAAGCACTTCCAGTCCGTGGAGGCGCTGTGCGGCATCTCCGGCTCGCAGCTCTGGGCACTGGCGCGGGTGGTGGAATCCCCCGGCCTGCGGGTGACGGAACTGGCACGCGCCATGACCATCCACCAGTCCACCGCCAGCAACCTCGTCGAGAGCCTGGTACAACAGGGCCTGGTACGGCGCGAGCGGGCCGAGGCTGACCAGCGCGTGGTACTGCTGCACCCCACCGAGGCTGGCCAAGCCATCTACGAGGCCGCGCCCCAGCCCATACGCGGCGTACTGCCCGACGCCCTCTCGCGGCTGGAGCCCAATGCCCTGGCCGGCCTGCAGCAGCACCTCTCAGCACTGATCGAGCTGATGGGCAGCCATATCGACCCATCGGGCAGCACCACCCCCTTGGCCGACATGGCCCGTGCCGAACCCGCTCCGAAAAAGCGCGCGCGCCGCAAGCCCACGGCCTGACCCGCACCATGCTTGCGAACCAGCCACCGCTACGGCACCTGCTGCTGCCGCAAGGCGCCGCCCCCCATGCCAGCGCCATCCTGCTCGCCCGCAGCCTGCGCGCCCTGGTCGATGGCTATATGGCGGTGCTGCTGCCGGCCTACCTGCTGGCCCTGGGCCTGGGCCCCCTGCAGGTGGGCATACTCGCCACCACCACCCTGCTCGGCTCGGCCGCCGCCACGCTGGCGGTGGGCACCTGGGCGCACCGGCTGCGCAGGTTGCCGCTGCTGCAATGGGCCGCGCTCCTGATGGCCGCCACCGGCCTTGGCTTTGCCGCCTTCTCTGCCTACTGGCCGCTCTTGCTGGTGGCCTTTATCGGCACGCTCAACCCCAGCTCGGGTGACGTAAGTGTCTTTCTACCGCTGGAGCATGCCCGGTTGGCCGGGGCCGCCACGGGGGCGGTACGTACCACCCTGTTTGCCCGCTACAGCGTGCTGGGGGCGCTGTGCGCCGCCGTCGGCGCCCTGGCCGCGGCCTTGCCCGGCTGGCTGACGGTGCGAACCGGCATCGCCCCGCTCAACGCGCTCCGCGGCATGTTCCTGCTCTATGCCCTGGTGGGTATGGTGGTTTGGTGGCTCTACCGCCGCGCACCGCAAATCTCGGCCAACGAAGCCGCGCCGGCAGCGCCGCTCGGCCCTTCGCGCGCCATTGTGCTGCGGCTGGCGGCCTTGTTCAGCCTGGATAGCTTTGCTGGCGGCATGGTGATCAACACCCTGCTGGCACTGTGGTTGCAGCAGCGCTTCGGCCTCTCGCTCGCACAGGCCGGGGTGTTCTTCTTCTGGACCGGGCTCCTGAGCGCCGGCTCGCAACTGGCCGCACCGCGCCTGGCGCGGCGCATTGGTCTTGTGAACACCATGGTGTTCACCCATATACCCGCCAACCTCTGCCTGATCTTCGCCGCCCTGGCGCCCAGCCTGCCCGTGGCACTGGCCCTCTTGCTGGTGCGCGGCGCACTGTCGCAAATGGATGTACCCACCCGCAGCGCCTTTGTGATGGCCGCCGTCACCCCGGCCGAGCGTGCTGCCGCTGCCAGCGTGACCGCCGTACCGCGCAGCCTGGCCGCCGCCCTCAGCCCCTCGCTGGCAGGGGCGCTCTACGCCGCCGGCTGGATCGCCGCGCCCATGGTGGCAGGTGGCCTGCTCAAAATCGTGTATGACCTTACCTTGTGGCGGGCTTGCCGGCAGATCGAGTTGCCGGAGGAATAGCCACCGTTGCATGGCTACTTCAGGTAGGACTTGATCACCTGCAACACCGCGTCCAGCTCCTGCTGGCGTTGGGCCTGCTCGGGCTCGTTCACCATATGGTCGATCAGATGCCCCTCGATCACCGCCGCCATCAGCCCGTTCACCGCGCCGCGTATGGCCGCGATCTGTTGCAGCACCGCCGTGCAGTCCGCCTCTTCCGCCAGTTGGTTCTCCAGCGCGGCCGCCTGGCCCTGTATGCGCCGCACTCGGGTCAGCAGCTTGGATTTATCACGAATGGTATGCATGCGCCGCTCCTCATCATTGGATGAAAGGGTAACATGCACATACTAGGGGGGAGTATACTAGAAACCGCTTTATCATCCGCCTCAAGCCCTCCGTGACCGACTTCTCCACCCTGCTGCTGCAAGGCAATGCCTGGCTGTTCATCCCCAGCGCCATCCTGCTTGGCGCCCTGCATGGGCTGGAGCCCGGTCACTC
Organism: Chitinimonas sp.; assembly: GCF_036568685.1. Lineage (GTDB taxonomy): Bacteria > Pseudomonadota > Gammaproteobacteria > Burkholderiales > Chitinimonadaceae > Chitinimonas. Next base: position 2,431 of record NZ_DATCSC010000122.1, read on the forward strand.
CAAGACCATGATGGCGGCGTTTATCGTGGCCATCCGCGGCACGCTGGGCCAGGCCGTGTTGCTGGGCCTCTCGGCCACCCTTTCGCATACCGCCGTGGTCTGGGCAGTGGCCATGGCCGGGCTGCACTTTGGCCGCAACTGGAGCGCCGAGGCCTCCGAGCCCTACTTCCAGCTTGCCTCCGCCGTGCTCATCATCGGCGTGGCCGCCTGGATGCTGTGGCGCACCTGGCGGCATGAACGGCATGCCCACCATCACCACGATCACGACCATGGCAACGGGCATGATCATGACGAGATACGCCGCATCGACACCGGTCACGGCGTGGTGACGCTCGCCATTTTCGAAGACGGTGTGCCACCACGCTTCCGCCTGCAACGGGAAGGCCGGCACGGTCACGCCTGGACGGCCGCCGAGGTCCACGCCGAGCTGACCCGCCCGGATGGCAGCACCGAGCACTACACCTTTGCCCAGCGCGATGGCTACCTCGAATCGGAACAGACCATACCCGAACCGCACAGCTTTACCGTGCGCCTGCAGCTAGGGCACGGCCACCACAGTCATGACTACGATGTCGTGTTCGCCGAGCATGACCACGCACCGCAGGCGGACGGTCTGGACCTGGGCACGGACGGCGAATACCAGGACGCGCACGAACTGGCCCACGCCAACGACATCCGCCGCCGCTTTGCCAACCGCCAGGTCAGCACCGGCCAGATCGTGCTGTTCGGCCTCACCGGAGGCCTGATCCCCTGCCCTGCTTCCATCACCGTGCTGCTGCTCTGCCTGCAGCTCAAGAAGGTCGCCCTGGGCGCCACCCTGGTACTGTGCTTCAGCATCGGCCTGGCGCTCACCCTTGTCGCATCGGGCGCCCTGGCGGCGCTGGGTGTGCGCCATGCATCCAAACGCTTCAGCGGCTTTGGCAGCTTCGCCCGCAAGGCCCCCTACTTCTCCGGTGGTTTGATCGTGCTGGTGGGGCTGTATGTGGGCTACCACGGGCTGGTGGCGTTGGCCTAAGCAGAAAATTTTGGGTCAGATACCGTCTTGAATAGCAAGCCCAGGTTGTCCGTGATTTGCATCAAACGGCTTGCCGGACGTGATCACCCCATAGATCAGGTGGGCCAGCTTGCGCATCACCGCCCCAATCACCGCCTTGGGAGCTAGGCCGGT
>NZ_DATCSC010000123.1:0-3544 GCF_036568685.1 Chitinimonas sp.
GGCGGCCAGCCGTATCGGCCTGCCGGTAGCATTGAAGGTGGATGCCGACAATCTGGTGCACAAGAGCGATGTGGACGGTGTGCTGCTCAATGTCAGCTCGCTGGAGCAGGTGGAGGACGCTGCCGAGGCCATCCTGGCCTACGCCCGCCAGCAACTGCCGGCCGACACGGTGCACGGCCTGATCGTGCAGAAGATGCATGGCAAGCGGCATGGCCGCGAGCTGATGGTAGGGGTGGCGCGCGATGCGGTATTCGGCCCGACCATTGCCTTTGGCGCCGGCGGTGTCGCAGCTGAAGTGTTTGGCGACGTGGCGGTCACCTTGCCACCGCTCAATGACTCGATCGCTGCCAGCCTGATCAAACGCACCAAGGTGGCCAAGGCGCTGGGACCCTTCCGCAACCACGGCGCGGCCGATCTGGAAGCGCTGCGTGGGATCCTGTTGCGGGTCTCGGAAATGGCTTGCGAGTTGCCGGAGATGGTGTCGCTGGACCTCAATCCGGTTGTGGTCGATGAGAACGGCGCCGTGGCGGTGGACGCCAGCATCGTGGTGGCGGCCTTGCCGGCGGGCTTCCAGCGCTACGACCACATGGCCATCCATCCCTACCCGTCCCACCTAGTGACCCGCGGCCAGCTCAAGGACGGTAGCGGTTGCGTGTTCCGGCCCATACGGCCGGAGGATGCCGATGAGCTGCAGCGTTTTGTGCGGGAGGAATTGTCGGACGAGAGCCGTTTCAACCGCTTTATGAGCACGCTCAAGCAACTGCCGCCCAGCATGCTGGTGCGCTTCACCCAGCTCGACTATGCGCGCGAGATGGCGGTGGTGGCGGTGGTGGAACTGGAGGGGCAGGAACGCATCCTGGGCGTGGCGCGCTATACCGCCAACCCGGATGCTGCCAGCTGCGAGTTCGCGATCTCTATCTCGGACCGCTGGCAGGGTAAGGGCCTGGGCGCGCAGCTGATGCAAGCGCTCTTCCACGCGGCCCGCGATGCCGGTTTGTCCAGCATCGAGGGCGATATCCTCGGTTCCAACGTGCCCATGCTGGGCATGATGCGCAAGCTCGGCTTCGAGCTGAAGCCGCACCCGGACGATGCGACCCTCAAATGGGTGGTCAAGCGGCTTTAGTGCCGAGCCACCCAAGCGGTCTTAATCAATCAAACAGATCAGCTTCTGCCAGCAACTTGCCCAGTTGGTCCTTGCCCGACAGCTGCGGCTGACCTTCATACTCCCAATCGATGGCCAGCGTGGGGTCATTCCAGGCGATGCAGCGCTCGTGGGCGGGGGCGTAGTAATCGGTGGTCTTGTAAAGGAACTCGGCGCTTTCGCTGAGCACCACAAAGCCGTGCGCGAAGCCGGCCGGCACCCACATCTGGCGCTTGTTCTCGGCCGACAGGCGAGCCGACACCCACTTGCCGAAGGTGGGGGAGCTGCGACGGATATCGACCGCCACGTCCAGCACTTCGCCAGCTGCGACCCGTACCAACTTGCCCTGGGCTTGCTGCAGTTGGTAGTGCAGGCCGCGCAGTACGCCGCGCACCGAGCGGGAATGGTTGTCCTGCACGAAGCTGACATCGGCACCGGTCAGCTCGCGGAAGAGGCGTTCGTTGAAACTCTCGAAGAAAAAACCGCGCTCATCCCCGAAGACCTTGGGCTCCAGAATGAAGACGTCGGGAATGGCGGTGGTGATGGCTTGCATGGAGGACTCGAATAGAAAATCGGAAGGAAGGGTGGCGCTTGGCCAAGCCGGCTACAGGTAGAATTGTGCCATGGATACACCTTATCCCATGCTGAATGAATTGGCGCTGAATCTGGCCGAGCTGGATGCGCAGCATCTGCGCCGCCGTCGTACCGTGGTCGAATCGGCGCAAGGCCGTGAGCTGCTGGTCGACGGGCGTCGTCTCTTGAACTTTTGCGGCAACGACTACCTGGGCCTCGCTGCCGCGCCCGAACTCCGGGTCGCAGCCATTGCCGCGGTGCAGGACTATGGCGTGGGCAGCGGCGCCTCGCACCTGGTGTGTGGCCACCAGCTACCGCATGAGCGGCTCGAGCAGCGCTTTGCCGATTACCTGGGCTTGCCGGCGGCGTTGGGCTTCTCGACCGGCTATATGGCCAACCTGGGGGTGATCACCGCGCTGGTCGGTCGCGGCGACGCGGTCTTTGCCGACAAGCTCAACCATGCCTCCTTGAACGATGCCTGCCTGCTCAGCCGGGCCGATTTCCTGCGCTTTGCCCATAACGACTTGGCCGCGCTCGAACGGCATCTGGCGGCTTCCACTGCCCGCCGCAAGCTGATCGCGGTCGACGCGGTGTACAGCATGGATGGCGATCTTGCGCCGCTGGCTGAATTGCTGGCGCTGGCAGAGCGCTACGATGCCTGGCTGTACGTGGACGATGCGCATGGCTTCGGCGTGCTCGGCGAGGGCCGCGGCAGCCTGGCTCATCACGGGCTGCGCTCACCCCGCCTGATCTACCTGGCCACCCTGGGCAAAGCGGTGGGTACGGCCGGCGCCCTGGTGGCGGGTGAGGCAGTCTTGATTGCCTGGCTGCTCAACAAGGCCCGCACCGCCATCTATACCACCGCCTTGCCGGCGGCTATTGCGGCCGCCAGCGAGGCAGCGCTGGGCCTGATCGAGGCTGGCGAGGCACGTCGTCTGCGCTTGCAAGCACGGATTGCGCAGCTGCGAGGGGGGCTGGCCGGTACGGCCTATACCCTGCTTGAGTCGACCACCGCCATCCAGCCCATCCTGCTTACCTCAAGCGAGCAGGCCGTGGCGTTGTCGCAAGCACTGCGGGAACGCGGTCTGTGGGTGGCGGCCATCCGCCCACCCACCGTGCCGAGCGCGCGTTTGCGGGTAACCCTTTCCGCGGCGCACGAGGAGGCTGATGTGGCTGCCCTGTTGGCGGCTTTGCATGAATTGGCAGGAAAGCCGGGCGCATGAGTCTGTATATCGAGACACAGGGCCTGGGTGCCGATCTGGTACTGATCCACGGCTGGGGTATCCATGGGGCGGTCTGGCAGCGGGTGGCCGAGCAATTGGCGCAGGACTACTGCGTGCACGTGGTTGATCTGCCCGGCTGCGGTAGTAGCGAGATGGTGCAGCCCTATACGCTGGCCGAGTTGGCTCGCCGTTTGGACGAGATCTTTCCGCTGCCCGTGCATGTGCTCGGCTGGTCGCTGGGTGGTGCGGTGGGGATGCAATGGGCCTTGAGCCAAGCCGGCAAGGTGCGTTCGCTCAGCCTGTGTGCCTCCTCCCCTTGCTTTATGCAGCGTGCCGATTGGCCGCACGCCACCCCGGCCGACACCTTGGCCTCCTTTGCCCGTGGCCTGGCTGGCAACTATGCGGGCACGCTGGATATGTTCCTGGGCCTGCAGGTGATGGGCAGCCCGGACGGGCGCCAGGTCTTGCGCAGCCTCAAAGCCAGCTTGGCGTCTCGGGCGGCGCCGAACCCGGCGGCGCTGATGGCGGGGTTGGATATCCTCAAGGAGGCTGACCTGCGCGCCGACGTGGGCAAGCTGGCCTGTCCGGTACTGCTGCAGTATGGCGG
>NZ_DATCSC010000124.1:0-92996 GCF_036568685.1 Chitinimonas sp.
GGCCTGCACCTTGCCACGCCGCGTCCTCCCGTTTCTGCAACCATCTTCAAGAGTCACGCCATGAGCCTGCACAACGTCACCCCCGGCGCAAAGCTGCCCGACGAGTTCAACGTCATCATCGAGATCCCCGCCAACGCCGCTCCGATCAAGTACGAAGTGGATAAGGAAACTGGCGCCATGTTCGTGGACCGTTTCATGGGTACGGCCATGTTCTACCCCTGCAACTACGGCTACGTGCCCATGACACTGAGCGAAGATGGTGACCCGGTCGACGTGCTGGTCGTCACCCCCTTCCCGCTCAGCCTGAGCGTGGTGGTACGTTGCCGCGCCCTGGGCGTCTTGAAGATGGAAGACGAATCTGGCATCGACGCCAAGCTGATCGCCGTGCCGGTGGAAAAACTCTGCCCGATGTACAAGGACGTGAAGTCCACCGCCGACCTGCCAGCCCTGCTGCTGGAACAGATCAAGCACTTCTTCGAGCACTACAAGGACCTGGAAAAGGGCAAGTGGGTCAAGGTGCTGGGCTGGGACGGCATCGAAGCCGCCCAAAAGGAGCTGGTCGACGGCGTCGCCCGCTACAAGTAAGCGCTGCACTGGGCTTTGTCGACGGCACTTGCCGTACTGCTGTCGCGTGAAAAGGTCACCCAGAGGGGTGACCTTTTCTTTTGGGCATCACTTTCCGTTCATCCCGGCATACGGCAGCCCGTCGCAGCACCCTGTCTATATTAGTGTTTTCTGGCATAAGACCCCTGCTATCCGCCGGCGATCCTGGCGGCCAACAACAGGGGATTACCATGCAGCTCAACAAACTGGCCTGCGCCTTGGCGCTGGCCTTGCCGCTGTGCGCGTTCGCCGCACCCAAGTCCGGCATCGACACCAGCAACTTCGATCCCACCGTACGCATCCAGGACGACCTGTACCTGGCCGTCAACGGCGGTTGGGACAAGCGCACCGAGATCCCGGCCGACCGCACCCGCTGGGGCGCCTTCGACCAGCTGCGCGACCTCTCCGAGCAACGCGTGCGTGACATCGTCGAGAACGCCAGCAAGCAGAGCGACGCCAGTGCCCGCCAGATCGCCACCTTCTACGCCAGCTTCATGGACGAAGCGCGCGCAGACAAGCAAGGCATCACTCCCCTCAAGCCCTACCTCGCAGAGATCGCCCAAATCCGCGATGTCGCCGCCCTGGTCAAGGCTTTCGGTACCATGCAGCCGCTCGGCGTTGCCGTACCGGTACGCATGGGCGTACGCCAGGATGCCAAGGACTCCAGCCGCTACCAGCTGGGCATCTCCCAATCCGGCCTGGGCTTGCCCGACCGCGACTACTACAGCGAGCAAGACCCGCGCTTCAGCAAGGCGCGCGAAGCCTACCGCAGCTATCTGACCAGCCTGTTCAAACTGGCTGGTGAGCGCCCTGAAGTGGCAAGCGGCAAGGCCGACGCCGTCATTGCGCTCGAAGCCAAGCTCGCCCGCGCCCAGTGGAGCAAGGTCGACAACCGCGATCCGGAAAAGACCTACAACAAATTCGATCTTGCCGGCCTCAAGACCCTGGCTCCCCAGCTGGACTGGGCCGCCCTGCTGACTGCCGCGGGCGCCGACAAGGCCAGTGACGTCAATGTCTCGCAGCCCAATTATGTCCAGACCCTGGGCACGCTGCTCGCCAGCGAACCGCTGGCGGTTTGGCGTGACTATCTGCAGGCCCACCTGCTCGATGAATACGCGCCGCTGCTGTCCAAGCCCTTTGTCGAGGCCCACTTCGCCTACCGTGAACAGGCGCTCAGCGGCACCCAGGAACTGCGCCCGCGCTGGAAGCGTGGTGTTGGCCTGATCGAAGCCAACCTCGGCGAGGCAGTCGGCAAACTCTACGTAGCCCAGTACTTCCCACCTGCCGCCAAGCAGAAGATGGAGACTCTGGTTGGCAACCTGATGAAGGCCTACGCGCAAAGCATCGACAAGCTGGCCTGGATGAGCCCGGCCACCAAGGCCCGTGCGCAGGACAAACTGGCCCACTATGGGGTCAAGATCGGCTACCCGAGCAAGTGGATAGACTACAGCGGCCTCGTGGTGAAGGCGGATGATCTGGTCGGTAACGCCACCCGAGGTGCCGAGTTCAACTACCGCCGCAACCTGGCACATCTCGGTCAGCCCATCGATCGCGAGGAGTGGGGCATGACGCCGCAGACGGTGAATGCCTACTACAACCCGAGCAAGAACGAGATCGTCTTCCCGGCCGCCATCCTGCAGCCTCCTTTCTTCGATGCCGAGGCGGACGATGCGGTCAACTACGGCGGCATCGGTGCCGTGATCGGGCACGAGATCAGCCATGGCTTCGACGACAAGGGTAGCCAGTTCGACGGCGTGGGCAATCTGCACAACTGGTGGCAGGACACCGATCGCCAAGCCTTCACCGGCCTGACTGACCAGATGGTCGCGCAGTACAACCTCTACCAGCCTATCGCCGGCCGCTTCGTCAACGGCAAGCTCACCTTGGGCGAGAACATTGCCGACCTATCCGGCCTGCAGATCGCCTACAAGGCCTACCAGCTGAGCCTCGCCGGCAAGCCGGCCGACAAGCTCGACGGCTTCAGCGGCGACCAGCGCTTCTTTATCGGCTTTGCGCAGGTCTGGCGCGGCAAGGTGCGGGAGGAGCGCCAGTTGCAGCTCCTGACCACCGACCCGCACTCGCCCGGCCGCTACCGTCCCATCGGTGCAGCGGTGAACAGCGATGCCTTTATGGCCGCCTTTGGGGTCAAGCAGGGCGACGGTATGTACAAACCTGAAAGCGAACGCATCCGCATCTGGTAGGACAGTCCAGAGCCTTAGCCGCCAGGGCCGCCTCCGGGTGGCCCTGGTGCTTTCCGCCGGCGCTAGAATAGATCATCCCACCACCTTCTCCGGGAGTCGCATATGCAATACCGCAAGCTGGGCCGGACCGATTTGCAGGTCTCCGCCCTGTGCCTGGGTACCATGACCTTTGGCGAGCAGAACAGCGAGGCCGAGGCGCATGCCCAGCTCGATCTGGCGCTGGCTGAAGGCATCAACTTTATCGATGCCGCCGAGATGTACCCGGTGCCCGCCCGGGCCGAGACCCAAGGCAGCACCGAGCGCTATGTCGGTAGCTGGCTCACGCGGCAAGCACGCGACCGCATCGTTCTGGCGACCAAGGTCACCGGCCCTGGCCGTGGGATGCCCTGGATACGCCAGCCCATGCGCTGCGATGGCGCCCAGATCGCCGAAGCCCTGGAGGGCAGCCTGCAGCGCCTGCGTACCGACTATGTCGATCTCTACCAGATCCACTGGCCGGCGCGCAGCGTGCCCATGTTTGGCGGCACGCAGTACGACCCGGCGACCGAAACCATCCACGCCAGCATTCACGAGCAACTGGAAGCGCTGGGCAAATTGGTGGTGGCGGGCAAGGTGCGTTACGTTGGCCTCTCCAACGAAACCCCCTGGGGTGTGAGCGAGTTCCTGCAACTTGCGGCGCAGCACAACCTGCCCCGCGTAGTCAGCCTGCAGAACGCCTTCAGCCTGGTGAACCGCAGTTATGAGCAGGGCCTGGCGGAAAGCTGCCACCGCGAAGGCATCAGCCTCCTGGCCTATAGCCCGCTGGCCTTTGGCCATCTGAGCGGCAAATACCTGACCGACCCACAAGCCGACGGCCGCCTGACCCGCTTTCCGGCTTTTGGCCAACGCTATGGCAAGGAGAATCTGCCCGCCGCCGTGGCAGCCTATGTGGGCCTTGCGCAAGCGCACGGTTTGAACCCTGCCCAGATGGCCCTGGCCTGGGCGCAGCAGCGTTGGTATATGGGTAGCGTGATCATCGGCGCGACCAAGCTTGAGCAACTGCAACAGAACATTGCCAGTTGCCGGCTCACGCTCTCTACCGAAGTGCTGGAAGGGATCGAGGCGATCCATCGGCGGTATCCGAACCCGGCGCCGTAGGGCCTGTTTGTAGTAAACGGTGCGTGATAGGACAGTGCAGCGCGGGCGCCCGGGGAACCCGGGCGCTTAACATTTGTGAGGCCGGATACGGTGGCCCTACCCTTGAGTGAGTCCCTGCCCCTCCGCCCCGCCCTCCGGCGGGGTACCTCGCTGACGCTCGTCAGCACTTTGTATAGCGCCAGTTCACATCGGTGAAGGCACGCGAAATAGCCGCTGAAAACCTGCTCAAGGATATTGGGAGCCTTGCTGCGCTCGCTCAACTCAGAACCGGCGGGGACGCTACTAACCGATACCACGAGACACCGCCGAGTTATCAATAGTCGGCGTATTTGCGTTCGATGGCGGCGTAGTCGCCGCTACGGCGCAGGGTCTCGAGGCCGACGTCGAAGCGATCGCGCTGCTCGGCGGTGCGAAAGCCGACCTGGTAGGGGGTGGGCGGAAATAGTTCGTACCAGCTCAAAGGTTGGCTGATATCGACCTGCTGGCCGATCTCGCGATTGAAGTATTCGATGATGCGCCGGTCACCGACCACCACGTCGACTCTGCCGGACAGCAGCAACCGGTTACGCACCACCTGCTGGGCTTCCTCGCGGTATTGCGGATTGTTGGCGGCCATGGCCTGGAAATCCGGCCCGAGCAGATCGCGGGCCCGCTGGAAGGCGCTGACCGAGTAACGGCCCAGATCGGCCACCTGGCGGATGGGCAGGTGTCGTGCCGCCAGGGCGACCGCGTAGTTGTGGTACTCGATATAGGGCTTGGAGTAGTAGACCGGTAGCCGGCTCTGCTCGTTGGTGGTGGCGATGGCATCAAGCTGGTGGACCTGCTGCATGCGGTGCAGCCGCTCCATGGGGGCAAAGTAAGGCGAGATCTGAAAACCGGCCCGTTGCGCGGCCTGTTCGATGATCTCGTATTCCAGGCCCCGCCTTTCGCTCTCGAAGACATACGGCGGCTTATGGGTACCAAAGCCCACCCGCAGTATTTCTGCCTGGGCTAACAGGGCCAGCGATGCGATCAGGGCCATCGCCAGCCTGCGTACCTTCATTTTGCATCCTCTCCTGACCGTTTCATCCCGTTATAGATGGAAGAGGGATCGTCACAAACGCCGGCACACAGCTCGACCACCTTGACGCTACGGACAAAGCGGCCATTACGCACTGCCGGACTCCAGCGGGCGGACAGGAATGGGTGGGTAACGCTGTCGTCGAACCGACCAGGTGGGCTGACCAGCAGCAGGTTGACATGGTCCGTTACGCCAAACTCGTCGACATAAACCTCCAGTACCGCCCTGCCCGGGGGTAACTCTCCGCCATAGAGCGCCAACGGCGACGATTCGATCACCCCCAGCGGTGATGCCCGGGTCGTTACTTCGTCCGAACGGTACCACTGGGGATCCTGTGCTGGACCGTAAGCGGCAATGCCGCTGGGCAAGGACGGCGTCACGGCAACTTCGACCGCCGGCGGCACCGTCGCAACGGGTTCGGTCGACGGCGCGCTGTCCTCCGGCCGCTCGTCCGGGACCACAACGGACAGCGGTGCCTGCGCTGCGGGTTCGAGGTGGCGCATGGTGACCGTCATGGCCTGTGCCTTCACCGCCTTGCCCTCCACGCGGCCACGCGGCAACAGCAGCAGCGCATGCAGCAGCAGCGACGCAAGTATGGCTAACAGCAGCCGCTGCATGCTGGCCTACCGACGGTCAGGCCTTGGGCTTGTCGCCCAATTTAGCTTCGAAGTCCTGCTGTGGAATGGCGCCCGAGACGATCTGACCATCCTCGAACACCATGGCAGGCGTGCCGCTGATGCCGAGGCCCGCCGCCAAGGCCTGGATATCCGCGATCGGATTGGCGCAGTCGCCCTTACCCTCGGGCAACTGACCCTTGAACATCCAGTTGTCCCAGGCCTGTTGACGGTCGGCGGCGCACCAGATCAGCGCAGATTTGCGGGTCGCGTCCGGGTGCAGCTCGGCTAGCGGGTAGAGGAAGGTGTAGATGGTGACGTTATCGAGCTTGCTCAGGGTCTCATGCTCGATCTTCTTGCAGAACGGGCAGTCCGGATCGGAAAAGACGGCCACCTTGCGGGCACCGGTCCCCTTGACCAGCTTGATGGCCTTGTCGAAAGGCAGCTTGGCAAAGTCGGTCTTGGAGAGCTCGCGCGCGCGCGCCTCGGTCAGGCTCTTGCGGGCAGCAACGTCCACCAGATCGCCGACCAGGATGTAGTCAGCCTTGGCGTCGGTGTAGACGATCTGCCGGCCAGGAAAGACCACCTCGTAGAGGCCCTTGATCGGCGTCACCCGTACGCTCTCGACGTTGCGGCCGGGAAACTTCTTGTTCAGCGCCGCCTTGACGTTGTCGAGGTTCTCGCCAGCTGCATTGGCACAGGCCGCCAGGGCCATGCCGACAACAACAGCCAGCAAGGGTTTGGTCAGGGATTTCATAGTGAGGGTCCTAGGATGGATTCAGGTCAATTATGTCATCGGAATGCTTGTCGCATCATGGCACGTTTGAGCGGACCGACACGGTCGGTCAGCTGCAAGCCCAGATTACGCAAACGCCCGAGCACGGGATCATGGCTGGCGAACAGCTTTTGCAGGCCATCGCATACGGTCTGCATGGTCAGCACGTCCTCGGCGCGGGCACGGGCATAACGCTGCAGCAGCATGGCATCACCCGGGTCGCCACCCGGTCGGGCATTGAGCAGCTCAGCCAGCACGCGGGCATCACCAAAGCCGAGGTTGACGCCCTGCCCAGCCAAAGGGTGGATGGTATGGGCGGCGTCACCCAGCAGGGCCAGTCGCAGCCCTACGGTGCGCTCGGCCTTGCCCAGGCTGAGCGGGAAGGCTGCCGGCCGGCCGATAAGTTCCAATGCCCCGAGCGAACGGCCGCCTGCCGCCGACACGCGGTCCGCCAACTGCTCGGCGGGCAAGGCCAGCAGCGCCTGGGCCTGCTCGTCGTCCACGGACCAGACCATGGACAAGCGCTGGCCTGCCAGCGGCAACCAGGCCAGTATGCCGTCCTTGCGGAACCACTGCCGAGCGATATCGCCATGCGGCCGCGCACAGCGGAAGTTGGCCACCACCCCTTGCTGCTGGTAGGGCTGGCGACGAAAGTCTATGCCGGCCTGGCCGCGCAGCCAGGAATTGGCGCCGTCTGCGGCCACCGCCAGTCTGGCCTGCAGTACCCGACCATCAGCCAGGGTCAGACGGACAGCGTCGGTACCGAACTGCACCCGTTCAAGCTGCGCCGGTGCGAGCAGCGTCGCCTTGCCTGCCAGGGCCTGCCACAAGGTATGTTGCAGCAATCGGTTCTCGACCGTGGCGGCCAGCTGCGAGCTGGCCAGTTCCAATGCATCGAAGCGGATGGCACCGCCGGCGTCGCCACGCACATCCATCTCGCGGATCAGCCCCTGACGCTTGGGGGGCCAAGCCCGAATGCGGTGCAGAAAATCCTGGCTGCCCGGGCTGATGGCATAGATGCGCTGGTCCCAATCATCCTCAGCCAGGCTGGGTACTGCCGGCGCGCTACGCTCCAGCACGGCAACGCGCCAGTGCGGTGCCAGGGCCAGCGCCAGGCTGGCACCGACCAGGCCGCCACCGACAATGACCAGGTCAAACTCTTGCGGCTGGGTGTTTTGCATCAGCGGGTACCGAAAACCATGCGCGCGGCGAAGTCGCGGCGCAGCGGGGGAAGATTGTCGAGCGCCATAAAACCGGTCGCCCTGACGGTGCGCAGGAGCGGATCATCGACGCCAAAGAGCCGGATCAGGCTGTCGGTAAAGCCCACGGTCACCAGGCTGTCGGTTTTGCGCAGCTCGGCATAACGCGCCAGCATGGCCGCCTCACCCAGTTGTTCGGCTGGCGTGGCACGTATTACCCGCGCCAGGGCCAAAGCATCGCGCAAACCCAGATTGAAGCCCTGACCCGCCACCGGGTGCAGGGTTTGCGCGGCGTTGCCGACCACCGCTACACGGCGGGCATGGTGACCCTTGGCCCATTTGAGCCGCAAGGGAAAGCTGGCGCGAGGACCCACGGCTGTAAAACGCCCGGCGCGGTCGCCCAGGCGCGCCTGCAGCGCCGCCAGGAAGTCGCTGTCCGTCATCTGGGCCGCCGCCAGCGGGTCCGGTCCCGGCCGGGTCCATACTACGGCATAGCCACTACCCTTGGGCAGCAGGGCGATAGGACCATCGTTGGCAAAACGCTCATAGGCCACGCCCTGCGGTGGCCGGTCGGCCTGGACCTCGGCCACCAGTGCCTGCTGGGCATAATCATGTTCGGCCTGCGCGAGGCCGGCTGCTTGCAACAGCTGCCCGCCTTCGGCCAATACCACCAGGCGGGCGGTCAACAGCGCCTCGCCAGCAGCATGGGCGATCCGTACCGCCGCATAGCCCTCCAGGGTCTGCAGCGCACTGACTCGCGCGCCAGTCAGGTAGTGGGTGGGTCGCGGCAGGGCGGCCAAACGGGCGTGCACCCGCTGTGCCAGCGCTGCATAGGGCAGTACATAGCCCAGTGCCGGCAGATCCAGGTCTGCCGCGGTCAGTTTGACCCGCCCCATGCAGCCTTGCTGTGACACATGTACCGTGTTGATCGCGGTCGCCTGCGCCGCAGGCCACAGCTGCCAGTCTGCCAGCGCAGTCTGGCTGGCATGCGAGACCGCCAGCGCCCGGGCATCGCTACCGGGTTGCAAACGCGCTTCGGCCACCGCCACGGAAAGGCCGCAGCCCTCCAGGGCCAAGGCCAGCGCACCACCTACCGGGCCGCCGCCGACGATCAGCACATCCACATGGGCGGGCCAGGCTTGCGGTTCAGCCATGCGAGGGCTCCAACAAACGGTGCAGGGCCGCGTACTGCAGCAGCATGATGGTCTTGCCGTCGCGGATCTCGCCCCGCGCCATCTGCGCCAGCGCCTCCTCGAATGGCAGCTCCAGCACCGCGATGTCCTCGCCCTCGGCTTCCAGGCCGCCACCGTCCGACACGCGCGCGGCACGGTCGTATTCGGCCACGAAGAAGTGCAGGATCTCGGTCACCGAGCCAGGCGACATATAGGCCTCGAAGGCCTTGCGCACCGGGCCCAGCGTGTAGCCGGTCTCCTCCTCCACCTCGCGGCGTATGCAGTCTTCCGGTGCGTCGTTGTCCAGGAGGCCGGCGCAGGCTTCGACCAGCATGCCATCCGGATTGCCATTGACGAAGGTAGGCAGGCGGAACTGCCGGGTCAGCACCACGGTGCCGTGTTCGCGGTTGTAGAGCAGGATGGTCGCGCCGTTGCCACGGTCGTAGACCTCTCGGCTCTGGGTCTGCACGCTGCCGTCACGGCCGCGCACCCGGTAGGTGTATTTGTGCAGCAGATACCAGTTGTCCGATAGCAACTGGGTATCGACGATCTCCACCTCGCTCATGCCTGCCTCCTCCTGGCTTACCGGCCTCAACCGGCCATGGTCTTCTCGATGTCCGCCACCGTCTTGGGCGTCAGCTCGGTCAAGTTCTCGTGGCCGCTGGCAGTTACCACCAGATCGTCCTCGATACGCACACCGATGTGCAGGAATTGCTCCGGCACCGGCACATAGTGAGCTGGCGAATCCGCCAGCAAGGGGCGGAAATACAGGCCCGGCTCGACGGTCAGCGCCATGCCGGGCTGCAGGAGGCGCGATTCGCCCTTGAGCTTGTATTCGCCCACGTCGTGCACATCCAGGCCCAGCCAATGGCCGGTGCCGTGCATATAGAACTGCTTGTAGGCTTCACGTTCGATCAAACCATCGACCTCGCCTTGCAGGATGCCAAGGTCAACAAGGCCCTGGGTCAGGGTACGGACCGAGGCATCGTGGTAGGCAATACGCCGCTCACCCGGCTTGACCTTGTCGAAGCTCGCCAGCATGGCTGCCAGCACCAGCTCGTAGATGTCCTTCTGCGGACCGCTGAACTTGCCGCCGATGGGGAAGGTGCGGGTGATATCGGCGGCGTAGCCTTGCAGCTCGCAACCGGCGTCGATCAGCAGCAGGTCGCCCTGCTCCATGCGACGGTTGTTCTCGTGATAGTGCAGGCAGGTCGCATTGGCACCGCTGGCCACGATGGAGCCATAGGCCGGGTAGCGCGAACCGGACTTGTAGAAGTGGTACAGCAGCTCGGCCTCGACCTCGTACTCGAACTGGCCGGCACGGGCCGTACGCATGGCGCGGATATGCGCCTCGGAGGAGATGCGGCCCGCCTCGCGCATCAACGCAACCTCGCTCTCGTCCTTGAACAGGCGCATTTCGGCGATGGCGGCGCGCACGTCGATGAATTCGATCGGTGCCGGCTGGCCGGTACGGGCGCGGGCATTGACCTGGGCCACCAGGTCGAACATGCGGCGGTCCCACTTCTCGTCCAAGCCGACGGGGAAGTAGAGCCGCGGCTGGCCGGCGATCCATTCGATCAGCTTGGCGTCCAATTCGCCTATGGGGTAGGCCTCGTCAAAGCCAAACGCTTCGCGCGCCGCGTCCGGGCCGAACAGAAAGCCTTCCCATATCTCCCGCAGTTCGTTCTTGGGCTGGCAGAAGAGGGCCGAGCGCGGCTGCTCACCGAGCTGCATGACCAGCACCGAGTCGGGCTCGTAGTAGCCGCTCAGATAAAAGAAGTCGCTGTCGAAGCGGAAAGCGTAGTCGGTATCGTTGCTGCGCATCTTGACCCGGGCGGTCGGCAGGATCACCAGACCGGCCGGCAGACGTTCGTTCAGCAGCGCGCGGCGTGCCTTGTGGGCTTCAATATTGGCTTGCATGACGGGTTTCCAATCAGGTGCTGCGCAGGCGGTTGGGCGCGCGCGATGACAGACGAGCGATTATAGCCGCTGCTAAGGCGCAGCAAGGCGGGTGCGACCGAAGCAGCGCCGGGGCAGACCGGCGGCGCTCAGGCCTCGAAACGGAAGCACTGGTGGATCTTGCGATTGCGGAAGTCCTCCGGCACCGAGCTCGCGGAAATATCGCGGCACAGCGGTACCAGCGAAGCGTCGATCTCAAAACCGCGGAAGTTGTTCGAGAAGTACAGCACCCCACCCGGCATCAGGAGCTTGAGACACTGCCGCACCAGCTTCAGGTGGTCGCGCTGCACGTCCAGCACGTCGAGCATCTTGGCCGAGTTGGAAAAGCTCGGAGGGTCCATGACGATCAGGTCAAAGAGCTCGCCCTGATCCACCGCGTCCTCAAGAAAACGGAACACGTCGGCGCGTACCAGCTTGTGCCGCCCCATATCCAGGCCATTGAGCTCGAAATTGCGCTTGGCCCAGTCCAGGTAGGTATTGGACAGATCAACCGTGACCGACTCCGGTGCGCCCCCGGTCGCCGCGTAGACCGTGAAGCTGCCGGTATAGGCGAACAGATTGAGAAAGCGCTTGCCCGCCGCCTCCTCACCCACCCGCTTGCGGGTAGGCCGGTGATCGAGAAAGAGGCCGGTATCGAGGTATTCGTCCAGATTGACCCAGAAGCGACGGCCCTGCTCGCTGACCGTGAAGTCGGCGCTATGGTGCCCGGTGCGGCTGTACTGGAACTCGCCCTTCTGGCGACGGCGCAGCTTGAAGGCAAGCTTGTCCACCGCGACGCCCACTACCTCGGCCACCGCGCTTTTTACTTCGGCCACCCAGGCGGCGTGCTCCTCATCGGTCTGTTGCCAACCGGTGTCGTACTCGGCGACGTGGGCGCGGTCGCCATAGATATCGACCGCGACCGGGTACTGTGGGATGTCGCGGTCGTAGATACGATAGGCCTCGGTACCTACCCGGCGGGCCCATTTGGCGTAGTGCTTGTGGTTCTTGCTCAGGCGGTTCTGGAAATCTTGCAGTGCGGACACGCTGGGTCAGGCCTTCAGGGTCATTTCGATAAAGCGGCGATGGACGGGCGGCGGCACATACTGGCGCAGCACCTGCTCCCAGCCATCCGGGCCGACCAGGCCTTTGATCATGGTGGAGCTCACCTCGGCAATCTCGCGCGGTGGCATCAGGAAGATAGTGTCGATCTCCGGCACCAGGTCGGCATTGACATAGCGCATGGTGCGCTCGAATTCGTAGTCGCTGGCGGTACGGATGCCCCGCAGGATGAAGTTGGCGCCAACCGACTGGGCATAGTTGACCAGGAACTGGTTCTCAAAGTGCGCCACCTTGAGCCGCGGCAGGTGCTGGGTGCACTCACGCAGCATGTCCTCGCGCTCCTCCACGCTGAAGGTGCTGCGCTTTTCCGGGTTCACGCCGATCGCCACCGTCATCTCGTCGAACAGTTCATAGCCCTGTTCGATCATCCAGAGGTGACCATTGGTGACCGGATCGAAACTGCCTGCGTAGACCGCACGTTTCATTGTGGGGCATTCCTTTACCTTGGGCCGCCCATTTTAGTGCACCGCACCCAACAAAGCATGCCCCTTTTGCCGTCTGTCAGCCCGAAGGGAAAAGGCCAAATTAGCAATTAAAAACAATACCTTGCCATTGGCATGGGCAAATCAGCAACACCGTTCACCCATCAGCACACGGTTATATTGAAAGCCCTATTTTGGCAAGGCACACTCGATCCCATTGCAGCAGACACTAATAAACAACAAGCAAGTACAGGGAGTATACGAATCATGCACGGGATCACGCGGGCCCTCACGCTGGCGCTTTGCCTCTTGGCAAGCTGGGCGCAGGCAGCCATCGTCATTGGCCAGACCGCCCCCTTGTCCGGCGTGGCCAGCGAATATGGCCGCAATATGACGCAAGGGGCGCAAGCCTATTTCAACTGGCTCAATAAGCAGGGTGGCATCAACGGCGAGCAGGTCAAATACGTGCTCTACGATGACGGCTTCGAGTTCGGTCGGGCGCTGGCCAACTCCAAGAAGCTGATCAATGAAGACAACGCCTTGGCGCTGATGGGCTACTTCAGTGCCGATGCCACCGCCTCGGTGATCAGCCGACGCTGGCTGGATGGTGGCGGCATCCCTCTGGTAGGCCTGACCAGCAGCTCTGCCACGGTGCGTGAACCCGGTTCGCGCTACCTGTTCAACACCCGCGCCAGCCAGCGCGAGGAAATCAGCAAGCTCCTGGCCCAGATGAAGCGCCTGGGCATCAACCGCATCGGCGTCTTCTACCAGGACGACCTGTTCGGACAGGATGGCCTGCGTGCCGCCCAGGATGAAGCCAAGGCCGCCGGCATCAGTATTGCCGCCAGCGCCAGCTACCCGGCCAATACCGTCAAGGTCCAGCCGGCCGCACAGAAGCTGGCCGATTCCAACGTTTCGGCCGTGCTGATGGTCTCCATCACCAAGCCGTCCGGTGCCTTTATCAAGGAATTCCGTAAGCTCAACACCAACGCCGGCCTCTACCATGTCTCGACGGTGGACTTCGATGAACTGGTCAAGGACATCGGGCCCAATATGGTCCATGGCCTCGCCATCGCCCAGGTCTATCCCTATCCCTGGGACAACCAGAACAAACTGATCAAGGAGTTCCAGACCGTCGTTGGCAGCTACGCCTCCAGCCCCACGCCACTGGGCTACGCCGCACTGGAGGGTTTTATCACCGCCAAGGTGCTGACTGACGCAATCAGCAAGGCCGGCGCCAACCCCAGCCGCAGCAAGGTGTATGAGATCCTCGAGAGCATGAGCGAGATCAACTACAGCGGCTTCCGCCTGGCCTACGGCCCGGGCCAGCGTGGTGGTTCGCACTTCGTTGAGCTGACCATCGTCAATCAAAAAGGCGAGCTGTCGCGTTGAACCTGACACTGCCGGGTCAATGAAAAAGCCGCTCCAAGGAGCGGCTTTTTTACTTCCCTGCAAGACCAACACTTAGGCATTGATCTCCTCGACCCGGTGGCAAGCCACCTGGCGGCCGTCGATCTCGCGCAGCTGCGGCACTTCCTGCTTGCAGCGCTCCACCGCATACGGGCAGCGCTTGTGGAAACTGCAACCCGAGGGTGGGTTGAGCGGGCTGGGCAATTCGCCGGTGATCTTGATCTTGATGCGGCGGTCCTCCTCACGGATGGCCGGGGTCGCGCTCATCAGGGCCTGGGTGTAGGGGTGCAGCGGTCGCGCATAGATGGTGGACTTCTCGCCGTACTCGACTGCGGCGCCCAGATACATTACCAGAAGGTCGTCGGCGACGTGTTCCACCACGCTCAGATTGTGCGAGATGAACACATAGCCGGTTTCGAACTCGTCCTGCAGATCCATGAACAGGTTCAGGATCTGCGCCTGGATGGAGACGTCCAGCGCCGATACCGGTTCATCCGCCACCACGATGCGCGGGTTCAAGATCATGGCGCGAGCAATGGCAATGCGCTGTCGCTGGCCACCCGAGAACATATGCGGGTAACGGCGCACATGCTCGGGGCGCAGGCCCACCTTGGCAACGATGGCGTCGATCTTGTCGCGCCGCTCGCCGGCGCTCAGCGCGGTGTTGATATACAGCGGCTCATCCAGGGTGGACTGGATGGTCTTGCGCGGGTTGAGCGAGGCGTAGGGGTTTTGGAACACCATCTGCACCTTGGCGCGCATAGCCTTGACGGTGGCCGCATCGGCGCGCGCCACGTCCACGCCCTCGATATTCAGCACACCGGCGGTAGCCGGCTCGATCATGGTGAGCTGGCGCGCCAGGGTGGATTTGCCACAGCCCGACTCGCCCACCACCGCCAGCGTCTGTTTGGCACGCAGCGTGAAAGACACGCCGTTCAGCGCCTTGACCACCGCATGGCCCTTGAGAAAGCCGCGGCTGACCTCGTAGTGACGGGTCAGGTCGCGGGCGACCAGCAGATCATTAGCCATGGGTCGGGTTTCCTTCGGCATTCAGGGGGGTAAAGCAACGCACGCCGTCGAGCAGCGCGGGGCGCTCGCTACGGCAGCGGTCCTGTGCGTAGCGGCAGCGCGGCGACAGCAGACAACCCTTGGGGCGGTCGTAGTGGCCCGGCACGATGCCCGGCAGGGCAGACAAGCGGTTGGCACCCTTGCTGTGCTCAGGGATGGCGGCCAGCAAGGCCTGGGTGTAGGGATGGCGCGGCGCGTCGAAGAGCCCGGCGACCGGCGCCTGCTCCACCACTTGGCCGGCGTACATCACGCAGATGCGCGAAGCCATCTCGGCGATCACCGCCAGATCATGGGTAATCATGATCAGGCCCATATTGTGTTCCTGCTGCAAGCGGCCCAGCAGGTCCATGATCTGGGCCTGGATGGTCACGTCGAGTGCCGTGGTGGGTTCGTCGGCGATCAAGAGCTTGGGGTTGCAGGCGATCGCCACGGCGATCATGACCCGCTGGTTCATGCCACCCGAGAGTTGGTGCGGGTAGGCATCGAGCCGGCTCTTGGCTGCCGGGATCTCGACCAGCTCAAGCAACTCCAGCGCGCGCTTCTCCAGTTCGGCACCGCGCAGGCCCAGGTGGACCTTGAGCGATTCCTTGATCTGGAAACCCACGGTATAGGACGGGTTGAGGCTGGTCAGCGCGTCCTGGAAAATCATCGAGATATCTTTGCCAACGATCTTGCGACGCTGATTGGGGCTCAGCTTGAGCAGATCGTGTCCATCGAATACCAGTTCGTCGGCGGTCACCCGGCCGGGGGCGTCGATCAATCCCATCAGGGCCATCATGGTGACCGACTTGCCAGAGCCGGACTCACCGACGATACCGACCAGCTCACCACGGTCGATCTCGAAGTCGAGGCCGTCGACGGCTGGGAAGGGGTGGGCTTTGGAACCGAACTCGACGCGCAGATTGCGGATTTTCAACAGACTCATGACCGCTCCTTAGGCTGCACGCTTGAGTTTGGGATCGAGCGCATCGCGCAGGCCGTCGCCCATCAGGTTGATCGACAGCACGGTGACCAGGATAGTCAGGCCGGGCATGGTCACCACCCAGGGTGCCCGCTCGATGTAGTCACGCGCGGCCGACAACATGGTGCCCCACTCGGCGGTTGGCGGCTGCACGCCCAGGCCCAGGAAGCCCAGTGCGGCCACTTCCAGAATGGCCGAGGAGAAGCCCAGCGTCGCGTTCACGATCAGCGGCGCCATGCAGTTGGGCAGCACGGTCAGGAACATCAGCCGCAGGGTGCCGGCACCGGCCACACGGCTAGCGGTGACGTATTCCTTGTTGATCTCGGCCATGGCGGCGGCACGGGTCAGCCGGGTATAGCTGGGCAGGGTGCCGATGGCGATGGCGATCATGGTGTTCACGAGGCCAGGGCCGAGGATGGTGATGATGCAGATGGCCAGGAGAATACTGGGCAGGGCCAGCATGATGTCCATCAGGCGCATGATCACCGGGCTCAGGTGCTTTTGGTAGAAGGCGGCCAACAGGCCCAGCACCACGCCGGGAATGAAGGACATGATCACCGACATAAAGGCGATGAACAGCGAGATGCGGGCACCGTAGATCAGGCGCGACAGGATGTCGCGGCCCAGCTCGTCAGTACCGAGCAGATAGGTGGACATGCCGCCATCGGCCCAGGACGGCGGGGTCAGCATATGCTCGCGGTACTGCTCGATCGGGTCGTGCGGGGCCAACCAGCCGGCGAACAGCGCGCAGCAAACGGTGACCAGGAAGAGGCTCAGCGCCACCACCGCGCCCTTGTTGTGCGAGAAGCTCTGCCAGAACTCCTTCAAAGGCGACGGGTAGCTCGGGACGGTTTCGAGGGCTTGGGTCTGGGTCGTCATGCTGGCCTCACTTCGCCGAACGGATACGCGGGTTGACCACGCCGTAGAGCAGGTCCACGAGCAGGTTAACCACGATAAAGATGGTGGCCGAGATCAGGATGCCGGCCTGCACCACCGGATAGTCACGGCGCGAAATCGAATCGACGATCCATTTGCCTATGCCCGGCCAGGAATAGATGGTCTCGGTCAGCACCGCACCACCCAGGAGGGTACCGATCTGCAGGCCGATCACGGTGATCACCGGGATCAAGGCATTGCGCAGCGCATGTACCACCACCACCCGCATGGGTGCCAGGCCCTTGGCACGGGCGGTACGGATATAGTCCTCACGCAGCACTTCCAGCATGGAGGAGCGGGTCATACGGGCGATCACCGCCATGGGGATGGTGCCCAGCACGATAGCGGGCAGGATCAAGTGCATGACAGCCGACCTGAACGCGCCCTCCTCACCCGACAGCCAGCTGTCGATCAAGAGGAAGCCGGTCTTCTGGGCAATGTCGAATTCGATATCGATACGGCCCGACACCGGCGTCCAGCCGAGCTTGACCGAGAAGAACATGATCAGGATCAGGCCCCACCAGAAGATGGGCATCGAGAAACCCGTCATGGCCGCCCCCATCACCGTGTGGTCGAACACCGAACCCCGCTTGAGGCCGGCGATCATGCCGGCCGGCAGACCCACCAGCACCGCGAACAGGAGCGCACAGAGCGCCAGCTCGATGGTAGCCGGGAACAGGGTCAGGAATTCCTTGGTCACCGGCTCGCGGGTCACCAGGGAGATGCCCAGGTCGCCATGCGCCAGGTCACTCAGATAGCGGAAATACTGTACGTGTAGCGGCTGGTCCAGGCCCAGGCGGTGCATGGCGGCGGCGTGCATGACCGGGTCGAGCTTGCGCTCGCCGACCATGACCTCGATCGGGTCGCCGGGAATCAGACGGATCAGGGCGAAAGCAACCAGCGTGATGCCGATGAAGGTCGGTATGACGGTCGCCAGTTTCCTGAGGAAGAAGGAAAACATGTACTTACCTCCGGGTGGTCAGCGTAGACCTGGATCGGGGGGTGGAAAAGCGCGCGATGTTACGCGCGTGTCAGTGGGGCAGCAATTGCCGCCGTCGGTGGCGACAAGTGGTTGTGGTATGTGGCGCAGCGGCAGACCAGGCTGCTGGCCACTGGCAAGCGGGTGCTGCAGATTTACCACCAGACCGGCTCCGGCTGCAGCGCGATGCCGAAGCGTTCGGCCACGTCCGCCTGTACGGCGTGCATCAAGGCCGCTACATCGCTGGCATCGGCAGCGCCATGGTTGACCAGCACCAGAGCCTGCTTTTCATACATGCCGACCGGACCAAGCCGGCGGCCCTTCCAGCCGGCCTGCTCGATCAGCCAGCCGGCCGCGAGCTTGGCGCGCCCGTCGGGTTGCGGATAAACCGGCAGCCCGGGATGGCCCGCCTTGAGATCGGCGGCCTGCTCGGCACTCACCACGGGGTTGTGGAAAAAACTGCCCGCATTGCCGATCTCGGCCGGGTCGGGCAACTTGCTGCGGCGGGTAGCCATGACCGCCTCGGCTACCGCCTGCGGTGTAGGCGTTTGCTCGCCCAGCCGGGCACGCAGATCACCGTAGTCCAGCCTGGCCTGCCAAGTCTTGGGCAGGCGGAACAGCACCTCGGTGATCAACCAGCGGCCGGCCTCGGCGCGCTTGAAGACGCTATCGCGGTAGCCAAAGGCACACTGTTCAGGCGTGAAGACGCACAAGGAGCCATCCTCCAGACTGAGTGCGGAGAGCGCATGGAAGGAGTCTTTGAGTTCCACCCCATAGGCTCCGATATTCTGGATGGGCGCGGCACCGACGGTACCGGGAATCAGCGACAGGTTTTCCAAGCCGGGCCACCCCTGTGCCAGGGTCCATTGCACAAAGTCGTGCCAGTTCTCGCCAGCGGCAGCAGCGACGTACCAGGCGTATTCGTCTTCACCCAGAAGGGCGCGGCCCTTGAGTTCGACCTTGAGCACGGTGCCATCCACGCTTGCAGCAGGCACCAAGTTGCTACCGCCCCCCAGCACCCGCAAGGGGCGCGGCGCGCTCGCGAGTACATCAGCCAGTTGCGCCACGTCGTCAAGACGGCAGAGCCAGGCAGCGCGAGCGGCCAGGGCCAGGGTATGCATGCCGGTCAGGTCGACCGATGCAGCACAGGAGGCGGGAAGCGAGGACATGGTGGTACCGGGTTGGAAAGCGCGGCCATTATACCCATCGGCCTTGTTGCTACGTGCAATCCTACCAATCCGGCGGGCCAGACCATTCATCTGCAATTCAGTCGTCCGGCCCTAAGGTGGCTGCACGGACGAAGTCGTGTTGGTTTGCGTGTAAGATTTCCGGCACTATGATCGACGAAGGCAGGCGGCAAGACCCGCTCACCCTTACCCTTATCTAGGAGTTGCAGACATGGACAAGAAACAAGCGCTTATCACCGGTGCCCTGACCGGCCTTATCGCCATGGGTCTGTCGACCGGCGCACTGGCCGACGACAAGGCCGCCAAGGAGAAGTGCTACGGCGTCGCCAAGGCCGGCAAGAACGACTGTGCCTCGGCCAACGGCAGCCACAGCTGCGCCGGCCAGACCAAGGCCGACAACGACCCCAACGATTGGAAGTATGTCGCCAAGGGCACCTGCGACAAGCTCGGCGGCAGCACCAAGGCCGGCGAGAAGAAGTAAACGCGCGACCAAGGCGTAGCAGCGGGCGGCATGGGCCGCCCGTTTTACATTCGAGCACCATGATGTCCCCTACCCTGCCACTGGCCGCCGGACTGGGCCTGCGCCTGCCGCATATCCGCGAGGTGCTGGCTCGCCAGCCTGATGTCGCCTGGTTTGAAGTCCACCCGGAGAACTACTTTGGCGGCGGCGCCAATCTCGCTGCCCTGACCGCCGTACGCGAGCACTACCCCCTGAGCCTGCATGGCGTGGGCATGGGCCTGGGCTCGGCCAGCCCGCTCGATCGCGGCCACCTGATGCAGTTCCGCCAGTTGATCGACAGGCTGGCACCAGCCAGCGTCTCCGAACACCTGAGCTGGAACCGCACACCCGAGGAGTGCTACAACGACCTGCTGCCGCTGCCCTATAGCGAGGCCGCGCTGGAGCTGATGGTGGCGCGCGTCGGTGAGGCGCAGGATGTACTGGGCCGCCGGCTGCTGATCGAGAATCTGTCGGCCTATGTCAGCTATGCCGAGGATGCCATCCCCGAGGGCGAATTCCTGGCCGAACTGAGCCGGCGCAGCGGTTGCGGCCTCTTGCTCGACCTGAACAATCTATATGTGAATGAGCACAACCTGGGCCGCAGTACCCAGATGGCGCTGGCAGCCCTGCCCCGCGACGCGATCGGCGAGATCCACGTCGCCGGCTTCGAGGAACGTGACGACGGCCTGTGGCTGGATAGCCACGGCACGCCGGTACGCGAAGCGGTCTGGGCACTGCTAGCGCAGGCACTGATGCGCTTCGGCCCCGTGCCCGTATTGCTCGAACGCGACAATAACCTGCCCAGCCTGGACGAGCTGCTGAGCGAGCTCGGGCGGGCCAAGGCCCTCTTGCAGGAGGTAAGTAGCACATGAGCCTGGACGATCTGCAGCGCCGCTTTGCCCGCGCCATGCACGACCCCGAGGAGGCGTCCCGCCTCTTTGGCGAGCATGCTCGCGGCGCCAGCGCCTACGCCAACAATGCGCTCTTCAACCGTGCTGATGCGCTGGCGGAGGCCTATCCCATCGTACGGCAACTGGTGGGCGATGAATTCTTCGGCGGCATGGCGCGCGCCCACGCCAAGCTCACCCCCTCGCACTCGGGCGACCTGAACCGCTATGGTGCAGCATTCGCCGACTTTATCGCGCAATTCCCGCCAGCCCAGGAGCTGCCGTATCTGGCCGACTGCGCCCGGCTGGATTGGCTCTGCCACCTGGCCTACTACGCCGAAGACGAGAACAACTTCTCCTTTGAGGCATTGGCTGCCGTGCCGCCCGAGCAGCAAGCGGGCCTCTGCCTGCAACTGGCGCGTGCGGTCGGTCTCTTGCGCTCGCGCTGGCCGGTGGCGAGCCTATGGCGGGCGCATCAACCACTGGAGCATGATGCCGCCAATGCCTTTCCCTCCCCCGACCAGGGCGGCGAGCTGGCGCTGGCCTGGCGTGATGGCCGCAACCGGGTACAGGTACGACGGCTCTTGCCGGCCGAGTTTGCCTTCCTGGACGCCTGCCGGCTGGGCCTGCCACTGGCCGAGGCACTGGAGCGCGCACTCGACGAAGACCTGGAATTTGACTTCGGGGTGTCATTACAGCGCTGGGTAAACGACCAAGTGATCGTCGACTTCAACCTAGATGCGCCACGATGAACACCCTGACCACGCCAGTCGCCCGCTATGGCCGCTGCGCCATCACCCTGATCGAGAACTGGTTCGCGCCGCTGGCCGACCTTGCCGCCCGGCTCTACGTGGGCAAGGTCTTTTTCAGCTCCGGCCTGACCAAGATCGACGATTGGGACATCACCGTCTCACTCTTTACCGACGAATACCACGTGCCCCTGCTGCCACCGCAGCTGGCAGCCTTCATGGGTGCCGGTGGCGAGCTATTCTTCCCGGTGCTGCTGGTCCTGGGCCTGGGAGGCCGGCTGGGAGCCCTCGGGCTGACTGCCGTCAATATCATGGCGGTGGTGAGCTACTGGCATGTGCTGGGCACACCTGAACAGGCGGCCGCACTGACCCACCACCTGAACTGGGGCCTCCTGCTGGCGCTGCTGCTGGCCCACGGGCCGGGCAAGCTGTCGGTGGACCATTGGCTCAAGCGGCGCTTCAGCGCGAGCTGAGGCAGTAATGAACAACGCCACCTCACGGTGGCGTCTTTATTTTATGGTCCCGGACCATATTTGGGGGCCAGCGGCTGTACCCGCTCACGGTTACCCATATTCCACTTGGCGCAGTACCACTTGGTCTTCTGGTCGGTGGTGCCGACCAATACCGACAGGGTATCGCTGACATAACGCACGCCGTCAGCGGTCTGTATCGGCTTGAACTGTAGCCGGTAGCGCTCCTCCAGCGTCTTCTTGGCCGATTCCACCGGCTGCTCCAAGAGCGCACCGATCATCAGCGCCCGGCTGTCATCAAGGTTGAGGAAGACCTCGGTGCTGGGTACCCCGCCCAGTTGCGCGTTCTGCGAGTTCCACCAGCGCGCCTCACCCCAGTCGCGCACGCTGGCCTGCAAATGCTTGGTGAAATAATCCTGCCAGAAGGTGGTGCTCCATTCCGAGCGGCATAGCAAGGCCGCCTCGACCTTGTCGTTGAAGTCGGTCGGCAGTGCAGCGGCGGGGCCGGCCCATAAGGCCAGCACCAGGAGGCCGCCGCCGGGCGCACACCGGCTAGCCGCTGTTACGCAGCCCCGCAGCAATGCCGTTGATGGTGAGGTGTATGGCATACAGCACGTCCTCGCTCTCGTCCCCCTCGCGGAAGCGTTTGATCAGGTCCACCTGCAGGTGGTTGAGGGGGTCGAGATAGGGTAGCCGATTCTTCAGGCTGCGAGCCAGCAATGGGTTGTCGCCGAGCAGGCTCTTGTGGCCGGTGATCGCCAGCACCGCGTCCACCGCCCGCCGCCATTCCGCCTTGATGCGGCCGAAGATACGCTGGGCGATCTCCGGGTCCTTGACCAGGGTGGCGTAGCGGCTGGCGATCTGGATATCGCTCTTGGCCAGCACCATCTCCATATTGCTGATGGTGGCGCGGAAGAAGGGCCAGTCCTGGTACAGCGCAGCCAACTCCTCGATGGCTGCCTCGCCCTTCTCCTTGCGGTAGTGCTCGATGGCGGTACCAAAGCCATACCAGCCCGGCAACATGAGCCGGCTCTGGGCCCAGGAAAATACCCAGGGAATGGCGCGCAAGTCGCCGATATGGTTGGTGGCCTTGCGGGCCGAGGGACGGCTGCCGATGTTGAGCTTGGCGATCTCGGAGATCGGCGTCGCCTCGCGGAAGTAGGTGATGAACTCAGGCGTGGCGTAGACCAGGTCGCGGTACTCGCGGTAGGCAAAGCCCGAGAGCTGCTCCATCAACGCCAAGCGTTCCGCGGTATCGGCCTCCAGGGCCTTGGGGGCAGGGAAGCTGGCGCTCAGGGTCGCCGCCAGCAAGGTTTCCAGATTGCGTCGGCCCACCTCGGCATCGGCATACTTGGCGGCGATGATCTCACCCTGTTCGGTGATGCGGATCTGCCCGGCGACCGAGCCAGCCGGCTGGGCCAGAATGGCCTCGTAGCTGGGACCGCCACCACGCCCGACCGAACCGCCCCGGCCATGGAACAGGCGCATCTGCACGCCGGCGGCCTTGAACACTTCGACCAGCTTGACCTCGGCCTTGTACAGCTCCCAGTTGGAGGTCAGGTAGCCGCCGTCCTTGTTGCTGTCCGAATAGCCCAGCATGATCTCCTGCACGCCGTGCCGCTCGGCCACCAGGCACATCCACTGCGGCAGCGCGAACAGGTCACGGACAATAGCGTCACTACCACGCAGGTCGGGGATGGTCTCGAACAAGGGGATGATGTTGACGGCTGCGCGCGGGGAAGGCGAGAGCGCGATCAGGCCCACTTCCTTGAGCAGCACCGCCACTTCCAGCAGGTCGGAGACGCTCTGGGCATTGGAGATGATGTAGTTGGGCAGGGCCGCCGCGCCGTAGCGAGCGTGGATCTCGGCCGCCGTACGGGCGATGGCCAGCTCCTTGGCGGTGTCCTCGCTGTAATTGGCGTAAGGGGTGACCAGCAGGCGTGCGCTGGCCAGCTCGCGCAGCAATACGCTCTGGCGGCCGGCTTCATCGAGCGCCAGATAATCCTCCAGCCCGGCGCCGGCAAACAGCTCGGCCACCACCTTCTCATGCACCCCGCTGTGCTGGCGCATATCGAGCGGGGCCAGGTGAAAACCAAAGACCTCGACAGCGCGGATCAAGCGGCGCAGCCGGCCGCTGGCCAGGATGGCCGAGCCATGCGCCTGCAGCGAGGCGGCGATGGCGCGCAGATCGGCGGCGAGCTCGCTGGAGTGGCCGTAGGCCTGGGCACCAGCATCGGACAGGATGCCACCACGGAACTTGCCCAAGAGGTGGGCGGTAGCCAGGATACGCTGGCGGATGGCAGCCATGGCCTGCCGGTAGGGCTCCTCGGCGCGGCTGACCGGCTGGTCAGGCGAGCCGGCGGCGAGTTGCTGCACAGCCTCGCTGACCTCGACCAGGCGGGACGAAAGGCTCAACTCGCCCTCCAGCTTGGTAGCTTCCTCAAAATAGAAATCAAAGGCCACTGCCGCCTGCCGCGCTACCGCATGCAGGGTGACCTCGGGCGTGACAAAGGGATTGCCATCGCGGTCACCGCCTATCCAGCACCCCACATGCATGAAGGGCGGTAGCGCCACCGGCTCACCCAGGAGCGCAGCCAAGCGGTCCTCCAGCTCGATATAGATGCGTGGCAGCTGCTTGAGGAAGGTGGAGCGGAAATAGCTCAGGCCATTCTCGATCTCATCCTTGACCGAAAGCTTGAAGGCACGGATCTCGCGGGTCTGCCAGAGCGTCAGCACCACGCGCTTGAGCGCGATGTCGTTTTCCTCCAATTCCTCAGGCGTCAGTGCCTGCCGGTCGCGCATGGTCAGCGTGCGGGCGATGGTATGTTCGCAATCGAGCTGGGTCTTGCGCTGCACTTCGGTCGGGTGGGCGGTCAGCACCGGCGCGATCAGGGTGGCCGCTACCAGGTTCTTGATTGCCTCGGCCGACACGCCACGGCCGGTCAGCTCTTCCAGCGCATGGCCCAGGCTGCCGCGCTGCGGCTTGCTACCCTGGATGCGGTGATAGCGACGACGGCGGTTGTGGTGTAGATCCTCGGCAATATTCGAGAGATGGGAGAAATAGCTGAAGGCCCGTGCCAAGGCCACCGTGTTGTCATGGCTCAGATTGGCCAGGGTACTGGCCAACTCGTCTGCCGCACCGGTATCGGCTTCCCACACAAAGCGCACCGCCAGCTCGCGTATGGCCTCGATCTGCTTGAGTGTGTCCTCGCCCGTCTCGGTACGGATGGTATCGGCCAGCAGGCGGGCCAGCAGGTCGAGGTCCTGCTCAAGCGGCAGGTCTTTGGCGGCAGCGTTATCGTAGAGGGCCATGGTGTATCTCGCGTGGGAAGTGTGCAGTGCAACACCAAGCGTAGCGAAGGCTAAGCTCGTAGGGAAATGTAGTATAACTACACAATAGCGGTTTTCCCGCAGTCGCAACATCCACACCACAAGGAGCAATAAAAAACCGCGCCGTAGCGCGGTTTTCGGGGTGAAGACGCGGTGCTCAGAACGAACCCACGACCTTGACGCTGCCGTCGACTGCGCCTTTCTCGATGTAGCCGATGCCCGCGGGATTGCCGGCAACGAACTTCTTCACGTCACCACTCCCCCCGACCTCCTTGGGCGGCGTGCCCTTGCCGGTGAACTGCATCTTGGCCCAGTGCGCCTTGACCCCGGCGGAGTCCTTCTTGAGCACCTTGCTGCTGAATTCCTCGCGGGTTGCACCATCATTCTGGTCCACCGGCGTGGCAGCACCTCCACTGGGGAAGCTGGTCGCCTTACCTAGGAAAAGGTTGGCAATCTGCTCAGCCGACAGGCTGTCGACACCGGACTTGGGATTGACCACTACCGCAATGTCTGCGGCCTGCACCGCTCCCATCAAGGAAGCTGCCAATACGAGACTGGATAGTTTCATGGCCGCCTCCTTAAAAGATGAAGTCCGCAGCAAGGCTGTAGACGTTGACCGTCTGGCCGGGGAAATTGGCGGTCTGGTGGGCAAAGAAGTTGTCCTTGCCGACCTCGGTCTTCACACGGTCGTACTGCGCCTTGAGGTCAATGTTCTTGTACACGTTCCAGCGCACCCCCAAGGTCGCCGCCTTCTGGTCCGCCCCTGCCTGGCCGCTCAGCGCGGCAGCGCGCAGGCCGGCCAACTGCGGCGTGGGCGCCAAGAGGCCTTCCACCACCGCGCGGTGCTTGGTTTTGACCTTGGCGTAGCTGACATAGGGCGTGAAGTCGCCAAAGTGGTAGCCGGCAGTGGTGTACCAGCCATCGGTATCCTCAACAAAGCTCTTGGTGCGGCGCTGGGTGTATTCCCCTTGCAGCAAAAGCTTGCCATCGTCCCAGGTCGCACCCACGCCGGAAAAGCTGGCACGTTTGTCTATGCCCTCCAACTCGCCCGCCGCCGCCGCCCAGCCAGGCAGCGGCACGGAACGCATGGCCGCAAACAGCGCGCGGGTGTCGTTGTTCTGCAAGGACAGCTTGGTGCGCAGGTAACCGGCCCGCAGCAGCAGGGAGCCCACCTCGTAGGAGACATTGAGCCCATACAGATTCTTGCCCTTGCCCTCGGTTCCGCCCGCCAGGTCGAACTTGGAGCGGCCGGCATAGGGCTGGAAGGTCAGAGTATTGTCGCCCATGGGCAGGCGCCAGATCACGTCGGCGCCATCCAAGGTGGAGAGCGGCACCTGGCCGTAGACCTCGGTGGGTGGACGTACCCAGACATTGGCATAACCGACCTTGCGGAAGTCCGAGATCAGAAAAGCTGGCAAGCCCACACGGCCGGCCCGGATCGACACGGCATCGGTCACGTCGTACTTGGCGAATACCCACTCCGGCTCGGGCCGGTAGCGGTTTTCATCGTCCTGCTCGACGATCACCTGGGCAGTCAGGGAAAACTGAGGGTTGATCTTGCCACTAACCTGCAGGCCCAGCTTGCTGTCAACGTCGAAGGAAGCAGATTTGTCAGCGCCACTGGGCGGGCGAGCGCTGATACGGTACTGCGCATTGTCGTTATTGGTCTGGACGACGCCCACGGTGCCGAAGCCGGAAAAGCTGATCGGC
The DNA here is from genome assembly GCF_036568685.1 of Chitinimonas sp. Taxonomy (GTDB): domain Bacteria; phylum Pseudomonadota; class Gammaproteobacteria; order Burkholderiales; family Chitinimonadaceae; genus Chitinimonas. The sequence goes on from NZ_DATCSC010000124.1 coordinate 26,430, forward strand.
GAGTCGTCGGCCCAGGCGCCCACGGAGAGCGCTGCCAGCGTGGCCAGGGTGAGGGGTTTGAGTGTTCGCACTTGTACGCTCCGTTGATGAGAAGGAGACGGTGCTTATAAGACCCGACCTGATCGACGCACCTTGCCGGTCAGGCTCGGGCAACGCGGCACACACTCAGCGCAGCATCAGTGCCAGGATCACCAGCAGGGCAGCCAGGAGGCCGGCGATGGTGGCAAGCCATTCATTGCGCTGTTTTTGCGCTTCGAGCATCTGCTCCGTTGCCTTTACCAGCTTAGCCTGCCTTTCCGGGTCGGCAAGCGTGGCCACGGCGCGCGGCAAGGCCGGCAGCACTTCGGCCCAGTACGGCGCCTCCTGCTTGAGGTGCCGCCACAACGCCCGCCAGCCCATCTGCTCGTTCATCCAGCGTTGCAGAAAGGGTTTGGCGGTATCCCAGAGGTCGAGCCCGGGGTCGAGCTGGCGGCCCAGGCCCTCGATATTGAGTAGGGTTTTTTGCAACAACACCAGCTGCGGCTGGATCTCTACATTGAAGCGGCGCGAAGTCTCAAAGAGCTGCAAGAGGATCTGGCCGAGCGAGATTTCCGCAAGCGGCTTGTCGAAGATAGGCTCGCAGACAGCACGGATGGCCGATTCCAATTCCTCCAACCGGGTATTCGCCGGCACCCAGCCCGATTCGATATGCGCACTGGCCACCCGCTTGTAGTCGCGATTGAAAAAGGCCAGGAAGTTGATCGCCAGGTAGCGCTTGTCGTAGTCCGAGAGACTGCCGACGATGCCGAAGTCGAGCGCGATATAACGGTTGTCGGCGGCCACGAAGATATTGCCCGGGTGCATGTCGGCGTGGAAAAAGCCGTCGCGGAACACTTGGGTGAAGAAGATCTCCACCCCGAAGCGACTGAGCTTCTTGAGGTCGATACCCTGCTCTCGCAGGGTGTCGATCTGCGAGATCGGGATGCCGTCCATCCACTCCAGCACCATCACCTCGCGGCGGGTGTAGTCCCAGAACACCTCGGGCACGATCAGCATGTCCGAGCCCTGGAAGTTGCGCCGCAGCTGGCTGGCGTTGGCGGCCTCGCGCTGCAGGTCCAGTTCATCGTGCAGGTAGCGGTCGAATTCGGCCACCACCTCGCGCGGCTTGAGCCGTTTGCCGTCGGAGAACAGCTTCTCCACCAGCCAGGCCATGATGCGGAGCAGCGCCAGGTCCGATTCGATCACTGCCAGTATGCCGGGGCGCAGCACCTTGACCGCCACCTTGCGGCCGTTGGGCAACTCGGCCACGTGTACCTGGGCGACCGAGGCCGAGGCCACCGGCACCGCCTCGAAGCGCTTGAACAGGCGCTCCGGCGGCTGGCCCAGGGCCTGCTCGATCACGGCGGCGGCGATCTTGCCGTCAAAAGGTTTGACCTTGTCCTGCAAGCGGGCCAGCTCGTCGGCGAGGTCCAAGGGCACCAGGTCGCGGCGGGTGGAGAGTACCTGGCCGAATTTGACGAAGATGGGACCCAAGCGCTCCAGTGCACGCCGCAGCCGTACTGCCCGCGGTGCATCAATGCGACGCCAGAAGAAGAGCCGCCGTACCAGCGCCGCCAGCCCCCGCACCCGCTCGTGCCCGAGGATGAGCTCATCAAGGCCGTAGACATAGACGACGCGGAGTATCTTGAAGAGGCGGAACAGGAACATGTGACCAGTCGTAGCGACGCGAAAGCGCGATTATCCCGCGAAAGCGATGATCACGCGCTTGTTCTGTTTGCCTTCGCTACGAATCTTCTGCACCAGGAGCGGCCCGATCTCGGCGGTATTGCGCACATGGGTACCACCGCAGGGCTGCAGATCGGCACCGGCCACTTCGATCAGCCGTACCATACCGGCGCCGCGTGGTGGCGCCACCGACATGGTCTTGTGGAGCCTGTTCACCCTATTTTCACATCGGCGCCGGACTGGCAAAGGGGCAGGCGCAAGGCATGGGCCGCTGGCAATAGCGGGGCTATTGCCAAGGCACATAACGAAGCGGATGCCCCTTTGCCAGCCCGGCCCTACGGGTTCGCCATCTCGCCGGCGAACTGCTGCGTTACAAGCCGCTTGCGGTACTCGTACCGCGGCGCGGCTTGCGCCTTGCCCTTCATCCGGCAAGAGGGCGAACGCCAATGCGAAAATAGGGTGAACAGGCTCCCGACCCGGGTTGGCGTCGAGCGCGCTCTCCTCCACCCAGCGCGCACTCACCACATGGCCGGCCGCGACCAGGGCATTGAGGCCGGCCTCGATCCTGTCCTTGTCGAGTGCGTCCATCTCTACCGCGAAGTCCAACCTGGCTTTGTCCCCGGCCACTTGGCCGCCGGTCACCGGCGCCGCCACCACTGCGCACAGCAGGTGTAGCGCGGTGTGGTAACGCATATGGGCATAGCGGCGGTCCCAGTCGAGCCTGAGGGTGACCCGCTCGCCGACGGCGGGCAGTGCGCTGCCTTCGGCCAAGCGGTGCCAGACCTGGTCGGGCGCCTCACCCTTGCGGGTATCGACCACCCGTAGTTCACGGCCACCTTCGCACAAGAGCACGCCGCTATCACCCGGCTGGCCGCCACCCATGGGGTAGCAGACGGTACGGTCCAGCTCCACCGCACCATCGGCAAGTGCCACGACCACGGCCTCGCATTCGCGCAGATAGGCATCGTGGCGGAACAGCAGCTCGGTCATCGTCATCCTCCACCGGCATGAAAAAGGGCGGCCAACTGGCCGCCCCCCGGGATTACAGCAGTACGCGCTCGATCCCGCCATTGCGCGCCGTTTCGACATAGTCCGGCATCCAGTTCTCGCCCAGCACATGCTTGGCAATCTCGACCACGATGTAGTCGGCCTGGGTGCCCGCATCGTCGTTGTAACGGCTCAGGCCCTGAAGACAGCTCGGGCAGGAGGTCAGGATCTTGACCTGGTCCTCGCCGCCGGCACGTAGCGCCTCGGCACCCTTGCGCATCTCCTCTTCCTTGCGGAAGCGCACCTGGGTCGAGATATCCGGGCGGGTGGCGGCCAGGGTACCGCTCTCGCCACAGCAACGCTCGTTCAGGTCCACCTGCTGGCCCATCAGCTCGTTTGCGAGCTTGATCGGCGACATGGTCTTGATGGGCGTGTGGCAAGGGTCGTGGTACATGTAGCGGGTACCGGCCACGCCCTGCAGCTTGACGCCCTTCTCGAGCAGGTACTCGTGGATGTCGAGCAGGCGGCAGCCAGGGAATATCTGCTCGAACTGGTACTTCTGCAGCTGATCCATGCAGGTACCGCAGGACACGATCACGGTCTTGATGTCGAGGTAGTTGAGGGTATTGGCCAGGCGATGGAACAGCACCCGGTTCTCGGTGGTGATCTGTTCGCCCTTGTCGGCAAAGCCCGAGGAGGTCTGCGGATAGCCGCAGCACAGATAGCCCGGCGGCAGCACCGTGGTAGCGCCTACGTGCCAGAGCATGGCCTGAGTGGCGAGGCCCACCTGCGAGAACAAGCGCTCCGAGCCACAACCCGGGAAGTAAAACACCGCCTCGCTGTCGTCAGCCGACAGCTTGGGATTGCGAATGACCGGGATGACCTCGGCGTCCTCGACATCCAAGAGCGCGCGAGCGGTCTTCTTGGGCAGATTGCCCGGCATCTTCTTGTTGATGAAGTGGATCACCTGGGTCTTGACCGTCGACTTACCGACGGTGGCCGGCGGCGCCGCGGTCTGCGCCTTGGCCGCGACCTTGAGCACGTCGTGGCCCAGCCGCTGCAGCTTGTAGCCCAAGCCCATCATGCCGGCGCGCAGGGTCTTGATGGTGGCCGGGTCCTTGGCGGTCAAAAAGGCCATGGCCGCGGCGGTACCAGGGTTGAACTTGCGGTGGCCGGTCTTGCGCAGGAAGTTGCGCATGGCGATGGTCACGTCGCCGAAGTCGATCTTCACTGGGCAGGGGTTCACACACTTGTGGCAGACGGTGCAGTGGTCGGCCACGTCTCCCAGCTCTTCGAAGTGCTTGAAGCTCACGCCGCGGCGGGTCTGCTCTTCGTAGAGGAAGGCCTCGGTCAACAGGCCCACGCCCAGGATCTTGTTACGCGGCGAGTACAGCAGGTTGGCGCGCGGCACATGGGTAGCGCAGACCGGTTTGCACTTACCGCAGCGCAGGCAGTCCTTGACCATGTCCGATATCTGACCGAGGTCCGATTGCTCGAGGATCAGCGATTCGGCACCCAGGAGGCCAAAGGACGGCGTATAGGCATTGCGCAGGTCGGCGCCGGCCAGGAGCTTGCCTTTGTTGAAGCGGCCTTGCGGGTCGACCCGCTGCTTGTAGCTGCGGAAGGGGCCGATCTCTTCTTCGGTCAAAAATTCCAGCTTGGTGATGCCGATGCCGTGCTCACCCGAGATCACGCCATTCAGGTCGCGCGCCAGCACCATGATGCGGGCCACCGCCTTGTGCGCGGTCTGCAGCATCTCGTAGTCATCCGAGTTGACCGGCAGGTTGGTGTGTACATTGCCGTCACCGGCGTGCATATGCAGCGCCACGAAGACCCGGCCGTGCAGGGTCTTCTTGTGGATGGCGCGGATGGCCTCGCGAATGGGCGCGTCGCGCTCGCCCGAGAACATGGCGTCCAGCTCGGCCAGCAGCTCGCGTTTCCAGGAGATACGCAGGGCAAAGTCGCGCAGGGCATGGAACACGCTTTGCGGCGGGTCGATGTCGGTCGCCGGTTCCAGCGGTGCATGGGGGTAGTGCGCGGTGTACTGCTCGAAGGCATCGTCCAGATGCGCCAGCACCCAGGCCCAGCGGGCCTGCACGCCGCGCACCGTCGCCAGCGCAGCCTCGCGCCGTTCGGCGATCAGCTCCTCATGGCTGACCGCGGCCTCGCCGGCATCCACCAGCAGCCGCCCTTCGCTGAAGAAGGCATCCAACCTGGTCAGCAGTTGCAGCTTGTTCTGGATGCTGAGCTCGATATTGATGCGCTCGATACCGTCCGAGTAGTCACCCAGGCGCGGCAGCGGGATCACCACGTCCTCGTTGATCTTGAAGGCGTTGGTATGGCGGGCGATGGCGGCGGTGCGGCTGCGATCCAGCCAGAATTTCTTGCGCGCCTCGGAGGTCACCGCGATAAAACCCTCGCCATGACGGGCGTTGGCCAGTCGAACCACCTGGGAGGAGGCCTCGCCGACCGCGTTCTCGTCGTCCGACACAATATCGGCCAAGAGCACCATCTTGGGCCGGCCCTTGGACTTGGCCTTGGTGGCGTAGCCCACGGCGCGCACATAGCGCCAGTCGAGGTGCTCAAGGCCCGCCAGGATGGCGTGCGGGTGCGCATCCAGATAGTTCTTGATCTCGACGATGGCCGGCGTGGCCTGCGCCACCGTGCCGAAGAACTCCAGGCAGACGGTACGGACATGCTTGGGCATGCGGTGCAGGATAAAGCGGGCCGAGGTGATGATGCCGTCGGTCCCCTCCTTCTGCACACCCGGCAGTCCGGCCAGGAATTTATCGGTGACGTCCTTGCCCAGGCCCACCTTGCGGAACTGCGGGCCGGGGATGTTGAGGGTTTCTTCCGAGATCAGCGTCTTGCCGTCCGGTTGCAGCCGGCGCAGCTTGAAGGTGGCCATCTCGGCATCGTGGATCTTGCTGCGGTTATGGTTGATGCGCTCGACGAACAGCCAGTTGCCGTCCGGGTCCACCATTTTCCAGCTGGCGAGGTTGTCCAGCGCAGTGCCCCACAGCACGGCCTTCTTGCCGCCGGCGTTCATGGCTACATTGCCGCCCACGCAGCTTGCCTCGGCCGAGGTCGGGTCGACCGCGAACACCAGCCCTTCGGCCTCAGCGGCTTCCATCACCCGCTTGGTCACCACGCCAGCGCCACAGTTGATGGTGGCTACCTTGCCCTCCACGCCGGGCAGGTCCAAGTATTCCACGCCGTTGTGGCGGTCCAGCTTTTCGGTATTGATCACCGCAGACATGGGGGTCAGCGGCACCGCACCACCGGTATAACCAGTACCGCCGCCACGCGGGATGATGGTCAGACCGAGCTCGATACAAGCCTTCACGAGGCCGGCCATCTCATCTTCGTGGTCCGGATTCAGCACCACGAAGGGATATTCCACCCGCCAGTCGGTGGCGTCGGTCACATGGCTGACCCGGGCCAGGCCGTCAAAACAGATATTGTCCTTGCGGGTAATGCCGGCCAGGCGCTTGTAGACCTTGCGGCGCAGTTCGGCCGTCTCGGGAAAGAAGCGTTCAAAGGCATCGACTGCCGCGGCCGCCTTGGCCAGCAATTCGCCGACCTGGGGGTTGTCGGCGCGCCGCTCCTCCACCGCCCGCAGCCGATGGCGCATGGCCTCCGTCAGGGCGGCCAGCCGCTTGGGATTGTCCAGCAGGTCGTCCTGCAGGTAGGGGTTGCGCTGCACCACCCAGATATCGCCCAGCACCTCGAACAGCATGCGGGCAGAGCGGCCGGTACGGCGCTCGCCGCGCAGGGCATCCAGCACTTGCCAGCTCGATTCGCCGAGCAGGCGAATCACGATTTCACGGTCGGAGAACGAGGTGTAGTTATAGGGAATTTCGCGCAGGCGGGGGGCGTCGGCGGCCATTGGTAAAAACCATTTCGGCGGGGGATCGGGGTCAATTATTCTAGCCGAAATGTTGCGCCGCATCGAACACTACCGAATGCCGCCGTTGCGCCGGAATCACAGAAAAACCCGAACAAAAACAGGGTTTTAGCAATATTACATTGACGTTAACGTCAGTCGCAGCCCGACCTGGGCAGGGTCTTGCACATGGGGCTGGGGTCACCCGGCGGGCAGACCTCGTTGCGCCGCAGATAGCGGCTCAGCTGCCGGCTCACGCCCTTGCCCTGAACGTAGAAGCCAAAGCCCTCGTTCAAGGACCAGCTGATGCCACCGCCGCTCGATTCATTGCCCGAGCTGTGAAAGCAGGCCCCGGTATTGCCACTGGCTGCCATGGCCTGCTGCTCCATGGTCCGCACCATCTGCTCGCTGGCGGTCTCGTCGGGGTCGCTGCGGTAGCTGGTTGAGGGGCGGACGCTGGCCATGGGCTCGACCACCGTACGGAAGATGGGCGACACCACCGCTGCGGGCGTACGCTCGTCCGCGTCGTGCGGTTCGCCCAGGCTCAGCTTGAGTGGCGCGCTGGATAGACCAGGCGACACGCGAACCCGTTCATCCGGTCCTGCCCAGCCCAAGACGCTGGCAACCATGCTGATCAGGCAGCAGCTGATACCCCGCATTGCAAAAACCTACCCAGAAACTCGGTGGCCGAGACTATAGGGCGAGAGTCCTGCTTTGCCAACTGGGCCCCTGACGGTCAATGGAGCTTAGCTGCCAGCTGCCAACTTGCTGCCGGCGCAGCCTAGCCAAGAAACAGTGCGTATGCCGGATTGGCCCGCTCGTCGGTATAGCGATAACCGAGCTCAGCCAGGAAGCGCTGGAAGCCAGCCTCATCCTCGGGCGGCACCTCCATACCCACCAGTACCCGGCCAAAGTCCGCCCCGTGGTTACGGTAGTGGAACAGGCTGATATTCCAACCGCGCCCCATATGGGTCAGAAAGTTGAGCAGCGCGCCCGGGCGCTCGGGGAATTCAAAACGATAGACCAGCTCGTGCTCGATCTGCGGTGCCCGCCCCCCTACCAGATGGCGGATATGCAGCTTGGCCATCTCATTGTCGGTCAGGTCCAGCGCCTTGAGGCCACGTGCATTGAGCAGTGCAACCAGCTCCGCTGCCTCAGAGCGGGCATTGATCTTGAGGCCGACAAAGATATGCGCCTCGCGCGGGTCGGCGGCGCGGTAGTTGAATTCAGTGATCGCACGGTTACCCAGCAGCTCGCAGAAAGCGCGGAAGCTGCCCGGCTGCTCGGGGATGGTGACCGCCAGCACGGCCTCGCGCGCCTCACCGATCTCGGCCCGTTCGCTGACATGACGCAGGCGGTCGAAATTCATATTGGCGCCGCTGGCGATGGCGACCAGGGTCTTGTCCTGCACGCCCTCGCGCGCGGCCCAGGCCTTGAGCCCGGCCAGCGCCAGCGCACCGGAGGGCTCCAGGATGGAGCGGGTATCTTCGAACACATCCTTGATCGCCGCGCACATGGCATCGGTATCAACCAGGATGATCTCGTCCAGCACCTCGCGGCAGACCCGGAAGGTCTCCTCTCCGACTTGCTTGACCGCCACACCATCGGCAAACAGACCCACATGGTCCAGCACCACGCGCTCGCCCGCCTCGATCGAGCGCTTCATGGCGTCGGCATCGACCGGTTCCACGCCAACGAGGCGGATCTCCGGCCGCAAGCGCCGCAGATAGGCTCCCACGCCGGCGGCGAGACCACCGCCACCAATAGGCAGAAAGACCGCATGGATAGGGTCCGGGTGCTGACGCAGGATTTCCATGCCCACCGTGCCCTGGCCGGCGATCACGTCCGGGTCATCGAAGGGCGGCACATAGGTCTTGCCGGTTTCGGCCGCCAACTGCAAGGCATGCTGGTAGGCCTCGCTGAAGGAGTCGCCATGCAGCACCACCTGCGCGCCGCGCCGCGTCACCCCGTCGATCTTGATGCGCGGCGTGGTGGCCGGCATCACGATCACCGCAGCGCAGCCCAGCTTCTGCGCGCACAGCGCCACACCCTGGGCGTGATTGCCGGCCGAGGCAGTGATCACGCCACGGGCCAGCTGCTCGGCACTGAGCCGCCACATCTTGTTGTAAGCCCCTCGCAGCTTGTAGCTGAACACCGGCTGCATGTCCTCACGCTTGATCAGTATCCGGTTGCCAATGCGAGCGGCCAGATTGGGCATGGGGTCCAGCGCGGTTTCGACGGCTACGTCATAGACGCGGGCGGTCAGGATGCGTTCAAGGTAGTCGGGCGCGGACATGGCAAGCGTTCAGGCGATAAAGAGGGAGAGACCGAAGCTAGCAGGATTCCAGGCCAGCGGCGAGTTGCCGCGCGCGTCAATCCGCCTGCTGCCTGCGGGCCGAGGCCCAGCCTATCAGGGCTACGCCGGCCAAAATCACGGCGGCGGCAGCCAACAGCGGTGGGCTCAAGGGTTCGGCCAGCACCAGCCAGCCCAGGGCCAGCGCTACCACCGGGTTGACATAGCTGGAGCTGGTGGCCAGCGCCGGTCGCACGTGCCGCAGCAACCAGACAAAAGCCGAGTAGGCGACGATGGAGCCGAACAGTACCAGGTAGAGCAAGGCCATGAGCGCCGAAGGGCTCGGCCAGACATGCATACGCTCGCCCATCAGCAGGGCAGCAGGCAGTGAAACCATGCCCCCGGCCAGCATCTGTACCGCCGAGGACATGGCGCCAGAGGGCAGGTCCAGCCGCGGGATCAGCACCGAGGCTGTGGCCCATGCTACGCAAGCCCCCAGCACCAGCAGCACGCCGGCGGGGTGCCCTGCCAGGCTGGCATCCCGGTTCATCAGCACGATACCGGCCAAGCCCAGCGCAATCCCGCCCCACTCCAAGGGTTGCACCTTGTTGCCGAGCCCCAGCCCGAGCAATACGGTCAACAACGGGGTAACCGCCACGATCAGCGCGGTCGCCCCGGAAGGCAAGCTCTGTACCGCCACGCAGGTCAGGCCATTACCCAGGGTCAGCATCAAAAGCCCGATCAAGGCTGCGTTGGCAACCTGCCTGCGGCTGGGCCAAACCTCGCCGCGCCAGCGCACAAAGGCCAGCAACAGGCTGCCAGCCAACAGATAGCGGGTGCCGGAAAGGATATAGGGCGGAAAATCATGCAGCGCGAACTTGATGCCGAGATAGGTGGAACCCCAGATGACCCAGGTCGCAAACAGGCAGAACGGCAGCAAAACAGGGTGGCGCGTGGACATGGGCCCGAGCTTACCATTGCGACCTTACTGTTGCGGTAGGCGCTGCTTTCGTCGAGCGCAACTTATAAACTGGGCGCCATGACCGATATCCGTACTCAAGTCTCCAATGATCTCTGGCGCTCCGCCAAGATCTTCAACCTGTTTCGCGCCATCATCGCGCTGTCGCTGGTCGGTGCCAGCTGGTGGCTGCAGAGCAAACTGTTCCCCGACGTCTACGACCGCCTGGCGCTGGACTGGCTGTCGGCCTGCTACCTCGCGCTCTCGGTGGCCTACGCCTTCTGCCTGCAGCAGCGCTGGCCCGCTTTTCGATTTCTTTTGAGCATACAGGTCGCCGGCGACATCGCCTTTATCGTCGCCATCATGCATATCGCCGGCGGTCTCAGAAGTGGCATTGGCCTGATGTTGCTGCCCTACCTGGCCGGCGCCGGCCTGGTCAGCCGCGGCCGCACGACACTCTTTCATGCGGCATTGGCCACCATTGCGCTACTGCTGCAGCAGGGTGCGCAATACTTGAACAGCGAAGGCGGCACTCCCGCCGACTTCTTCCAGGCCGCTATGCTCTGCATCGCCTGCTTCGCCACCGCCTGGCTCGCACACCGGCTGGCGAGCTACGCCACCGAGTCGGAAAAGCTGGCGGAGCGCCGCAGCAGCGAGCTGGCCAATATGGCGCAGATCAACCGGCTGGTGATCCAGGATGTATCGGACGGCGTGCTGGTACTCGACGAAGCCGGCGTGATCAGGCAATACAACCAGCAGGCTGAACGCCTGCTCGGGTCGGGCATGATCGCCGGCAAGACCCTGCTGGCCGACACCAGCCCCATGCTGGAGCGCGCGCTGCACAACTGGCAAGCCGGCCACAGCATGATGCCGGTGGACGTGGACATCACCCGCCAGAGCGTGCGGCCACGCTTTATGCCGGTCAAGGTGGGCGGCTCGGCCAGCGGGGTGGTGGTCTTCCTCGAGGATATCGAACGGCTGCGGCGCGAGGCGCAGCAACTCAAGCTGGCTGCGCTGGGGCGGCTGACCGCCAGCATTGCGCACGAGATCCGCAACCCGCTCTCGGCCATCAGCCATGCCGCCCAATTACTGGCCGAGGAGGCGGACGACCCGGCCGCACTGCGCTTGACCCGCATCATGGTCGAAAACAGCCGCCGGCTGGACCATATGGTGCGCGCCATCCTGGAGCTGAATAAACGCGACCGGGCGGAGCCCGTGGACCTGCGGTTGCATGACTGGCTGGGCAGCTTCGTGCAGGAATTCTGCGAGGTCGAGGGCATTGCCGCTACGGTCGGGCTGGAATGCCCGCAGGGCGCGGTGGCGCGCTTCGATGAAGGGCAGCTGCATCAGGTGCTGTGGAATCTGTGCCGCAATGGCTGGCGCTACAGCAGCCGACGCGATCGGTCTTTGCAGCTGGTTGTGGCCCGCCGTGACGATGCCTGGGTATTGGAGGTACGCGACGACGGGCCGGGCGTGGCCGACGAGGACGTCAACAAGCTGTTCGAGCCCTTCTTTACCACGGAGGCCAAGGGCACCGGTCTGGGGCTCTATATTGCACGAGAGATTTGCGCCGGCAATGACAGCGTGCTGGAATACGTGTCTCGGCGTAACAGCAGCAGCCCGCAAGGCGCCTGTTTCCGCATCATTTTTCCAGCCCGACCGGCCTGATCCACGCTGTGGATAAGCCAGGATCGGCGCAACAAACAGAATAGGGAACCGCGGCCCTGGCAGTCCGACGGTCCCGGGAGTGTCGTCTTGAGCAAGCGTAGCAACCGCAACCCGCGCATCCTGGTCGTGGATGACGAGCCCGACCTGCGCGAGCTGGTCGAACTGACCCTGCTCAAGATGGGTCTCGATGTCGAGATGGCGGACGGCGTCGCTGCCGCCAAGACGCGACTGGATGCCGGCGGCATCGACCTGTGCCTGACCGACATGCGCATGGGGGACGGCTCCGGCCTCGACGTGGTACGCCATATCGAGGCGCGCGGTTACGACGTGCCGGTGGCGGTGATCACGGCCTACGGCAGCCTGGACAATGCGGTCGAGGCCCTCAAGGCCGGCGCCTTCGATTATCTGGCCAAGCCGGTCTCGCTCGATCAGCTGCGCACCTTGGTGCGTTCGGCGCTGGAGCTCGAAAAGCAGGAGACACAGCGCCCCCGCCCCACCGGCGAGCGGCCCTTTATCGGTGAGTCGCCTGCCATCCAGCAGGCCCTGCAGCTGATCGACCGGCTGGCCCGCAGCCAGGCACCGGTCTACCTGACCGGCGAATCGGGCAGCGGCAAGGAGCGGGCCGCCCGCCTGATCCACGCCCAATCGAGCCGCGCCGCCCAGCCCTTTGTACCGGTCAACTGCGGCGCAATCCCTGAAAACCTGATGGAGAGTGAGTTCTTCGGCACTCGCAAAGGGGCCTTCACCGGCGCCGACGCCGAACGTGACGGCTTCTTCCAGGCCGCCCACGGCGGCACCCTCTTCCTCGACGAAGTCGCCGACCTGCCTTTGGCCATGCAGGTCAAACTCTTGCGCGTCATCCAGGAAAAGCGCGTGCGCAAGCTCGGCGATACCAAGGAAACCCCGATCGATGTGCGCATCGTCTGCGCCACCCACCAGAACCTCGCCAAGTGCGTCGAGGAAGGGCGCTTCCGGCAGGATCTCTACTATCGCCTGAATGTGATCGAACTGCGCATGCCTGCGCTGCGCGATATGCGTGAAGATATTCCGGCCATCACCCAAGGCGTGCTGGCCAGGCTATCGGCACAGAACGGCATGGCCGAGCCGCGCCTGACCAGCGAGGCGCTGCAAGCGCTCAGCCACTATGACTTCCCCGGCAATGTACGGGAACTCGAGAACATCCTCGAGCGGGCACTGGCACTGTGCGATGGCAAGGAAATCCACCCCGAAGACCTGCAACTGAGCCGCAGTGACGACGAGGAGGTGATCCCCTCGGCCATCGGCGAGAAATACCCGCTGCAGGAATACCTCGACCGGGTGGAGAAGGAAGCCATCCTCGAAGCGCTCGACAAGACCCGCTTCAACCGCACCCAGGCAGCCAAGATCCTGGGCGTCACCTTCCGTTCGCTGCGTTACCGCATGGAGCGCCTGGGCATCAATTGATGGCGCAGGCAGACATGAAAAAAAAAGCGCCAGTTGATGGCGCTTTTTTCATGCCTGTCCGCTCAAGGCTCAACTGCCGTAACGGCGCATGGCCTCCACGGCCAGACCGGCACCGATACTGCCAAACAGGTCGCCCTCGACCGCCCGGGCCGCCGGCAACAGCGCCGCGATACGCTGGCGCAGCAGCGGAATCCCGCTGGAACCGCCCGTGAAGAACACGGTGTCAATGCGCTCGGCGGCCACGCCCGCGTCACGCAGCAGGGCGGCGACGGTACGCTCAACGTCATCCACGAGGCCACCGGTCGCCGTCTCGAAGGTTGCCCGGTCAATATCGTGCACCAGTCCCTGGCGGATACGGTCGAGCTGCAAGGTCGCCTTGTCGGCATCGGACAGCGCGATCTTGGCCTCTTCCACCCGCAGTGCCAACCAGTGGCCGGCACGCTGCTCGATCAGGCTCAGCAGGCGGTCCAGCTTTTCCTTATCGGCCGCATCGCGGTAGACCTCCTGCAACTCCATCCAGATCTTGCGGGTATAGGTGAAGTTGATGGTGTGCCAGGTCGCCAGGTTGAAGTAGTAGCTGGACGGCACGTCGGCATTGTTCTTGAGCTTGCTGCGGTAGCCCAGCAGCGGCATCACGCCGGCGAGGCTCAGGTATTTGTCAAAGTCGGTACCACCGATATGCACACCACCATTGGCCAACAGGTCGTCACGGCGCTCCACCAGGGCAGCCCGCTCGGGCGACAATCGCACCAGGGAGAAGTCCGAGGTGCCGCCGCCGATGTCGGCGATCAGCACCAGCTCCTCGCGGGAGATGCTCTGTTCGTAGTGGAACGCGGCAGCAATCGGCTCGAACTGGAAGCTGACCTCCTTGAAACCCACACGCCGTGCGGTTTCTTCCAGGGTGCGCTCAGCCTGCTTGTCGGCCTGCTCGTTATCGTCAACGAAGTGCACCGGCCGGCCGAACACGGCTGTGTCGAAGTCACGACCGGCGGAACGTTCGGCACGCAACTTGAGCTCGCCGATGAATTTGGCCAGCAGCTCCCGGAAAGGCAGGGCCTTGCCCATGACCTCGGTCTGGCCATCGATCAGGCTGGAGCCGAGCAGGCTCTTGAGCGAACGCATCAAGCGGCCCTCGTAGCCATCGAGGTATTCGGCCAGACCCTGGCGACCATAGGCCACGCTGTCTTCCTCGGCATTGAAGAACACCACCGAGGGCAAGGTGAGCTTGCCGTCTTCGAGCGCCAGCAGGGTGGGGGCGCCCGGCCGCAACCAGCCGGCCGTGGAGTTGGAAGTGCCGAAATCGATGCCGCAGGCGCGGGCAACGGCAGAAGAGTAGGACGACATGCGCGCCCTCCGTCAGGCAAAAGGGCGCGCGATGCTACGCAAGTCGCGCCGACATGTCCAGTTTCCCCGCAATATCATTGGCTTAGGCCGCCACCAGACGGCCTGGCCACAGGATTCGGAAAGTCCCGAAAGTCCGCGCACTCGCGCCAGCGAGGCCCATCCCCGCAAGGAGGACGCCGTGTTTGTAAGCCCCTGAAGGGGCGACAACCACGCAGTCGCGGCGGCGAGGACGGGGGTAGGGAAAAATCAGCGAAGATCGGTTGATTTTCTGCTGACCGAATGCGCCCCGCTTCGCCGGGGCGGAGAACGATTGTTTCCGACCTACTCTTTCCGCAGAGTGTCCTCAGGGGAGGTCACGCTTGAAGAAGGCGTTGTAGTACTCGAGCAATTCGTCCGCGCCGCCGACCGACATGGTCAAGTCGTGCAGGAGCCCGTCCGAGATCCGATAGGCCCAGCCATGCACCGTCACGCTCTGGCCACGGCTCCAGGCATCCTGCAGTACCGTGGTCTGCGCGGCGTTGACCACCTGCTCCACCACGTTCAATTCGCACAGCTTGTCGGCGCGCATCTCGGGCGGGAACTTGTCCAGCCAGCGCGCATGCACCCGCTTGATATCGTGCACGTGGCGCAACCAGTTGTCGGCCAGACCTACCCGCTGGTCCTCCAGCGCCGCCCGCACGCCGCCGCAGCCGTAGTGGCCGCAGACGATGATGTGCTTGACCTTGAGTACGTCCACCGCGAACTGCACGGTGGAGAGGCAGTTGAGGTCGGAGTGGACGATCAGGTTGGCCACATTGCGATGCACGAACACCTCACCCGGCAAGAGCCCGATCAACTCGTTGGCCGGCACCCGGCTGTCGGCGCAACCTATCCACATGTATTCCGGGGTCTGCTGCTTGGCCAGTTGCTCGAAGAAGTCGGGCTGGCCCGCCTTGACCTTGTCGGCCCAGCGGCGGTTGTTGGCAAAGAGGTTATCCAGCGGTGCGCTCATACGGTGCCTCAAAACTAGGGTTGCAATTAGTACGGAATCCGGCGGCCCCAAGGGACCGCTCAATGCTCGGGAAGTTGCAGTGCATGCTCGACCAGGGTCTCCAAGGAAACCAACTCCAGCACGTCTTCGTGGGTGGACTCCAGCACGACCTTGGGGGCACTGCCGGCCATCAAGGCCTCCACCCAGCGGGCAGCGCACAGGCACCAGCGGTCACCCGGCTTGAGCCCAGGGAACTCGAACTCCGGCCTGGGCGTGCTGAGATCGTTGCCACGCAGACGGGAAAAGGTCAGGAAATCCGGATTCATGACCGCGCAGACCACATGCCGACCGACATCCTCCGGGCTGCTGCTGCAGCAGCCATCGCGGAAAAAACCGGTGACCGGCCGGAAACTGCAGGCTTCCAGCGGCAAGCCGAGCACATTGAGCGCATCGTCCATAGGCATTCCGTCGCATAAAGATGCGCCATTATCGCCGCGACGGCGCCAGATAACAAAAAAGCCGCTCCCTGGGGGAGCGGCTTTCTGCTTGATGCTTGGGGTGGATGATGGGACTCGAACCCACGACGACAGGAATCACAATCCTGGACTCTACCAACTGAGCTACATCCACCGCCGTTGAAACCTTGCCACATCGGCACTGTACGCTTGGCGCGCCCGACAGGAATCGAACCTGTAACCTACGGCTTAGAAGGCCGTTGCTCTATCCAGTTGAGCTACGGGCACCGGGCCTCTGACGGTCTTGATTCTACTTTACTGCCGGGTAAAACATTTCCAGTGTAAGGCACTGGTCGGGGCGGTGGGATTCGAACTCACGACCACCTGGTCCCAAACCAGGTGCGCTACCAGGCTGCGCTACGCCCCGAAGAGGGCAGGATACTAAGGGGCCAACCGCCCCCTGTCAAGCGATGCTTGGGCACTTTCACAAATGATGAGAGAATTCAGCCCTTTGCATAGCACCCGGAGCCCCGCCATGACCGCCCAGCTACTCGACGGTAAGAAGATTTCGCAGGAATTGATCGCCGAAGTGCGCGCGGGGGTCGAGGCTCGCCTCGCCCAAGGCAAGCGCGCACCGGCCCTGGCGGTCGTGCTGGTCGGTGACGACCCGGCCTCCCATGTCTACGTCGGCAACAAGAAGAAACAGTGCGTCAACGCCGGCATCCGCTCGGTCTCTTATGATCTGCCGGCCGAAACGCCGGAGCAGGAGCTCTTGACCCTGGTAGCCGAGCTCAATGCCGACCCGGCCATCGACGGCATCCTGGTGCAGCTGCCACTGCCCCCGCATATGGATGCCAACAAGATCCTCGACCTGATCGACCCGGCCAAGGACGTCGACGGCTTCCATCCGGACAACGTCGGCCGGCTGGTCCTCAAGATGCCGCTATTGCGTCCTTGCACCCCGCGCGGTGTGATGACGCTGCTGGAAAAGACCGGCATGCCCATCCTCGGCCAGGACGCCGTGGTCGTCGGCGCCTCCAATAACGTTGGTCGGCCCATGGCGCTGGAACTGATGATGGCACGCGCCACCGTCACCATCTGCCATAGCCAGACGCGCGACCTGGCGGCCAAGGTCCGTGGTGCCGATATTGTCGTTGCCGCCATCGGCAAGCCCAAATTCGTCCAGGGCGACTGGATCAAGCCCGGCGCTATCGTGATCGACATCGGCATGAACCGCCTGCCGGACGGCAAGCTGTGCGGCGACGTGGATTTCGATGCAGCCCTCGAGTGCGCCAGCTGGATCACCCCGGTACCGGGCGGTGTGGGACTGATGACTGTCGCCACGCTGATGCAGAACACCCTCGACGCCTGCAACAACCTGAATCCCTGAGCCGAGTAGCCGATGCCCTATCCCCTGCTGCGCCCCTTCCTGTTCGCCTTGGAGCCGGAAACCGCCCATAAGGTCACCTTTGCCGGCCTAGAAGCGCTGCATGCGCTGGGCTTTGCCACCGTACTCGGCAGCCGCGAACGCGGCAGACCGGTCGAGGTAATGGGACTGACCTTTCCCAATGCAGTCGGCCTCGCGGCTGGCCTGGACAAGAACGGTGACCATATCGATGCCCTGGCCGATCTTGGCTTCGGCTTTATCGAAATCGGTACCGTCACGCCGCGGCCGCAGCCTGGCAACCCGCAGCCACGGATGTTCCGCCTGCCCGGTGCGGAGGGCATCATCAACCGCCTGGGCTTCAACAATGGCGGGCTCGACAACCTGATCAAGAATGTCGAGGC
The DNA here is from genome assembly GCF_036568685.1 of Chitinimonas sp. GTDB lineage: Bacteria > Pseudomonadota > Gammaproteobacteria > Burkholderiales > Chitinimonadaceae > Chitinimonas. The sequence continues at coordinate 43,926 of NZ_DATCSC010000124.1, forward strand.
CTCGCAGTACCGCGGCATCCTGGGCATCAATATCGGCAAGAACTTCGACACCCCGATCGAACGCGCCAACGAGGATTACCTGACCTGTCTGACCCGCGTCTATCCGTACGCGAGCTATGTCACGGTCAATATCTCCTCGCCCAACACCAAAAACCTGCGCCAGCTGCAGCAAAGCAGCGAGCTGGAGCGGCTCTTGGCGGCACTCAAGGACGAGCAGGCCCGCCTCACCGTACGGCATGGCCGCTATGTGCCGCTGGCCCTGAAGATCGCCCCCGACCTCGATAGCGAGCAGATCATCGAGATCGCCCGCCTCTTAGTGGCCTACCGCTTCGATGGCGTGATCGCCACCAACACCACCCTGGCACGCAATGGTGTCGAGCACCTGCCGCATGGCGACGAGACCGGCGGCCTGTCTGGCACGCCGGTACGCGCCAAGTCCACTGCGGTGATCCATGCCCTGGCCTCCGCACTCAAGGGCCAGGTGCCCATCATCGGTGTCGGCGGCATTCTGGAAGGTGCGCACGCGCTGGAGAAACTCGATGCCGGCGCCTCGCTGGTTCAGGTCTACAGCGGTCTGATCTATCGCGGGCCAGGCCTTGTTGGCGAATGCATCCGTGCGGTCGCCAACCGCAAGGCCTGAACCATGCGCAGCGAACCCCGTCCGCCGCATGTGGCCGAACAGGGCGGCATCCGCATCCGCCCTTTCCGCACCAGTGATACGCCAGCCTTCTTCGAGGCGGTACGCGAATCCATCGCCACCGTCTCACCCTGGCTGCCCTGGTGCCATGCCGGCTATAGCGAGCAGGAGGCCGAGCTCTGGGTGGCCGGTCGGGTCACTGCCTGGCAGGAAGGTCGCGGCTATAGCTTCGTGATCGAGGACGCCCATGACGGCCGCCTGCTAGGCAGCGTGGGTCTCGGCGTCATCCAGGATCTCTATCTCAACCAGGCCAATGTCGGTTACTGGGTACGCAGCTCGGCCGCAGGTCGCGGCGCCGTCACCACGGCGGTACGTATGGCCAGCCGATTCGGCTTCGATACGCTGCAGCTAAGCCGGCTCGAAATTGGTGCCCTGGTCGACAACCATGCCAGCCGACGGGTGGCCGAGAAGGCCGGTTACCGCTATGAGGCCTTGCTACGCAATGGCCTGCAGCACCAGGGGCGCGCTTGCGACTCGGTGCTTTATTCGCTGATCCCCAGCGATCTGGTGGCCCCATGAGCCCGCTTGCCGCCGCCATCGATGCAGTACTGCCGCAGACCCAATGCACGCAGTGCGGCTATCCGGACTGCCGGGGCTATGCCGAGGCTATTGCCGCTGGCGAGGCCGGCATAGACCAGTGCCCGCCCGGCGAGGACGAGGGCCTGGCCAAGCTGGCCGCACTGACCGGCAGGCCGGTTATTCCACTCAACCCTGTGCACGGCAGCCCCAAGCCCTTTGCGGTGGCACTGATCGACGAAACCCACTGCATAGGCTGTACCCTGTGCATCCAGGCCTGTCCGGTCGACGCCATCCTCGGTGCCACCAAGCAGATGCACACCGTGCTCAGCGACGAGTGCACCGGCTGCGAGCTATGCATCGCCCCCTGCCCGGTGGATTGCATCAGCATGGCGCCGGCCGAGCGTCCTGCCGCGGAAGCCGAACGACTGAGCCAGGCCCATCACTGGCGACAACGCCACCAGTTCCGGCAGATCCGCTTGCAGCGCGAGCTACGCGAACGCAATGAGCGGCTCGCCGCCAAGGCGCTGGCCAAGCTGCAGGACCCACATTTTGCGGCCCCCGAAAAGCAGCTTCGCATCAACGCTGCCCTGGCCCGTGCCGCCGAGCGGCGCGAAGCAGACGACGCAGCCCAGTTGAAACGCGCCAAGCTCGACAGCATCATGGCGAAAGCGGCCGCCCGATTGGCCAGTCCCACGGGCGACAAATCTTCCTGAAGGAGCTTTTATGCACCTTGCCAAAATAGCCCTGTTCTTTGGCGCCATCGCCATACTGCTGCTGGTACAGCGCGGCCACTTCACCCTCGCCCTGCTGCTCGTAGGCGCCGGCATGGTCTGGGGTGCCTGGCGCATCTGGCGAGTCATCGTCGAATCGCGCGAGCGGGAGGCCCGTCAATGGCAGTCCGACTTCACCCTGCAACTGCCGCGCCGCGACAAGCAGGGCGACCGATGAGCGCCGGCAGTCGGCCCAACCGCCTGCATGAGCGCGTGCGGCTGCGCACCTGGGTCAAGCTGATGGCCGAGGGCAAGCCTCACCTGTTGGGTCATATCGAGGATATCTCGCCGGCCGGCCTGGGCCTGCGGCATGCCACCGCTCTCCCTTGCGGCCAGGCGTGTGAGGTGTATTTCGGCCTGCCCTGGCAAGGCCGCGAACGCTTGATCGAAGCCAGCGCCCGCATCACTGCCTGCCAACCGGCCGAGGCCGAAGGCCAATACCATATCGAGCTCGCCTTCCTGTCCTTCCAGGACAGTGCGGCTGCAGACCTGATCGCCGACTTCATCCGCCAGCACGGCCTATGAGTTCCATCCGCCACGGATCGCCATCTTGAACAAAGACAGCCGCCGCGAATTCTTTGAGCGTCTGCGCGCACAGAACCCCGAGCCCCGTACCGAGCTGGAATACAGCACGCCATTCGAATTACTGATTGCCGTGGTGCTGTCTGCCCAGGCCACGGACGTGGGGGTCAACAAGGCCACCCGCAAGCTCTACCCGATAGCCAACACCCCCGCCGCCATCTATGCACTGGGACAAGCCGGGCTGGAGTCCTATATCCAAACCATCGGGCTCTACCGCAGCAAGGCCAAGCATGTGATCGAACTCTGTCGCATGCTGATGGAGCTGCACGACGGCGAAGTACCGCAGACCCGCGAGGCCCTGGAGGCCCTGCCTGGCGTCGGCCGCAAGACCGCCAACGTGGTGCTCAACACCGCTTTTGGCCAGCCGACCATGGCGGTCGACACCCATATCTTCCGGGTCGCCAACCGCACCGGGCTCGCGCCGGGCAAGGACGTGCGTGCGGTCGAGGACAAACTGGTCAAGGTGATCCCGCGTGAATTCATGCTGGATGCCCACCACTGGCTGATCCTGCACGGCCGCTATGTCTGCAAGGCGCGCAAGCCCGACTGCGGTATCTGCGTGGTGCGGGACCTGTGCGACTACAAGGCCAAGACCATATGAAGCTCGACAGCCAGGGTTATGTCATGGGCACCCGCCAGATTGCCTCCCCCAACCAGGACGAGCGCCCCCAAGGCATGGCGATCGACATGGTGGTGATCCACTCGATCAACCTGCCGCCCGGCCAGTTTGGTGGCGACGGGGTGGAACGGCTGTTTACCAATCGCTGCGACCCGGCGGCGCATCCCTGCTATGAGGAATTGCAGCATCTGCGCGTGTCCGCCCACTTCTTCCTGCGCCGCGATGGCGAATTGATCCAGTTTGTGCCTTGCGATAAACGCGCCTGGCATGCCGGCGTCTCGCGCTGGCAGGGCCGCGAGCGCTGCAATGACTTCGCCATCGGCATCGAGCTGGAGGGTGGCGACGACTGGCCCTACGAGGCGGCCCAATACGCAACGCTGGATGCGCTGCTGGCAGCGCTGCGCGCGCACTACCCCATCCGCCATCTGGTCGGCCATTGCCATATCGCACCCGAGCGCAAAACCGATCCCGGCCCCTACTTTGATTGGGGCCGCTACGGCGGCCCGCCGTCGCCCCCTGCCTGACGCCAGGGCAGAACCGAGCAAAAACTCACTGTGGCGGGAAATGCACCATCCCGTGGCAGTTATTTATTGCGGTGCACCATCGCAGCGCGGCAGGTCTATAATCCGCCGCCACTCCCCTCTGGTTTCCAGAAAGCGTTGTTATGAGCGCCCCCCAAGACCAGCACGACCCCAAGAAACTTGCTGCCACCACCCTCGCCGCCCTGGGGGTGGTCTACGGTGACATCGGCACCAGCCCGCTCTACACCATCGCCGAATGCTTCGACGCCAAGCACGGCCTGATCGCCAACCCGGCCAACGTGCTAGGCATCTTGTCGCTAATCACCTGGGCACTGTTGATCGTCGTCTCGTTCAAGTATGTCTTCTTCATGCTGCGCGCCGACAACAACGGCGAGGGCGGCATCCTGGCCCTGATGGCGCTGGCGCTGCGCAACACCAAGCGGCGGCGCGGCCAGTTCTCCATCTTCATCCTGCTCGGCATTGCCGGAGCGGCGCTGTTCTACGGCGACGGGGTGATCACCCCGGCCGTGTCGGTGCTGTCTGCGGTCGAAGGTCTGCAGCTGATCGACCCCCGCTTCGAGCACTGGGTCATCCCGCTGACCATGGTCATCATCGTTGCCCTGTTTGCCGTACAGCGCCACGGCACTGGCGGCGTGGGCAAGTTCTTCGGGCCCATCATGGTGCTGTGGTTCGTTTCCTTGGGCCTGCTGGGCATAGGCGGCATCGCGCATGACCCCAGCGTGCTCAAGGCGCTATCGCCCAGCTACGCGGTCAGTTTCTTCCTGCTCCAACCCGGCCTCGCCTTTCTGTCGCTGGGTGCCGTGGTACTGGCGGTGACCGGTGCCGAGGCCATCTATGCCGATATGGGTCACTTTGGCCGCAAACCCATCCAGGTGGGCTGGTTCTCGCTGGCCTTGCCCGGCCTCTTGCTGAACTACTACGGCCAGGGCGCCCTGATCCTGCATGACCCCAAGGCGGCCGAGCACCCCTTCTTCCTGCTGGCACCGGAAGCGCTGGTATTGCCCCTGGTGATTCTATCCGCCGCCGCCACCGTGATCGCCTCGCAGGCCCTGATCTCGGGCGTGTTCTCGATCACCCGTCAGGCCATCCAGCTTGGTTATATGCCGCGCATGGACATCCACCACACCTCGGAGAAGGAGATCGGCCAGATCTATATTCCCGGGGTGAACTGGGCCATGTGCGTGGCTGTGCTGCTCCTGGTACTGACGTTCAAGAGCTCGGGCAACCTGGCCGCCGCCTATGGCTTTGCCATCTGCGGCATCATGATCATGACCACCACCACCGCCTTTGTTGCCCTCAAGCAGAGCAGCAAACCCGGCCGTACCCGCGCCATCCGCGCCCTGTTAGCCTTCTTCGTGCTGGTCGATGTGGCTCTCTTGGCCGCCAATATCCCCAAGATCCCCGAGGGCGGCTGGTTCCCCATGATGGTTGGCCTGATCATGCTGGGCATGATGTTCACCTGGAAACGCGGTCGCCGGCAGCTGTTCCATCGCATCCATGATGGCGAGCTGCCGCTGGATCTGTTTGTGGAAAGCATCGAGGCCAACCCGCCGCACCGGGTGGAAGGCACGGCCATCTTCATGACCGGCAGCGTGGACAGCACCCCGCACGCCCTCTTGCATAACCTCAAGCACAACAAGGTGCTGCACGAACAGGTCATCTTCCTGACCATCAGCTCCACCGACGTGCCCGTGGTGGCCGACAAGGACAAACTCAAGGTCACCCGCTTGTCGCCCTCCTTCTGGCAGATCGTGGCCACCTACGGCTTCATAGAGGACCCCTCGGTGCCGGAGATCCTGGCCCTGGCCGAGCGCGACCATGGCCTCGTGGCCGAGGAGATGACCACCTCCTACTTCCTGTCGCGTGAGACCATCATCTGCGATCGTCAGCCGGCCAAGCGCTATGACATGCCCTGGCTGCAGCTCAAGGTCTTCACCTGGATGCAGCGCAATGCCCAGCGCCCGACCGACTTCTTCAAGATCCCGCCCAACCGGGTGGTCGAAATGGGTACCCAGGTCGAAATGTAATGGCCTGGGCGAGGCCCAAAGCTATCGTTTAAGAAACCCGTAAGACAGAAGCCGCACAATGCGGCTTCTGCCGTTCTGGCAGGGGCACGCCGGCGTGCCGCTCCCTTGGTCTGCCGAGAGGCCCCCATGTTCCAACTGTCTCCTTATCGCTCTTCGAGCAGCCAGATCGGTACGCGCCCCAATCGCTGGGATTGGGCTGTGCTGCCCATCCTGCTCGGCATCCTGGCTGCGGTCACCTTCGGTGCCATGCAAATGAGCCGGCCCTTCGCAGTCGGCCAGGAGCTGCCGATCTCGCTCGATCCGCTCTACCTGCCCTACTACCTCCTGCGCACCATATTGCGCATGTTTATCGCGCTCGGTTTCTCGCTGCTCTTTAGCGTGCTGTTCGCCGCCATCGCAGCCAAGTACCGCGCCGCCGAAAAGGCCATGCTGCCGGCGCTGGACATCCTGCAATCGGTACCCATCCTGGGGTTTCAGGCCATCGCCATCGCCCCCTTCATCGCCCTCTTTCCCGGCAATCTGGTCGGCGTCGAGTGTGCGGCGGTGTTCGCCCTGTTCAGCTCACAAGCCTGGAACATGGCCTTCAGCCTGTACCAGTCCTTCCGTACCGTACCGCCCGAGCTGGCCGAGGCAGCCCGCATCTTCCGCCTCTCCGGCTGGCAGCGTTTCTGGCGGCTGGAGCTGCCCTTCGCCATGCCGGCCCTGCTCTGGAACATGATGATGTCCATGTCCGGCGGCTGGTTCTTCCTGGTCGCGGCCGAAGCAATCACGGTGGCCAATCAGGACATCAAGCTACCCGGTATCGGCTCCTATATCGCCGTGGCCATCGACCAGCGCGACCTGGGCGCCATCGGCTGGGCTATCGGCGCCATGCTGGCCGGCATCCTGCTCTACGACCAGCTGTTCTTCCGCCCCTTGCTGGCCTGGGCCGACAAGTTCCGCTTCGAGGAATCGCAAAGTGAGACCGCCCAGCAATCGTGGTTGCTAGATTGGATGCGCCGCAGCAACTGGGTGCGGGCGCTGACCGACCGCTTCTGGTTTCAGCTCAGCCGCGCGCTGGGCTGGTTCCGCCACCACCATGACGGCACCTCCATCCGCGCCCGCCGCCGGACGCTGGACCCGGCCTGGGCACGCGCCTGGGATGCCGCCCTGGCTGCCGGTGCCATGTTCGGCTTCTATCGGCTGTTCGTATTCGTGCACAGCGAGGTGGGCTGGGCCGAGGTCGGCCATGTCTTCGGCCTGGGCTTTCTGACCCTGCTGCGCGTGCTGCTGCTGATCCTCCTGGCCTCCATCGTGTGGGTGCCGATCGCTGTCTGGATAGGTCTGCGTCCGCGCTACTCGCAACGGGTACAGGCGGTAGCACAGTTCCTGGCCGCCTTTCCAGTCAATCTGTTGTTCCCGCTGGTGGTCTTCGTCATGGTGGCCCTGCAGCTCAACCCCAACTGGTGGCTGAGCCCGCTGATGGTGTTCGGCACCCAGTGGTACATCCTCTTCAACGTGGTGGCCGGCGCCTCCACCATCCCCACCGAGCTGCGCCTGGCCGCCAACAACCTCGGCCTCAAGGGCTGGCTCAAGTGGAAGCGCTTCTATCTGCCGGCGGTCTTTCCGAGCTTTGTGACCGGCGCGGTAACCGCCAGCGGCGGCTCCTGGAACGCCAGCATCGTCTGCGAGTACGTCAGCTGGGGTGATACCAAATTGGTTGCCAGCGGCCTGGGCAGCTACATCAAGCAGATGACCGATGCCGGTGATTTCCCGCGCATCGGGCTCGGTATCGGCGTGATGTGCATATTCGTGATGTGTTTGAACCGCTTCTTCTGGCGCCGGCTCTATGTGCTGGCCGAAGACCGCAGCAACGAGGAGTAAGGCATGGACCAGAACGTCCTGATCTCGCTGTCCGAGGTCGGCAAGTCCTTCCGCAGTACCGACGGCGTGGCCCGCAATGTGCTGGCCGGGGTCGACTTCACCCTGCATGAGGGCGAGATCGTCGCCCTCCTGGGCAAGTCCGGTTCGGGCAAGTCCACCCTGCTGCGCATCATCGCCGGGCTGATCCCGGCCGATGGCGGCCGGGTGACCTACCGCAGCCAGCCCATCTATGGGCCGGCCGCCGGTATCGCCATGGTGTTCCAGTCCTTTGCCCTCTTCCCCTGGCTGACGGTACAACAGAACGTCGAGCTGGGCCTGGAGGCGCAAGGCGTGCCCAAGGATGAACGCGAACGCCGTGCCGACGAGGTGCTGGAGCTGATTGGCCTGTCCGGCTTTGGCGGTGCCCTGCCGCGCGAACTCTCCGGCGGCATGCGCCAACGCGTCGGCATTGCCCGCGCCCTGGTCACCAACCCGGACGTGCTCCTGATGGACGAGGCCTTCTCAGCCCTGGACGTGCTGACCGGCGAGACCCTGCGCAACGATATGCTGGAGCTGTGGGACGAAAGCCGCATCCCCACCAAGGGCATCGTGATCGTGTCGCACAATATCGAGGAGGCGGTGATGATGGCCGACCGCATCCTGATCATGGCCAGCGACCCCGGCCAGGTGCGCTGCCAGATCAAGATCGACCTGCCGCGCCCGCGCAATGTCGATTCGCAAGAGGTCCGCACCCTGATCGATGAGGTCTACGCCTTGATGACCATGCGTCCGGTCCAGCAGGCTGCCGCTGGCGCCGTGGTCAGCACGCCGCTGGATTACCGCCTGCCGCTGACCGATATCGGCCGAATGGAGGCCATTCTCGACCTGCTGGCGGACGCCCCCTTCCATGGCCGCGCCGACCTGCCGCAGCTGGCCGAGGAGTCCGAGCTGCCCGACGAGGAGCTGTTCCCGGCCTACGAGGCGCTCGGCCAGCTCGGCCTTGCCCAGGTGGACAAAGGCGATATCGCCCTGACCCCGCTTGGGCAGCGCTATGTAGCCGCCGAGCAGACGCTCAAGCAGGAAATCTTTGGCCAGCAGCTGCTCACCCACGTACCTTTGGCGGCCCATATCCGCCACAGCCTGGAGCAGGAACCCAGCGGTGGGCTGCCGGAAAAGCGCTTTATCGAACTGCTGCATGAGTTCGTCGAGGCCGAAGTGGCCGAGCAGGTACTCAAGGTGGCGGTGGAATGGGGCCGCTATGGCGAAGTCTACGAGTACGACTACCACACCGGTCGGCTGCACCTGCCGGAAGGGCCGGACGAGCCCACGCAGGATTGAACCGAGCCTCAATGCAAAACGGCCTCCCTAGGGAGGCCGTTTTGTTTGGCGAAGCCTGACCTTAAGCCAACAGCGCCAGCAGCTTGTCGAAGGCCTCGTCAAACAGCTTGAGACCATCAACCTGCAGTTGCTCGGCCACGGCATCCATATCGACTCCAACTGCGGCCAGGCGCTGCAGCGTGACCGCCGCCTCGTCCACGCCCTGGGTCAGGCGTGGCGTAGCGCTACCATGGTCGCGGAAGGCGGCCAGGGTAGCGTCCGGCAGGGTGTTGACGGTATCCGGGCCGATCAGCTCGTCCACGTACAGGGTATCCGGATAGGCCGGGTTCTTGGTGCCGGTACTGGCCCACAGCAGGCGCTGGATATTGGCGCCGGCAGCGCGCAGGTCGGCGCATTCCTCGCTGGCCCAACGGGCCATCCAGCGCGCGTAGGATGTACGCACCATGGCAATGGCGGCCTTGCCCTTGAAGGCAATGGCTTCACCGCCACGGGCGTCGAGCTTGCCGTCGATCAGGGTATCGACCCGCGACAGGAAGAGACTGGCAACCGAGCGGATGCTACGTACATCGCCGCCCTGCGCCAGACGCTGGCGCAGACCGGCCACATAGGCGTCGAACACCGCGTCGCAATGGCGGGCACCGAACATCAGGGTCACGTTGACGTTGATGCCGGCGGCAATGGCGGCCGTGAAGGCCGGCAGGCTCTCGGGCGTGGCCGGGATCTTGATCATGGCGTTGGGGCGCTGGATCGCAGCCCACAGCCGCTTGGCGGCCGCTTCGGTACCGGCGGTATCGCGCGCCAGATAGGGCGAAACCTCGAGGCTGACGTAACCGTCCAGGCCTTCCGAGCGCCGGTAGACCTCGGCGAACAGGTCGCAAGCAGCTTGCACGTCCGGTACGGCCAACGCTTCGAAGCGTTGCTCGGTCGTCAGCGACTGTTGCTTGAGCTTGGCCAGATCGTCGGCATAGCCGGCACCGGCGGAGATGGATTTCTGGAAGATAGCCGGGTTGGAAGTCACCCCTGCCAGGCCGTCTTCGTTGATCAGTTTTTGCAGCGGGCCGGCCAGCAGCTCACGCGACAGATTGTCGAGCCACAGGCGCTGGCCCAGGGATTTGGCTTGCAGCAGGGGATTCATGGCAGGCTTCACACGGCTAAAGAGAGGGGAAAACCATGTTAGGTGAGGTAGTTGGGTGAATCAACTACATAACCTAGTGGTAAACCCTAAGAGCCTATTCTGGGTAGGCCAGCGGCGCAGGCTGAGCCATCAGCGCAGGCGCCCGGGGAACCCGTGCGCTTACGATTCGCGAGGACTGAGGCAGAGGCTCTTCCCTGTTTTAGTCCCTACCCCCTCCGCCCCCGCCCGTCGGCGGGGGAACCTCGCTACGCTCGAGGGAGCACGGAATACGCACCAACTGCCATCGCCATCGCCCTGGAACCACCTTCAGCATTCGGCCCACGGCTTACTGATGGGTGCGCAATTATTTGCCCTGGGTAATCAGTTCCTGTGGTTCCAGCATGCGGTTGGCGGGAAAACGGATGGAGAAGCAGCTGCCGCGGCCGAGTTCGCTGGTGACTTCCAGGCGGGCCTGGTGGCGTTGGGCGATGTGTTTGACGATGGCGAGGCCCAGTCCGGTGCCGCCGGTGGAGCGGGAGCGGCCGCGATCCACGCGGTAGAAGCGTTCGGTCAGGCGCGGGATGTGCTGGGCTTCGATGCCGAGGCCGGTGTCCTGCACCGAGAATACGCCGCAGCCATCCTCCACCCGCCACTTGAGGCGGATCTCGCCACCTTCCGGGGTGTAGCGCACCGCGTTGCTGACCAGATTGCCAAAGGCGCTGTGCAGCTCATCGTAGTTGCCACGCAGGCCGGCCTCGCTGGCTACTTCCACCTCGACCCGGTGTCGCCCCTTGGACAGTCCCTCGGCCTCGCCGGCCAAAAGGCTGGCCAGGGCGGTGGCGTCAACCCGGTCTTCGCGTGCTTCCACGCCATTTTCCAGCCGCGACAGGGTCAGCAGGTCTTCCACCAGGCGCTGCATGCGCCCGGTCTGCTCGTACATCATCCTGAGCTGCGACTCACGAGTGGCGGCATCCATCTCCGGCAGGTCGATCAGTGTCTCGAGAAAGCCGCCCACCACGGTCAGCGGAGTCCGCAATTCGTGCGAGACGTTGGCGACAAAGTCGCGATGCACCGTCTGCACCCGCTCCAGCTGGGTGATATCGCGGGTCAGGAGGAGCTTGCGAGTGCTGTCGAACGGTACCAGTTGCACGCTCAAGATGGTGTCGCCACCCGCGAGGTTGCGCAACACCACCGGCTGACTGTAATCCTGGGTGGTCAGATAGTGCTGAAAGGCCGGCAGGCGCACCAGGTAAGCGATGTGCTGGCCCAGGTCCTTCTTGCGGTCCAACCCCAGGTGTTGCATGGACTTGGGATTGCACCACTCGATGCGGTCATTGGTATCGAGCACCACCACGCCTTCAGGCATGGCCTCGCCCGCCGCCACGAAGCGGTCCAGCGCAGCCGACAACTTACGCTGGCTCTTACCCTGGGCGCGCACCATGCGGTACAGCCGGTCGTAGATGACCTCCCAACTGCCAAAGCTGTGCGGCACGGTGCCCGGAGCGGGGTCAGCCAGCCAGCGGCCCAGCCGGTCCAGATTACGCAGATGGAAGGCTAGCAGCCATACCACCGCCGCGAGGAAGGCGAGCAGGGTAGCGGACCAGCCAAGAAAGGGTTGCAGCACCAGAGCAAGCAGGGCGAAGCCGAGAAGCAGCGCGATAGTCCGCCACCAGAACATGTGGAAATCCAAGTTGGTTTAGCCAGCGAGGCGACGCCTGATGCTCGCCCAGCCCGATTGCGCCGCTGTTACAGCGCCGAAAGCCGGTAGCCGGTGCCGCGCACAGTCTGGATCAGCGCGTCATGGCCGGTCGGTTCCAGCGCCGAGCGCAGACGGCGGATATGTACGTCCACTGTCCGCTCTTCGACGAACACATGGTCACCCCAGACGTGATCGAGCAGTTGGGCCCGCGAGTGGACCCGCTCGGGGTGCGTCATGAAGAAATGTAGCAGACGGAACTCGGTCGGCCCGAGGTCTATGCCGGAACCGTTACCCGCCACCCGGTGGGTCGAGGGGTCCAGCGACAGCCCCTTGACCTCGACCAGGTCGTCGGTCATCTGCGGTGCGCGGCGGCGCAGCACCGCCTTGATGCGAGCCTGCAACTCACGCGGGCTGAAGGGCTTGGTGATGTAGTCATCGGCCCCGGTCTCCAGACCCATGATCTTGTCGGTTTCCTCTGAGCGCGCGGTCAGCATGATCACCGGCACCGCGCGGGTTCGCTCATCGCTGCGTATCTTCTTGGCAAACTCGATGCCGCTCATGCCGGGCAGCATCCAGTCGAGCAGGATCAGGTCCGGCAGGGCGTTCTTGACCAACGAGAGACCGGCCTCGGCCGAGTCGGCACGCAGCACGTGGTGGCCTGCCTGTTGCAGGTTGAAGGCAATCAGCTCCTGGATGGCGGGTTCGTCTTCTACAAGCAGGATATTGGCGGGCATGGTGGGGACTCAGCTGGCTTTCGCTTAAAAATTTGTTGCGAGCTTAAGTAATCAGCATGACCGAAATATTACAAGTTTATGCATCCCTCGGCGCGGCGCGCCCGGTCGACGTTCGCCGCAAGCCGTCAGGTCGCGGTATCATTGGCTATTCACGCTATCCCCACCCTCCATGGCTGGTCTGCAACCCGACTCCCCCATTCCCACCGAATTGACCCTGCACGCGGCCAGCCGCCTGCTCGAAGTGGCCTTCGACGATGGCGCGCGCTTCAAGCTGCCGTGCGAATACCTGCGCGTCTACAGCCCCTCGGCCGAGGTCAGGGGCCACGGCGGACCCATGCAGACCGTACCCGGCAAGCAGGCGGTGAACATCACGGCGATCGAACCCGTGGGGCACTACGCGGTCAAGCTGGTGTTTGATGACGGGCACAACAGCGGGCTGTATGGCTGGGATACGCTGTATGAACTGGGCCGCAACCAGGCGGCCAACTGGAACGACTACCTGCAAAGGCTGGCCGCACTCGGCTTGTCGAGAGACTCATGAGCGAAAACACCACCCACTTTGGCTACCAGAACGTCGCCGAATCGCAAAAGGCCCAGAAGGTCGCCGAGGTCTTCCATTCGGTCGCCAAGAAGTACGACGTGATGAACGACCTGATGTCGGGCGGCCTGCACCGGATCTGGAAGGCCTTCACCATTGCGCAGAGCGGCGTGCGCGAGGGTAGCCGCGTGCTGGACATCGCCGGCGGTACCGGTGACTTGTCGCTGGCCTTCCTCAAGCGGGTGGGCAAGAGCGGCCAGGTCTGGCTGACCGACATCAACAGCTCCATGCTGACCGTCGGCCGCGACCGGCTGCTGGACAAGGGCTTTCTCAACCCGGTGGCGCAGTGCGATGCCGAAAAGCTGCCCTTCCCGGACAACTACTTCGATTGCGTGACCGTGGCCTTCGGCCTGCGCAACATGACCCACAAGGACGGAGCCCTGGCCGAGATGCGCCGCGTGCTCAAGCCCGGTGGCCGCCTGCTGGTACTGGAATTCTCCAAAGTGGCCAAGCCGCTGGCACCGCTCTACGACCTCTACTCCTTCAAGCTGCTACCGAAGATGGGCGAACTGGTCGCCGGCGACGCCGCAAGCTACCAGTACCTGGCCGAATCGATCCGTATGCACCCCGGCCAGGAAGAGCTGGCGCAGATGATGCGCGAGGTCGGCTTTGGCAAGGTGGACTATTTCAACCTGACCGCGGGGGTAGTTGCCCTGCACAAGGGTTACAAGCTGTAGCGGCACAGCAGCCCGGCCTTGCCGCGTGGCGGTTGCTGCGGCGCTGGGGCTGGCCTGTGCCTAGACTGAGCAATGAAGCGGACCTGAATCCGCGGGCGGTAAACGGCCGGAGGTGGAATACAGGCCGATCAACATAACCTGGTTTATTGCAGTGGTTTAAGGATGTTCTCCAATGAGCATTGGCTTGTTCATCGATGGTGCCTACGCCTACAAGGCGTTCGGCCGTGAAAAAATCAATTATCTGGAACTGCGCAAGCTGATCGAGGAAGAACTGGGCGATACGGTGGACGAAGGCTACTTCTTCAATGCCGACGACAACCAGGCCATGTCCTCCAAGCTGCACAACGCACTCTCCTTCCCCTATCCCAAGGGCCCGGGCCTGCGGGTCAAGAACTACTGGCTGCAGAAAAAGCAGCTGTTCTGGCCCAACCACCTGGGCGGCGGCCCGGTAGTGCACCCCGAGCAGCCGCACATCAACTACGAGATCACCACCCAGAAGGCAGTGGACGTGGGCCTGGTCTATCACATGACCCGCTCCTTCCATAAGCGCAAGTGGACCAAGCTCGCCCTGTTCGCTGGCGACGGGGACTTCCACGAGCCGGTGCAAAACCTGGTCGAGTATGAGAATGTCGACCTCTACCTGATCGGCTCGCTCAACAGCATCGCCGACGTGCTGCGCCCCTATGCGCGGCGCATCATTGAGGTCGATACCGATCCGGTGAAGAGCAAGCTGCGCTTTGTGGACCGCTGGCGCGAGGGCAACGACCGCTACGGCGAAGAGCCGGCAGTCTGAACCACGCCATGTTGCGACGGGCTGTCATCAACCACCTGCTGGCACAGCGCTCGGACCTACGGGCCGAGCTGCGCCGCCATGCAGGCCGCACTGCCAAGCTGCAGTTGCCGCCACGCAGCCTGCAGTTCAGCATCGGCGAGAACGGCCTGCTGCAGCCAGCCAGCAGCAAAGTACCGGACGTCACTCTCCACATCCCCGTCGCGCTGCTGCCCAGGCTGCTGCTGCGCGATCCGACCGCCGAGCGGGAATTACAGATAGACGGCGACAGCCAACTGGCCGCCACCTTGGGCCGGGTCCTGCAGGCGCTGGACTGGGACGTCGAGGCCGACCTTGCCCGCCTCCTGGGCGACATCCCCGCCCATCGTTTGGCCGGAACCGCCCGTCGCTGGCTGGGCGACCCACGCCAGTTCTTGCGCAATCTGGCCGAAACCGCCACCGAATATGCCCAGGATGAAGCGCACCTCCTGGTAGCACGCCCCTCGCTGAACCAGTTCGTCAACGAAGTGGACCGGCTGCGCGACGACGTCGCCCGGCTGGAAAAACGCCTCGCCCGTCAGCTCGCCACCGGCAACGGCAGCAGCGCGGGCGCGCCCTGACCCTTGTCAGCAAATCGCCCCGGCCGCACAATGCCAACGTAATACACTTGGCATACCCCGCACCCGTACCCTAGCTCGGAGCAGGCGAGGCTGCCGAACGTGAAAATGCTTACCGATCGGCTTTGCACCTGACATGACGACTGCTTCCTGCCCCCTGTGTGCCGGCCCTGGCGGCGAACTGCTCTGGCAGTCCGCCCTCTACCGCGTGGTCATGGTGGATGAACCCGGCTACCCGGGCTTCTGCCGGGTCATCCTCAATCGCCATGCGGCTGAAATGACCGAACTGCCGCCAGAGGAGCGCAACGCGCTGATGAACGCCGTCTGGGCAATCGAAGAAGTGCTGCGCGAGACCGTGCAGCCAGACAAGATCAACCTCGCCAGCCTGGGCAACGTGGTGCCGCACCTACATTGGCACGTCATTCCGCGCTGGCGCGATGACCCCCACTTCCCGGCGCCGATCTGGGCAGTGCCGCAGCGCGAGCAGATCCGCCGCGAACTGGACCTCAACCGGCTAAAGGCTCTGCTGGCATCCCGCCTGTTGATGCTGGAATCCCTGAAATAGGCCCACAGCATGCACGCTCTCGAACTACCGCCGATGGACCCCTCGCTGCCGATGGAATTCGCCGACGCGCGAGGTTTCAAGGACTGGCTCAAGCTGGTGCCGATGATCAACGTGCGCCAGGCGCACGGCGAGATCCTCGACAGCCTGGCACGCCTCAACGTCAGCCCAGTGTTGCCGATCGAACGGCTGAAGATGTTGGAACTCCTGCGCGAGCCGGTGGCCATGCTGCAGGAGGAGAATGCCAAGCGCTACTTCGGCAAGCCTTTCCCGCTGGCACTCAGCGAAGACAATGTCTGGCAGGCCGACCTGCAGCTCTGGCTGGCCATGAGCGTCGGCTACCGGCACTGCTGGCAGGCCGCCATCCGCGGCGACGTCACCGTCGCCGACCATAAGGCCTTGGCCGGTCAACGCGCCCTGCGCTATGCCGCACTGGCCATCCGCGAGCATCACCTGGCCTACCGCGCCGTGCCGGATGCACGCTGGGCTGACCTGTACGCCTTGTACGAGATCGCCCAGCAACAGGACGTCGGCACCAAGATCGTCAAGGACAGCCTCAACAAGCAGACCGAGCTGTCCTCCTGCCAGGCGGCCTTCCTGCAGGCGCTGCTGCTGTCCGCCGCCAACCCGAGCGCCATGCCGGTACGGCAGATCCTGTGGACCGACCGACTGCTGGATCGCTGGTCCAACCAAGCCAATATCCTCGGTGACGTGCCGCAGGAGAATGATCGCAGCCTGTTGGCGCTGGATCTGTCCGCCCCTGGCGAGCTGCGCCGCCATGAGCCCGGCAGCGGAGACGACAGCTGGCGCTACCTGGATATCGACCCGATCGCCAAGAGCATCAAGAAACGCATCAAATACCTGCGCGCCGGCGAATCGCCCGCCCAACTGGGCCTGGGAGAGGAGTACGCCGCGGCCAGCGTAGAGAACCACCTGATAGCGCTCTACCAGGAATGGTGTGACACCCCGGTGGAACGCGGCATGCCGCGACGCGTGGCCAAGGATCCGGACAATATGGTGCAGGTGGGCCTAGGGCTGGTGGCGGTGCACTATGCCGTCGGCGGCGAACGCTTTGCCCAGCCTGCGGAGCCGACCGAGGTACGCGGCCGTGCCATCGCCGACTTCCAGCTGTTCGGCGGTCAGGCCACCCATTTGGCCGGCAATACACCCGGCAAGGACGCCGGTGGCGAGACGCCAGAGCTGGAAGAGTGGCGGGTAGAGAATGAAAGCGCGCTGGGCTTCCGCCTGGAACGCAGCCAACCGGGCAGCCGTTTTATGCATGGCCAACTAGTGGCGGTACAACCCCGCAAGGGCCAGGCCTATGTGGCTGGCATGGTGCGCTGGCTGCTGGAGGGCAGCCAGGGCGAGATCGCCATGGGGGTCCGCATCCTGCCGGGCATGCCACGTGCGATCTCGGTCCGCGCCACTGGGCTCAATACCTTTTCCAACCGTTTCACCCAGGCCCTGCTGCTGCCCAATATGCCGGCGCTGCAGGCGTTGCAGAGCCTCTTGCTGCCGCTGACCTGGTACAAGGCAGGCCGCATCATCGAGGTGCATGTCGACGGTCAGGTCAAGAAGGTCAGGCTGGATCAGCTGCTCGAGCGCGGGCAGGACTATGAGCGGGTGGCGTTTCAGGGGGATTTGTAGGCCCCGTGGCAATTTGCGTCGCAGCACCTTATGCATCAGCACAGGCGCCCGGGAGACCCGGGCGCTTGTCTTTTGTGGCAGCCGAACGGCTGGGCCTACCCTTGATTTAGTCCCTACCCCTCCGCCCCGCCCGTCGGCGGGGAACCTCGCTGACGCTCGTCAGTTTCTCAGATGACCGTTTGTGTCATGGCATAGCGCCATGGCCAACGGGAGACATGCGATGAATTGGGGTAATGGGCAAAGACACCTGCTTCCGCCCGAAACACTACGCGACGGAGGGTGGTGTCTGTTCGCGCAGGGTTTCGCGTACAAAGGGGAGGGTCAGGGGGCGGCCGGCGGCGAGGGCGGCGTGGTCCAGCTGGTCCAGGAGGCGCGTCAGGGCGCCAAGATCACGGCTGTGGTGGGTGACCAGCCAGCGGCAGACAGTCTCGTCCACCACGCAGCCGCGCGCCCTGGCACGGTGCTGCAGCAGGGCGGCCTTGTCCTCGTCATCGGCCTCGCCGATCTCGAATACCAGGCCCCAACCCAGCCGGGTCGTGAGGTCCTCGCGCAACAACTGGCGGGCCGGCGGGAGCCGGCCGGCAGTGAGTATCATCCTGCCCGCCTCGCGTTGGGCATTGATCAGGCCAAAGAGGCGTATCTGACCCTCCTCGTCGAGGCCGTCCACATGGTCCACTGCCAAGAGCTCATAACCGTGCGCCAGCTCATCCAGCGGGGTGGTCGCCGCGTCCCAGTAATGGGCATACAGGCCATTGACCATGGCACGTTGCACCGTGGCCTTGAGCAGATGGGTCTTGCCGGCACCGGCGCCCCCCCAGAGGTAGACGCAGCCCTCGCTGCCGCCGCCATCGGCCAGTGCCTGCAAGGCCAGATAGGCCTCCATATTGGGGCCGATCAGATAGTCATCGAAGCTGCACGGTTCGGGCAGCTGCAGGTCTAGCGCAAGCTGCTTCATCGGCGGTACAGGCTGCTGGCGAAGTAACGACTGCGCATATGCCGCAGGCCGACCAGGAGGGCGGCAGACAGCGGCAAGGCCAGCAGCACGCCGACAAAACCGAATAGTTGGCCAAATGCGAGCAGGGCAAACACCACGGCGACCGGATGCAGGCCGATGCGCTCACCGACGAGCCGCGGCGTGACGTAGAAGCCTTCCACCAGTTGGCCCAGCAGGAACACCCCCCAGACCGGCACGATGCCGCCCAGGCTCTGGAACTGCAGCGCAGCGGTCAGGGTGGCCAGCAACACGCCGACAATCACACCCAGATAGGGTACGAACACCAGCATGCCGGCAACGATGCCGATGGGTAGCGCCGACTTCAGACCGGTCAGCCACAAGCCGAGGCTGTAGAAGAGGGCCATGATCAGGATGACTGAAAGCTGGCCACGCAGGAATTGCCCCAGCACCTCGTCGACCTCGCCAGCCAATTGCCGGGTAGTGGCCTGCCAGCCGCGCGGCACCAGCTCGTCGAGGCGGGCCAGGAATTGCGGCCAGTCACGCAGGAAATAGAACAACACCAGGGGCAGCAGCACCAGATTGGTCAAAAAGCCGAGTATGGCCAGACCGCCCGAGGTCAGCGAGGGCAGCAGCGCCTTGAGCGCCTGCCCTGCCTCGTCGCCATGGTCGGCCAGCCAGGTCTTGAGATGATCCATATCCAGCGTCAGGTCCACCCCCAGGCGCTGCGACAACCAGGGTGCGGCATGGTCGCGCAGCCAGCCCAGCAGCTCGGGCAGGTAGCCGAGGAGGCCTCGCAACTGCTGCACGAACAGGGGCACGATCACCAGCACCAGAGTCCCCAGCAGCAAGACCAGGCTCAGCAGCACCACGCTGACCGCCGCGGCACGCGGCCAGCGCCGGACCACCAGGTACTCGACCAGCGGTTGCAGGATATAGGCCAGCACCGCCGCGGTCGCGAACGGTGCCAGCACCGGCGTCAGCAGATAGAGCACGGCCAGGGCCAGCAGGCCCAGAGCCAGGGGCCAATATCGCTGCCAGAGCGGTTTGATCGGGCGGGAGCGTCTCATTTCGGGTAAAATGTGTACGAATTCCGGTGCTTACGTTGTACCCGCAAACATTGCGGGCATTACAGCGCCGCATTGTAACCGTACCGCCGGCGCCACCGCGCCGGTTTTCGTTAGCGAGCCATCATGAGCCAGAGCCTTTCCTACCGCGATGCGGGTGTCGATATCGACGCCGGCGACCAGTTGGTCGAGAACATCAAGCCTTTTGCCAAGCGCACCATGCGTCCGGAAGTCCTGAGTGGCATCGGCGGTTTCGGCGGCCTGGTCGAGATCAGCAAGAAGTACAAGGAGCCGGTACTGGTATCCGGCACAGACGGCGTGGGTACCAAGCTCAAGCTGGCCTTCGAGCTGAACCGCCACGATACCGTCGGCATCGACCTCGTGGCCATGAGCGTCAACGATATTCTGGTACAGGGCGCCGAGCCGCTGTTCTTCCTCGACTACTTCGCCTGCGGCAAGCTGGACGTGACCAGCGCCACCGAAGTGATCAAGGGCATCGCCGCCGGTTGCGAGCAGTCCGGCTGCGCCCTGATCGGTGGCGAGACCGCCGAGATGCCGGGCATGTACCCGGTCGGTGAATACGATCTGGCCGGCTTTGCTGTCGGCGTGGTGGAAAAGAGCAAGATCATCACCGGCGAGACCATCAAGGCCGGAGACGTGGTACTGGGCCTGGCCTCCAACGGCGCCCACTCCAATGGTTACTCGCTGATCCGCAAGATCCTGCATCTCACCGAAGCCGACTACACCGCGCCGTTCGACGGTGGCCGCTCGCTGGCCGACGTGGTGATGGCACCGACCCGCCTCTATGTGAAGCCACTGCTCAAGCTGATGGCCGAGCTGCCGGTCAAGGGCATGGCCCATATCACTGGCGGCGGCATCACCGAGAACGTGCCGCGCGTACTGCCGGCCAATACCGTGGCCCAGATCGATGCCAAGAGCTGGGCGCTGCCCAAGCTGTTCCAGTGGCTGCAGGCCCAGGGCAATGTCGAGACCCAGGAGATGTACCGTACCTTCAACTGCGGTATCGGCATGGTGGTCATCGTTGCCGCCGAGCACGCCGAGCAGGCCATCGCCTCGCTCAAGGGCGAGGGCGAGACCGTCTACCGCATCGGCGCCATCCGCGAGCGCCAGGGCGACGAGCACCAGACCCAGGTAGCCTGATAAAGGCCCGACAGGGGGAGGGTTGGGGAGCGGGCCTGCGGGTCCGAACCTCGGCCCGCCCCCTTTGTCTTTGGTAGAACCATGAAGAATATCGTCATCCTGATCTCCGGCCGTGGCTCCAATATGCAGGCCATCGTAGAGGCCGCCATACCGGGCGCACGCATCGCCGCCGTATTATCCAACCGGCCCGACGCCGCCGGCCTTGCCTGGGCAGCCGAACGCGGCATTGCCACCGAGGCGTTGGACCACAAGGCCTATGACAGTCGCGAAGCCTTCGATGCTGCGCTTGCCGCCCGCATTGATGCCTACGCCCCCGACCTGCTGGTCCTGGCTGGTTTTATGCGCATTCTCAGCGCCGGCTTCACCGAGCACTACGCCGGTCGGATGTTCAATATCCATCCGTCCCTGCTGCCTGCCTTCACCGGCATGCACACCCATCGGCGGGCCATCGAGGCCGGCTGCAAACTGGCGGGCTGCACCGTCCACTTCGTCACCGCCGAGCTGGATCACGGTCCTATCGTTGCCCAGGCCGCCGTACCGGTGCTGGATGACGATACCGAGGCCACGCTCGCCGAGCGGGTGCTGGCGGCCGAACATCAGCTCTATCCCGCTGCCGTGCGCGCCTTTGTCGAGGACCGGCTGCAGATAGACGGCCTGCGCGTGCGCGGAGCCGACTGACCCCATGCGGGCCTGGGCCTCACCGCGCCTTCTGTTCGCCCTGCTGCTCTCCCTCTTGCTGCACCTCGCAGCCACCCTGGGCGAGCCGCTGCTGCTATGGCTGGAAAGCGATGGCATGGATGAGACCCCGCTGATCCAGCCGGCCAAACGCAAGCTGCTAGGACAGGCGCTGGATACCGAGCCCGAAGGCCCCGGCCGTCTGGCAGGGGTGACGCCGGCTGACCACCTGACCGTACGACTGGGTCGACCTGCCAGCGCTGGCGGTTCGCGGCCAGCACAAGCAAGCCACCCCACCATCAAGCCGACGGCAGCACCGCAGCCCAAGCCAGGCGCGACGCCCGACGTTAGCGCCCTGACCCAGGCAGCAGCAGCGGCCACTCCGCCCAAACCGGACCCCAAGCAACAAGCCGGCGAATTGCCAGCCAGTGCCGACAGTAGCAAGCCGGCAGCGCCGACGGTCGAACCCGCCGCCCCCGTGCAGCCTCCGTCAGCCGTCACGACGGCAACAGCTGCAGAGCCCGCCCCCAGCACATCCAGGCCGGCCAAGGTCACGGTGGACAACAGCTTTCCGCGCAGCATCGACATCAGCTACATCGTGAAGGGCCTGGTTCTGGCCGAGCACCGCTGGCGGCTGGAGGGCAAGCAGTACCGTATCCGCACCCAGGGCAGCCTGTTCGGCAAGGCCTTCGACATGCAGACCGAAGGCGAGGTCAGCAGCAGCGGGCTCAGGCCGCACCGCTTTGTCGAGTACCGCGACCAGAAGCTACAGCCCAAGTACGAGGTGGATTTCAACTGGGATGCGCACAAGGTGCTGGCAGGCGAACCCGGCCAACAGAAGGAGTTTGCCCTGGAGGAAGGCGCGCAGGACCTGTTCTCGGCCGCCTACCAGTTCGCCCTGCAGGGCAACCGGCTGCCAACCTTCAATATGCAGGTGGTGACCGGCCGCAACAGCTACCAGGTCGGCTTCGAGCTCAAGGGCGAGGCGGAATTGGTACTGTCCGGCCAGAAGGTCAACACCCTGGTCCTGGCCGGTGCGCATGACAAGCGTCGCTTCGAGTTCTACCTGGCGCCGGATTGGCACAACCTGCCGGTACGCATCCGCTACCAGGATGGCGAGCAGACCATAGACCTGGTGGCCGTGCAGGTGGCGCTGGACGGCAAGACCACACTCAAACGCGCCGAGCGCGTCAACCGCGACCGCTGAGTTCAGGGCCGCTTCAGTGAACACGCGCTAGCCTGAGAGCTATGATCAAGCCGGGAGCCTACACCATGAGCCTCAAACCCTTTCTTGCCGCTGCCACCTTGCTGGCCGCCACCCTGCCTGCCGCGGAAGCCGCCGGCCTGCCCGTCCGCGCCCGTATCGTCTACCAGGCCAGCCTGAGCGGCCTGCCGGTGGGCGAGGCGGTACAACAGTGGGTACTCGACAAGCAACACTACCGCCTGGAGACCGAGGTCACCCCTATCTTCGGCCCCAAGATCCGCTACCTCAGCAACGGCGAAGTCACCGATGGCGGCCTCAAGCCTGCCGACTACGCCGAGTTCCGCGGCAAGGGCGACAGCCCGCGCCAGCAGGCCCGCTTTGACTGGGGCAGCCACCAGGTCAGCTATGGCGCGCCGGAGAGCCCGCAGAGCGGCAAGCTCGAAGCCGGTGCCCAGGACTACAACACCCTGCCCTTCCAGCTTGCCTGGTTGGGCAAGAAGCCCAATGCCAGCCTGCAGATCGTCACCGGTCGCAAGCTCAGGCAGGACAAGCTGGTGCAGGCTGAGGCCGGTAGCATCAGCCTGATGGGTAAGAACACGCCGACCCGCATCTGGCGCACCCAGGATGTGGAGGAAGGCTCTGAGATCTGGCTGGCCCCCGAATACGGTGGCCTGCCGGTCAAGATCGTGCGCCACGACGACAAGGGCGAGCAGCTGCTGGTCGCCAAGAGCATCGAATATCAACAGGAATAAGATTCACACCATGCCGCCACTGAACCAGGAACAATTCCACGCCGCCTTGGAGGCCCTGCGCGCCGCGCTGTCCTTCAGCGCCCCGGCCGACGCCGTGTTGTCGCGCTATTTCCGCGAGAATCCCAAACTCGGCAGCCAGAACCGACACTTCATCGCCGAGGCGGTGTTTGGTGTGCTGCGGCAGAAGTTCATGCTGGACCGTATCTGCGCGCCGGACACCAATCCGCGCCGCATGCTGCTGGCCTGGCTGGCCCGTGGCGGCCGCAATCTGCGCGAGTTCGAGCCCATCGTCTCGCGCGAAGATGAGCGCCAGTTCCTCTCGACCGTGAAGGCCTTCAAGCTCGACACCCTGACCCTGGCCGAGCGCGCCGAGCTGCCAGAATGGGTGGCTGCCGAGCTGTCCGCCAGCGGCATGGCCGACGAAGCCATCCTGGCACTGGGCCGCGGCCTTTCGCAGCCGGCACCGCTGGACCTGCGGGTGAACCTGCAGAAGATGAAGCGCGACGCCGTACAGACCGAACTCGCGGCGCTGGGCTATGAATACACCCCCACGCCCTACTCGCCCTTCGGCATCCGCCTCGCCGGCAAGCCCGCCATCAACCGCCACACCCTGTTCACCGAGGGCGTGGTCGAGGTACAGGACGAGGGCAGCCAGTTGCTGGGCCTCTTGGTCGCGCCACGTCGCGGCGAGATGGTGGCCGACTTCTGTGCCGGCGCCGGTGGCAAGACCCTGCTGCTGGGCATGCTGATGGCCTCCAGCGGCCGTCTCTATGCCTTTGATGTATCCGAGAAGCGCTTGGCCAACCTCAAGCCACGGCTGGCCCGCTCCGGTCTTTCCAACGTTCAGCCGCAGCGCATCGAGAGCGAGAACGACGCGCGCGTCAAACGCCTGGCCGGCAAGCTGGACCGGGTGCTGGTGGATGCCCCCTGCTCCGGCATGGGCACCCTGCGCCGCAACCCCGACCTCAAATTCCGCCAGAGCACGGCCAGCGTGGACGAGCTTAATGCCAAGCAGACCGCCATCCTCGCCTCTGCCGCCCGGCTGGTGAAGGTCGGCGGCCGGCTGGTCTACGCCACCTGCAGCATCCTGCCACGCGAGAACCAGGGCATCGTCGAAGCCTTCCTGGCCAGCCACCCCAACTTCAGCCTGGTACCGGCCAATGAAGTGTTGGCTGAGCAGAAGGTGGAGCTCGATACCGGCGCCTATCTGCAGTTGCAGCCGCAGATCCATGGCACCGATGGCTTCTTCGCTGCGGTCCTGACCCGCAACGCGTGAGCGAGCCTACCTTGCTTTCCAAACAGTAGCGGGAGGCAACCTTGGCGCAGGCGCCCGGGACTATCCCCGCAAAGGGGAGGCCGAAGTAGTAAGCCACCAGAAGGTGGCAACGACTTCGCTCGCCCAGGCGCCAAGAACTCTGGCAGCCACTTCGCCGGCGGCGAACCTCGCCACGCTCACCAGGTTGCGCTCTTTACACCACCGGGGCTCGGGCAACAAAAAAGCGCGTCGTTGACGCGCTTTTTTGTTGCTCATGCGAAAAGACTCAGTGCCCGGATGTCCGCGAGCAAAGATTGAGTACCAGTACCCCGGCCACAATCAACCCCATACCCAGGATGGCTGGCAGATCCAGCTTCTGACCAAACCAAAGCCAACCGATGCTGGCGATCAGCACCACCCCCACACCAGACCAGACCGCGTAGGCAATACCTACCGGAATGCTGCGCAGGGTCAGCGACAGGAAGTAGAAGGCCACGCCGTAGCCCGCGACCACCACCAGTGACGGCCAAGGGCGGGAAAAGCCTTCAGACAGCTTGAGCGCCGAGGTAGCGGCGACCTCGGCCAGGATGGCAATGAGCAGATAGAGCCACGGCATGCCGCGCTTACTTCACCACCCGCAAATGGCTGCGACCGCCGGCCGGTGGAGTGGGCGGCTTCTCATCGTCGCCCGGCTCGCTGGCCGGACTTTCGGTCGATTCCAGCGGCTTGACCTCGACCAGCTCGGCCGGCGCCGAGACAGGACGTAGCGACACGACCGACTCGTCCTCGCCCTGTTCCGGTTCAGTGAAGTCCGGCTCCCAGGCCATGCCTTCGCCAGTCTCGCGAGCGAACAGTGACACCACGGCGCCGACCGGCACCACAATATCGCGCGAAACGCCGTTGAAGCGGGCCGAGAAGTGCACATAGTCGTCCCGCAGCTGCAGGTTGCGGGTGGCGTTGTAGCTCACATTGAGCGTGATCTCGCCATTCTTCACGAACTCCATCGGCACCTGCATCTTGTCGCGTACCGCGACCACCAGATAAGGGGTATAGCCGTGGTCGGAACACCATTCGTGGATGGCGCGCATCAGGTAGGGCTTGATCGGGACAGGTTTCATCGGGCTCGGGCTGACAGGGGAACCAGGGGCGGCACAGGCCGCCCCACTTGCTTGCTGCTTACTTGCGCATGGCCTTTTCGTTCGGCGTCATCGAATCGATGAAAGCCTGACGACCGAACAGACGTTCGGCGTACTTCAGGATAGGCGCCATGGGCTTGGAGACTTCCACGCCGTAGTGCTCGAGGCGCCACAGCAGCGGTGCGATGGCCACGTCCAGCATGGAGAATTCTTCACCCAGCATGTACTTCTGCTTGGCGAACAGCGGGGCGATCTGGCCCAGATTGTCACGGATGGTGGTACGGGCCTTTTCCAGATCCTTCTTGCTGGAGGCGCTGTTCTCCAGGGTACGCACGTGCACGAACAGCTCGCGCTCGAAGTTGAACAGCATCAGGCGGGCACGGCCGCGCATGATGGGGTCAGCCGGCATCAGCTGCGGATGCGGGAAGCGCTCATCGATGTACTCATTGATGATGTTCGATTCGTACAGGCACAGGTCACGCTCAACCAGCACCGGCACTTCGTTGTACGGGTTCATCACGGCCAGGTCTTCCGGCTTGTTGTGGATATCCACGTCAACGATCTGGAAGTCCATGCCCTTTTCGAACAGAACAATACGGCAGCGGTGGCTGAAGGGGCAGGAAGTGCCGGAGTACAGGGTCATCATAAGGCGGGGATCTCCATCAACGACTATCGTCTAAATGCGCAATTTTAGCATTTTGACTAGGACAAAAGCCAGAAAAGCAGCATAAGTGCATGATTATGAAAAGAAAAACGGAAGGCAACGCCTTCCGTTTTTCTTACAAACCAAGCAAATTCAGCGCAATTCACCGCCGTCACAAACCACGCTGACGAGCTCCAGCGAGGCTCCCTCGCGGCGGCGAGGGCGGGGGGAGCAGGAATAAATCAGCGAAACAATCGTTGATTCGCCACCGCACCCAAGCGCCCGGCTCTGCCGGGCGGAGCGCAGACGCCCCGGCCCTCCTCACGCGCTGGGCCTGTTAATGCACATCGCTCCAGTATTCCTTCTTCAGGAAGTAGGTCATGGGCACCAGCAGGAACAACAGGAACAGCATCACACCGTAGCCGATACGCTCGCGGGTGACCTGGGCCGGTTCGCCCATCCAGACCAGGAAGTTGGTCAGGTCGGCCACCTTGTTGTCGTAGTCGAAGGTGTTGGCCTTGCCATCGGCCAGACGGGTCAGCTGACCTGGCTTGGCCAGCACCAGCTGATGGGTCTCGACCTTGGTCTTGCCATCCACATGCTCTTCGGTTTCCCAGGAGCGGGTCACGGCGCCCTTGGCTTCGACCTTGCCTTCGACCACTTGCAGCTCCTGGTCACCCTGCAGCTGCCACAGCACGTGCGGCATGCCAACCTTGTCGAACACGGCATTGTTCCAGCCGGTCGGACGGCTCGGGTCACGGTAGAAGCTACGCAGATAGGTGTAGAGCCAATCCGCACCGCGCGAGCGGGCCACCAGGGTCAGGTCGGGCGGGGTAGCGCCAAACCACACCTTGCCGTCCTTGGCCTGCATGGCCACGCGCATCGGTTCGCCGATCTTCTCGGTGGTGAACATCAGGTTATCTTTGATCTGCTGCTCGGACAGACCGAGGTCCTGCAGCCGGTTAAAGCGCAAGGAGCTCGCGCCGTGGCAGGACAGACAGTAGTTCACGAACAGCTTGGCGCCACGCTGTACCGACTCGGCATTGCGCACGTCCAGCGGCGCCTTGTCGAGTGCAACCTCGGTATTGGCCTGGGCTGCCAGCGGCAGCAGCAAGGAGCAGGCAGCGAGAATCTGAGCGATCTTGTTTTTCATCTTGTTCTTCTCCCTTGATCAGACCAGCTTGCCAAACACGAAGGCACCTACAACCGCAATGCCGACGTAGGCCAGGAAGGCCAGCTGACGCTGGGTGTTGGTCTCGGTGGTGCGCTCCGGAACCGGCACGCTACCGGCATCGTTCTTGGTATAGAACGGCATGGCGATGAAGAAGCCGAAGTAGATGAAGCTGAAGATCTGCGCAAACACGGTACGGGTGTTGGTCGAGGGCTTGGCGCCCAGGATACCCAGACCGATGAAGGCGATCAGGAACAGCACCAGCGCAACCTTGAACTTGGTGCCGCGGTAGCGGATCGACTTGATCGGGCTACGGTCGAGCCAAGGCAGGAAGGCGATGATCACCACTGCGGCACCCATGCCGATCACACCCCAGACCTGGGTACCCAAGAAGGACGGGATCGCGCGCAGGATGGCGTAGAAGGGGGTGAAGTACCAGACCGGTGCAATGTGCGGCGGGGTCTTCAGCGGATCAGCCGGGTCAAAGTTCGGGTGCTCCAGGAAGAAGCCGCCCATTTCCGGCACGAAGAACAGCACATAGCTGAACACGGCCAGGAACACGGCCACACCGAAGATATCCTTGACGGTGTAGTAGGGGTGGAAGGGGATGCCATCGATCGGGAAGCCGGTCTTCGGATCCTTGTGCTTCTTGATCTCGACGCCGTCGGGGTTGTTGGAACCGACTTCGTGCAGCGCCACCAGGTGAGCGACCACCAGGGCCAGCAGCACCAGCGGCACGGCGATCACGTGCAGGGCAAAGAAGCGGTTCAGGGTCGCGTCGGACACCACGAAGTCACCACGGATCCATACCGACAGGTCAGGACCGATCACCGGGATCGAGCTGAACAGGTTCACGATCACCTGTGCGCCCCAGAAGGACATCTGGCCCCAAGGCAGCAGATAGCCCAGGAAGGCTTCGGCCATCAGGCACAGGAAGATCAGCATGCCGAAGATCCAGATCAGCTCGCGCGGCTGCTTGTAGGAGCCGTAGACGAGACCGCGGAACATGTGCAGATAGACCACCACGAAGAACATCGAGGCGCCGGTCGAGTGCATGTAGCGGATGATCCAGCCACCGGCCACATCACGCATGATGTATTCGACCGAGGTGAAGGCGACCGAGACGTTGGTGCCGGGGATCAGCGAACCGTCCGGCTTGTAGTTCATCGTCAGGAAGATGCCGGTGACGATCTGTATCACCAGCACCAAGAGGGCCAGCGAGCCGAAGTAGTACCAGAAGTTGAAGTTCTTCGGTGCGTAGTACTCGGACAAATGCTCTTTGTAGGTCGAAGTGACCGGGAAGCGGTCATCGACCCAACCCAATACCGACTTCGTCAGGGCTTGCAGCTTGCTCATGTCTGTCTTCCCTCTTATTTGTCTTCGCCGATCAGCACCGAGGTGGCGCTGAGGTATTTATAGGGCGGGATGACCAGGTTCTTGGGCGCAGGTACGCCCGAGTAGACGCGGCCGGCCAGGTCGAACTTGGAACCGTGGCAGGGGCAGTAGAAGCCACCCACCCATTCCGGGCCCAGGTCGGCCGGGGCGAGGTCAGGACGGTAGGTCGGCGAACAACCCAGGTGGGTACAAACGCCCAGGGCGATCCACAGATTGGCGTGCTCGGCGCGCGAACGCAGCTTGTTGTGCGCGTAGTCGGGCTGATCGCTGGCGTCCGAGGTCGGATCGACCAGCTTGCCCTCGATCTTGGCCATATTGTCGACCATCTCCTTGGTACGGTTGACCAGCCATACCGGCTTGCCGCGCCATTCGACGTCGATCTTCTGACCGGGCTCGAGCTTGCTGATGTCCACCTCGACCGGTGCGCCCGCAGCCTTGGCGCGCTCGGAGGGGAAGAAGCTGGCGATGAGGGGGGTTGCAACCCCGACCACGGCCACGCCACCCACCGCGCCAGTCGCGAGCGTCAGGAAGCGCCGCTTGCTGTTGTCCACTTGATTCGTCATACCCAGTCCCTGACTTTCTGACTTTTTAAGATTGTGGTGATTACCATCGGCTCAGCCCGGCGTCGCCGATACCGATGCCGTGCAAAACCTAAACTAGTCGATTTTAACGCATTCCCCCAGCTTGGATAAGCCTTTGCCGGAATAGGAGATAGCGCCTGTTACCAAATCCAATCGAGGCACCGGCTGACGCGCTTTGGCGCCGGCCCGGATCAGATCGGGTTATCCAGCTCAACGTAATGCCACGCCAGCTCAAACTGCTCGGCCAGATGCCGGCCCAGAGCCTGCACGCCATAGCGCTCGGTGGCATGGTGACCCGCCGCCATGAAGGCGGCGCCGTACTCCACTGCCATATGGCAGTTGGATTCCGACGCCTCGCCAGTGATATAGAGCTGGCAGCCGGCATCGAGTGCCTGTTGGAAATAGCCCTGCGCACCGCCGGTACACCAGCCTACCCGCGCCACGATCTGGTCCGGCGCACCGATCACCAGCGGCCGCCGCCCCAGCTGCAGCGCTACCCGCTCGGCGAGCTCGGCGACGGTACACGGCGTGGCAGGGCGACCGACCGACAGCAACTGCTGTTCGCCCAGCCGCTCCTCCAGTACCAGCTCCAGCCTCTGCGCCAGCTGAGCGTTGTTACCCAGTTCCGGGTGGGCATCCAGCGGCAGGTGATAGGCCAGCAGGCTGATATCGTGCGCCAGCAGCTTGGCCAGGCGCTGCCGCTTGGCGCCCACCACGCGGACATCCTCGTTACGCCAGAAGTAGCCGTGGTGCACCACGATGGCATCGGCCCGCCAGGCGATGGCGACGTCGATCAAGGCCTCGCTGGCGGTAACGCCGCACAACAGTCTGCCCACTTCGGCCCGCCCTTCGACCTGCACACCGTTGGGGGCGTAGTCCTTGTAGCGGTCAACCTGTAGCAGTTGTCCGGTATACTTTTCCAATTCACGCAATAACATAGCAGCAGCCCTGATTCGTTTGTCATGCGCCGGACCGCCGCCAGGCAAGGCTCGGACGACGCCAGGGCGACGGATAGCCCTTCGGCGGAACATGAAAAAACTCTGGCTGATTTTCGCACAAACCACCACCGCCGGACTGGCACTGTGGTTCCTCTTGACCTTGCTCAAACCAGCCTGGCTACCCAAGCAGGTGGCCGAGGTGGTCACGCTGACCCAGGCACCTCCCGCCGCCACCGCCCCAGCAGGCGGTGCCAGCACCAGCTATCGAGAGGCGGTGCGCCACGCCATGCCCAGCGTGGTCAATATCTACACCAGCAAGCAGATCAAGCGTAAGGCGCATCCGCTGCTCAATGACCCCCTGTTCCGTCGCTTCTTCGGTGATCGCATCGACAATGGCGAAGGCCAGCGCACCGCCAGCCTGGGTTCGGGCGTGATCGTCTCGGCGCAGGGCTATATCGTCACCAACAACCACGTGGTCGCCTCGGCCGACGAGATCCAGGTCGCCCTCTCGGACGGCCGCAGCGCCGAGGCCACGGTGGTCGGCACCGACCCGGAGACCGACCTCGCCGTCATCAAGATCGGCCTCGACAAGCTGCCGGCCGCCACCTTCGGCCAGGTCGAGAAGCTCAACGTGGGTGACGTGGTGCTCGCCATCGGCAACCCCTTCGGCGTCGGCCAGACCGTCACCATGGGCATCGTCTCGGCCCTGGGGCGCAGCAACCTGGGTATCAACAACCCGGCCTTCGAGAACTTCATCCAGACCGACGCCGCCATCAACCCCGGCAACTCGGGCGGCGCGCTGGTCGATACCGCCGGCAACCTGGTCGGCATCAACAGCGCCATCTATTCGCAAACCAGCGGCAGCGTCGGCATCGGCTTCGCCATCCCGGCCAGCATGGTCAAGAACGTGATGGAGCAGATCATCAAGGACGGCGCCGTCACCCGCGGCTGGATAGGCGTGGATACCCAGGATCTCACCCCCGAGCTTGCCGCCAGTTTCAACCTGCGCAATGCCGACGGCGTGCTGATCAGCGGCGTGGTGCGCGGTGGCCCGGCCGAAAAGGGCGGGGTCAAGCCCGGAGATGTACTGGTCGGAGTGAACGACCAGCCGGTGGCCGACTTCAGCGGCATGCTCAACCTGATCGCCGCCCAGCCGCCCGGCCAGGAGGCCCGTATCAAGGTGCTGCGCAATGGCAAGGCGATCGAGTTCAAGGTCAAGATCGGCAAGCGCCCGCGCTTCGAGATCCCGCAGCAGGAAGAGGAATGACGCAACCGCGACCCGTCGGGGCTGCGATAAAAAACGCCACCCAGGAGGTGGCGTTTTTACATCTACAGGTCAGACCGGCCAGGCTTACTGCTCGGTGCTGCTCGGTTCGGCATCGGCCGCAGCCTTGCCCGACGTCATCCAGGCAGCGACCAGCACACCCAGCTCATACAAGAGCCACAGGGGCACGGCCAGCATGGTCTGCGACAGCACGTCGGGCGGCGTGACGATGGCGGCGATCACGAAAGCGCCAACGATCACATAGGGACGCGCCTCGCGCAGCTTGGCGACCGAGACGATGCCCATACGCACCAGCACTACCACCACCACCGGCGTCTCGAAGGTCACGCCAAAGGCGAGGAACATGCCGAGCACAAAGCCCAGGTATTTCTCGATATCGGTCATCATGGCCACACCCTCCGGGGTCGCGGCATTCATAAAGCCGAATACCACCGGAAAGACCAGGAAGTAAGCGAAGGCCATGCCGATGGCGAACAAGCAAAAGCTGGACGCGATCAGGGGCAGCACCAGCCGCTTTTCATGCTGGTACAAGCCCGGCGCCACAAAGGCCCAGGCCTGGTAGAGCGTGTGCGGCAAGGTGATCAGAAAGGCCGCCATGGCCGTGACCTTGAGCGGCACGAAGAAAGTGGCGGTCACATCGGTCGCGATCATCTGGCTGCCGGCCTTCATGGCCTGCAGCATGGGCAGCGCGAGGATGTGATAGAGGTCCTTGGACCAGGGAAACAGCGCCAGGAACACCACCAGCAGAACGGCCGAAGCCCGCACCAGGCGGGACCGCAGCTCGATCAAATGTTCGATCAGGGGTTGCAGGTCTTCTTGCATGTCAGCCTATCGGCGCGCTAGCGCCGGTCTCGTTCAGGCCGCGGTTGCGGTGCGGGCGGCGGCGCGAACAGGTCGAACTGCTGGTCGCTGGCGGGCTGGGCCACCGAGACGCTGTGCGTAGGTGGTTCGCTCAAGGCCGCCTGGGTATCGCTGACTGCCGCGTGCAGGCTTTCTTCCACCGGTGCCATACCCTCGACAATGTCCTGTTTGAGCGAGCGCCCGGCTTCGTTCATCTCAGCCTCGATCTGGCGCAGGTTCTCCAGCTCCACTTCGCGCTGGATATCTGCCTTCACACCGGCCACGTAACGCTTGAGACGCGCCACCATGGCGCCAGCCGTCCGCGCGACCGCGGGCAGGCGCTCCGGGCCGATGACTACCAGCGCGACGGCGCCGATGACCGCCAATTCGCCGAAACTGAAGTCAAACACGGCTTAGTGCTTGTCCTTGGACGCGTCGTTGTCGAAAACACGGGTGCCTTCGACCTGCTTCTCGGCGGCCTTGGGCTGCTCTTCCTCGCCCTTCATGCCGTCCTTGAAACCCTTCACGGCCGAACCCAGGTCCTTGCCGACGTTACCCAGCTTCTTGGTGCCGAAGACCAGCACCACGATGACCAACACAATCAGCCAGTGCCAAATGCTGAACGAACCCATGTAACCCTCTCAAATCTGCGATATAGCTTGCCGGTCAGGCAAAAACGGGAGCGACGGTACCACCAAGCGCTGGTGGCTGCATCCCCCAAAACGGTTAGTGAATCAACTGCGCCATCATGCTCTCGGCCTTGCCGCCGCCGCCAAACACGTGCAGGTGCAGGTGGAAGACCGACTGGCCGCCCTTGGCGCCGGTATTGATCATGGTACGGAAACCCTCGCCCAAGCCCTGCTCGCGCGCGAGCTTGGGCGCCAGCGCCAGCAACTTGCCCAGCATGGGCAGGTGTTGCGGCTCGGCACTCAGCAGCGATTCAACATGCAGCTTGGGCACGATCAGGAAGTGCACGTTGGCGATCGGGTTGATGTCGTGAAAGGCAATCACTTCCTCGTCCTCGTAGACCTTGTTCGAGGGAATCTGTCCGGCCGCAATCTTGCAAAAGATGCAGTTGTCACTCATGTCGCTGCTCCGCGTGCGTTTTTCTCGTCTATACCTGAGATGCCTTCACGCCTGGCCAGTTCCGCCAGCACGTCGTCCGGCCCCAGGCCCTCATGCGCCAAGAGCACCAGGGTGTGAAACCACAGGTCTGCCACCTCATAGACCAGGTGCCGCCTGTCGCCATCCTTGGCTGCCATGATGGTCTCGACCGCCTCCTCCCCCACCTTCTTGAGGATGGCGTCACGACCTTTGTGCATCAGCCGGGCGGTATAGGAGCTCTCCGGATCGGCGCCCTTGCGGGCTTCCAGTGTTTGGGCCAGACGGTAGAGGATGTCGGGGTTGACCATGATGGGCCTCGAAAGGACGGGCGATTATAGGCGCGGAAAAAGACAGTTGGGTGACAAGTCTGGCGGCCTAGCCGCCAGCACCCGGGGTATAGATATGGGCCGGGTCCTTCAGCACCGGGTCGGTCACCACCCACTGACCGGCCTCCAGCCGCCGATAGAGGCAGCTCTCACGGCCGGTATGGCAGGCAATGCCGCCGGCCTGCTCGATCTGCATGACGATCACGTCGCCATCGCAATCGAGCCGCAGTTCACGCACTGTCTGCAGGTGACCGGACTCCTCGCCCTTCTTCCATAGCTTCTGGCGCGAGCGCGACCAGTAGTGGGCGATGCCGGTCTCGGCAGTCAAGGTCAGCGATTCGCGATTCATATAGGCCACCATCAGCACACGCTGGCTCACGGCATCCTGCGCGATGGCCGTCACCAGACCCTGCGCATCCCAGTGCACTTCATCCAGCCAGCCGCTCATAGCCGCACCTCTATGCCTTGCGCCCGCATCAATGCCTTGGCCTCCCCGACGGTATGGTCCCCAAAGTGGAAGATACTGGCCGCCAACACCGCATCGGCATGGCCTTCGCGTATGCCATCAGCCAGGTCCTGCAGCTTGCCCACGCCGCCCGAGGCAATCACCGGAATATCCACCGCGTCACTGACCGCACGGGTCAAGGCAAGGTCAAAGCCCGAACGGGTGCCGTCACGGTCCATGCTGGTCAGCAGGATCTCGCCGGCGCCGCGGCGCTGCATCTCGCAAGCCCATTGCACGGCATCAAGCCCGGTCGCATTGCGGCCGCCGTGGGTATAGACCTCCCAGCGGGCGGGCTCACCGGCGGCGCTCACACGTTTGGCATCGATCGCCACCACGATGGCCTGCGAGCCAAAGTAGCCGGCAGCGTCCTCGACCACCTGCGGGTTGGTCACGGCGGTGGTATTGATCCCTACCTTGTCTGCGCCGGCGTTGAGCAGACGCCGCACATCCTCGACCTTGCGCACGCCACCGCCGACGGTGAGCGGGATAAATACCTGCTCAGCCACGGCTTCGATGATGTGCAGGATCAGGTCGCGGTTATCCGAACTGGCGGTAATGTCCAGAAAGGTCAGCTCATCGGCGCCCTGCTGGTCATAGCGGCGGGCGATCTCCACCGGATCACCGGCATCGCGCAGGCCGACAAAGTTGACGCCCTTGACCACGCGGCCGTCGGTCACGTCGAGACAGGGGATGATGCGTTTGGCGAGCGGCATGGCGAGAGGGCAATCCAAGAAATCGTACAAACAGCCGGCGGAACACCTTCGCCGGCCTCTCAAGTCCCAAGCGAAACGGACGGCTTAACCGTTGAGCTCGTCCGCCAGTGCCTGGGCGCGGGCAAAATCCAGCGTGCCTTCGTAGATCGAACGCCCGGCAATCACGCCCGCCACGCCCTCGCTTTCGACTGCACACAGGCGCTGTACGTCATCAAGGTTGGTCAGACCGCCGGAGGCAATCACCGGCACGGTGAGTTGCTGGGCCAGTTTGACGGTGGCCTCGATATTTACGCCGCTCAGCATGCCGTCACGGCCGATGTCGGTGTAGATGACCGACTCCACGCCGTAGTCCTCGAAGCGCTTGGCCAGATCGACCACATCGTGGCCGGTGATCTTGCTCCAGCCGTCGATGGCCACCTTGCCATCCTTGGCATCGAGGCCGACGATGACCGAGCCAGGGAAGGCGTCGCAGGCCTCGTGCAGAAAGCCTGGCGTCTTGACCGCGGCGGTACCGATGATGACGTAGCGCAGGCCGGCCTCGAGGTACTGTTCTATGGTTTCGAGGTCGCGTATGCCGCCGCCGAGCTGGACGGGGATCTCGCTACCCACCACCTCGAGGATGGCGCGAACGGCATCGAGGTTGCGCGGCTTGCCGGCAAAGGCACCGTTGAGGTCCACCAGGTGTAGTCGGCGAGCACCGGCGTCGAGCCAGCGCCGGGCCATTTCGGCCGGGTCGCCGAACACGTCGGCGGAGTCCATTTCGCCCTGACGGAGGCGTACGCACTGACCATCCTTGAGGTCGATGGCAGGAATGATGAGCATGATGGATGTTTGCTTAGCGTTACGGGTTAGACCGTGCCGTCCCAGGTGACGAAATTCCTGAGCAATTGCAGGCCGGCGGCGTGGCTTTTCTCTGGATGGAACTGGGTGGCGAAGATATTAGCGCGGGCCACCGCCACGGTGAAGGGGAAGGGATAGTCGCTGCGCCCCACCTCCAGCGTGGCGTCGGCCGGGTTCAAGTAGTAGCTGTGCACGAAGTAGAAGCGCTCGCCATCGGCGATGCCCTGCCAGAGCGGATGGGGCCGGCTTTGCCAGACCTCGTTCCAACCCATATGTGGCACCTTGAGCTTGTTGCCGGCAGCATCGTGCATCTCGCTGGCCGGAAAGCGGCGAACCTCCCCGCCGAACACACCGATGGCCGGCGTGTTGCCGCCCTCTTCGCTGCGCTCGAACAAGAGCTGGGCTCCGACGCAGATGCCCAGAAAGGGCTTCTCGGCCGCGCAGGCTTCCACTACCGGGCGCAGGCCACGCTCATCCACCTCGCGCATGCAATCGCGCATGGCCCCCTGGCCGGGGAAGACCACCTTGTCGGCGGCGGCGATCACCGCCGGGTCGCTGCTGAGCACGACCTCATGGCCCTCGGCCACGTGTTCCAGCGCATGCGTGACCGAGCGCAGATTGCCCATGCCGTAGTCGATGACGGCGATTTTCATGGTTTGGTTCTCGCTTCCCGTTCGGCTCAGGCAGTCAGCGTGCCCTTGGTGGAGGGCATGCTGCCGGCGGCGCGCTCATCGAGCTCCACCGCCATGCGCAAGGCACGGCCAAAGGCCTTGAAGATGGTCTCGGCCTGGTGGTGGGCGTTCACGCCCTTGAGGTTGTCGATATGCAAGGTGACCATGCCGTGGTTCACAAAACCATGGAAGAACTCGCTGAACAGGTCCACATCGAACTGGCCGATGCTGGCGCGGGTATAGCTCACACCATAGCTCAGACCGGGCCGGCCGGAGAGGTCGATCACCACCCGGCTGAGCGCCTCGTCGAGCGGGACGTAGGCGTGCCCGTAGCGGCGTATGCCCTTCTTGTCGCCCAGGGCCTTGGCCAGCGCCTGGCCCAGGGTGATGCCGATATCCTCTACGGTGTGGTGGGCGTCGATATGCAGATCGCCCTTCGCGACGATGTCGAGGTCCACCAGGCCATGGCGGGCCACCTGGTCCAGCATGTGTTCCAGAAAGGGCACGCCGGTATCGAAGCGGCCCTGGCCGCTGCCGTCGAGGTTGAGCGTGACGGTGATCTGGGTTTCCAGCGTGTTGCGGGTGACGGTGACTTGGCGCATGGGCTCGGCTCAGAGACAGTTGGGAAGCGCAGCCAGCACACGGTCGTTCTCGGCCGGCGTGCCTACGGTAAAGCGTAAACAATGATTCAGCAGCGGGTGGCCACCGTGCAAGCTCTTGATCAGGATGCCGCCCGCCTTGAGCGCGGCAAAGCTGCGCGGCGCATCCGGCACCCGCGCCAGCACGAAGTTGGCCTCGGACGGAAATACCGTCACGCCCGGCATGGTCGCCAGCGCAGCCGCCAGGCGGCCTCGCTCCTGGCGCAGTATGGCAGCCTGGGTCTCGAACACCGCCAGGTGTTCCAGCGCCACATGGCAGGCCGCCTGGCTCAGCACATTGATGTTGTAGGGTGGCCGCACCTTGTCGAGCTCGGCAATCCAATCAGCAGGGCCGGCTGCATAGCCCAGCCGTATGCCCGCCAAGCCGAGCTTGGAGACGGTACGCATGACCAGCAGCTTGGGGTGCTGGCCAGCCAGATTCATGAAGCTGTCGTCGGCAAAGGCGGCATAGGCCTCGTCCACCACCACCAGGCCCGGTGCCGCCGCCAGGATGGCCTCAACCTCGGCGCGGGCGTAGCGCGGCCCGGTGGGGTTGTTGGGGTAGGCCAGGAAGACCACTGCCGGCGCATGCTCGGCAATGGCCGCCAGCATAGCCTCAAGATCAAGCGAGAAGTCCTCGCGCAGCGACACGCCCACATAGCGCAGCTGGCTGAACACCGCGTTCATGCGATACATCACAAAGGAGGGCTCGGCCGCCAGCAGCACCGCCCCCTGCCGCGCGAGCGCCTGGCAGACCAGGGTGATCAGTTCGTCCGAGCCATTACCGAGTATCAGCGCCGCCTCGGCCGGGATATCGAAGGCCTCACGCAGCCGCTCCTTGAGGCCTCCGCCGTGCGGGTCCGGGTAGCGATTGAGCGCAACGTGCGCCAGCCGCTCAGCCAGCGCCTGCTGCAGCTCGGGTGGCAAGGGAAAGGGGTTCTCCATCGCATCGAGCTTGAGCAGGCCGCTCGCGTCGGCCACATGATAGGCCGACAACGCGCTGATCTCGGGACGGACGTATTGCTGTGCCAGACTCATGCGTCGCCCTCCCCCAGCCGGTACTCGGCCGAGCGGGCATGGGCAGGCAGGCCCTCGCCATGGGCCAGGGTGCTGGCGATACGGCCCAGGCTCTGGGCGCCTTCGGCCGAGACATAGATCAGGCTGGAACGTTTCTGGAAGTCGTAGACCCCCAGCGGGCTGGCGTAACGCGCGGTACGCGAGGTGGGCAGCACATGGTTGGGGCCAGCACAGTAGTCACCCAGCGCCTCGGAAGCAAAGCGGCCTAGGAAGATGGCGCCGGCGTGGCGGATGCGCGCCTGCAGCGCCCAGGGGTCGGCCACCGACAATTCCAGGTGCTCGGGCGCGATGCGATTGGCAATCTCGGCGGCCTCCTCGAGGTCACGCACCGTGATCAAGGCCCCGCGGTTGGCCAGGCTGGCGGCGATGATGTCGCGGCGCGGCATGCCGGGCAGCAGTTTTTCTATGCTGGCGGCAACCCGTGCGATATAGGCCTCATCCGGGCAGAGCAGGATGGACTGGGCAATCTCGTCGTGCTCGGCCTGGCTGAACAGGTCCATCGCGATCCAGTCCGGATCGGTGCCGCCATCGGCGATCACCAGGATCTCGGAGGGGCCGGCCACCATATCAATGCCGACCACGCCGAACACCGCCCGCTTGGCGGCGGCCACATACTGGTTGCCCGGGCCGGTGATCTTGTCCACCTGCGGCAGGGTGGCGGTGCCATAGGCCAATGCTGCGACGGCCTGCGCGCCGCCTATGGTGTAGACGCGGTCCACGCCGGCGATATGGGCGGCGGCCAGCACCAGGTCGTTGCGCTCGCCCCGCGGTGTGGGCACTACCATGATGATCTCGCCTACGCCGGCCACCTTGGCCGGGATGGCATTCATCAGCACCGAGCTCGGGTAGCTGGCCTTGCCACCGGGCACGTAGAGGCCGACCCTGTCCAAAGGTGTGACCGCCTGGCCCAGGATGGTGCCGTCCGCCTCTTCATACTGCCAACTGGGCTGCAACTGCTTCTGGTGGTAGCGGCGTACCCGCTCGGCAGCCGCTTCCAGCGCCTCGCGCTGGACATCGGGTAGGCGCCGGTAGGCTGCTTCCAGCTCGGCCGGCGTCAGCGTCAGCGCCGCCATATCGGGCGCGTCTATGCCGTCGAAACGGCGGGTGTATTCCAGCACCGCGGCATCGCCGCGCAGCCGCACCTCGGCCAGGATGCCGGCCACGGCGGCATCGATCGCTGGGTTCTGGGCGGTCTCGAAGGCCAGCAACGCATCCAGCTGCGGCAGGAAGTCTTCAGAGCGGGTATTGAGACGTTTCATCGCGGGGCTCACTGTTCGTCGGGGCTGCCCCGACGTGTCATGGAACACGGGCGGGTCGGCGAAAGCGGACCCGTTCAGGCGTGGTGGTGGGCGCTCGCCGAGGCGAACGCATCGATAATCGGCTGGACCCGGTTGC
Source organism: Chitinimonas sp. (assembly GCF_036568685.1). GTDB lineage: Bacteria > Pseudomonadota > Gammaproteobacteria > Burkholderiales > Chitinimonadaceae > Chitinimonas. The sequence goes on from NZ_DATCSC010000124.1 coordinate 83,603, forward strand.
GCTTGAGCTTGAGCGAGGCCTGGTTGACCACCAGGCGGGAGCTGATCTCCTGCACATGCTCGACCGCCACCAGCTGGTTGGCCTTGAGCGTACCGCCGGTGCTGACCAGGTCGACGATGGCGTCGGCCAGGCCCACCAAGGGCGCCAACTCCATGGAGCCGTACAGCTTGATCAGGTCCACATGGACACCCTTGCGGGCAAAGTGCTCTCGGGCGGATTCAACATACTTGGTAGCCACGCGCAGGCGGGCGCCCTGCTGTACCGCGGCGGCGTAGTCGTAGCCCTCACGCACCGCCACCATCAGGCGGCAGGCGGCAATGCCCAGGTCCAGGGGCTGGTAGAGACCCGCGCCGCCGTGTTCCAGCAACACGTCATAGCCGGCAATGCCGAGGTCGGCCGCGCCGTATTGCACATAGGTGGGGACATCGGTGGCGCGCACGATCACCAGCCGCACATCCTCGCGATTGGTGGCGAGGATGAGCTTGCGCGAGGACTCCGGGTCCTCCAGCGGGATGATGCCCGCGGCGGCGAGCAAGGGGACGGTCTCTTCGAAGATGCGTCCCTTGGACAGGGCAATGGTGATCATGGCAAGACGACGAACGGCAGAAGGCGGATTATGCCCAGCCTCAGACGGGCTGGCGAGCTTTAGTTGTCTACCGAATAAAGAAGCAAATGTTATTTACTCATCAGTTGCTTAGACAAGCTCATCCACAACTTGTCTAGGCAAACAAGATAGAAAATCACTCAAGCGCGTCGATATTCCGGGTGCTTGTCGATAAAGCGCTGCAGCTTGCCGCCCGCCGTCTTCTGTACCTTGCCACGCAGAAAGGGGCTCCAACCCAGCAAGAGGCCGGGCAGGCCAAGCGCCATGCGGCTCCAGGCCCAGAAGTCGAAGACGTCGCGGTGGCGGTAGATCAGGCCGTCCTTAAACTCGAAACTCGCGTCGATGCGGTTGAGCACCTGCCGGCCGGTCTGCGAGAAGGGGTAGCGCGCCTCCCAGTGGCAGCGGCCTCGACCACCCTCGCCTACCACGTCGCGGTAGCTGATCTCCAGCGAGGTGGCAGTCTCCAGCAGCATGCGCCACATGGCGCCCGGCTCCGGCCCGCGCAGGTCCGGGAAGGCCGGGTCGCTGAACTGCGCCTCCGGGTGGTAGCAGGCGGCCATGGTGGCCCAGTCCTTTTGCTGAAAGGCGGTGTAGAAGCGTTCGATCAGCGCGGTTTCGGTCGACATGGTGCGGTATCCACTAAGCAATACCTGCATAAACCATAAAGCGCCCCAACGCCGCAAAGAAAACGGGCCGCAGTCAGCTTACTGACCCGGCCCGTTGCTATTACGCACTGCCGCCAACAGAAACGCCGTGCTGGCTTCTGCTGGTAGCGCAGTGGTTATTGAATACGTTCGATATGCGCGCCTACGCCACCCAGTTTGGCCTCGATATGCTCGTAACCACGATCCAGATGGTAGATACGGTCGACGATGGTCTCCCCCTCGGCCGCGAGGCCGGCGATCACCAGCGAGGCAGAGGCGCGGAGGTCGGTGGCCATCACGGTGGCACCGGAGAGCTTCTGCACCCCGCGCACCACGGCGGTGTGGCCGTCGACATGGATGTCGGCGCCCATGCGGGCCAGCTCGGAGACATGCATGAAGCGGTTCTCGAAGATGGTCTCGGTGATCACGCCGGCACCGCTGGCCAGCGCATTCACTGCCATGAACTGAGCCTGCATATCGGTCGGGAAGGCCGGGTAGGGCAAGGTACGAATGTCCACGGCCTTGGGGCGCTCGCGCATCTCGATGGCGATCCAGCCGTCACCGGCTTCGATATAGGCACCCGCCTCACGCAGCTTGTCGAGCACGCTTTCCAGGATATTGGCGCGTGTATTGCGCAGCAGCACCTTGCCACGCGCCAGCATGACGGCGCAGAGGAAGGTACCGGTCTCGATCCGGTCCGGCATCACGGCATGGTCGGCGCCGTGCAGGCGGTCCACACCCTCGATCGTGATGGTATCGGTGCCATGGCCGCTGATCTTGGCGCCCATCTTGATCAGGCATTCGGCCAGGTCCACCACCTCGGGTTCGCGGGCGGCGTTTTCCAGCACGGTCACGCCTTCGGCCAGGGTGGCGGCCATCAGCAGGTTCTCGGTACCGGTCACGGTCACCATGTCGGAACCGAAGCGGGCACCCTTGAGGCGCTTGGCGCGGGCATGGATATAGCCGTGTTCGATATTGATCTCGGCACCCATGGCCTGCAGGCCCTTGATGTGTTGGTCGACCGGCCGGCTACCGATGGCGCAGCCGCCAGGCAGGGAGACACGCGCCTCACCAAAGCGGGCCAGCATGGGGCCCAGCACCAGGATGGAGGCACGCATGGTCTTGACCAGCTCGTAGGGGGCTTCCAGCTTGTCGATACTGGCGCCGGTCAGTTCGAACTCGTGCACATTGTCGGTCATCACCCGCATGCCCATGCCTTGCAGCAGCTTCTGGGTGGTCATCACGTCACGCAGCTGCGGCACATTGGTCAGCCGCAGGGTATCGGGCGTGAGCAACGAGGCACAGAGGATGGGCAGTGCGGCATTCTTGGCGCCGGAGATGACGATCTCGCCACTGAGCGGGCCGTTGCCGGTGATCTTGAGTTTGTCCATGTCGTATCGATCTGTATGGGTCGGCGGCGGGCCGAGGATAGAGGGAGGTACTGGGGGCGGCGTTCAGGACGCCAACCACCACAGCACCAGCAGCACGAAGAGCCAGGGCAAGTTGATCAGCAAGAGACCGATGCGGTCGCCGCTGCGCTTGCCCGGCGCCGGCTTCAGGCGCGGTTCTTCCATTCGTGCGGGCTATAGGTCTTCATCGACAGCGCGTGGATCTCCTCGCGCATGCGCTCGCCCAGCGCCTGGTAGACCAGTTGGTGCTGGCGCACGCGCGGCAGGCCGTCAAAGGCGCGGGCGACGATCACCGCCTCGAAATGGTGGCCGTCGCCGCTGACTTCCAGGACCTCGCAAGCGAGCCCGGCGGCAATGTACTGTTTGACTTGTTCAGGAGTGACCATGGCGTGTCGATTCTGTTTCGTTGCGCATAGCCAGGCGGGATCGCCGCCCAGCGTCAGTGTTTGAGCCGGTAACCGGTACGCAGCAAGTGCAGCGTAAAGCTGGCCAGCAAGAGGAAAGTCCCGCCCACCACGGTCAGGCTGAGCCAGGGCGAAACATCGCTGGCGCCAAAGAAACCATAGCGGAAACCGTCGATCGCGTAAAAGACCGGATTGAGGTGGGAGACCCCCAGCCAGAACGACGGCAGGGAGTGGATGGAATAGAACACGCCGCTCAGGAAGGTGAGCGGCACGATGATGAAGTTCTGGAAGGCGGCCAGTTGGTCGAATTTCTCGGCCCAGATACCGGCGATCAGGCCCAGTACGGCCATCAGGCCGGAGCCCAGCAGCGCAAACAGCAGCACCCATAGCGGGTATTTGAAGTCGGGCAGTGCAAACAGCAGGGTCACCAGCATGACCCCGGCCCCAACCACCACGCCCCGCACCACGGCCGCCAGCACGTAGGCGGAGAAGAACTCGAGGTGCGACAGGGGCGGCAGCAGGATAAAGACGATATTGCCGGTGATCTTGGACTGGATCAGGCTGCTGGAGCTGTTGGCAAAGGCATTCTGCAGCATGGACATCATGGCAAGACCCGGGATCAGGAAGGCGGTGTAGCGCACCCCCGGGTAGGCCTCGACGTGCGACTCCAGCACGTGCGAGAAGATCATCAGATAGAGCACCGCCGTCAATACCGGCGCGGCCACGGTCTGGAAGCTTACCTTCCAGAAGCGCAGGATCTCTTTGTAGAAGAGGGTAATGAAGCCTTGCATCGTTGTTCGGCGTCACCTTGGCGGGGTAGCGGCTGGCCGCCTCCCCTGCCTCAGGTGCTGCGCTTCCTTCCCATCACGTCGAGGAAGACCGATTCGAGATCGGGCTTGAGGATTTCAATATCGCGGACCGTGATGCCGGCCTCGCGCAGGCCGGCCAAGATGGCCTCCAGCGTGGCGCCGTCATCCAGCCGCAGATGGTAGTAACCGTCACGCTCGGCCACCAGTAGCGGCTGCAAGGCCGCCGGCAGCACGTCCGGGAACAGCTTGAGCGCCAGGGTACGGGCAGAGTGGCTGGCCATCAGCGCCGACTTGTCGTCCAGCGCCACCAGCTCACCTTGCTTGAGCATGGCGATGCGGTTGCACAGCGTTTCCGCTTCTTCCAGATAGTGCGTGGTCAGCACGATGGTGTGGCCGTCACGGTTCAGGCGCTGGATGAATTCCCACAGCGTCTGCCGCAGCTCCACGTCTACGCCGGCGGTGGGCTCGTCCAGCACGATGACCGGCGGCTTGTGCACCAGCGCCTGCGCCACCATCACCCGTCGCTTCATACCACCCGAGAGGGCACGCATATTGGCATTGGCCTTGCCGGTCAGCCCCAGGTGCTCCAGCAGTTCGTCGATCCAGGCGTCGTTCTTGCGCAGGCCGAAGTAACCGGACTGGAACTGCAAGGTCTCACGCACCGTGAAGAAGGGATCGAAGGTCAGCTCCTGCGGCACGATGCCGACCTTGCGGCGCGCCGCGCGGTAGTCGCGCAGTACGTCGCTGCCCAGCACCTCGGCACTGCCACTGTCGGCGCGGGTCAGGCCGCCCAGCACGGAGATCAAGGTGGTCTTGCCGGCGCCATTGGGGCCGAGCAGGGCAAAGAATTCGCCCTCGCGCACCTCGAGGTCGACACCCTTGAGGGCCTCGAGCTCGCCGAAGCGCTTTTTGACGGCAGAGAAACGGATGGCTACAGACATGGTGGCGGGCGGCGGAAAACGCCGATTCTACCTGACTTGGCCCAGGCCAAGGCATGGGTGGAAAAAGGAAAAGCGGCCCAAAGGCCGCTTTGCTGGGATGCCTACTGGCCGGCCTGCGGCTGTGGATCGGCCTCTGGCTTGACTTCCACGGCTGCCAGCGTGGCCAGCGGGGCAGCCGTCTCTGCCTGGGACGTAGCGCCGGAGGCTGGCGTGGGCGCAGCGGGTGCCTCGCTCGTCGGCGCCGGCTTGCTGGCCGGCTCGCCGCTTGCCGGTGCCGGATCGGGTGCGGCCGGATCGAAATCGTCGCTCTCATCGCCCAGCGGCAATGGCTTGGGCGGCGCACCGTCCCAGACCAGGTTGTAGCGGCGCTGCAGATAGCTGTCGCGGACAAAGGCGTACTCGTCACCAAAGCTGGCCGATTCGATCAGCGACTCGGCAGCGAACAACTTGGTGCGGGTATCGACCAGCTTGAGGATGCGCAGCGCATTTTCGGCGCCCTGGTCCTGGATGGCATTGAGCGGATCAAGGTAATAGCTGCCTACCGTGTCGGCCGTGTCGCGCAGCGTCTTGGGCCCCATGAAAGGCAGCACCAGGTAGGGGCCAGAGGAGACGCCCCAGGCACCCAGCACCTGGCCGAAGTCCTCGTCATGCTTCTGCAGCCCCATGGGGGTCGCCACATCAACGAGGCCGAGGAGGCCGAAGGTGGAGTTGGCCAGCACCCGGCCGGTATCGCTGGCCGCGTCCTTGACCTTGCCCTGCAAGAGGTTGGAGACACCGATGTAGACGTCTTCCAGGTTGGCGAAGAAGTTCGACACACCCTTGCGTATCGGCGGTGGCGTAACGGTTTCGTACCCCTTGGCCACCGGCTTCAAGACCGCCTTGTCGATCACCCGGTTGAAGGCGTAGATCTTGCGGTTGACCGATTCGGCCGGGTCATAGTGGTTGGCAGGCGTAGCACACGCAGCCAACAGCAGTGGACTCAGCAACAGGGAATACGAGGGACGCATAGCGTGGCTCCGGGGCAGGCCATCCTGCCGGCAGGGTCGGAAAAGGGTTCAGGCCTCAGCCTTGGGCAGGAAATCCTCAACCCCATAGAGGGCAGCGAGGCTGGTGAGGTTGGCCGGCGGGCGGACCAGGCTGATGCGGCGACCCGCGGCCACCGCATCCCGTTGCCAGTGCAGCAGCATGCTGAGCGCGGTCGAATCAATCTCGCTGACCTCGGAGAGATCGAGCACCAGCTCCTGCTGCGCCAGGCGCGGCGATACCTCGCCAGCCACCCGGCAGATCGAATCGAGCGTCAGCGCGCCGCTGAGTTTGACGACTTCGCTCATGGCTTACTTGGCCGGGGCCTTGGTGGGCTGGGTGGCATTGCGGTCAGCCAGCGCCTTGATCAGGCCATCGATGCCATCCTTCTGCACCGTCTGGGTGAAGTTGGTGCGGTAGTTGGTCACCAGGCTCACGCCCTCCACGGCCACATCGTAGACCTTCCAGTCTGCGCCGGTCTTGGCCAGGCGGTAGTCGATCGGAAAGGGCTGGCCGCCAGTGATGGAAACCTCGGTACGGACGGTGACGTCGGTATCGGCTTCGCCCATGCGAACCGGCTTGACTTCAATACCTTGCAGCTTGTTGGCACCCACGGCGTTGGAGTAGGTACGGATCAAGAGGGTCTTGAACTCGCGGATCAGCGCAGTCTTCTGGTCAGGCGTCGCCTCGCGCCAGGACTTGCCCACGGCCGATGCGGTCAAGCGGTTGAAGTCGAAGCTGGGGATCACCTTGCTCTCGACCAGCGCCAGGAAGCGCTTGTCGGACGGCTGCAGATTGTCCTTCTTGATCGCGTCCAGCACTTCCTTGCTGGTGTTGCGGACCAGCGTTTCGGGGGCCGGTGCATCGGCAGCCGATACGGCAAGGCCAGCCACCAGCATGATAAAGGCAAAGAATTTACGCATGATGTCTTCCTGTTATTGGGCGGGTTTCGCCTGCGGAGCATTCTCCGCGGCCTTACTGAACATGAACTGACTGATCAACTTCTCCAGCACGATGGCCGAGGAGGTCAGGTTGATACGATCGCCACCCTTGAGCATGGTTTCATCCGCGCCCGGGTCGATACCCACATATTGGTCACCCAGCACGCCCGAGGTCAGGATCTCGGCCGAGGAATCACGGCTGAAGTGATAGTCCTGCTCGATATCCAGGGTCACCAGGGCACGGTAGGTCTGCGGGTCGAGGTGGATGTTGGACACACGACCAACCAGCACGCCTGCGCTCTTGATCGGTGCGCGCACTTTGAGACCGCCGATATTGTCGAAGGCCGCAGTCACGCGGTAGGTCGGCTTGGCACCGCCGCTCGATACATTGCTGACGCGCAGCGCCAGAAAGACCAGGGCCGCCAGGCCCAGTACCACGAACAAGCCGACCCAGAAGTCGTATAAGCGCCGATTCATCAAACACCTCTAAACATGAAGGCGGTCAGGACCACGTCCAGACCCAGAATAACCAGAGACGACGTCACCACGGTGCGGGTAGTGGCACCCGACACGCCTTCGGCCGTCTCGGGGGCGTCGAAGCCCTCGAATACCGCGATGATCGACACAGCGATGCCGAACACCACGCTCTTGATGATGCCGTTGGCCACATCGTTGTACAGATCGACCTGGGCCTGCATCTGCGCCCAGAAGGAACCGGAATCCACCCCGATCAGCACCACGCCGACTAGGTAGCCGCCGATGATGCCGGCGGCCGAGAACAAGGTGGCCAAGAGCGGCATGGAGATGACACCGCCCCAGAAGCGCGGCGCGATCACCCGAGCGACCGGGTTGACCGCCATGACCTCCATGGCGGACAGTTGTTCGGTGGCCTTCATCAGCCCGATCTCGGCTGTGATGGCGGAACCGGCACGGCTGGCGAACAAGAGGCCGGCCACGACCGGGCCCAGCTCGCGCAAGAGGCTCAGCGACACCAGCACGCCCAGCGCCTCGGAGGCACCAAAGCGCTGCAGCGTGTCGTAGCCCTGCAGACCCAACACCATGCCGACGAAGAGGCCGGACACCATGATGATCACCAGCGACAGCACGCCGGTGAAATAGATCTCGCGGGTGATCAGGCTGAAGCGGCGGAATACCCCCAACGAATGCCACAACACCGCCATGAAGAAGCGAAAGCCGAAGCCCAACTTCTCCAGCGCATCGACGACCGGAGCGCCGATCGCGCGCACCCGTCTATCCATCCAATCAAGCACTACGCACTCCCATCAGCTCTTCGGCATACGACTTGGCCGGGTATTGGAATGGCACCGGGCCGTCAGGCAGGCCGCCGACGAACTGGTGTACGAAAGGCTCCTCTGAAGCCCGTATCTCGTCCGGGGTTCCCTCGGCCACTACCTTGCCCTCGGATACGAAGTAGACATAGTCGACGATGGCCAGCGATTCCGACACCGAATGGGTCACCATGATAGAGGTCGCGCCCAAGGCATCGTTGAGCTCACGGATCAGCTTGCCGATCACGCCCAGCGAGATCGGATCGAGGCCGGCAAAGGGCTCGTCGTACATGATCAGGGTCGGGTCGAGCGCGATGGCGCGGGCCAGCGCCACGCGGCGGGCCATGCCGCCGGACAGCTCGGACGGCATGAGCTTGGCGGCGCCACGCAGGCCAACTGCATTAAGCTTCATGAGCACCAGGTCGCGGATCATGGATTCCGGCAACTCGGTATGTTCACGCATCTGGAAGGCAACATTGTCGTACACCGACATATCGGTAAACAACGCGCCGAACTGGAACAACATGCCCATCTTGCGGCGCAGGAGGTAGAGCCCTTCCGAATCGAGCTCGGGCACTATCTGCCCTGCCACCTTGACCGTCCCCTTGCTGGGTTTGATCTGGCCATTGATCAGGCGCATCAGGGTGGTCTTGCCGCAACCCGAGCCGCCCATGATGGCAACAACCTTGCCCTTGGGAATGGTCAGGCTGATCCCCTTGAGGATGGGACGACGATCATAGGAAAAGGAGACGTTGTCGATGGCGACAAGCGGTTCGGCAGACACAGGTGGGGCACTCGAGTGCATGTGGGGTCGTAATTCTAATGTAAGCGGGGTCTGACAACAATTTTCGTGCCAAGTTCAGGTTGCAGTGCAACAACGTCAAAAGCCGCACTACGCCTGATTCTGCGCGCAAGAATATGTTTATGTCATGAAGAAATGCTGACGGGAGTCACACCAAGGCAGCCTCCCGTCCCTCCTATATAGGGCCAGCCCCAAGATAGTTAAAGTCCTTGCCTGCAGAAAGGCGACAAATCCCCTTGCCCTTGCCGATAACGCAACACCCCACCGGGCTTTCATGACCGTCGTCACTCATGAACGCCAGGCAGTTTGCATAGCGCCGCGAAAAAATTTTCGCCCCCACATCCCATAGCAAACAATCAGTTAGACCCAGCTCGCCGATAATCTCGAAAAACTTGCCGCAAGGGCGCTTGACGCTCACTCGGGATTCCTGTTTAATGCGCCCTCCTCACGAGGCCAGTTAGCTCAGTTGGTAGAGCAGCGGATTGAAAATCCGCGTGTCCGTGGTTCGATTCCGCGACTGGCCACCAG